>NZ_LSIC01000130.1 GCF_001556045.1 Bradyrhizobium sp. CCH5-F6
TCGGCCTCGTCGTCAACGGCTTCGTCAAGGACGTGCTGCAGCAGCTGCCGATGGAATTCGCGGTGGAAGCGCAGAAGCTGATCTCGATCTCGCTCGAAGGGAGCGTCGGCTAGCTCGGACCTCATCCTGAGGAGGCCGCGCAGCGGCCGTCTCGAAGGATGGATGCCGGAAAGATTGGTAGCCTCGATCCTTCGAGACGCGCCTTCGGCGCTCCCTGGGATGAGGGGATAGATGGAAAAACATGATGGCTTTGCTTGAAGTGAAAGACCTGAAGGTTCGTGTCGAGGAGCGTGAGATCCTCCATGGGCTGACGCTGACCGTGAACGAGGGCGAGGTGCATGCGATCATGGGCCCGAACGGCTCCGGGAAGTCGACGCTCTCGCACGTCATCGCCGGCAAGCCCGGCTATGAGGTCACGGACGGACAGATCCTGTTCAAGGGCGAAGACCTCCTGGAGATGGCGCCGGAGGAGCGCGCCGCGAAGGGCGTGTTCCTGGCGTTCCAGTATCCGGTCGAGATTCCCGGAGTCGCCACCATGAACTTCCTGCGCACCGCGCTCAACGCGCAACGCAAGGCTCGCGGCGAGAGCGAATATTCGACGCCTGATTTCCTGAAGAAGGTCCGTGAAGTCTCGAAGTCGCTGAACATCCCGCAGGACATGCTCAAGCGCGGCGTCAATGTCGGCTTCTCCGGCGGCGAGAAGAAGCGCAACGAGGTGCTGCAGATGGCGCTGTTCGAGCCGAGCCTGTGCATCCTCGACGAGATGGATTCGGGACTCGACATCGACGCGCTGCGCATTGCGGCCGACGGCGTCAACGCGCTGCGCTCGCCCAAGCGTTCGATGGTCGTCATCACCCACTATCAGCGGCTGCTGAACTACATCGTGCCCGACGTCGTGCACGTGATGTCGAAGGGCCGCGTCGTGAAGAGCGGCGGCAAGGAGCTGGCGCTGGAGCTGGAAGCGTCCGGCTACGCCCAGTTCGAGGATGCCGCGTAAGGATTGTTTGTGATGAACGTTGCTGTGGCAAAGACCGGAAAGGGCCGCGCGGTGAGCGATCTCTTCGCCAGCGCCGAGGGCCGGCTGCCGGGTTCGCCCGCGGTCACCGCAGTGCGCCGCGAGGCATTCGAGACCTATGAGCGTCTCGGCCTGCCGCACCGCCGGATCGAGGAATGGAAATACACCGACCTGCGTGCCTTGGTCGGCGAGGTGCTGCCGCTGGCAGCTGCGCCCGATGCGGCCGCGCTGAAGCGCGCCGCGGACGCGGTGAAGGCGCATGCGATCGCGGGCGCACGCAAGCTGGTGCTGGTCGATGGCGTGTTTGCGCCGGGTCTTTCCGACGTCACCGCGCTGGGCTCCGAAGTCAGCCTCAAGACCTTGTCCGATGTGCTGAACAGCGAGCAAAATCCGGTGGCCGGTGATCTGCTGCGGACCATCACGACTGACGCGATGATCTCGCTGAATGCCGCGATGGCCACCGACGGCGTGCTGCTGTCGATCGGCGAAGGCGTCGAGGTCTCGGCACCGATCCAGATCATTCACGTGGCCACCGCCGGGGGCGCGTCGACGTATACCCGCTCGCATGTGAAAGTCGGTAACCGCGCCCGTGCCACCATCATCGAAAGCTTTGTCGGAGCCGGGCAGGCTGGCGCTTACCAGGTCAACGATGCCGTCGTCATCTGGATAGGCGATGACGCCGACGTCGCCCATATCCGCCTGATGGACGATGCGCCCGACGCGGTGAACGTCACCTCGCAGTTCGTCACCATCGGAGCGAACACGAAGCTCAATTTCTTCAACATGACCAGCGGTGCCGCGGTCAGCCGCTTGCAGGGCTTCATCACGCTGGCGGGCGAGGGCAGCGAGCTCTCGGTCAACGGCGTGAACCTCCTGAAGAAGACCGAGCACGGCGACACCACGCTGGTGGTCGACCATGCCGTGCCGAACTGCACCAGCCGCGAAATCTTCCGCGCCGTCATCGACGATCGCGCCCATTCGGTGTTCCAGGGCCGCATCATCGTCCGTCCCGACGCGCAGAAGACCGACGGCAAGATGATGACGCGCGCGCTGCTGCTCTCGGACGAAGCCGAGGCGGACAACAAGCCCGAGCTCGAGATCTTCGCCGACGACGTCTCCTGCGGCCACGGCGCCACCGCCGGCGCGCTCGACGACAGTCTGCTGTTCTACCTGAAGGCGCGTGGCCTTCCGGAGAAGCAGGCCCAGGCGCTGCTGATCCAGGCCTTCGTCGGTGAGGCGATCGAGCAGATCGCCGACGACGGCTTGCGCGAGCACGTGATCGCCTTGGCCGAGCGCTGGCTGGAGCGGCGGTCATGAGCACGCATCCGGCAGTCAAGAACGGTGCTTATGACGTCGCGCGCGTGCGCCAGGATTTCCCGGCGCTGGCGATGCAGGTCTACGGCAAGAAGCTGGTCTATCTGGACAACGCCGCCTCGGCCCAGAAGCCGAGCGCCGTCCTCGACCGCATGACGCAGGCCTATACCAGCGAATACGCCAACGTGCATCGCGGCCTGCACTACCTCGCCAATGCCGCGACCGAAGCCTATGAGGGCGGCCGCACCAAGGTCGCGCAGTTCATCAACGCGCCCCGCACCGAGGAAGTGATCTTCACCCGCAACGCGACCGAGGCGATTAATCTGGTCGCCTCGTCCTGGGGCGGCCCGAACGTCAAAGAAGGCGACGAGATCGTCCTCTCGATCATGGAGCACCACTCCAATATCGTGCCGTGGCACTTCCTCAGGGAACGCCAGGGCGCGGTGATCAAATGGGCGCCCGTCGACGACGAGGGCAATTTCCTCATCGACGAGTTCGAGAAGCTGCTGACACCGAAGACCAAGCTGGTCGCGATAACGCAGATGTCGAATGCGCTGGGCACCATCGTGCCGGTCAAGGACGTCGTCAGGATCGCCTATGCCCGCGGCATTCCCGTGCTGGTCGACGGCAGCCAGGGTGCGGTGCATCTGCCGGTCGACGTCCAGGACATCGGCTGCGACTTCTACGTCTTCACCGGCCACAAGGTTTACGGCCCGACCGGCATCGGCGTGCTCTGGGCCAAGTACGACCATCTCGTCGCGATGCGCCCCTACAACGGCGGCGGCGAGATGATCCGCGAGGTTTCGCGCGACATCGTCACCTATGGCGACCCGCCGCACAAGTTCGAAGCCGGCACCCCGCCCATCGTCGAGGCCGTCGGCCTTGGCGCCGCCATCGACTACGTCAATTCGGTCGGCAAGGAGCGCATCGCCGCCCACGAGCACGATCTCACCGCCTATGCCCAGGAGCGCCTGCGCGAGATCAACTCGCTGCGGCTGATCGGCACGGCGCGGGGCAAGGGCCCGGTGATCTCCTTCGAGCTCAAGGGCGCGCATGCCCATGACGTCGCGACCGTGATCGACCGCCAGGGCATCGCGGTGCGCGCCGGCACACATTGCGTGATGCCGCTTTTAGAGCGGTTCAACGTGACTGCCACCTGCCGGGCGTCGTTCGGCATGTATAATACACGGGAAGAAGTCGATCATCTGGCACAGGCGCTGCTGAAAGCGCGGGATTTGTTCGCATGAGTGACACGGCTGAAGTCAAAGCCAATCCGATGGAAACCCACTCGGCGTTGCCGCCTGAGGAGACCGAGCGTCTGACCACGGAGATCATCGCCGGGCTCAAGACGGTGTTCGACCCGGAAATCCCCGCCGATATCTACGAGCTCGGCCTGATCTACAAAGTCGAGATCAAGGACGACCGTTCCGTCGACGTGCTGATGACGTTGACGACGCCGAACTGCCCGGCCGCCGGCGAGCTGCCGACCATGGTCGAGAACGCGGTGGCCAGCGTGCCCGGCGTCGGCGTGGTCGACGTCAAGGTCGTCTGGGAGCCGCCGTGGTCGCCGGAACGCATGAGCGACGAGGCGCGCCTCGTGCTCAATATGTGGTGACGGTTCCAGGCCGCATTGAATTCGCTCCGCAACGGACCACATAGATAACATGACCCAGATATCGTCAGGCTCGACACCAGCTTCGACACCAAAGCCCCGGCGCCCGCGTCCGCAGGTGATGCGTCTGACCGATGCCGCTGCCCAGCGCATCAGCGAGCTGACCCAGCGCGCGGACTCCGAGATCGTCGGCCTGCGTGTCGGTGTGAAGAATGGCGGCTGCGCCGGCCAGTCCTATACGGTCGAATACGCCCATGATGTCCGTCCGACCGACGAGGTCGTCGAGGACAAGGGCGTCAAGATCCTGATTGATCCCAAGGCCGTGCTGTTCCTGCTCGGCACCGAGATGGACTACAAGGCCGACAAGATGCAGGCCCAGTTCGTCTTCAACAACCCCAACCAGGTCTCCGCCTGCGGCTGTGGCGAATCGGTCGAGCTGCGGCCGGCCAAGATCGACGGGTAATTAGCCCAACGCTTCGCTCTCGTGTCCCGGACGTGCCGCAGCGCGCTTGCGCTGCTGCGCAGAGCCGGGACCCGCGCTATAGTTCCCCTCGCTGAGGGAATGGGCCTCGGCTCAGCAGCACACCGTTCTACGGCGCGTTGCGTCCGGGGCACGAGAGAGTTGCGCGCATGGACCGCGAATTCCTGATCGATCTGTTCGCCGATTTCGGCCCGGTCACCATCCGAAGGATGTTCTCCGGCTACGGGATCTCGGCCGATGGGACCAACTTCGCTCTGTCGTTGCGCGCCGGCCTTTTCTTCCGCGCCGACGAGATGACCATTCCGGACTTCGAGGCCGAAGGCTCAAAGCCGTTTCAATATTCGACCCGCGCCAAGACCGTGGTCGTCAACTCCTACTGGGAGCTGCCCGCGCACCTGTTCGACGATTCCGCAGAGCTTGCACAATGGGCGAGGGCAGCACTCGCCGCAGCCCAACGCGCCAAGGTGAAGAAGCGGCCGAAGGTGAAGAAGGCGGTTAAGAAGAAGCCTGTTGCAAAGAAGCGGACGACCAGGAAGGCGGCCGCGACAACAGCGCGTAGGGTGAGCAAAGCAAAGCGTGCCCAGCGTTCAAGAGCGTAATGCTGGAGAGATGGTGGGCACGGCGCCATGCGCCTTTGCCCACTCTATGCGCTTTCATCCGACGAGATGCTACGCCACCCGGCCGCGCGTCTCCGCCGCGTATTCCGGATCGGCTTCGCAAGTCACGCGATTGCGGCCGTTGCGCTTGGCGGCGTAGAGGCAGGCATCCGCACGCTCGATGAGCGCGTCGGTGTCGTCGCCTTCCTTCAGCAAGGAGACGCCGACGGAGATGGTGACGCGGCCGAGGATCTCGCCCGTCGATTTCTTCTTCAGCTCCTTCGCCATCACGGCGCGGCGGATGTGGTCGGCCACCGTGAGCGCCTGCCGCAGCGAGGTGTTGGGCAGCACGACCGCGAACTCCTCGCCGCCATACCGTGCGGTGATGTCCTGGCCCTTGATGGTCTGCTTCAGCGAAAGGCCAACGAGCCGCAGCACCTGATCGCCGGTGAGATGGCCGTAGGAATCGTTGAACGACTTGAAGTGATCGATGTCGAACAGCAGCAGCGACAGCGGCTCGCCCGAGGCGAGCGCGCTCTGCACGGCCATGCCGATCATGCGGTCGAAATATTTGCGGTTGCCGAGACCGGTGAGCGGATCGGTCAGGCTCTCGGCGCGAATCGCTTCCAGGCTCTGCTGGAGGTTGCTGATCTCGTTCTTCGACAGCGTCAGCCGGTCTTCCAGCGCCTTGTTGGTCTCGCGCATCTCGCTGGTCGAGCGTAGCAGCGCCTCGACGACCGCCTTGATCTGGTCCCGGCTCTTGGCCGAAGCCAGAGTCTCTGCAGCGCCCGACAGGCTGGCATCGTAGGCGCCCGTCATGCCGAGCGCGTCACCCAGGACTTTCATCACGTCGTCGATCTCGCCGATGACGCGCGCGCCGACCTTGTCGATGCGGTCGGTGGTCTTGATGTGGGAGAGATAGGTCTCGTAAATCTGCTCGAGATCGGCTTCGGTCAGCTTGCCGCTGCGCGCCAGCGTCTCGTTGATGATCTTGTTGAGCGGCGCGTTGTAGCCCGTGGCGTAGACGTACCAGATCTCGTAATTGCGGGGAATTGCCGTCTGCCGAAGCGATCGGATCTGACCGAGGGCAACCTCGGCGAACGCCATCGTGCGTTCGTGTTCGTCGAGCACCTTGACCACGGAACATACCCCAACAGCGGTCGGCGCGCCATCGACCGCAGCAATGCTTAAATTATGTTCGTAGACTAATGGACGATCGTGAACGCCCCGTAAATATACGTCCACGAAGCGTCTGGAAAAGTGTGCCTTGTCTTATCTCAACCGAAACCCGCGTTTCAGGCACCGGCTGGAGAGCGAACCGGCCGCAGCAGGAACGCCGGCAGATGCGAGTGATCGCCCGGCTCGGTGTCGATCTCGCGCTGGCGGCGCGGCTCGGGACGGCCGATCGAGGGCACATGCGACGTGCCGGGCTGCTGGCGCGCCACGTGACGGGGCTCCGCCCGACGCTTCTCGTCGGACCGATGCCTTGCCTCGGCGGGCTGCCGTTCCTCTGGAGAATGCTTTGCCTCAGGAGAAGGCCTCGCCTCGGAAGCATGTCTTGCCTCGCGAGGCTCGTGGCTGCGCTCACGGTCGCGGCCGCGCTGCGGCTTGCTGCGTCCGCCGCCGCGTGACCGTTCACGGCCGCGTGGTTCGCGCGGACGCTCGCCCGCATCGGAGGCCTCGGCCGAGACTTCGTAATCGCCTTCGGCGCGCGGAATGCTTTGGCCGATCAGCTTCTCGATCGCCGCCATCGACTTCTGGTCGAGTGGTGTCACGATCGAGATCGCGGTGCCGGTCCGGCCGGCGCGGCCGGTGCGGCCGATGCGGTGGACATAGTCGTCGGCGTGATGGGGAACGTCGAAATTGAAGACGTGGCTGACCTCGGGAATGTCGAGGCCGCGGGCGGCGACATCCGAGGCGACGAGCAGCGGCAGCTCACCCTTGCGGAATTGTTCGAGCGCCGCGGTACGGGCCGACTGGTCCATGTCGCCGTGCAGGGCGCCGACGCTGAAGCCGTGCTTCTGGAGCGATTTGTGAACGATCGCGACTTCGCGCTTGCGATTGCAGAAGATGATCGCGTTCTTGAGGTCCTTGGCCTCGCGCAGCAGGCGGCGGAGCAGCTCGCGCTTCTCGTGCGCCTCGCGCCCGGCGGGCACCTGGGCCTGCGTGACCGTTACGGCCGTCGTGGCGGGTTTGGAGACCTCGATCTTCTGCGGATTGTGCAGGAAAGTTTCGGTGATGCGCCGGATTTCCGGCGGCATGGTCGCGGTGAAGAACAGCGTCTGCCGCGTGAACGGGACGAGCTTGCAGACGCGCTCGATGTCGGGAATGAAGCCCATGTCCAGCATGCGGTCGGCTTCGTCGATGACGAGCAGCTCCACGCCGGTGAGCAGGAGGCCGCCGCGCTCGGTATGGTCGAGCAGGCGGCCCGGGGTTGCGATCAGCACGTCGACGCCGCGCATCAGCTTGGCGTCCTGGTCTCCGAAGGAGACGCCGCCAATCAGGAGCGCGACGTTCAGTTTCTGGCCCACGCCGTAGCGGTCGAAGTTTTCCTTCACCTGGGCCGCGAGTTCGCGGGTCGGCTCGAGGATCAGCGTGCGCGGCATGCGCGCGCGGGCCCGACCCTTTTCGAGGATGGTGAGCATCGGCAGCACGAAGGCAGCTGTCTTGCCGGTGCCGGTCTGGGCGATGCCGAGCACGTCCTTGCGTGCGAGGACGTGGGGGATCGCCTGTTCCTGGATGGGGGTGGGGGTGGTGTAACCGGTGGCCGCCACTGCGGCGAGGACTTTTTCGGACAGTCCGAGATTTGAAAAGGACATTGAGCCTCTGGTCGAAACCGCCGTTCGGAATCGAGGGTAATAAGGCTGTCGCGTTCCACCCCTAAACGGCGCGCTCTCTAGGAAGCTGGGGGTGCTGACTCACGCGAACAAAGCGCAAGGCTCAGGAATCGCTCGTCGATCTGAGCCGCGTCGCCCCGGAACATAGGCCGGAATCGGCCAAAGTCAATGGAGCGGGCGCGGGAAGGCCCTAAAAAACCTGAGGTTTTTGCTCAAACTACGGGCGTCGTTGGGATTTTCCGCTCAACCCGTTCGTTCGGCCGCAACGGCAAGACGACGGCTAGAGCCCATCCGAACCCTTTGCCCGGAAGTCGCCGGGGGGCATGCCATAGGCGGCATTGAAGACCCTGTAATAGGTCGCCAGGCTCTCGAAGCCGCAGGAGGCCGCGATGTCGGCGATCAGCCGTTCCGGCGCCTCGCGCAACAGGCGGCGGCTCTGCTTCAGGCGCTCCTCCGTCACGGTCTGCGAGAAGCTCCTTGCCGCCGTCTCGAACAGCATGTGCAGGTGGCGCACGGATACGCCGAGCAGGTCGGCCACCATGGCTGGGGCGAGACGGGGGTCTTGCAGGTGGCGCGCGATCAGGCGCCGGGCCTGCGAGAGGCGGGCGGTCCGCAGCGCGGCCTGTCCGCGCCGGCTGCCGGGCCGCAGGATGCCGCGCTCGATCAGCGCCAGATGAGCCAGCGCCTGGACCAGCGAGGCCGCATCGACGCCGTCGTCTTCACTAACCTCGGCCAGGTCGGCAAAGCAGGCGGCGAGCAGGGGCGCCAGGGTCGGATCGTTGAACGTCCGGGGCGCAAGCTCGCGCATGCGCTTGTCCTGCGCCGGGATGATGCCCATCGGGATCTTCAGGATTCGCAGGTGGAAGCCGCCTGCGCCCAGCGGCGCGGTACGGTAGGGCAGGTCGGTGTGGCTGGTGGCGAAGGCGCCATTGGCGATCGAAAAGTCGCTTGCGCGCATGCCGGAGAACCAGCCGCCGCTGCCGAGCTGCTGGTAGACGCAGATCGCATCACCGGGGGCGTCGGCGATGTCTGACGTGCTGCGCTCGACCGCGTAGGGCGAGGCCTTCAGCTCGACGAGGCCGGCACCGCCAAGCTGGCGCAGCGAGAATTCGCCGAAGAAGTCCGCCCGCCGTTCGCGCGCAAGCTCGGCGGTGACGCCGAACAATCCCTTGGCGCGCACGTCGCGCCAATAGTCGAAGCGGTCGTGCGGCTCGACCTCGTCGGTGCACCAGCGATACACGGCAGCCCCTCTCAGCAGAACGCGCAAGAAAAAGCAGATTCCGCGCGAATCTGCCATAGGCCGGGGATGGAATCGGTCGACGAAGGCCCTTGAACCCTCGTTGTGGCTGGGCCGACTATCACATCGACGGCCGAGGGCTTCCATGAACGACCGTTCGAGGGAGCCGGCACAGGCCATCCTGCAACGGGAAACATGCGATGACGCGTCGGCTTTTCAGAATACTGGCGGCTTTTGGCCTCGTGGCGAGCCTGAGCGGCTTCGCAGCTCCCGCCCATGCCGAGAAGCGCGTCGCGCTCGTCGTCGGCAACAACGATTACAGGAACGTGCCGAAGCTGCTCAAGGCCGTCAACGACGCCCGCACCATGGGCGATACGCTGAAGCAACTCGGCTTCTCGGTGATGGTCGCCGAGAACCAGAACCGGCAGCAATTCTCTGAGACGCTGCTTGCCTTCGACAAGGCGATCGAGCCCGGCGACACCGCGTTCTTCTTCTATGCCGGCCACGGCTTCGAGATCGCAGGTCAAAACTATCTGCTGCCGACCGACGTGCCGGCGGCGACGGAAGGGCAGGAAGAGCTGGTGCGCGACGCCTCGATCCTGGCCGACCGCATCGTCGAGCGCCTCCAGAACAAGAAGGCGCGGACCTCGATCCTGGTGTTCGACGCCTGCCGCAACAACCCGTTCGAGCGCAAGGGGACCCGCGCAGTCGCGGGAGGCGGCGGGCTCGCGCCGATGACGCAACTGCCGGAAGGCGTGTTCTCGGTGTTCTCGGCAGGACCGCGCCAGACCGCGCTCGATCGTCTGTCCAATGACGACGCCAATCCCAATTCGGTGTTCACGCGCACATTCGCCAGGGAGCTGCTCAAGCCCGGCGAGAACCTCGTGCAGGTGGCGCAGCGCACGCGCCGTGCCGTCAGCGAGATGGCCGAGACCGTCAAGCACAGGCAGGTCCCGGTCTATTTCGACCAGATGGTCGACGACGTCTTTCTCAGCGGCGTGTCCAAGGACACAGCGCGTCCGGCCGATCCGCCGCCGCAGCAGCTCGCGGCGCTGCCTCCCGTCTCGGTGCCGCAGATGCCGCGGGAGGAGACCATCAACGCGCCGATCGCGAGCTTCTCGCGGCACAATGGCGGCTGGAGCGTCACGTTCTCCTTCGCCGACCCGACGCTCGGCATTTCCTGGCGCATGGCCGGCAAGGGCGATTTCCGCGAAACCGGCTTCATCGACACGCTCGATCCGCGCACGCGCAAGCGGATGCCGAACCCGTCGATCGAACTGCCGCCGGATGCTGCGGCCGGCACCATCGAGGTCCGCTATGTCGATCAGGGCGGCGAGATGCAGGGGCCGTTCCCGATCAGGTTCGATCCCGAGGCCGCGCTGATCCGCGACCAGCGCAAGATCCTCGACATGACATCGACGAGCTGGCTGTCGTTCCGCGAGTTCAACGGGCTCCTGGTCTACTACACGCATCTCGTGTCCTATCGCTGTGCCATCCGCGAGGTGCGCATCGGCATCGACACCGCCGTGCCGAACCAGGTGCTGAAGATGCCTCCTTGCGACATGCGCGACCCCAGCGCGGTCACCGCCGGCATGCCGCTCTACATGAAGCTCGCGCCGAGCACGAAGTCCGTCTCGGTGGAGCTGACCTATCGCGACGGCAGCGTCTCGGAGATCAAGAGCTTTCGCAGCGCGAACCGCAGCAACAATTGATGCGTCGTTCGGCGGGCGATTGTGACGGATCGCCTTGCGGAGTGGACGAACTTAATCCGGACAGGCTGAGGTGAAAGTGTTAGAGCCGGGGATGACAAAATTCATCATCGTCTTGCTGCTTACGACGTTTCCGGTTCTGGCCCAGACGAATCCGGTCCCCACGGCCCCACCGCTCACTGACCGCGAACGCGTCCAGGCCGACCGAGCGAGGGCCGCCGAGGATGATCGGATAGCTCCAACCGCGCGCCCCTGGGACCGCGACGCCGACGGCAAGCGCCCCTGGGACCGGAAGTCGCCAAAGCCCTGAGGCCGGTGAACGTGATCTCCCGCGGAAGGAACAACAGCTGCTGACCTGGATTGTCTGTCAAACCAGGGAGACGATTCATGATCCGCAAGACCATCCTCGTGACGATCGCTTGTGCTGCACTTTCGACGGCTGCCCTCGCTCAAGGAGGAGGTGGTGGCGGTGGTGCAGGAGGCGGTGCGGGCGGCGCCAGTTCAGGATCTGCGGCGAGCTCGGGAGTCGGAACGGGCACATCATCCAGCAGCGCCAATTCCGGGCCGTCGGCTCCGTCGGGCATGGGGACGCAAGGCACCACCACCGGGGCCAACGTCAACACGAACAACAGCCAGAACAATCCGAACGTTCAGCCTCCGACCGCGAACGGAAAGACGCCTACGGCTGCGCAGGCCGAGCGAAACTTGGGTGTCGGTCGTGCGGCGAACGGGTTGCCGATTGGCAGTCCGGGCACCGGGACCAGCAACGAGGACCAGAAATAATTGCCTCGCTTTTCATGAAAGGCCCGCGCAAAGCGGGCCTTTTCTCCAAGCTGGTTGGTTCGCCGCTGCCAACCTCGGCCCGCGCCGACGAATTGAGACTGCACCCGGGCTGAATCGCGCTAGTATCGTCGCGCTATCGTGACGATACTCGCAGATCGCGGCGGCCATGACATCCGACCCACCATCCAGCGCGACCATGAAAGTCCGCTGCTGCATCGTCGGCGGCGGACCGGCGGGCATGATGCTCGGCTATTTGCTGGGACGTGCTGGCATCGAAGTCGTGGTGCTGGAGAAGCATGCGGATTTCTTTCGCGATTTCCGCGGGGACACAGTGCATCCCTCGACGCTGGAGGTCATGGACGAACTCGGCCTGATCGACGGCTTCCTGAAGCTGCCGCACCAGCGCCTGCAGAAGATGGACGGCTTGTTCGGCGGCACGCCGGTGCGCATCGCCGATCTCAGCCGGCTCCGTACGAAGTACCCTTTCATCGCCTTCATGCCGCAATGGGATTTTCTGAACTTCCTGCGCGAGGCCGGCCAGCGCTTCGCCTCGCTCGAGGTGATGATGAGCACGGAGGCGGTGGATCTGATCCGCCGCGGCGAGACGATCGCCGGCGTGCGGGCGAAGAGGCCTGACGGCTTCGCCGACATCGAGGCTGATCTCACCATTGCCTGCGACGGCCGGCATTCGACGGTGCGCGAGCGTGCCGGCCTCGCCGCCGAGGAGATCGGCGCGCCGATGGACGTGCTCTGGTTTCGCGCCGGCCGCAGGCCAGACGAGACCGAAAACGTGCTCGCGCGGGTCGAGCCCGGCAAGATGATGATCACCTTCGACCGCGGCGACTATTGGCAATGCGCCTACATCATCGCCAAGGGACAGCACGGGGCGGTGAAGGCGAGGGGATTGCAGGCGCTGCTCGACGATGTCGTGCGCATGGCGCCGGTCCTTCGGTCCGGGATCACTGAAGTGAAGAGCTTTGACGATATCAAGCTGCTGACGGTCGCGATCAACCGCCTCGAGCGCTGGACGCAGCCGGGCCTGCTGTGCATCGGCGACGCCGCGCATGCGATGTCGCCGGTCGGCGGCGTCGGCGTCAATCTCGCCGTGCAGGACGCGGTCGCGACCGCCAATCTGCTTGCCGAGAAGCTGCGCGACGGCTGCCCGTCCGAACACGAACTGGATGCCGTGCGCCGCCGCCGCGAATTCCCCGTGAAGATGACGCAGCGCATGCAGATGGTCGTCCAGAACAACGTCATCAGCGGCGCGCTTCAGGGCGGCGACCGGCCGTTGAAGGTGCCGTTGCTCGTGCGCCTCATCACCGCGCTGCCTTGGCTCCAGGGTATCCCGGCGCGCCTGCTTGCGCTCGGTGTGCGGCCCGAGCACGTGCATTCGAAGGCCGCACCGGCGCCGTAGTGCAGCAATTCGGTAGGGATAACGCCGCCTTAAATCGCGTTTCGCGCGTTGCGTGCGTGCAACAGCGAGGACGGATTCCATCCGCGCCAATCGTCAATCCGGCGTCTTAACTATCTTGATTCAAATTTGAGTAAGAGCTGCGTGTGACCGTGCGCCCATCTGAGGACACGGGGTGTACCATGCGTAACAAATTGATTGCCGCCTTCGCCTGCACGACGGCCGTGGTTTCGGCCGGCGCAGCTTCCGCCGCCGATCTCGGCGCGCGCTACACGAAAGCGCCCGCCTATGTCGAGCCGCTGTTCAACTGGACCGGCTTCTATGTCGGCGGCCATATCGGTGGCGCCTGGACCAACGAGCAGTTCATCAACAACGGGACTGGCGCCGCGTTCGGCGATTTGATTCCGGGAGAGGGCTACCGTCAACGCGGCTCCGGCATCATGGGCGGCGCCCAGATCGGCTACAACTGGCAGGCCAACAACTTCGTGTTCGGTATGGAAGGCACCATCTCCGGCCTCGACAACAAGGGTTCGTTCACGAACACCGCGTTTGGTGCTGGGGACGACGTCTTCTCCTGGCGCGCCAACGTGCTCGCGACTGTCGTCGGTCGCGCCGGCTTCGCGGTTCAGAACAACCTGTTCTACTTCAAGGGCGGCTATGCCGGCGTGAACAACCGCCTCTCGGTGAGCGACACGGTCGGTCCGGCGACGGGCTCGGGCGGGCAGACTCACTGGGCCAACGGCTGGACCGTCGGCGCCGGCTGGGAATACGGCGTCACCCGCAACTGGATCGTCGGCCTCGAATACAATTACGCGGCCTTTGGCAGCCAGACCTATCAGCTCGGCGGCACCTCGGGCAACTACACCTTCGATGCCAAGCCGCGCGACATCCAGTGGGCCGTGGTCCGCGCGAGCTACAAGTTCGACGCGCCAACCATCGGCCGCTACTGAGCACGTCGACGCAACGCGACCAACGATCAAGAAAAGCACTGCAAATCTCGAAAGCCCCGGCCTGGTCCGGGGCTTCTTTTTTGCGTGCAAGTTCTCGAGCGCAGGCCTGCCTCAGGCCATCACCGAGAAGCCGCCGTCGACGGGGATCGCTGTGCCGGTGACGAAGTTCGACGCGGGCGAGGCGAGGAACACGGCGATGCCGGCGAAGTCGTCGATATCGCCCCAACGCCCCGCAGGCGTGCGCGCCAGCACGCGCTCGTGCAGCCCCGACACCTGCTGCCGCGCGCCGCGGGTGAGGTCGGTGTCGATCCAGCCCGGCAGGATGGCGTTGACCTGGATGTTGTCGGGCGCCCAGGCGTTGGCGCAGGCGCGGGTGTACTGCACGATACCACCCTTGCTCGCCGCATAGGCCGTCGCGAAGCTCGCGCCGAAGATCGACATCATCGAGCCAATGTTGATCACCTTGCCGTTGCCGGACGCCTTCAGCGCCGGATAGGCCAGCTTCGAGCATACGAAGGCGCTCGTGAGATTGGTGTCGATCACCTTGTTCCACTCGTCGAGCTCGAGCTCGTGCGGCGGCTTGCGGATGCTCATGCCGGCATTGTTGATGAGCACGTCGATGCGTCCGAGCTCCCTAACGACGCGCTCGATCATGGCGGCGACGGCCGCCTTGTCGGTCACGTCCGTGGGAATGGCGATCGCCTTCACGCCGCGCTGCTTGAGATCGGCCACGGCGGCGGCGGACTTGGTCTCGTTGCGTCCGACCACGGCGATGTCGGCGCCGGCATCAGCAAGGCCGCGCGCCATGCCGAGCCCGATGCCGCCATTGCCTCCCGTGACGATCGCGACCTTGCCGCGAAGATCGAACCGGCTGGATGTCATGCTTGTATTCCCTGATCTCTTCTATTGGTTGCTCTGCCAGATCAGCACCAGCCCGAAGCCGGCCATGGCTGCGCCATAGCCGGCCCATTGCAGCTGGTTGACCATGAAGCTCGATCGCGGCCACGGAATGGTGCCCGTGCCCTGTCCGATCCAGAGAAGCCCGACGGCAGTCGCAAACAGGCCTGCTACAAGCAGAAATCTGCGCATACATTCCTCCCCATCGGTCCGCTTCTGTCGGGCGCGGTGATGAACGCCGCCGCCGCGAAAGCTTGCGCGCACAGTAACCGTAGCTTCGGTTCGGACACAATGGCGGCGGGCGCGAGCTCTCGGCGGGGAGGGAGCGTGTCCCTGCAAGAGCAACTCGCGGCAGCGCGATCGGCGGCGCAGGTTCGTCGGCGAGCAAAATCCGGCCCGGCGACGCGTGCACGCCATTGCCGGCAAGCCGCTCCCAAACGAAAAAGCCCCGGCGCTGCCGGGGCTTTGACGTTTGATCGCGAGATCAGATCAGTACTTCGCGACGACCGGACCGGTCCAGTTGAAGCGGTAGACCAGCGAAGTCGAGATCGTCTGGTTCCAGCTGTTGGCGCGGACGCTGTTGACGAGCGGCGCGTTGGTGCCATCCAAGAGCTCGGTTTGGGTCTTGGCGTTGTAGAAGGCCGAACGATACTCGGTCTTCATGAACCAGCCGGGCGAGGTGAGGCCGAAGATGTTCAGGCTATTCTCCACGCCGCCGCCGATGAACCAGCCGTGACGGTCGTAGCTGGCGAGGTGGACGCCCGCGGGAGTTCCGCCCAGCGTCGTGAAGTTGGTCTGACCGAAGTGAGCGCCGGAGTAACCGCCGTTGACGTAGGAGAGAACGTTCGGTGCGACCAGCCAGCCGAGGCGCACACCCGCGGCCCAGGAGGTTTCCAGCTTCTGGCTGCCAGTGAGGCCAAAGATCGGATCCTGGATGGTGGCTCGGATGCTGCCGAACTGGGCGTCGCCAAAGATACCGGCGACCCAAGTGCCGTTGAACTGCCAGTCGTAACCAGCGCCGACGGTGCCGAACCAGCCGGAGCCACCCTGGCGCTGCGTGATCGTCAACGGCGTGCCGGTGGCCGTATCCACGATGCTCTGGTCGGCGTTCGAAAGGCCGCCACCGCCGCCGCCGAAGACATAGAAGCCGGTCCAGTTGGCGACAGGCGCCGGCATCGGGGCCTTCGCGTAGGGGCGGGCGCCAAGGTCGGCAGCCGAGGCCGAACCAGTCATCGCCGCAACCGCGGTCAGAGCGAGCAAAGTCTTCTTCATGTCAAAATCCCCAACCTTGGTCTGTCGTAGCAGGCGCGAGCGCACTGAAGTTCGTTTCATCTGATGCCCGAACTATAGACGGTTCTCGCCAAAATGCTGTTGCCGGGCAGGCACAGTCGCCGGAAAACACCGGTGCGGGGGTAATTGGGGTGCCGCCGCTCAAAAGAAGTAAAATTCATATATTTCAATATCTTGCGAGATTTTTGAGGATTCGATTTTAGGTAACGTCTCGTTAGCAAGTTCGGCTCTGGCCGAAATGAAGGCAATCCTGCCTCGGCCTTGGCGCCTGTGAGTCGCTGGCCGAGTCGCTCTGCGACGATCTGGGAATCAGCGAAAACACTGGCGGCCCACCCGGCAAGCCCGCTGGAACAGCTGTCGGCCCTTCAAAACAAAACGGCCCCGGCTTTAGGCCGGGGCTGTCCTGGAATCGGGCGCCTGGTTGCGGCCTCAGACGTCCAGCAGCTCCTCGTTGGCGAATTCGGCCTTGTCGGAGATGAACGCGAATCGCGCCTCGGCCTTGGTGCCCATCAGGCGCTCAACCGAATCGGCGGTGGTATCGCGGTCGTCCGCCAGCAGCACCACCTTGAGCAGCGTCCGCTTGGCCGGATCCATGGTGGTTTCCTTGAGCTGCGCCGGCATCATCTCGCCGAGACCTTTGAAGCGGTTCACCTCGACCTTGGCGTTGGCGTTGAACGCGCTCTTGATCAGCTCGTCCTTGTGCTTGTCGTCGCGCGCGTAGACCGATTTGGTGCCGTGCGTGAGCTTGTAGAGCGGCGGCACCGCGAGGAAGAGGTGGCCCTCGTCGATCAGCCGCGGCATCTGCCGGTAGAAGAAGGTGATCAGCAGCGAAGCGATATGGGCGCCGTCGACGTCGGCGTCGGTCATGATGATGATGCGCTGATAGCGCAGATCCTCTTCGCGATACTGCGCGAGCGTGCCGCAACCGATCGCCTGCACGAGATCGGAGAGCTGGGCGTTCGCCGTCAGCTTGTCCTTGCCGGCGGAGGCGACGTTGAGGATCTTGCCGCGCAGCGGCAGCACGGCCTGGGTCTTGCGGTCGCGCGCCTGCTTGGCGCTGCCGCCGGCCGAGTCACCCTCGACGATGAACAGCTCCGAGCCATCGGTGCCGGCGTCCGTGCAGTCGGCGAGCTTGCCGGGCAGGCGCAGCTTCTTGCCGGCGGTTTTTCGCGCGGTCTCCTTCTCTTGCCGCCGCCTCAGCCGTTCTTCGGCGCGGTCGATGACGAAGTCGAGCAGCCGGTTGGCCATGTTCGGATTGCCCGAAAGCCAATGGTCGAACGGATCCTTCATGGCCTGCTCGACGATGCGCTGCGCTTCCGCGGTGGCGAGACGATCCTTGGTCTGGCCCTGGAATTCCGGCTCGCGCACGAACACCGAGAGCATCACGGCGGCGCCGACCATCACGTCTTCCGAGGTGACGGAGGCCGCGCGCTTGCCCTGGCCGACGCGCTCGGCGTGATCCTTCAGGCCGCGCAACAGCGCGCTGCGCAGGCCGGATTCGTGCGTGCCGCCATCCGGTGTCGGCACGGTGTTGGTGTAGGAGGAGAGGAAGCCGTCGGCATCCGCGGTCCAGGCCACCGCCCATTCGCAGGCGCCGTGCGCGCCGTTGCGGCCCGACTTGCCGGAGAAGATGTCGGGATGCACCAGCGTGTCGGCATGGATCGCGGCGGCGAGGTAATCCTTGAGGCCGCCGGGGAAGTGGAACGTCGCCTCCGCCGGCACGTCCTCGACGCCCTTGAGCAGCTCGGGCGCGCAGTTCCAGCGGATCTCGACGCCGCCGAACAGATAGGCCTTCGAGCGCGTCATCTTGAACAGGCGCTGCGGCTTGAACGCGGCCTTGGCGCCGAAGATGTCGGTGTCGGGCTTGAAGCGCACGCGCGTGCCGCGACGGTTGTTGATCTTGCCGAGATCCTCGAGCTTGCCCTTGGGATGGCCGCGCTCGAAGGTCATGCGATAGAGCTTCTGGCTGCGCGCGACCTCGACCTCGAGATGCGAGGAGAGGGCGTTCACCACGGAGATGCCGACGCCGTGCAGGCCGCCCGACGTCTCGTAGACCTTGCTGTCGAACTTGCCGCCCGAATGCAGCGTGCACATGATGACTTCGAGTGCCGACTTCTTCGGGAATTTCGGATGCGGATCGATAGGGATGCCGCGGCCGTTGTCGGTCACGGTCAGGAATCCATCCGCGCTCAGATCGACTTCGATGAAGGTTGCGTGTCCGGCCAGGGCCTCGTCCATCGAGTTGTCGATGACTTCGGCGAACAGGTGATGCAGCGCCTTCTCGTCGGTGCCGCCGATATACATGCCCGGCCGCCGCCGCACCGGTTCCAGGCCTTCGAGCACCTCGATGTCGGCCGCGGTGTAGTCGGCTTCTCCGCCACTTCCGCGCGGCGCCGCCTTGGCGGCGCGGGGCTTCGGCTCGTCGCCACCGAAAAAGTCGTCTTTTGCTTTGGGCTTCAACTGCTTGGACATATATCTTGATACGTTCTGAGGGCCGCGAGGGGCGGCGAATCGGTTGGGGCGACTATGCCACTTCTGACTGGGAAAGGTTATCGCAGGCAGCCGGGGCGGTGTGGTTGGGGGCCAATCCCGGCGATTTTACGCCGCAGGCCGGCCAGTTCCCGGCAATTTGACGCTCCGGTCCGCTCCATCTCGGCTTTTGTGACTTGATGTCACACAAGTCCTTGGCTTACCAGTCCTTTTCATCAGCAGCACCTTGAGACGGGGCGGAAGGCAATTTTTGATGGAGCAGTATGCGCACGCCCTCGCTGAATTCGTGCGCGTTCACCAGGCTTGGGCGGCACCGGTCGTGTTCCTGCTCGCCTTCGGGGAGTCGCTTGCGTTCATATCGTTGCTGGTCCCGGCCTGGGGCGCGCTGGTGGCCATCGGAGCGCTGATCGGGGCGAGCGGCATCAGCTTCTTTCCGGTCTGGATCGCCGGCGGGCTCGGCGCGGCGCTGGGCGACTGGGTCTCCTACTGGTTCGGCTACCGCTACAAGGAGAGGGTTGCCCAGATATGGCCGCTCTCGCGTTACCCGGACCTGCTGCCCAGAGGCGAGGCGTTCGTGCGCAAGTGGGGCATACCCAGCATCTTCATCGGGCGCTTCTTCGGTCCCTTGCGCGCCTCCGTGCCGCTCGCGGCCGGGATCTTCGAGATGCCCTATTGGAGCTTCCAGGCTGCCAATTTCGTCTCGGCCCTGATCTGGTCGGCCGTGCTTCTGCTGTTCGGTGACGTGCTCGCGAAGCTCATGGAATGGATCTGGCGCGTCATCTGACGCCGGCACCTTGACCGGAACCCGATCTGGCCTTATAGCCGCGCGCCATGATCAACGCCGCGACCATCATGTTCGCCCGTCGCCGCCGCCGCTCTTTAGCGGTTTGGGCGGTCGATCGCGTTTGAGATCATCGTCTTTGCCGCTGGACCCGATCCGCGGCATCCTCTCTCCTGTCAGCGCGATCTGATCCGGCGGCCCCCCAAGGAGGCCCAGCAGGAGACCACGATGTACACGCCACCCTTTTTCAAGCAGGACCGCGCCGCGAGCCTGAAGTTCGCCGAGGAGCGCGGCTTCGGCACGATGTGCGCCTTCGACGGCAAGAAGCCGGTCGCTTCGCCGCTGCCGTTCTATCTGACCTATGCCGCTGATGGCACACCGCAGGCGGCCTTCCATCTCGCCCGTCACAATCCGCTGCTAAAGCTGGCGGATGGCGCCGCGTCCTGGCTGCTCGCGGTCAACGGCCCCGATACCTATGTTTCGCCGGACTGGTACGTCTCGCCGGATCAGGTCCCGACCTGGCTCTACCAGTCGGTGCATCTGAGCGGGCCGGTGCGGCTGCTGTCGGACGACGAGCTGTCGGTGCAGGTCGACACGCTCAGCGACAAGTTCGAGACCTGGTTGCTGCCGAAGAAGCCGTGGACGTCGGGCAAGATGACGGCGGGCCGGCTCGAGGCGATGAAGAAGGCGATCGTGGGCCTGGTCATGACGGTTGAGGAGATCGAAGGCAGCTTCAAGCTCAACCAGCACAAGTCAGACGCCGACTATACGGCGATCGCCAACGCACTCGGTGCGCAACCCGCTGCCGATGCCAGAGAGATCGCGCAACTGATGCGGGACGTGAGGCCCGAAGCCTTCGCGGCCGAAACCAACGAGCTTGAAAGGAGCGTATCATGAGCCTCACGGAAACCACCAAAGCCCCGACCGTCGGCGCGGCGAAGAAGCCCGCCACCGTGTTCGTCGACGGCGGCTCCGGCACCACCGGCCTCGGCATCAACGAGCGGCTGAAACTCCAGAGCGATGTTGCGGTGAAGACCATCGCCGACGACAAGCGCAAGGACCCCGCGGCCAAGAAGGCGCTGATGGAGGAGGTGAACCTCGTCATCCTCTGCCTTCCGGACGATGCCGCCAAGGAAACCGTTGCGCTGGTCGACAGCATGGGCAGTTCTGCGCCGAAGGTGCTGGACGCTTCGACGGCATACCGGGTCGCGCCCGACTGGGCCTATGGCTTTCCCGAACTGACCCCGGACCAGGCCGGCAAGATCAAGGCGGCGAAGAAGGTTTCAAATCCCGGTTGTTATCCGACCGGCGCGATCGCGCTGCTGCGGCCGATCGTCGATGCCGGCCTGCTGCCGCAGGATTATCCCGTCACCGTCAATGCCGTGAGCGGCTATTCCGGCGGCGGCAAGTCCATGATCGCGAGCTTCGAAGATGGCAGCGCGCCGTCCTTCGAACTCTACGGTCTCGGCTTCGAGCACAAGCATCTGCCGGAGATGCAGCTCTATTCCAACCTGACGCGGCGGCCGATCTTCATTCCCTCGGTCGGCAACTACCGGCAGGGCATGCTGGTCTCGGTGCCGCTCCAGCTCGATACGCTGCCGGGCAAGCCTGCCGGTGCCGATCTGCAAGCGGCGATGGCAAAGCGCTACGCAGGTTCGAAATACGTCAAGGTGATGCCGCTTCAGAACGAGGCGACCAAGGGCGGCCGGCTCGAGCCGGAGGCGCTCAACGAGACCAACATGCTCGAGCTCTACGTCTTCGCCAGCGACAAATATCATCAGGCGTTGCTGGTCGCCCGGCTCGACAATCTCGGCAAGGGCGCATCCGGCGCTGCCGTGCAGAACATGCGGCTGATGCTGGGTCTGCCGGAGGAGTAGGGCAGCCACCACTGGTGACCCGGACGCAGCGCAGCACGTCTTCGGTGATGCGCTGCAGAGCCGGGGCCCATTCCTGCTTTGCTTGTCGCCTGCTGGCTCTGCGGCGCGTCACGGACGTGCTGCGCCCAGGAGAAGAGATTACAGCACCCTGAAGATCGCCAGCGCCAGCACGGCCTGTGCGAGGAAGCCGACGGTGAAGGCCAGCGTGCGGAACACCGGAACTCCGAGCGCGTACACGATCGCATGCGCGACGCGCGACCAGAAGTAAACGGCGCAGGCGAGCACGGTCCATTTCGTGGAATAGTCGATCGCGTTCAGGATCAGGACCAGCGGCGCGAAGATGACGAGGTTCTCGACCGCGTTGTCATGCGCGAACATCAGCCGGTTGGCCCATTCCGCCTGCGGCTTGTCGCCGCGCGCCGGGTTGGCCATGGCACCGCTCAGCCCCCGAACCTGGCAACGGTTGACGATGTAGGGAATCCAGAGGATCCCGGTCAGGATCACCGTACACGTCAGCCAGAACAATTCGCGCGTCATAGTCCGGTCCCCTCTCGTCGCTGTGCCGAAGGCCTGTCTATACAAAAGCGCGGGAGATTCCGCTATGCGCGAACTCTGACATAGCTGCCGGGCGCGTCCTCGATCGGCGGGAATGCTTCGCTGCCCACCATGCGCGCCGGAACTTCCTCGGGATCGAGCTCGCCGAGCCATTGGCGCCAGTCCGGCCACCACGAGCCCTTGTGCTCCACGGCGCCCTTCATCCATTGCGCGATGCTGACGTCCTTGATGTTGTCGTTGGTCCAGTACTGGTACTTGTTCGAGGCGGGCGGATTGACCACGCCGGCGATGTGGCCCGAGCCGGACAGGACGTACTTCACCGGACCGCCGAAGAACTGCGAGCCGTACAGCACCGATTCCGCGGGCGCGATGTGGTCCTCGCGGGTGGCGAGATTATAGACGGGCACCTTCACCCTGGAGAGATCGAGCAGGGTGTTGTCGAGCACCATCGTGCCGGTGGAGAGCCGGTTCTCCAGATAGCAATTGCGCAAGTAGTAGGAATGGTTGGCCGCGGTCATCCGTGTCGCGTCGGAGTTCCAGTGCAACAGGTCGAACGCGCTCGGCTGCTGGCCCTTCAGGTAGTTGCTGACGACGTAAGACCAGATCAGGTCGTTGGAGCGCAGCATGTTGAAGGCCATCGCCATCTTCGAGCCTTCGAGCACGCCGGCCGCCTTCATGTCCTGCTCGAGCGCTGCGATCTGCTCCTCGTTGACGAACACGAGGAGATCGCCGGCATGGGTGAAGTCGACCTGGGCGGCGAAGAACGTCGCGGACGACACGCGCTGACGGCGCTTCTCGGCGAGCCAGGCCAGCGTGGTCGCGAGCATGGTGCCGCCGACGCAATAGCCGGCGGTGTGCACCTTCATCTCGCCGGTGACCTTCTCGATCACGTCCATCGCCGTGAGCGGGCCTTCCTTCATGTAGTCTTCCCAGCTCTTGTTGCCGAGCCGCTTGTCGGGATTGACCCATGAGATCACGAACACGGTGATGCCCTGGTCGACGCACCACTTGATGTAGGATTTCTCCGGCTTGAGATCGAGGATGTAGAACTTGTTGATCCAGGGCGGCACGATCAGGAGCGGAGTGCGCAGCACCGTCTCCGTGGTCGGTGCGTACTGGATCAGCTGCATCATCTCGTTCTGGTAGATCACCTTGCCAGGCGTCGTCGCCATGTTGACGCCGACGACGAGATTGTCCGGATCGGATTGGCGGATCTTCAGGATGCCCTTGCCGGCCGCGATGTCCTCGGCCAGCATCTTCAGGCCGCGCGCGAGGTTCTCGCCGCTGCTGGCCACCGTTTCGCGCAACACCTCCGGATTGGTCAGCACGAAGTTGGACGGCGACGCTGCGTTGATGACCTGCTGGACGTAGAACTCTGCCTTGCGGCGGGTCTGCGGATCGAGCCCATCGGCATCGCGCACGAGCTCCTGCGCCCATTTGGCCGTGAGCAGATAGAGCTGCATGACGAAGTCGAAGAACTGGTTCGACTTCCATTCCGGATCCGCAAAGCGCTTGTCGCGCGGCGAGGGCGCGATCGCCGGTGGAGCGTCCTGACCGGCCATGCGGCGCACCGCCGCGCCCCAGAGGTCGAGATAGTCCTTCGCGAGCTTGGTCTGGATATCGGAGGACCGCGACGTATCCGACAGCCAATATTCGGCGACCGAGGTGAAGGTCTTGACGACCTCGGCAAGCTCGGCCGGCGGGCGATCCTGCACCTCGCCGCTCTCGCGCGGCTTGAGGTAAGCGGCGAGCGCCTTGCCGCCGCTTTCCATCGCCCGCGCGACATTCATCGCGAAGGCTTCCGCATCGAACTTCGTCCCGGGTTTCGGCGTGTCGGTCGTGGCCATGCTCATGAGCAGAACAGTAACGATTCATTCCGTATTCGTCATCGCGAAGCTTGCATGTTTGACGTTAAACACTCTCGAAGATGTGTTGCACTGCGACAAATCTTCTTGGTTCCGTCACAATCGGGCCGCACCGCTCGGCTTGTTGGGCAAGGGCTGTTTTTCTCGCTCGCACCATTTGGGCAGCAATGGTTTGAGCTTGGGTGTGGTCTTGGGTAAGGTTGCCCGGGGCCGTGCTTTGGGACGAGTAGGGGATTTCCCAAGTGTTGGCGTTATGGGACCTGCAAAAGACGCTGCCGACCTGCGGGGCGTTATTGATCGCGGCGCTTGCCGTGGGCGGATGTTCGAGCCAGTTCGCGGATTTGACGCCCGCGGATGCGCAGCCGCATGTCAGGGAGCCCGGCACCTATCTGCCGGTTCACGATCTGCCGCCGGATCGCGATCAGGCGATCATCCCACCGGAGCAGCGCGCCAGGATCGAGGCCGAGCTCGCCGCCGCGCGCGATCGCCAGGCGGTTGCCGCCAAGGACGCCAAATAGGTCCGTGCAGTGAGACGGGCAAGGTAATCGCTGGCGCCTGCGCCTTGCCGTGCTAAAAGACGTCGGTTCAGCCAAGAGTCAGGGCGAACGACTTCAGTCTCCGTCGTCGATGATTGCTCTAAATGTTTGATTTTGAGCGAATTTCGCGACGAGAATGAGTGACTCTCCGAATGGCCCTCGTGGCCCGTCGATTCTGTCCTGACCGGTTGCCCGGAGCCCAGAGAGCCATGGAAGAATTTTACCGCATTCGCCGCCTTCCGCCTTACGTGTTCGAGCAGGTCAACCGGGCCAAGGCGGCTGCGCGGAATGCCGGCGCCGACATCATCGACCTCGGCATGGGTAATCCGGACCTCCCCGCGCCGCCGCATGTGCTGGAGAAGCTGAAGGAGACGCTCGGCAAGCCGCGCACCGACCGCTACTCGGCTTCGCGCGGTATCCCCGGGCTGCGCAGGGCCCAGGCCGCCTACTACGCCCGCCGCTTCGGCGTGAAGCTGAACCCCGACACCCAGGTGGTGGCGACGCTGGGTTCGAAGGAAGGTTTTGCCAACGTGGCGCAGGCGATCACCGCGCCCGGCGACGTCATCCTCTGCCCGAACCCGAGCTACCCGATTCATGCCTTCGGCTTTTTGATGGCGGGCGGTGTGATCCGCTCGGTGCCCTCGGAGCCGACGCCGCAATTCTTCGAGGCGGCCGAGCGGGCGATCGTGCATTCGATCCCCAAGCCTCTGGCGCTGGTCGTCTGCTATCCCTCGAACCCGACCGCCTATGTCGCGAGCCTCGACTTCTACAAGGACCTCGTCGCGTTCGCGAAGAAGCACGAGATCCTGATCCTGTCCGATCTCGCCTATGCCGAAGTCTATTTCGACGAAAGCAACCCGCCGCCCTCGGTGCTCCAGGTGCCGGGCGCGATGGACGTCACGGTCGAGTTCACCTCGATGTCGAAGACCTATTCGATGGCGGGCTGGCGCATGGGCTTTGCGGTCGGCAATGAGCGTGTGATCGCCGCGCTCGCCCGCGTCAAATCCTACCTCGATTACGGCGCGTTCACGCCGGTGCAGGTCGCCGCGACCGCCGCGCTGAACGGTCCGGACGATTGCATCAAGGAGATGCGCGACACCTACCGCAAGCGCCGCGACGCGCTGGTGGAATCGTTCGGTCGCGCCGGCTGGGAGATACCGCCGCCGGAAGCCTCGATGTTCGCCTGGGTGCCGCTGCCGGAGGCCTTCCGCAGCGTCGGCAGCATGCAGTTCGCAACCCTGATGGTGGAGAAATCCGGTGTCGCGGTCTCGCCCGGCGTCGGCTTCGGCGAGCATGGTGAAGGATATGTCCGCATCGCCATGGTGGAAAACGAGCAACGGATCAGGCAGGCCGCGCGCGGCGTGCGCCGCTTCCTTGAAAGCGGCATCGAAACGTTGCACAACGTCGTTCCGCTCGCCAATCGGCGTTGAGTTCTCTTCGGCAGGTTTTCTAAGACATCATGGTTGCACCCCTGAAAGTGGGCATAGCGGGGCTCGGCACCGTGGGCGCCGAAGTCGTCCGTTTGATCGAAACGCAGGCGCGCGTGCTCGCGGGCCGCAGCGGCCGCGGCATCCGTGTCGTCGCCGTCACGGCGCGCTCGAAGGCGAAGAAGCGCGGCATCGACCTGCGCGGCGTCGAATGGGCCAGGGATCCGATGGCGTTGGCCACCCATCCCGAGGTCGACTGCTTCGTCGAGTTGATGGGCGGCGCGGGCGACCCGGCGCTGTCGGCAGTGGAAGCCGCGCTGAACGCCGGCAAGTCCGTCGTCACGGCCAACAAGGCGCTGCTGGCCAAGCACGGCCTCAAGCTCGCGAAGGCGGCTGAAAAGCACGGCGGTGCGCTGAATTTCGAGGCAGCCGTCGGCGCCGCCATTCCCGTCATCAAGACGTTGCGCGAAGGTCTTGCCGGAACCGGCGTCAACCGCGTCTACGGCATCCTCAACGGCACCTGCAATTATATCCTGACGCGGATGGAGCAGGAGGGCCTGTCCTTCGCCGAGTGCCTGAAGGATGCGCAGCGGCTCGGCTATGCCGAGGCCAATCCGTCCTTCGACGTCGACGGCCACGATACCGCGCAGAAGCTCGCCATTCTCGCCAGCCTCGCCTTCGGCACGAAAGTTGCTCAAAGCGCAGTGTATGTCGAAGGCATCTCCTCCATCGCGCCGGAAGATCTTCGTGCGGCCGCCGATCTCGGTTACCGCGTCAAGCTGCTCGGCGTCGCCGTTCGCACCGCCAAGGGAATCGAGCAGCGCGTGCATCCGACCATGGTTCCGAAATCCTCCTCGATCGCGCAGGTGATGGGCGTCACCAATGCGGTCACGATCGACGGCGAGGGCATTCCGCCGATCACGCTGGTCGGCCCCGGCGCAGGCGGCGCGGCGACCGCATCCGCCGTGGTCGCCGACATCGCCGATGTTGCGCGCGGCATTCGAGCCAATCCGTTCGGCCGGCCGATTTCGCAACTGCGCGACACCAAGAAGGCGCCGATGGAGCGGCATGAGGGCGGCTACTACATCCGCCTGCTCGCGCGCGACTTCCCCGGCACTGCGGCCGCGATCGCGACGCGGCTCGCCGAGCAGAAGATTTCGATCGAGTCGATCGTGCAGCGTCACCCCAATGGCGGCGCCGCGCCCGGCAACGGCAAGGCGGTGCCCGTGCCCGTCATCCTGATCACCTATGCGACGCACGAGGACGCGGTGCGCCGTGCGCTCGCCGCCGTGCAGCGCGACAAGGTGATCAGCGGACGGCCGCAGGTGATCCGGATCGAGAAGAACTGAGCATGCTCCGGAAAAGTGTGCAGCGGTTTTCCGGAAAGAGCATGCTGGAACCAAAGGGCTGTCGTTCGTTCGAACGAACCGTGGGTGCTGTGAGTTGATGCGGACGGAATGTCCGTCCCAAACCGTTTCGAAGGAGTGAGCCTATGTCGACCCATATTTCAGTCCCGCCGCAAGCATTGCTCGAGCGCATCCTCACGCTGGAGATCGTGCGTGTGACGGAGCGGGCGGCGGTGTCGTCGGCGCGACTGCGCGGGCACGGCAACGAGAAGGCCGCCGACCAGGCCGCCGTCGACGCCATGCGGCGCGAGCTCAACAAGCTGCCGATCCAGGGCACCATCGTGATCGGCGAGGGCGAGCGCGACGAGGCGCCGATGCTGTATATCGGCGAGCAGGTCGGCACGAAGACGGGCCCCGAGGTCGACATCGCGGTCGATCCGCTCGAAGGCACCACGCTGTGTGCCAAGAACATGCCGGGCTCGATCGCCACGATGGCGATGGCCGATGGCGGTACGCTGCTGCACGCCCCTGACGTCTACATGCAGAAGCTCGCGATTGGCCCCGGCTACGACAAGGGCGTCGTCGAACTCGATGCCTCGCCCGCCGACAACGTCCGCCGCCTCGCCAAGGCCAAGGGCGTCAAGCCGGATGGCATCACCGTTCTCGTGCTCGACCGTCCCCGCCATGCCGACATCATCGCGAGCGTGCGCTCGACCGGTGCCGCCGTGCGCCTGATCACCGACGGCGACGTCGCCGGCGTGATCCACTGCGCCGACCCCGACAACACCGGCGTCGACATGTATCTCGGCACCGGCGGTGCGCCGGAGGGTGTGCTGGCCGCCGTGGCGCTGCGCTGCATCGGCGGCCAGATGCAGTGCCGCCTGATCCTCGATTCCGACGAGAAGCGCGAGCGGGCCGCCAAGATGGGCGTCAACGATCCCAAGATGATCTACGGCATCGAGGACATGGCGCGCGGCGACTGCCTGTTCGCCGCCACCGGCGTCACCACGGGCTCGCTGCTCTCGGGCGTCAAATTCCGCAAGGACGGCGTGATCGAGACCGAAACGGTGGTGATGCGCTCCGTCACCGGCACCGTGCGCTACATCAAGGCCGAGCACCGCGAGCTGGCCAAGTTCCATCTGGACTAGACGAGACAATAACGGCTGCCGTCATTCGGGGGCGATGCGCAGCAGCCCCCCGGAATGACAACAAGAAAATTGGCGACAAGAACAAGCAGGGAAACCGCCCATGTCCGATCTCTCCGCCGTCAAAGCCCTCGTCTTCGACGTGTTCGGCACTGTCGTGGACTGGCGTACCAGCTTGATCACCGACTTCATGTGGTGGGCGAAAGGCCGTGGCATCAGCGCCGACTGGACCGCGCTCGTCGACGGCTGGCGCGGCATGTACATGGCCTCGATGGACGACGTCCGCCAGCATCCCGAGCGCGGCTATGTCATGCTGGATGATCTGCATCGCCGCTCGCTGGACAAGCTCGTCGAGAAGTTCGCGATCAAGGGGCTGACTGAAGCCGATCTCGATTATCTCACCAAGGGCTGGCACCGCCTGCACCCGTGGCCGGACAGCGTCGCCGGCCTGACCCGGCTCAAGACCAAGTTCGTCATCGCGCCGCTATCCAACGGCAACGTCGCGCTGCTCACCAACATGGCGAAGTTCGCCGGCCTGCCCTGGGACCTCATCCTGTCGGCCGAGCTGTTCGAGCACTACAAGCCCGATCCGGAAACCTATCTCGGCGCCGCGCGCCTGCTTTGCCTCGAGCCGGAAGAGGTGATGATGGTCGCCGCCCACAATGGTGATCTCGCTGCCGCTCAGAAGAACGGGCTCAAGACCGCGTTCGTGGCGCGGCCGACCGAATACGGGCCGCATCAGAAGGTCGACTTCGAAGCGACGGGCAATTGGGACATCGTCGCCAGGGATTTCGGCGGGATCGCCGATAGGCTCGGCTGCTGATCGCCGCTCAACCCGGGCGAGGCAGTTCGCCGGCCTGGTCCTCGGGCGCGCAGAAGGTTGAGATCGCAAGGTCGATCCGTCGGTCCACGACGCGGCGGTTGAGCCTGAATTCTGTGTCGGTCAGCAGCCTGAAATGATCGTGGCTGAACGCCATGCCGAACAGCATCTCGGCGATGAGGCGGAGGGGCACGCCTTGAAAACGCGGCGCGAGGCGAATCGTCTTGAGCTGCTCGATGATGTGATCCATGCCGCTCTCGATGATGACCTCGGCGAACATGCGCCCCAGCGCCGGTGAGGCCTGGCGTTCACCGATGATCAGGCGCTGCAGCGCGATCTCGCCGGGCGACAGCGCCACGTCTGCAGCTTCCCGGAGCATGTTTCGAAGCCGGCTGACGGGTGACCCTTCCAAAGGCGCCTCTGCATAATCGGCGGCGGGCAGGCTGCGCAGCAGCATGGCGCGGAACAGGTCGGTCTTGCTCTCGAACAATTTGTAGAGCGTCTTCTTCGACATTCCGGCAGCCCTGGCGATGTCGTCCATCGTCGTCGCGGCGAACCCCTTGCTGGTGAAGGTGTCCTTCGCCGCCGCCAGCAATTGCGTCATGCGCGCGTCCGGGGCGGGCAGTCGGATGGCAGGCTTGGCTCGCTCCGGAGATGGCGCCGGGCGCCTCAGGCTTTTGGAGTCTCTCGCCATGGGAACATCCGACTTGAGCTGCTTCACGACTGCTTGAACGCAGTTTCATGCGCAGCCTAGCACTTGACTTCGGAAAAGGAAACTACCAAGTTTCCAAACGGAAACCGAATAGTTTCCGAATGTTTCCGCGCGCCGCCCCCGATCGAGGGGCCGCAACTCACCCAATGGATCGTCATCATGCGTCCTTTGTTCGCCCGAGCTGTTCCGCTAATTGCCCTGCTGCTTGCAGCTTGCGGGGATCAGGGTCAGCAAGCCGGACCGCCACAGATGGTGCCGGAGGTGGGTATCGTGACCTTGAAGCCGCGGGAGGCGGAGATATCGACCGTCCTGCCGGGGCGCGTCGTCGCCTATCAGGTCTCGGAGGTCCGGCCGCAGGTCACGGGCATTCTGCTCAAGCGCGACTTCGTGGAAGGCGCCGAGGTCAAGGAGGGCGACCTGCTCTATGAGATCGATCCGGTGCAGTACAAGGCCGCGCTGGCCAGCGCCGAGGCGTCGGTGCAACGGGCGGAGGCGACGCTCGTCAGCGTGCGCCTGAAGGCCGCGCGCAAGACCCAGCTGCTTCAGACCAATGCCGCCAGCCAGCAGGACGTCGACGACGCCGTTGCCGCCTACAAGCAGGGCGAGGCCGATCTGCATGCGGCGCAGGCCAACCGCGACACAGCGGCGATCTCGCTCGACCGCACCAGGGTGACCGCGTCGATCTCGGGCCGTATCGGCAAGTCGACCATCACGCCAGGCGCGCTCGTCACCGCGAGCCAGGCCACCCCGATGACGACGATCCAGCAGCTGGATCCGGTCTATGTCGATCTCGACCAGTCGACCTCCGAGATGGAGCGCCTGCGGAGCGAGATCGCCAGCGGCCAGCTCAAGCGCCCGGCCGGGGGCGTGCAGGTCGAACTCCTGATGGAGAACGGCAAGGTCTATGGCCACAGGGGCAAGTACGGATTCACCGATACGAGCGTCAACGAGAGCACCGGCTCGGTCTCATCGCGCGCGATCTTCGCCAATCCCGAGCGCCTGCTGCTTCCCGGCATGTATGTGCGCGCACGCGTCGTCGCCGGCGTCGACACGGCCGCGATCCTGGTGCCGCAGCGGGCGGTCTCGCGCAATCCGCTGGGGCAGGCGGTGGCGATGTTCGTCGACAGGGACGGCAAGATCGAGCAGCGGACGCTGGATCTCGGAGAGGCGGTCGACGACAACTGGCTGGTCCGCGGCGGCGCCAAGTCGGGCGACCGTCTGGTCGTCGAGGGAACGCAGAAGGCGCGTCCGGGCGCGCCGGTCAAGACCGTTGAAGTCACGGTGGACCCGGCGACCGGCCTCACGGTGAAACCGACCCGGCAGGCCGAGGCGCAGCCGGCAGTCGCGGTAACGGAGCGGTAATCGTCATGTCGCATTTCTTCATCAAGCGGCCGATCTTCGCCTGGGTCATCGCCATCCTGATCATGCTGGGCGGCGTGCTCGCGATCATGCGCCTGCCGATCGCGCAATACCCGCAGATCGCGCCCACCGTCGTCACGATCAGCGCGACCTATCCCGGCGCCAACGCCCAGACCGCCGAGAACTCGGTGACCAAGGTCATCGAGCAGAACATGACCGGCCTCGACCATCTGCAATACATGTCGTCCTCGAGCACCTCGACCGGCGCCGTGTCGATTTCGCTGACCTTCACCAACGAAGCCGATGCCGACATCGCCCAGGTTCAGGTGCAGAACAAGCTCCAGCTCGCCACCCCGCTGCTGCCGCAGGTCGTGCAGCAGCAGGGCATCAAGGTCGTGAAATCGTCGTCGAGCTTCCTGATGGTGCTCGGCTTCGTCTCCGATGACGGCCGGCTCAGTGCCAGCGACATCGCCGATTACGTCGCGTCCTCGATCAACGACCCGATCAGCCGCGTCGCCGGTGTCGGCCAGGTGCAGCTGTTCGGCGCCGAATACGCCATGCGGATCTGGCTCGATCCCGACAAGCTCGCCAAATACAATCTGATGCCGGGCGACGTCACCGCTGCGATCCAGACCCAGAACACGCAGGTGACGGCCGGGCAGCTCGGCGGTCTTCCGGCCGTCGGCGGCCAGCAGCTCAATGCGACCATCACCTCGCAGAGCCGCCTGCAGACGGCAGAGCAATTCAAGGACATCATCCTGCGCACCGCCACGACGGGCCAGACCGTCCGCATCGGCGACGTCGCTCGCGTCGAGCTCGGCTCGAAATCCTACGACTCTACCGCGCGCTACAACGGCAAGCCGGCTGCCGGCATGGGCATCAGCCTCGCGACCGGCGCCAATGCCGTTGCGACCTCGGAAGCGGTGAAGGCGCGCATCGCCCAGCTCACGGCCACGATGCCGGAGGGACTGCGCGTCATCTATCCCTACGACACCACGCCGTTCGTGAAACTGTCGATCGAGAAGGTGATTCATACGCTCTTCGAGGCGATCGCGCTCGTCTTCGTCGTGATGTTCGTGTTCCTTCAGAGCTGGCGCGCCACCATCATCCCAACCATCGCCGTGCCGGTGGTGCTGCTCGGGACGTTCGGCGTGCTCGCGCTGGCTGGCTATTCCATCAACACGCTGACGATGTTCGCGATGGTGCTCGCGATCGGCCTGCTGGTCGACGACGCCATCGTCGTGGTCGAGAACGTCGAGCGCGTGATGGCGGAGGAGCATCTCTCGCCGCGCGAGGCGACCGAGAAGTCCATGCGCGAGATCACCGGCGCGCTGGTCGGGATCGGCGTCGTGCTGTCGGCCGTGTTCATTCCGATGGCGTTCTTCAACGGCTCGGTCGGCATCATCTATCGGCAATTCGCGCTGACCATCGTCACGGCGATGCTGCTCTCCGTTCTGGTGGCGCTGGTGCTGACGCCGGCGCTGTGCGCCACCATCCTGAAGCCGCCGAAAGATCACGGCGCCCGGCGCGGCTTCTTCGCCGCGTTCAACCGCGGTTTCGACCGCATGGCCGATGGCTATCAGCGCGGAGCGGCCGGCGCGATCAGGCGTGTCGCCGGCGTCCTGATCGCATTCGTGGCGATCGTCGCTGCCATGGTGGTCCTGTTCCAGCGGCTGCCGAGCTCGTTCCTGCCCGAGGAGGACCAGGGTTCGATCATGACCCTGATCCAGCTTCCGGTCGGCGCCACCTCGGCGAGGACGCTCGACGTCATCAAGCAGGTCGAGCACCAGTACCTCGACAACGAAAAGGATGCCGTGCAAGGCGTGTTCGCCATCAATGGATACAGCTTCGCCGGCCAGGGGCAGAACGTTGGCCTTGCCTTCGTCAGCCTCAAACCGTTCGACGAGCGCAAGCATGCGGGGGCCTCGGCGCAGGCCGTGGTCGGCCGCGCCATGGGTGCGTTTGCCCGGATCCGCGATGCGATGGTATTTGCCGTGCTGCCGCCGCCGATCCCGGGCTTCGGCAATGCCGGCGGCTTCGACGTCTATCTTCAGGACACCGGCGGGAACGGCCACGAGGCGCTGATCCAGGCGCGCAACCAGCTCCTCGGGCAGCTCGCGGCGGACAGGCGCGTGGCGCAGGCGCGGCCGAACGGACAGGACGACACGCCGCAATTCAATCTCGACGTCGACCAAGCCAAGGCCACGGCGCTCGGCGTGAGCCTGAGCGATCTCAATACCACGCTGTCGGCGGCGTGGGGCGGCGCCTATGTCAACGACTTCATCGATCGCGGCCGCGTCAAGCAGGTCTATGTTCAGAGCGATGCACCGTTCCGCATGGACACCAGCGACATCGGCCGCTGGTACGTGCGCAACACAGCGGGCTCGATGGTGCCGTTCTCGGCGCTCGCTACCAATCGCTGGAGCTTTGGCTCGCCGCGCCTGGAGCGCTACAACGGCGTTGCCGCCGTCGAGCTTCAGGGACAGGCGGGGCAGGGCATCAGCTCGGGCGTCGCCATGCAGGCGGTGGAGGAGCAGATGGCGAAGCTCCCCAAGGGCTACGGCCATGAATGGACCGGTTTGTCGTTCCAGGAGCGGCTAACCGGGAGCCAGACGCTGTATCTGTATTCGATCTCGCTGCTGATCGTGTTCCTCAGCCTCGCCGCGCTGTACGAGAGCTGGTCGGTTCCGTTCGCGGTGATGCTGACGGTGCCGATCGGCGTGCTCGGCGCGCTGCTCGGGGCGACGCTCTTCGGCCAGGCCAACGACGTCTATTTCCAGGTCGGCCTGCTCACCACGATCGGTCTCGCCTCGAAGAATGCGATCCTGATCGTCGAGTTCGCGCTGGAGCAGATCGCGGCCGGCCGCAGCCTCGTCGAGGCCACGCTGCACGCCGCGCGCCAGCGGCTGCGCCCGATCCTCATGACCTCGCTCGCCTTCATCCTCGGCGTGCTGCCGCTGGCGGTCGCGACCGGCGCCGGCTCCGCCAGCCAGAATGCGGTCGGCATCGGGGTAGCCGGCGGCATGATCGCGGCAACCGCGCTCGGCATCTTCTTCGTCCCCGCGCTGTTCGTGCTCGTCCGACGGATGTTTCCGGGGGCGCAGCCCGACGCAGTCGGCTCGAAGTCACTTGCCCACGCTGAGCCCGCGGAATGAGCTCAATCGCAACTCCGGGCGGCTCGCGCCGCCCGGAGCCGATTTGCCGGCCTACAGCGTCATCTTCATCGGTTCCGGATAGTAGTGGAAGCCGTCGCCCGCTTTGGCGACATGGCCGTAACCCGGCCAGGCGAAGTGATAGGACATCACCGGGGTCTTGTTGGCCGCAAGCATCGTCAGCAGCTTGACGCGCGTGTCCGCCGCCTGCTTCGGATCGGTGTCGTAAGAGAACTCCATCCGTGGCCGCTCCAGCAGCAGCACCGAATGGTGCGAGAGGTCGCCGAGGAAGGCGAACGATTTTCCCGCCGACGAGACCAGGAAGATGGTGTGACCGACGGTGTGGCCGGGCGCCGCGATCGCCTGCACGCCGGGCAGGAATTCCTGGCCGTCCTTGAAGAACACGATGCGGTCGCGCACCGGCAGCAGGTTCTTGCGGGCGTGGACGACGAAGTCCTTGGCCGGGCTGCCGAGCTTGGCCTCGTCGGTCCAGAAGTCGAAATCGGTCTGTGAGATGTAGACCTGCGCGTTCGGAAACAGCGGCTTGCCGCCTTCGTCGACGATGCCGCCGATATGGTCGATATGGGCATGCGAACAGACCACGGCATCGATGTCGCCCGGCTTGATGCCGGCCTCGGTCATGCTCTTCTGTTGTCGCCCGGTGCTGGCGCCGAACATCTTCGAGCTGCCCATGCCGGTATCGAACAGGATGAGCTTGTCGCCGGTGTTCACGATCGGCGAGTTCTGTTCGAGCACGACGTTGTCCGGCGACAGGAAATTGTCGGCGAGCATCTTCTTGACCTCTTCCTTGGGAACGCCGGTGAACGTCCCCGAGGGATCACCGAGCGGCAGTGGCCCATCGGACACGACGGTCACCTCGGCATCGCCGAGAATGAAGCGGTGCCAGTAGGGCGTCTGCGTGCCGAGCTTGGGAGCCCGGGCCATCGCGCTGCTGCCGAGCATGGCGCTGGCGCCGAGGCCCGCGCCAAGCGCTAGCAGGGACCGACGAGAGACATCGATTGTCATGCATTTCCTCCGCTTTAGTCTTTTATCTTGCGCAATTGTTCGCGCGTTGCGACCGGCCTGATCAGCCATGCGGCCGAAGGTCGGCGGAAGGCATGCTGCGCCGGTTACGACAAGCTAGCAAGTAGAATTGGTCCGCGGTCCATGCGACCGCGGAATTGCGCGTTGCGCAACTATCAATGTGACGTCGGGGTTGTTGTCTCGAGTTTTGGCCGGGCCGGCGGACCCGCCGGCCTCACGCCGTGCAGACGATCACGCCGTACCAGCCGAGCCCGCGATAGGTCTCGTAACCCGGGGTCGCATGAAAGGCGACCAGCGTGCCGTTGCGCTCGTGATAGAAGCCGGAGCGCTGGCCGTTGAGCGACAGCGAGACGCGCTCGCTCAAAATGCCCTGGCCGTCGGACGCCGCGATGACGCGAAAATTCGAATCGACCAGCAGCACGCGCGCCTTGTCGTTGTCGCCGACCCGCACGCCCTGGACGATGGCGCGGGCCTGCGGCTCCCAGTCGAAATGGATGGCGAGCACGCCGATCGGCGCGCCATTGGCCTGACCGCCGGCGCGGACGCTGGCGCAATAGGTCGCGACCTGCGCGTTGCCGAGCAGCGGCTGGTTCTCGACGTCGCCGGCGACGTAGTCGTCACCGGAGCGCAGGGACCGCGCCTCGCGGAACCATTTGGTATGGGCGACGTTCTGGCCGACGACGCGAAAGCGGTCGGCGCGGCCGTTGGCGATGACGTTGCCGTCGAGATCGCAGAGCCAGAGATCGAGATAGACCGTATAGGCCCCCAGGATCACGCCGAGGCGTTGCGAGGCGTGGTTTACGGCCGCAGGGCTCGGTTCAGCCGCGCAATCGACTACGGCGGAGTCGGTGGCCCACCAGCGCACGTCGCACGTGCGCTCATAGAGGTTGCGGTCGATCAGCTCGATGGCGTTGAGCGACAGGTCGACCATGCGCTCGCCGCGCGAACGCTGGCTCATCCGCTCGATCGAGGAGACGAGATCGCCGGTGCGTTTCGTCAATTGGGTTTCGAGTTCGCGGGCGATGGTCTCGACCTGCTGGCCGACGCCGCGCACCTCCTGCGCCACCACCGCAAAGCCCGCGCCTTGTGCGCCGGCACGCGAACTCTCGATCAGCGCGTTCAGCGCCAGCATCTTCATCTGGTTGGTAATCTGCTGGATCGACTTGGTCTTGTCGACCGCGATCTGGTTGACCTCCGCAGTGAGGCGGTTGATCAGCACGGAGATGTCGGAATCATCTTCGGTGGGTTCGGTGGCGATCGGCTTGGCTTTGAGACCCAGCGCAGCAGACATCGGGGACTTCCCTTGGCAATGAGGCCTGATCTGCAATGAACGGGGAACAACGACTTACAGATCGAATACGATTCTTTTTCGAAGATTCCGCCTAACGCCTGCTTAATTTGCTGTTCCGCGGAATGCCTAAATGGTAGTCACCCCGCCGGCCGGCGCCATCCACCGCTTTGTGCGGCCGGGCCGTTGCAAATCCCGTCCGATTGCCGGCCAATCCTCGGGAAGCCGGTGACCGCGTGATTTCCTGGCCCCCGAGTTCCCAACAAGTTGCCCCCCGCCATGACGCCGCCTGCCACCACCTTGCCCGTCGAAGCGCCCCAGGCTTTCCTGGGCGTGGCGCGCTCGCTGACCGACAAGCTCTGGCGCGACCGTCTGGACGGCCGCGGGGCGGCACAGGCGCTCGCCATCGCGCAGCGGCACCAATTGCCCGAACTGCTGGCGCGGGTGCTGGCCGGCCGCGGGGTCGACATCGACGCCGTGCCCGACTTCCTCGATCCGACCATTCGAAAGCTGATGCCGGATCCCTTCACCGTGACGGAGATGGAAGCCGCCGCCAAGCGGATCGCCGATGCGGCGGCGAGGGGCGAGAAGGTCGCGATCTTCGGCGATTACGACGTCGATGGCGCCACCTCGGCGGCGCTGCTCGCCTGGCACCTGCGCCATTGCGGGCTCGATCCGCTGATCCACATTCCCGACCGCATCTTCGAGGGCTACGGCCCGAACATCGAAGCCGTTCGTGCGCTGGCCGAAAAGGGTGCGACGCTGCTGGTCACCGTCGATTGCGGCACCACCAGCATGGAGCCGCTGGCGGAAGCCAAGCGCCTCGGCATGTCCGTCGTCGTGATCGACCACCACCAATGCGGTCTCGATCTTCCCGAGGTCGACGCGCTCGTCAATCCGAACCGCCCCGACGACCTCTCGGGTCTCGGCCATCTCGCCGCTGTCGGCCTCGTGCTGGTGACGCTGGTCGCCGTCAACCGCGAACTGCGCCAGCGCGGCTTCTGGAGCAGCGAGATGCCCGAGCCCGATCTGCTCGGTATGCTGCATCATGTTGCGCTCGGCACGGTCGCCGACGTGGCGCCGCTGATCGGCCTCAACCGCGCCTTCGTCGCCAAGGGGTTGATCGCGATGCGGCGACGTGACCATGTCGGCCACACCGCGCTGATGGACGTCGCACGGCTCAACGGGCCGCCGGAGGCCTGGCATCTCGGCTTCATGCTGGGCCCGCGCGTCAATGCCGGCGGGCGCATCGGCCGCGCCGATCTCGGCGTGCGGTTGCTGCTTGAAGGCGACAGCGTCGAGGCGGCGCGGATCGCCGCTGAGCTCGATCGCCTCAACAGCGAACGCCGTGTCATCGAGCAGGCCGCGGAAGCCCAGGCCGAAGCCGAGGCGCTGGCCTCGATCGGGCTGGAGGACAAGCTCGCCGTCATCGTCACGGCCTCGGAAGGCTGGCATCCCGGCGTGGTCGGCCTCGTCGCCTCCCGCCTGAAGGAGAAGTTCTCGCGGCCGGCTTTCGCCATTGCGCTCGAGCCCGGCGGTATCGGCACGGGCTCGGGCCGCTCGATCGCCGGCGTCGATCTCGGCAAGGCGGTGCGGCAGGCGGTCGCCGACGGCATCCTGCTCAAGGGCGGCGGCCACGCAATGGCGGCGGGCGTCACGCTGCGCAAAGAGAAGCTCGCGGAATTCCGCGCCTATCTGGAGAACGCGCTGGCGCGTGACGTCGCGGAGGCGCGCCACGTCAACGAGCTCTATATCGACGGCGCGGTCTCCGCACGTGCGGTGACGCCGGAGCTTGCGACGACCCTCAACCGCGCCGGTCCCTTCGGCAGCGGCAATCCGGAGCCGGTGCTGGCGTTGCCGGCGCACCAACTCGTGTTTGCCGACGAGGTCGGCCAGGCGCATCTGCGCCTGCGCTTCAAGTCCGGCGACGGCGCCATCGTCAACGGCATCGCGTTCCGTTCGGTCGGCCAGAAGCTCGGCAACGCGCTGCTGGCCAACCGTGGTCAGCAGCTGCATGTCGCGGGATCATTGTCGGTCGACCGCTACCAGGGCGCCGAGCGCGTGCAATTCCGCGTCGTCGACGTTGCGCTACCGGACCAGGGGCCATCCGTGATTAGATAACGGCTCCAAACAATGAAAAAGAAAGGGAGTGAACATGGCAGGGCAGGTTGAGGGCAAGGTCGCGCTGGTGACCGGCGGCGCCTCCGGCATTGGCGAGGCCATCGTCGAGCTGTTCGCGCGCGAGGGGGCATCGGTCGTCATCACCGATATCGACGAACTGCGCGGCCCGGAGCTCGCCAAGCGTGTTGCAAAAGCCGGTGGCAAGGCGATCTTCCTGGAGCAGGACGTTACCAGCGAGGAACGCTGGATCGAGGTCGTCGCCGAGATCGCGAAGCGCTACGGCCGGCTCGACATCATGGTCTCCAATGCCGGCATCGGCATCTCCGTGCCCTCGATCGTCGACATGACGCTCGCTGACTGGCGCAAGCAGAATGCGATCAATCTCGACGGCGTGTTTCTCTCGGTCAAGCATTGCCTGCCCTTGATGCGCAAGACCGGCGGCGGATCGATCATCATGATGTCATCGCTGGCGGGCCTGCGCGGCGCGCCCGGCCTGTCGGCCTATTCGCTGACCAAGGGCGGCGTTCGGCTGTTCGCCAAATCGATCGCGATGGAGTGCGCGGCGGCGGGCGACGGCATTCGCGTCAACTCGGTTCACCCCGGCATCATCGATACCCCGATCTGGGGCAAGATCCCGACGGGGGCGACCGGCGCCGGTCAGAACGCCCCGATCGATCCGGAGGAGCGCGCCAAGGTCGTCACGCCCCTTGGCCGTGCCGGCCATGCCGCGGAGATCGCCTCCGGCGTGCTGTATCTGGCCTCCGACACCTCGCGCTACGTCACCGGCAGCGAGCTCGTCATCGACGGCGGCATGAATGCGGGCGGCGTGCCGCGGCGGGCCTGAGCGGCGCAGGGCAGGGTGGCGGTTGCAGGGGCTGACGCGCAGGCGCAGTCCCTGTAAAAGCTGGGGCAGCTCCCGACCCACAGAGGTGTCCTTCGCCATGGCGCACAGTCTTCACGCGTCCTCACCCGCGCCCCATCGTTCGAACCGACCGGACCTCGCCACCGATGCGATCCGCACTGCGCGCGAGGACCTTGCCGCGTGTTTCCGCATGGCCGCCCGCAATGGCTTTGAGGAAGGCATCTGCAACCACTTCTCGGCTGTTGTGCCTGGACATGACGATCTCTTCCTCGTCAATCCCTACGGCTATGCCTTCCGCGAGCTGACTGCGTCAAAGCTCCTGATCTGCGACTTCCACGGCAACGTGCTCGACGGCGAGGGTGTGCCGGAGGCGACCGCCTTCTACATCCATGCCGAGATGCACAAGCGCCTGCCGCGCGCCAAGGTCGCCTTCCACACCCACATGCCCTATGCGACGGCGCTGTCGATGACCGAGGGCGATCCCCTGATCTGGGCCGGCCAGACCGCGCTGAAATTCTATGGCCGCACCGCGGTGGATCGGGACTACAACGGCCTCGCGCTCGACAACCGCGAAGGTGCTCGCATCGCTTCGAGCGTCGGCGATGCCGACATCGTCTTCATGAAGCATCATGGCGTGATGGTGCTCGCCCCGACGATTGCCGAGGCCTGGGACGATCTCTACTACCTCGAACGCGCCGCCGAAGTGCAGGTGCTGGCGATGTCGACGGGACGAAAGGTGTTGCCGGTCGATCCCGCGATTGCGGCCGCGACCTACAAGCAGATGCGCGAAGGCGATGCCGAATCCGCGCGGCTGCATCTCGCCGCCATCCGCCGTCAGCTCGATGCGGAGGAGCCGCAGTACAGGCACTGAAGCAGGCTGTCATTCCGGGGCGCGCGAAGCGCGAGCCCGGAATCCATCGTGCATCAAGCCAGGCAGAAAAATGGATTCCGGGCTCGCGCTTCGCGCGCCCCGGAATGACGGATGCCTCAAGATCCCTGCCGCAGCTTCGCCAGCACCTTCAGCCCGCCATAGCCATCCGCGGGCGTGATCCCGGCACGCTGCTGAAAATCCTTCACTGCCTTCATCGTGGGAAGGGCTGGATGAAGGGCGGTGCGCCCAGGCAGCGATCGCCGAGATGGCAGATCGCGAGCGCATAGTTCATGGAAGGGTTGTAGCTCTTCACTGAGTAGAAGTTCGGTCCGAGCAGGAATGTCGGCCCGCCCGCAACCGGCGTCCACATCTGCGCGGATGCGTTCGGCTGCGGAAACGGCTGGCCGTCGGCGCGGGTCACGCCCGCCGCCTGCCACGCCGCGTAGGTCCGGCTTCCGCTCATGCTGCCGGGCGCGCGCACCTCGTAGCCCCAATGCTCGCCGCGGTGCCACTTGCCGCGATTGACGAGATATTTCGCGGTCGAGCCCAGCGCGTCGTCCGGCTTGCCGAACGGCGAAACCTTGCCGTCGCCGTCATAGTCGATGCCGACATTGAGCCAGACCTCCGGCATCCATTGCGAATGCCCCATCGCGCCCGCCCATGAGCCGCGCATCTCTTCGGGCGTGCTCCAGCCCTTGTCGACGATGCGCAGCGCGTTGATCAGCTCGGTCTCCCAATAGGCCTTGCGCCGCGGCTCGTTCCAGGCGAGCGCGGCGAGCGAGGGAAACACCGGCCTCATATGGTTCTGCTGCACCAGGGGATCGCCATAGGCGGACTCGACGCCCCACAGCGCCAGCAGCGTGCCGCGCTCGACGCCGAAATCGCGCTCGACGCGCGCAAGCAGCGCCTCGTTGTTCTTCAGCGCGATCTTGCCGTTGATGATGCGCCAGTCGGAGACGCGGCGGTTGATGTATTGCCAGAGCTGCTCGTTGAATTCCGGCTGGTTGCGCATCTGCTTGAACACGCTCATGTCCGGCTCGACCCGTCCCATCACGCGCTGCCAGGTCGAGGCCGAAATGCCTTTCGCCATCGCGCGTGCGCGAAAGCTCTCGCGCCATTCGTCGAAACCCGGGGGCGCGGCGAGAGCGCCGGGCGGGAGCGCGAGCAATGCGGCTGCACCGAGCGTCGATTGGAGCAGGGTGCGGCGCGTGGGATGAGGCGAGGAATCAGCGTGCGTCATGGGCGCATCCTAGCCGGAAACATGGCGCATGTGAGCGGGTTCCTGGAACATCAACGCGCCTGATGCAATGCCTTGTTCCGTCGGAACAAACTGTCGCAGTCCCGCATTCCCCCACACGACGGTGAGGAGGACGAAATGAAGAAGGATCTGTTTGCAGCCGCCATGGTGACAGCCCTCGCGACGCCGGCGTTCGCTGGTGAAGTGGGCGTTCATGTCGGCCCGGGCGGCGCGGGCGTGACGGTTGGCCAGTCCCACGAATATCGTGAGCGGGACCGTGATCGCGACCGCACCACGGTGATCAGGGAACGCGAGCCCACCGATCGCACCACGGTGATCAAGAAGGAAGACGAGTTCGGCAACCGCAGCAAGACCATCATTCACCACGACAACTGACGGACCAGGGCCCCGGCCATATGCCGGGGCCCGCGTTCCGCATGCAGTCTGTTCATCGAAGAGCGGGGTGGAATGAAGATACGTACGCATGCGGAAAGCCACGTCGTCGAACTCGACGACGGATCGCAATGGCAGATCTTTCCCGGTGACCTCGCGATCACGCTCGGCTGGAAGCCCGAAACCGATTTGCGGCTCGAGCACAGCGGTGAGGGGATGAGCTCGCACGTGCTGGTGAATACCACCGACCAGAGCCGCGTGCGGGTGATCGCGGCCGGCGAGACATGGTCCGACGGCGAGGTCAAGAATGCGTTGAAGGGTGGATAACATCCTTCGGGCGCGAAGGCGCCTAGCCTTCGTGCAACTCGGCCGCGATGCCGGCAAGCCACCGGCGGATCGCGGTCTCCGCCTTGCTGTCCAACCCCCGAGCGAGCCTCTTCTCCAGCTCGAGCACACGCTGTCGGCATCCATTCAAGAGAGCCGCGCCGCGCGGTGTCAGCGTCCATTGCTGGATGCGGCCATGGACCGGATGGGGCGTCATCGCGATCGCACCGTCGCGTTCGAGGTTGCGAATGATGACGCCGACGGTCTGGGGGGTCAGGAAGGTAAGGCGGGCGACGTCGGCCCCCGAGAGACCCGGATAAGCGTTGAGCATGGTCAGCACCGCGAATTGCGGTGAGGTCACGCCGAGATCGGCGAGGGTGCGTTCCATCTTCAGGCGGACCGCGGCGTGGGCCTGTCGCAGCAGATAGCCGAGATAGCCTTGCTCGCCGCGCTTGCCTTCGCCGGGGGCTGGAACACGGGCGGCGCCGGTTTCCACCGTCTTTCGCCGCGTTCGCGATTTTGCGGCGTCATTCGTCTTGCGCGACATATAAGAGCTCTTATAAGATATAAGTGCTCTTATAATAGACGAGGTGAACGGCAATGTCACACGCCCGCAGCGAGTACGAGGATTTCAAGCGGATCGCGCCCGATGCTTATGACCTGGTGCTGGCGCTGGGCCAGGTCGCGGCCAAGGCCGGGCTCGACAAGCAGCTTCTCGAGCTCGTCAAGCTGCGCGTCTCGCAGATCAATGGCTGTGCCTTCTGCGTGCAGCACCACATTCTCTTGTCCGAACGAATCGGGGTGTCCGTGGACAAGCTGAACCTCGTGGCGGTCTGGCGCGAGGCGCCGATCTTCTCGCCGCGCGAACGGGCCGCGCTGGCCTGGGCGGAGGCGCTGACCTTCTTGCCGGACGGCGTCAGCGAGGAGGTCTATGCGGAAGCTGCGCGTGAATTTTCCCAATCCGAGCTGATGTACCTGACCTCGGCAGTCGCATCGATCAACGTCTGGAATCGCTTCGGCGCCGCCTATCGCTGGACACCGGCCAAGCGGCCGGCTGCCGCAGCCGATGCCGTGTCCTGATCGGCACGAGGGGAGGTCACGATGACAGCGATGGGCTTTTCTGCCGTGCCGCGTCCGACGCCGTCGCGTTCGACGGCGCTCGCCGTCGTCGCAGGGCTTGCCTGCGCGCTTGCGATCGGCAAGGCGCTGCCGATGATGATGGACACGGTTTCGGGCGCGCTGGCCCCACTTTGCGCCACCGCGGCGGAGGGTTCGCCGCTCGACAAGGTCGAACCGATCGGCTCCTATGCGCTGCCCAACGTCCCGGGCAAGCGCGTCACCATCGTGCGCGTATCCTACGGTCCCGGCGGATTCTCGCGTCCGCATCGTCACGCAGGGTCGGTGACCGCTTACATCACCAAGGGCGAGATCCGCTCCCAGCTCGGCGGTGGTCCTGTCGAGACCTTCGGCGTCGGCCAGTCCTTCTTCGAGCCGCCGGGCTCGACGCATCTGGTCTCTGCCAATGCCAGCGCCACGGAGCCGGCGGAGTTGATTGCGGTGTTCGTGGCCGACGAGGGTGCGCAGCTCACGACGTTCCTGGAGTAGCCGCGCGTCGGGTCGGCGAGGAAGCTCGATCGGCGACCAGCCTGTTCAGGCCGATCGCCTCAACCGCTTCCATGCCGGCGAGAGCCCATATTCGACGACCGGAATCGCAAGCGCGCCGACGAGCAGTCCAACCACGCCTGAGATGGCTGCCTCGACCGACCATTCGGCGATGCCAGCAACGGATGGAAGCGCGTGCGCGGCAGCCTCGGTTGCGGCGTGGACCATGTGGCCGACTGCGGGCGGGCCGTATTTTTCGATGCCGTGCAGGATAATGCCGCCGCCGACCCAGATCATGGCGGCCGTGCCGATAGTGCTCAGCACCGCCAGGAATATGGGCATGCCGCGGACGAGCGCGCGTCCAAGCAAACGGATCGCGCCGCCAATGACCGAGGCGCCCTCGTAGCGCGCAAGAGCCAAGCCGACATCGTCCGCCTTCACGATCAGGGCGACGACGCCGTAGACGCCGACCGTGATGAAGATGGCGACGAGCGCCAGCGCCAGCGTCTGGGTCCAGATGCTGCCCACGGGGAGGGCGGCCAGCGTGATCGCCATGATCTCCGCCGACAGGATGAAATCCGTCTTGATGGCGCTCGCGACCTTCTCGTCCTCGACCGAGCGGGCGTTCAGCGCAATCGGCTGGAGCTGAGCTTCGTGGTGATGGGCATGATGCGGCAGCACCGCTTCCAGCACCTTCTCGGCACCTTCGTAGCAGAGAAAGGCTCCGCCAAGCATGAGCAGCGGCGTGACCGCGGCAGGCAGGAAATAGCCAAGCAGCAGGGCAATCGGAAGCAGAATTAGCAGTTTATTGCGCAGCGATCCGAGCGCGATCTTGCCGACGATCGGCAGCTCCCGCTTCGAGGCAAAGCCGATGACGTAGTTCGGCGTCACGGCTGCATCGTCGATGACCACGCCAGCCGCCTTTGTGCCGGCCTTGGCCGCCTGGCTCGCCACATCGTCGAGCGAGGCTGCCGCCATCTTTGCGATCCCCGCGATATCGTCGAGAAGACCGATCAGTCCGACACTCATCAAACCCTGTCCCTTCTTCGTTCGAGCCGGCGGAGCGCCCGACAAGCACGCTCCGCCCGGCATCGAAACGAGCAAGCCGTCAATTGTCCTCGCCGCCCGATCCCTCGCGCAGGTCCGGCTTGATCACGTCCCCGGGCAGCGCATGCGCCACAGGCTGCGGGCCCCCTGCGATCTCCGGGGCGATTTCGCGGCCGCGGGCGCGGATCAGGCGCTCATAGGCCGAAACCAGCGTGACGTAGGGGCTGACCCAGATCCAGCCGTCGCGGGTGAACACCTGCACGTCGAAATGCAGGTGCAGCGATGTTCCGGCGGGACGGTCGAGATAGTTCGAGACCACGCCGATCTTCTCGCCTTCGGTGACGAGGCGGCCGTTGACGAGGCCGTCGGCGTTCATCGCATGCGGATTCATGTGCATGTAGCGGAAACGGATGTGCTCGGTGCGGCTGTTGACTTGAAGTGTCGCGGCCTGGTCCCTGGCGCCGCGGATCACGATGGCGTCTCGCACTGCGACGATGGCGCGCTGCTTGGGATCGCAGGGTTCGCGGCGTTCCCCGGGCGGCGGGCAGTCGGCGGCGCGGATGTCCTCGCCCTGGTGGCCGTAGCCTCCGCCACATTGCCACACCTCGAAGCTGCGCGACTCGCAGAAATTGTCGCGCCAGGGGTAGGCGGTCGGACCTTCGCTCTTGTCGCGTTTGCCGTAGGATTGAGAGCGCACGAAAGCCGGTGCCTTCTCGAGCGGAAAGCGGATCTGCGCATAGGCCATTGGGTCGGGATGGCCGCCCTGCTTGCGGTAGCCGGTGTTCGGGATGATGTCGCCGCTCGGCCTGTAGCTGAAATCTGCCGAGCGGTCCGCCGGGCGATCGATGATGTTGGAGGCAATGTCCATCAATGGCCGCATGCGCTGGCCGCCTGCGACGCGCAGCGCCTTCAGGAAGCGCTCGGCAACCGGATAGGCCTCTTTGCAGGCGAGCCGCCGCGGCCTCGCGACGCTGTCGAGGCACTGGATCGACACCACATAGGCGACGCCGAAGCGCGTGAAGGCGTAGCGCACATAGCCTTCGCGGATGAATCTGCGCAAGTCCGGGTAGGTGGTCGCGAGCGGCTTGACCGGCTCGCTCTTGCCGCCGGCGGGATCGGCGATGTCGTAGACGAGCGCCGAGCCCGTGATCTGCACCTCGACCGGCCTTGCGAACACCCGGCTCGGCATGCCCTCGCCGGCACCGGGCTCGAACGAGAAGGTCGCGCTATAGCCGGCAGGTCCGGCATCGAACATGTCGACGGGATTGAAGTCGGCCTGGTAGCGCGACAGCGCGAGCGTTGCCGGGGCGCCGCTGCGCTCTGCCTCGAGGTACGCGGCGGCGTCAAACGGCAGCAGCACGGGTACGGGACTTCGGGCAATGCCGGTGAAGAAGCGCGAGGAAATCGCGTTGAGCTGCACCAGTGCGGGCATCGCGCGCGGATCGTAGCGCGGCACCGAACGGCGGGGTGCAAAGATGAAGTCGCCCGCGATCTGGGGGTGGCTCTTGATCTCGCCACGGAGCTGGTCGAGCGCTGCGCGCCAGTCGACGCGCAGGGCCGTGAGCGACGGGCTGCGGAATTCATCCGCAGCGAGCGGTGCGGCAATGAGCAGCGACAGCGACGCCAGAAGAAGCGAGACGAAGCGGAAACTCTTCCTGCTCACTGTCTCGCCCCCGGCGGCACCTGTTCCGATCCTCGATTGCTCGTTAGTCCTTGGCGCGCTCGGCGTAGGAGCCGTCTTCGGTCATCACCACGACGCGGGTGCCGACCGTGATGTGCGGCGGCACGGTGGTGCGAACGCCGTTGGAGAGCACCGCGGGCTTGTAGGAGGAGGAGGCGGTCTGCCCCTTGGTCACCGGCTCGGTGTCGACGACCTCCAGCGTCACTCGCTGCGGCAGCGCGATCGACACCGGGTTGGTGTCGTGCATGGACAGCTTGACGGTCATGCTCTCCTGAAGATACGCGGCCGCGTCGCCGACGACGTCTTTCGACACCTGGACCTGGTCGTAGGTTTCAGGATTCATGAAGTGGTAGCCGTCGCCGTCCTCATACAGGTAGGTGTAGTTGCGCTCTTCGATCGTGGCCTTCTCGACCTGATCGGTGGTCTTGTAGCGCTCGGAAATCTTTACCCCGTCCGAGATTCGGCGCATTTCGATCTGGCTGACCGGGGTGCCCTTGCCGGGATGGATGTTCTCGGCGCTCACGACGACATAAAGCTTGCCGTCTTGCTCGATCACGTTGCCCTTGCGAATGGAACTGGCGATGACTCTCAAAGGTGTATTTCCTGCTTGCTTGGCCCGGCTGCAGCCAGGACGTGGTCAAATTGCTGGGGGACTTGGGGCCTCAAATCGGACCTCGGCGCCCGTTTCGGGCCGCAACATACTGATTTTGCCGTTGGATGCCAGCACTTTGCTGCCGGCTGGGGCCTTCCGTTGATGGCTGGGGACAAGCCCATGTCGCCGTTCTGGTCGCCCGGCAGGCATCTTGACCGGCGGCCGTTCCTCCAGTCCAGGGCTGTGGTCACTGGAGCTTTGCGGGGCTTTTTCGCCGAACAGGGCTTCACGGAGGTCGAAACCTCGGTTCTTCAGGTCTCTCCGGGCAATGAGACCCATCTGCACGCCCCCCGGACCGAGATCATGCGGCCCGACGGCAGCAGGGTCAGCCGATACCTGCGGACCTCTCCCGAATTCGCCTGCAAGAAGCTGCTGGCGGCAGGCGAGACGCGGATTTTCGAGTTCGCCCGGGTCTTTCGGGACCGCGAGCGCGGCGACCTGCATCTGCCCGAATTCACCATGCTGGAATGGTACCGGGCAGGCGCCCCCTATGATGCCATCATGGCCGATTGTGTCGTCGTGATCGCTCGCGCGGCGGAGGCAACCGGCATCGGGGCCTTCTCCTTCCGCGGCCGGACCGCCGATCCCTTCGCCGAGCCGGAGCTCCTGACGGTCGCTGGCGCCTTCGAGCGTCTCGCCGGCATCGATCTGCTGTCGACAATCTCGGGCGGCGAGGGTAACCGTGCCGCGCTCGCCGCGGCCGCCCGCGGCAAGGTCCGTGTCGCCGAGGACGACACCTGGTCGGACATCTTCAGCAAGGTTCTGGTCGAGCATGTCGAGCCGCATCTGGGGCAGGGGCGTTTGACCATCCTGTTCGAATACCCATCCCCGGAGGCGGCGCTGGCGCGGGTGAAGCCGGACGATCCGAGGGTCGCCGAGCGATTCGAGGTCTATGCGTGCGGCGTCGAGCTCGCCAACGGCTTTGGAGAGTTGACCGATGCCGAGGAGCAGCGACGACGCTTCACGGAATCGATGACGGAGAAGCAGCGCCGCTACGGCGAAGCCTATCCGCTCGACGAGGATTTTCTGGCTGCCGTTGCCGCAATGCCGGAGGCGAGCGGCGTCGCGCTCGGCTTCGATCGGCTGGTAATGCTGGCGAGCGGCGCAACACGAGTTGATCAGGTGGTGTGGACACCGCCTGCGGATGAGAGATGACGAAGACTAATCTTGCACGCACCCTGCGCGAGCCTGCCGAGCTCGTCGCCGAGGGTCTGGCACCCGCAGCAGCGCTGCCGGCGCTCGAACGCGTTGCCGCGCGCTATGCCGTGGCGATCACGCCGGCGCTGGTCGAGCTGATCGACACGACCGATCCCGACGATCCCATCGCCCGACAATTCGTTCCGACCGCAGCCGAGCTGGATCTGAAGCCCGGCGAGAACGCCGATCCGATCGGCGACCATCCGCATTCGCCGGTTCCCGGAATCGTGCACCGCTATCCCGATCGCGTTCTGTTCAAGCTCGTCCACGTCTGCGCGGTCTATTGCCGCTTCTGCTTCCGCCGCGAGATGGTGGGGCCCGGCAAGGAGAATGCGCTCTCCGACAGCGCCTACCGCGCGGCAATCGACTACATCCGCTCGCATGGCGAGATATGGGAAGTGATCCTGACCGGCGGCGACCCCCTGATGCTGTCGCCGCGTCGCATGAGCGAGATCATGGCCGAGCTCGCTGCGATCGATCACGTCAAGATCATCCGCCTTCACACCCGCGTGCCCGTGGCCGATCCCGCGCGCGTCAGCGAGGAGATGATTGCGGCGCTGAAGGTCACGGGCGCGACCACCTGGCTTGCGGTGCACGCCAACCACGCGCGCGAACTGGCAGGGCCAGCGCGTGCTGCCTGTGCGCGGCTCGTCGATGCCGGAATTCCCCTGGTGAGCCAGTCCGTGCTGTTGCGCGGCGTCAATGACGACGTCGCCGCTCTGTCGGATTTGATGAGAGCTTTCGTCGAATGCCGGATCAAGCCCTACTATCTGCATCACGGCGATCTCGCGCCGGGCACCGCGCATTTGCGAACGACGCTGGCGCAGGGGCAGGACCTGATGCGGCAGTTGCGTGGCCGGGTGTCAGGACTGTGCCAGCCGGACTATGTCATCGACATTCCCGGTGGCGCCGGCAAAGCGCCCGCAGGGCCAAGCTACGTGCTGGCGCCGCATAATACCGCAGCCGACGCGGATGATGCCGGAGCCGAAACGCGCTATCGTATCGTGGACTATTGCGGCGACGTTCATCTATATCCGCCCGAGACCTGAGCGGAGGTTGAGAGCGCGCCGGTTTGAGCATGGAGAAGTGAAAATGAAGAAGATCATGCTGGCAGTATCGCTCGCGGTCTTGCTTGGCGACGCGGCGGTTGCGCAGACCGGTGGCTCGAAGGGTTCGACATCCGGCGGCGCCATCCCCGGATCGGTATTGCCGGCACCCGTCGGTCATCGCCAGCCGCGTGCGGCCGACGTGCCGAGCGAGAAGAACCTGAGCAATCCGAACACGCCCGCGAACAAGGAAGACGCGGAACTCGATCGCAAGATCAAGAGCATCTGCCGCGGCTGCTAGGCGGTTTGATGCGGGCAGGGCATCGCCCCGCCCGCCTTGCTTGGGCTAGGCCGATCGCTCGTGCAGCCCGGCGCGCTGGGCGTTGCGCCGGATTTCGACGGCGTCGGCGAGTTGCTCGAGCACGGTTGCCGTGGTGGGCCAGTCGATGCAGCCGTCGGTGATGCTCTGGCCGTAGGTGAGCGGCTTGCCCGGTACCACGTCCTGGCGGCCGGCGACGAGATTGCTCTCGATCATCACGCCCATGATCCGACTCTCGCCGCCCGAGATCTGGCCGGCGATGTCGGCCATCACCAGCGGCTGGTTCTCCGGCTTCTTGCTCGAATTGGCATGGCTTGCATCCACCATCACGAGCGGCGCGACGCCGGATCTGGTCAAATCATTGCAGGCGGCCGCAACGCTTGCCGCGTCGTAGTTGGGCTTGCTGCCGCCGCGCAGGATGATGTGGCAATCCTCGTTGCCCGCGGTCGAGGCGATCGCCGAACGGCCGAGCTTGGTCACCGCCATGAAATGATGCGGATGCGACGCTGATTTCACCGCGTCCGCCGCGATCCGCACATTGCCGTCGGTGCCGTTCTTGAAGCCGACCGGACAGGACAACCCCGAAGCCAACTCGCGATGGATCTGGCTCTCGGTGGTCCGCGCGCCGATTGCAGCCCAGGAGACGAGGTCGGCGATGTATTGCGGCGTCGTCATGTCGAGGAATTCGGTGCCGGCGGGCAGGCCGAGATCGTTGATCAGGCCCTTCCAGCCGACGGTGGTGCGCGGCTTCTCGAAATAGACGCGCATGACGATCTCGAGCTGGTCGGCAAGGTCTTCGCGCAGGCGTGCAAGGCGCTCGGCGTAGTCGAGCGCGGCCTTGGGATCATGCACCGAGCAGGGGCCGACCACGACCAGCAGGCGGTCGTCCTGGCCGCCCAGGATGGCGTGGATGGCGTTGCGGGCGGCCATCACCACGCGCGTCGCGGTAAGCGTGCGCGGGACCTCCCGCATCACCTCTTCCGGTGTGCTCAGCTCTTTCAGTTCACGGATACGAAGATCGTCGGTCGTGCTCAGCACGGCGGGCTCCTGTCTGTTTTAGAACCTGCCGGCAATAAAAAAAGCCGCCAGGTCTGGCGGCTTGTTCGGACGTTTGCTGCAATGTGTCAGATTGAGCGCGATCCTCCCGCCGCCAGCGAGCTGTCGTAGCTAAAGTACCAAAAATAGCTGGTGGCGACGGTAATCATGACCGGCCATATAGCGCGCCGCTGGCAGGTTGTCACCCCCCAAAGTGCGCGTCGGGGCGACGGGACACCTCAGGTGTTGTTCTTGCGTGCCGCCAGCGCCATGCCGATCAGGGTGGCGCCGCCGAACAGCAGGTTGATACCGACCAGGACGCCGATCGCCCAGTCCGCAGAGCTCGGCAATCCCGTGATCACCATGAACGAGATCGCGATGTCGACGAGGCCGGAGACAAGGAGCCACGACCAGCGGCCGCTGAGCTCGCGGCGGTGCTCCAGCGCGTACATGATGGTGGCGACGCCCTCGGCGAGGAAATAGGCGCCGAGCACGATGGTCAGCGTCAGCACGGCCTGCATCGGCCGGGCGAGCAGCAGCAGACCGGTGAGTACGGCCAGCGCGGCCGAGACCAGCGACCACCAGAAACCCGGCGTGCTGCGCGCCCAATAGGTCGCGATCAGTCCGCCGATGCCGCCGATCAGGAACATCCAGCCGAGGAAGATCGCGGTCGCAAGACTCGCGAGCGGGGGGAGCACCAACGCGGCAACGCCGAGAACCATGAGCAGGATGCCCTCGAACAGGAAGGCCTTCCAATGCGTCTTGACCGCCCGATCCATTGCGGATTGCAGCCGTGTAAATTCTTCAGGCGATGTCATGATGGTCTCGATCTCGCAAAGCCGCCCATGCGGCTCAATCCGAGCTCAATCTACTCGGTGTGGACGGTGCTTACCATCCCGCGCCTCAGCCGCCGCCGGGCGCCGAGGAAAACCCATCCGCGCTGGTGCGGATGCGGTTGCGGCCGAGAATGTAGATCGCCGATGTGACAATCAGAAGCGCGAGGCCGAGCAGGATCGAGACGAAGCCGATCGGGATCAGCGCCAGGGTCAGGTTGCGCTCGGGGTTGATCAGCCAGTGATGGATCGAGGTCAGCACGAAGGCGAGCCCGAGAAAGCCGATGCCGCCGCCGGCCAGCAGCAGCGCCCACATCCGGCGGAGCTGGCTGAGCCGCTCGCGTGCGATGTCGGTCCGCGGTGCATGGTGGCGCGCAACACGCCGAACCAGGCGGATGGCGAAAGCGATCGAGCCGAAGCCGATCAAGAGGCTCGCGGCCCCCAGCCACATCCGGAGCGTCGGGTCGAGATCGGGCATGCGTTGCAGCGTCAGCAGCGGAAAGTCGAAGGCCGAATGCAGCGCGAGCGGGGCGGCGAAGATCAACAGCCGGCTGGAAAGACGGGCCCAGTCGCGATGGTGGCGGTTCGCGCCCAATGCCGTGCCGGCGCGCGCAATCGTCAGGTAAGCGCCCGCAATGATGCCGAGCGCGCCGTGGAAGGGCACGGTCAGCACGCTTCGCAGGGCGGCCAGTGAACGCCACATCTCCGCGTGCTGGACCAGATAGGCGAGGTTCTCGTAGGCGGCGAAGCCGAGGCCGACCGCGGCGCCGTAGACCACGGTGTCCATCGGATTGGCAAAGGTCCGCCGCTTGGTCGAAGAGATCAGCACGATGGCGATCACCTTGACGGCTTCCTCGGGCAGCGCGACGCCGAAGATCGAGTGCATGGCCAAGGCGGCCCAGGGGTCGTCGGGGGCAGCGACCATCTTGGCGAAGGGGGCGCGGGCGAGGCCGAGCAGGGAAATGCTGGCCGCGCCGAGCAGGAACGCAGTCCAGACCTGGGCCGGCGGGCCGGGACGCTCTTCGGCCGCGATGACGAGCCACAGCATCAGCAGCGCCGGGGCGATGGCGGCAGTTCCAATGACGGTGGGGAGCGCTTCGATCAAATACATTGGCGCCGAAAATAGGTTCCCTTGATCCGCTTATCTACGTTCACCGATGCGACCATGTGTCATGTGCCTGCTGTCGGCTCGCTTAACGCGCGCGACGGCTTCCGTTCATCGACGCCGCGGACGAAGAAGTAGAATACAAGCGCAATCAATTGCATGACAAAAAATGCTCGTCATCCATGGCAATAGCCGCCCGCCGCGGGGCCCGGTTCAGATTGGCAAGTCCGATCAAGGAAATGCGCAGGTTTCTTCGATTCACGGCGCATGTGTCTCGGCAAGGGTCCGCGCAGGGGGCTCTCTCCAGAGTAGCGCGCTGCCGGCCGCCTTAGCTCCGCTTCGTTGTCCGCCCCCGAGGCGGTTGAGCGATCCGGCGCGCCCGGATTTGCTCCAGCTCCCAGAACGCGCGGACGAGGCACGTGCCGAGGCAGAAGACGATGAGCAGCAGCAGGAAGGCCTGATCGACGGCAGGGATGTGTATCATGGCGATGATGAAGCAACGCCCGTGCCAGGCGTTCCCGCGAGGACCGCGCTTGTCGGCCCTCAGTGCGTGGTGAACGGCGGCGGGGCGTCGGGGGCGACGTCGAAGGCGCCGAGATGGAATTCCTCGCCGACGGTCTCGTGCGGCTCGGAATGCTGCGCGAGCAGCGTGAACGCAGCCTGAGGGTATCGCTTCCAGATCTCGAGATCGCCGTCGGTGATGGTGAGCCAGCCGAACGTGTACATGTAGCGTCCGGGCTGGGTGACCCGGCCGACCCTGTCCCACGTGATCTTCTCAACTGCGATCTTGTCGACTGCCATTCGGTTCCCCGATCGCAAGTCCGCAAATGACGTCCGTCGCAAGGCCGGACCCGCAAAACTGATCCCGCAAATTTGGCCATGATAGGGCAATGATTCGTCGGGCCCATCCTCTGGCCGACTGCGGCGGCGCATATCCGCAGGGTGAATTTCCGGGGGCCTGGCGTCGCAATCTCTTCACTGCGCAAGCAGGTGGTGGCGTTCAGACCAGCCTGGACAGCACCAGCAGCGCCAGCGCGCCAACGAGCATGACGAGCTTGATCGTCGTCCAGGCCGGGCCGTCCGGGCTGATCGCCAATCCGAACCACGGACCAGCGCGCCGGATCGTCAGCGCCGCGAGCGCATCGAAGATGGCGAGCGCGAGAGCGATGCCGGCGACCGATGACCATGAGACGGCCGGTGGCATCCACGCGGCGAGCCAGTCGGGGACGGAGCTTCTCAAGGAGACGAGCAGCGCAATCCAGGTGAACCAGAATGCCGAGCCCTTCACGATGTCGGGGCCGATCGTATCGGGCTCGAACCTGATCCCGATCGCTCCGAGCGCGCTTTCGATGCGCGTGCCGTCGCTCAGGAAAAGAAACGCGCCGAGGTAGAGAGGAACGCTGGACTGGACCAGGAGCGCAATGATGCCGAACAGGACTGCGTAGCCGTAGGCATCACCGAAAACCGTCATGCCGGCCGCGAGCAGCGACGATACCTGGGGGCGCGCAGCCGCGGACTGGGGCTGCGGAAGCGATCTGGCACGCGCCATGTGCTCGAGCATCCTGGCACGCCGGTCCGGTGCATGGGGGGCCGCACGATGCATCCAGGGCGGCGGCTGCGGGGCAGCGCCGGAATGGCTTTCGGGAATGGTCTCGCGCTGCTCCATGGGCCTGTACCGGTTCCGAGCGGATATTGGTCGTAACTCGGAGGCGGGGCGTTCATGCCGCGGTTGAGGATTGTCGGCGTTGGCGGGCCATCGCGCAGCTGGCGCTCCCTAGCGGAATCGAACCGCTCTCTCCACCGTGAAAGGGTGGCGTCCTAACCGATAGACGAAGGGAGCAAACGCAGGGCCCCGCCGCTTATCGCGGCACGGCCGCTGGCCGGCCGAACAGGGCCCGGCGGCTTGCAGCGGGCGAACGTATAGTGGCCTTTGCGCTCCCGGGCAAGCCGTTCGGGAACGGACTTCCGGCTCCGGTGGACAGCGCCGGCTTCCGGATCATTCGGCGGCGATTTCAACGGTTTCTTAGGGTTCCCTGCGTAGCGCTGGACGGGGAGATTTTCGCCAATGCCTCCGCCGAAGAAGCGCGCAGCCCGAAAGCTGCTGTCGCAGCACGCCTGGATCACCCTCGACGGCGGATTCGCTGCGCGGCATTGCCTGGTCCAGGACATCTCGGACTCGGGCGCCAAGATCACGATGGACGAGGACGCGAGCCAGCTTCCGGGCGTGATCCGGATGGCGTTCGCACGGGACGCGCGCACCGGGCGGAGCTGCCAGGTGATCTGGCGCCGCGGCAAGTCGGCGGGCGTCAAGTTCATCTGATCGCGGACCCGGCCGTCCCGATGGCGCGCGGCACCGGTCCGGGCTACAAGGCGGCGATGCGCACGCCGCTCCTCATCCTGATCTCCTTGCTGGCCACGTCCGCGACCGCAGCCGAGAGCCTGCGTCTGCCGCCTGCCGAACGGCCGCAGGCGGGCAATGCCCTGCCGCTGAAGGGCACCGCCGGAAAGGCGAGGGCAGGCTCCTGTGCCTCCTACGGCCCGCGCTTCGTCATGGTCGAGGGCACCGGGACCTGCGTGAAGATCGGCGGCTCGATCAGCGTCGACACCGCCATCCGGCGCTGATGGCCATGCCGGCGGATCTGTTGCGGCTCGATATCATCGTCCCCGTGCTGATGTATTGCGCGCTGCTGTGGTGGATCGGCCGCGGGTTCAGCTGGACGGCACGGCTGGCGACCGCCGCGGTGACGCTGGTGATCATCATCGCCGTCCTGCTGGTCGAGCGCGGCTGGCGCTAAAGCGCCATGCTCGATGGCCTCAACAAAAACCGCGAAAACAACCCCATGCACAGTAGCCAAGTCACGGTAAACGCTGGGTATTTTTATCCTTAGGATTTGGCGAAGGTGCCTTTGACGCGTCGGGCAAAACAGGGGTATGATGTCATCGTTGAAAGATGCGGCCGATCGACCGCGCGGCTTGCTCCGACATCACCTCCGCTCACGCGACGACGTCCGCAAGCTGCCTCAAGCGATTGCGCCAGCGCTCACGACATCGGTGGTGCGACGAACTGTGCGAATCCGGGCCGCTCGCCGAGCTCGGCGAGCCAGCGGGCGAGGTGCGGCTGCGCCGGCCGGCTGATGCCTTCGACCCCGAGCCAGCGCCGCGCATAGGACCCGATCGCGATGTCGGCCAGCGTGAACGCATCGCCCTCGATGAAGCGGCGCGAGGAGAGCAGGCGGTCGGCGATGGCCCAGACCTCGGCGGCGGCGTCGGCATCGCGCTGCACCTGGATCATGTCGCGCTCGGCGGGCGCCGTGCGCACGATGCCCCAGAACACCGGGCGGTCGACCGGCTGCACCGTCGACAGCGTCCAGTCGAGCCAGCGGTCGACGCTGGCGCGCTGCTTCGGCGCCTCCGGATAGATCGGCGTGCCCAGGCCATGCGCGAGACAGAGATAGCGCATGATGGAGTTGGACTCCCACAGCACGAAGTCGCCCTCGACCAGCGTCGGGATCCGCGCGTTGGGGTTCATGGCGAGATACTCGGCCTCGCGCGTCCTGCCGTAACTCATGCCGGCGTCGATACGCTCGTAAGCGAGGCCGAGCTCGGTCAGGCACCACAGCACCTTCTGCACGTTGACCGAATTGGCGCGGCCCCAGATCGTGAGCTTGGTGTCAGGCATGAAGCGTCTCCCCGCATTGTCGCTTGCTGCGGGTGATAGCGGAATTCGCTGCATTGCGCGATGCGAGATTGCGGCGCGCCCCTCATGCAAAAAGCTCCGCACGAGGCGGAGCCTTCATTGCAAACTTCAACCTGACGTCAGCGGCCGAAGAACAGCCACAACAGAATGATCACGGGGATCGGCACGCCAAGCATCCACAGCAACATCCCTCTTGCCATCGTATTCTCCTCCAATCGTATCACTGGAAGATGAACGCTGGCGGCGGGCGCTTGTTCCCGCGCGCAAGCCTACCAATGACCGGTGTTGGGCATCGACAGCCAAGGCTCCTGCGGCGGCTTCGGATCGCCCTTCTGCAACAGCTCGATCGAGTGCAGGTCCGGCGAGCGGACGAAGGCCATGTTGCCGTCGCGCGGCGGCCGGTTGATGGTGACGCCGGCCTTCATCAGCTTCTCGCAGGTGGCGTAGATGTCGTCGACCTCATAGGCGAGATGGCCGAAGAAGCGGTCCTCGCCGTAGGTCTCCTCGTCCCAGTTGTAGGTGAGCTCGACCAGCGGCGCCCCGCGCGTCGGAGGCTGCTTCTTCAGCGCCTCGAGATCGTCCGACGAGCAGAGGAACACCAGCGTGAAGCGTCCCTTGTCGTTCTCGATCCGCCGCACCTCCTTCAAGCCGAAAGCATCAACATAGAACTTCAGCGCGACATCGAGATTGCGCACGCGCAGCATGGTGTGGAGGTATCGCATGGTTGTTGCTCCCTGGAACGGATGGAGGGTTTGGCGGCGGAGCCGGCGGAGGGAGGGATAGCAGGAATTCGGGAGGAGGGGCAGGGGCGGAAGCAGTGTGCGCGGAGGCGAAGCATCGCCAGGACGCAAATGGCCTTACCGGCTGTGATCCCGGGCGAGGTATCTCGACTTTGGATTGTTCTCGTGAAATGATGCACGTGTCTCGTTGAGAGATGCGACCTCCCTGCATATTGCGCAGGGGAAGAATTGGGGGCTTTCCGTGCGCGAATTTGAAGAGGGCGCCGTATTGCACGTGCGCGCAATTGCTGGACTGCACGTCGTTACGCTGGCCTGGGACTTCGCGCCGGGCCAGGAAGCCAGGAAGACCGGACTATTGGGCTTCGCCATCGAGCGCACCGAGTTCGACAAGAACGGGAATGTTCACGAGCGCTACTTCATCCGAGGGATCAAGCGCTTCAAACACAAGGATGAAGGATTGGCTCCAGGAACGCCGGTGCCGACGTCGGAGCATCCGATTCAGACATTTCAGTGGGGCGACTACACGGCGAAACCGGCGACAACCTACGAGTTCAGCGTCATCCCGGTTTACGGCAAGCCGAAACTACTCGAACTCGATGTTGCATCAGCAACCAAAATTCGTGTGAGTACGGAGGCCGAAGAGGGCGGAAAGAAGCCCGGAGAAACCACCCACGATATCTATTTCAACCGCGGTGCCGCCGGTTCTCAGGCGTTCGCGCGCAAGTTCGGCAAGACCGAGCTCGATGAAGACGATCCCAGCTCTGACGCGATGAAATGGCTTTCCCGAGGCTTGTTCGAGGCGCTCGTCAAGTTCATCGAATATCCGTCGACGCTGCCGAACCCCGATGAGTACGCCTTGCGGGCGATGCTCTACGAATTTCGCTACAAGCCGGTCGGCCTGGCGTTCAAGAAGGCGAAGAATGCCGGCGTCGACGTCGATATCCGCTACGAAGCACAAAGCTATGCAGACGAAAACGAGGAGATGATAGCTGCGGCCAGGATCAAGAGCATCTGCACGCCGCAGAAGTCACGCGCCGGGATCAGGCACAACAAATTCATCGTTCTGCTCCACAACGACGTGCCGATCGCCGTCTGGACAGGCTCGACGAACATTTCCTCGGGCGGAATCTTCGGTCATTCCAATGTCGGCCACGTCATATGGGACGGTGAGATCGCACAGAGCTTCCTCGACTATTGGGAGCGCCTCGCTGCACCGGACGTGACGCTGGCTCCCCTGAAGGAAGCGAATCTCGCCGTCGATGCGACGCCTGCCCGCCATACCTTGCCGCCGAAGGATCGCATCTTGCAGCTGTACTCGCCGCGCGACGGCAAGACCAAGCCAACGACGCTGGAGTGGTACGCGGATCTCCTCGCCGACGCCAAGCGGATGGCTTGCATAACCTTCGCCTTCAATCTGGATGACTTCTTCTACAAGGCGCTGGCAAAGGACGATGATACGCTCCGCTACTCGCTTTTCGACAAGGATCCCGGAGACGAGTTTGCCGACGAAATCAGAGTGACAGGCAACAGTGTCATGGCGCCCGGAGCCAAGCTTTCAAAGGGCGACCTCGAATTCTTCCTCGGCGAGCAACTGACGGGTTTCAACCGCAACTTCTATGTTCACGACAAGTTTCTGCTGATCGATCCCTTGAGTTCCGACCCGATCGTCGTAACTGGCACCGCCAATTTCAGCAGGTCGTCGCAGAATGCCAACGACGAGAACATGCTGGTCATCCGCGGCAACACGAGAGTCGCCGACATCTATTTCGGCGAGTTCATGCGCGTGTTCGACCACTTCTACTCGCGCTATGTCGTCAAGAAGATCAAGGAGGCAGGCAAAAGTAACCCGGACGCCGGCTTCCTCAAGGAGGACTGGAAGGAATGGGTGCCCGGTCATTTCAAGGCGGGGCAAAAGCAGCTACGGCGCGAGATATTCATGAAGGAGGATTGAGCCGCGACTGTCGGGCTTTAACGCCGCCCGGAGACGCTGCTTCGTTCCCGACCCCTCACGCCGCCTTCTCGACATCCTTCCTATTACGGTGACAGTGCACAAAAACCTGCGGGCGGCGATGTTTGACGCCGGACTCCAAGTTGCCCTCTCAGTGATTGCGTGAAGGGTGCCGGACCGACTCGGACCGCATCACGTTCGAAGCAGTGCTGCCATCTCTTTCCAATGATAGATTCGCACCTTCTCGGTTTGGTGCCGCGCGGCTTTGGCGATCGCGTGCGCGATGTCGTTCCCGGCGAGCCCGCGATACCGGTCGGCCGGGCCAACGAGCAGTGGATTGAGCACGCCCCATATCGCGATGATGAGGCGTTCACGCGGGCGGTCTTCGTCGCGCGCGCCGAGGATCATCGACGGGCGGAAAATATGCGTGTGCTCGAAATCGAGCGAGAGAATGTCCCGCTCCACCTCGCCCTTGGTCTTGAGATAGAACACGCCGGAGCCGGCGTTGGCGCCAACGGCCGTGACCAGAAATACCGACCGCGCGCCGTTCGCCCTGGCGATCTCGGCCGCCAACAGCGGATAATCATGATCGATCTTGTAGTACTCGGCCTCGTCAGGGGTATGCTTGCGCGTCGTCCCCAGCGCGATGAAGATCTCGTCTGCAACCAATTGCGGCTTGAGGACGGGCAGCGAAGCGAGATCGCCGATCAGCACCGTGAGCTTCGGATGGCTCACCGCCAGCGGCTTGCGGGTCACCGCCACAACCCGCGAATAGTCGGGACTCTCCAACAGATCGCGCAGCAAGTGCGAGCCGATGAAGCCGGTTGCGCCGAAGACAAGTGCGGTTTTCATTCAAGCCACCGTTTTGCGTTTTGCGTGATCGATTGTTGAAAGTCAGGAGGGAGTGGCGCCCGAGGTCGTGCAGGCTGCGCAATATCCGGATCGAGGTTTCCGTTACGGTACAGGCCGCGACATGGCGTGCCGACAGTGCACTCAACTGGCATTGTCGGCGGCCCGCCCGAATCCGGACAACACCTTTGGGAGCTAGTGCACTGTCACCGCAATCACAGCGGCTCTCAAAATTATCAATGAAGAGTTGTGCCATGTCCGACCATAAATTCGAGATCAGCTTTTGGGGTATCAAGATCAGCGCTCCAGGTCTGGCCGGCATCAGTGCCGCCGTCCTTGCCGTGTGTCTTTTGCTGTACCCATACTGAAAGCGAAAAAAATTCTGGGCTAGGGGCCTTCTGGACCGTCTCGTGCACCGATATGGATGACTGACGGCGGTAAAGATTCCCGCATAACGCATCGGAATTCGCCTGTCAGATCAATCACTAACTCACATAGCGAGCCACCGCGCTTTAAATGCATCTGCGATGTTGCAGTCTAACTATCTAGAATCGCTAGATTTCCACTTTATCTGTGCCAGCCTTTTTGCGCAGATTTGGCGGGATGTGTCTAAGTAAAGAAGTCCCCCTGAACGATTCGCTCTTCAAGTTTTTCAAATGGAGAGCTGCGTCATGTCGGACAAACTTCTGGTCAATCTATGGGGCGCGAGCATCAGCGCTGACGGCGTCTGGGCGATCGGGGCTGCTGTTCTGATCGTGGTGGTCATCGCCGTAGCGAGGCGAGCTTGATTAGGAGATGAGCCACGGCACCCCCCATGAAAAGCAGGCGAGGCTTTTCCACCCGCCATCCACCGTTTCGTGTTTTGGGTGGAGGGCTGAGCGGCAACTTGCAGAAGAATCTTGCCAACGCTGCAAATCAGGGCGCAATAGATTATCCCCCCAGAAAAAAAATGATTCGGGTCTCACGATCTCAATGGAGACCTGTGTCATGTCCGATCATCAGCTACGCTTTAAAGGCCCTTTCTTCGAATTTGATGCGAAGGGCTGGATGGCGATCCTCGCTGCCATCGTCATTGTTTCCCTTGTCCTATGGCTGGCACGGTAGCTCCACGGGCCTGGCTTACTGTGACTGTGCACTGAAGTCCCACAGTGCGGGGCGGCGAACACTGCCGATTTAGTGCACTGTCACCGAAAGATACATCTGTCGGCCGGAATACCCAGGAGTCGTTTCCCAAAGACGATGACTGACCATCATTCCTCGCCGCGGGCCTGCTGGAGTGCTAGCTGTCGCGCGCGGTCGGAAATAACTTGTCTGTCGGGCAGAGTACTGATGTGCTTTCGGACAAAGCGGACCGCGCTGTCGTCGAGGGCCCATACGTATTGGCGGGCCTGAGACACAACCTGCTTGTTAATCTGCAAGACCATCTTTGTGTGATCGCCCCGGGCCAGTGCCTGCAAAGCGGAGGGGTTCTCAGCGGCCGTAAAGGCGATATGGGGCGAGATGGGCAGAACGACCGCGATAGAAGTGTTCTGGAAATGCATGGGAAGGCACTGCGGCCGGTCGGAGGTTAGCAGGGCATGACGCGATCTCCATAGGTGCAGCCGCCCCCATGTCATCCGTGCCAGCCGGTTCGCGATGCCTTCAAGGTTCATCAATTGTTGGAGAAAGTTCGAAGCGGCAACAGCGCCAGCATTTGGGTCAGTCTGCGCGTCGAATTCCTCAAGGG
>NZ_LSIC01000131.1 GCF_001556045.1 Bradyrhizobium sp. CCH5-F6
TCGCCGGCAAAGGCGTTGAGCTGGTCGACCATGGTGTTGAGCGTTTCCTTCAGCTGAAGGATCTCGCCCGATACGTTCACGGTGATCTTCTTGGACAAGTCGCCCTTCGCCACCGCGGTCGCGACCTCGGCGATGTTGCGGACCTGGCCGGTGAGATTGGAGGCCATCGAGTTGACGCTGTCGGTGAGATCCTTCCAGGTGCCGCCGACGCCGCGCACGACGGCCTGGCCGCCGAGCTTGCCTTCAGTGCCGACCTCGCGCGCCACGCGCGTGACTTCGCCGGCGAAGGCGTTGAGCTGGTCGACCATCGTATTGATGGTGTCCTTCAGCTCCAGGATCTCGCCGCGCACGTCCACCGTGATCTTCTTCGACAGGTCGCCGCCCGCGACCGCCGTCGTCACCTCAGCGATGTTGCGGACCTGCGCCGTCAGATTCGAGGCCATCGAGTTGACGCTCTCGGTGAGGTCCTTCCAGGTGCCGGCGACGCCGAGCACGTTGGCCTGGCCGCCGAGCCGCCCTTCGGTGCCGACCTCGCGGGCGACGCGCGTGACCTCGCCGGCAAAGGCGTTGAGCTGGTCGACCATGGTGTTGAGCGTTTCCTTCAGCTGAAGGATCTCGCCGGACACGTTCACCGTGATCTTCTTCGACAGGTCGCCGCTCGCGATCGCGGTTGCGACGTCGGCGATGTTGCGGACCTGCGCGGTCAGGTTCGAGGCCATGAAGTTGACGTTGTCGGTGAGGTCCTTCCAGGTGCCGG
>NZ_LSIC01000132.1 GCF_001556045.1 Bradyrhizobium sp. CCH5-F6
GTTCGTCGCAACACTTCAGCGAAGGAGGTTGCGATGGCGAGTTTTGTGCGAGCAGGCCGGCCGCCGGAGGCGCGACGGGAGGATTGTAGAGCGTTCTGGAGTGCGATTGCATCTGGGCGATTGAGCGAGGATGCTGCGGTTGAGGCCGGGGTGTCGCCGTCGGTCGGAGTACGCTGGTTCCGGAGGGCGGGCGGTATGCCGCCAACACATTTATCGCGTTCGTCAAAACCTCTATCGGAGCGCTACCTCTCGTTCGCTGAACGTGAAGATATCGCCATTTTGCGTGCGCAGGGGCATGGGGTGCGAGCCATAGCTCGTCAGCTCGATCGGCCTCCATGTACGATCTCTCGTGAACTCCGGCGCAACGTAGCGCGCCGCCACGGCGCTCCAGAGTACCGAGCGACCACGGCACAATGGCACGCTGATCGGTCAGCCCGACGGCCCAAGTCGGCGAAGCTGGTCATCAATCCGGCCCTGCGGGATTATGTGCAAGACCGGCTTGCCGGTATGATCGCCAAGCCGGACGGGGAGCCCCTTGTTGGCCCGAAGGTCGTGTGGAAGGGCCGCCGGGCTGTGCATCGGCAAAACCGGCGCTGGGCGAGGGCATGGAGCCCGGAACAGATTTCGCGGCGACTTCGGCTCGACTTCCCCGAGGATAAGACGATGCGAATCAGTCACGAGGCGATCTATCAGGCGCTTTATGTGCAGGGTCGAGGAGCTTTGCACCGCGAACTGACGGCCTGCTTGCGCACCGGGCGGGCGTTGCGAATGCCGAGGGCGCGCGCCGGCAAAGGCAGGAGCTTCATTCCTTCCGAGATCATGATTAGTCAACGTCCGGCGGAGGCCGCCGATCGAGCCGTGCCGGGCCATTGGGAAGGTGACCTGATTATAGGTCTTGGAAGCTCCGCGATCGGCACCCTGGTGGAGCGCACGACCCGTTTTACTATTCTGCTACATCTGCCGCGCAAGACGGGCCACGAACAGGAAGCTTACGGGGAGAAGGGATCTGCTCTCGCAGGGCATGGCGCCGAAGCAGTACGCAACGCGATCACTCGCGCAATTTACACCATGCCTGAGCAGCTGCGCCGATCGCTGACTTGGGATCAAGGAGCTGAGCTGGCTCAGCATGCACGGCTCAAGATCGACGCGGGCGTGCAGGTTTACTTCTGCGACCCGCACAGCCCATGGCAGCGCGGCACCAACGAGAACACGAATGGGTTGCTGCGCCAGTATTTTCCAAAAGGGACTGATCTCAGCATGCACAATGCCGGTGACCTCGAGGCCGTGGCTCTTGCCCTCAATACCAGGCCCAGGAAAACACTCGGCTGGAAAACACCAGCGGAAACTCTCGACCA
>NZ_LSIC01000133.1 GCF_001556045.1 Bradyrhizobium sp. CCH5-F6
TGACCTGAGCCCCGGTATTTCCTCCAAAAATGGGTAGAGTCCATAACCCGGATTGGGGGATGGACGATGAAGAAGAGCCGGTTCACCGAAGAACAAATCATCGGGATTTTGCGAGAGCAGGAGGCAGGGGCTGCGACGGCTGACGTCTGCCGCAAGCATGGGATCAGCAGTGCGACCTTCTACAAGTGGAAGGCGAAGTACGGCGGCCTGGAAGTGTCCGACGCCAAGCGGCTGAAGGCGCTGGAGGACGAGAATGCGAAGCTAAAGAAGCTTTTGGCTGAAGCGATGCTCGACAATGCCATGCTCAAGGACGTCGCTTCAAAAAAATGGTGACGCCCGCCGCCAGGCGAGAGGCCGTCGCTCACCTGCAGAGTGCGTTCGAGGTGAGCGAGCGACGGGCGTGTGCGGTGCTCGGGGTGGATCGCACCTCGTTCCGTTATCGAAGCAGCCGGCCGGCCGATGCCGCCGTGCGTGCCCGCCTTCGCGAGCTGGCGGCAGTCCGCCGACGGTTCGGCTATCGCCGCCTGCTCGTGCTGATGCGCCGCGAGGGGCTGGTCATGAACCACAAGAAGTTTCGACGTCTGTATCGCGAGGAACGGCTGCAGGTCCGCCGGCGTGGCGGCCGTAAACGGGCACTTGGCACACGGGCGCCGCTGACGATCCCGCAGCGGCCGAACCAGCGCTGGAGCCTCGACTTTCTGTCGGATGCCTTCGTCGATGGTCGGCGCTTCCGCATTCTCTCGGTCGTCGACGACTTTACCCGCGAATGCCTGGCGCTGGTCGCCGACACTTCCTTACCCGGCTTGCGTGTCGTGCGCGAGCTCGAGGCGATCGTCGCCCGGCGTGGCCGTCCGGCCATGTGTGTCTCAGACAACGGCACCGAGTTCACCGGTATGGCGGTTCTGCGCTGGTGCCAGGAGATCCGGATCGAGTGGCACTACATTGCGCCCGGCAAGCCAACGCAGAACGCCTTCATCGAGAGCTTCAACGGCCGGCTACGCGACGAGTTGCTCAACGAGACGCTGTTCACCTCGCTCTCACAGGCTCACGCCGTTCTGGCTGCATGGAAGGACGACTACAACAACGTTCGCCCACACAGTTCGCTCGGCGATCTCACGCCGAGCGAATTCATCGATCGCAGTGCTTGCCGACCGCAACGGGGCGAGGCGCTGCGCTATGCCGGGGGCTCCGCGCCCCACCCCGTTGCTTCACCGAGCCCATTGGGCTCAAATGTCACCGGGACTCTACTCATCGGTGGATGAAAGTTGGGGCTCAGGTCA
>NZ_LSIC01000134.1 GCF_001556045.1 Bradyrhizobium sp. CCH5-F6
TGCGGATTCCGCTCGATGTCGCCCAGCATTCCGAGATGATCTCGCCCACCATTCCGATTTGAAGTCGCCCACCCATTCCGAGATGATGTCGCCCACCATTCCGGGATGATGTCGCCCGGGTGACGAGGCCTCTTCTGGCTCCCATAGGTCAACCCTTTCGGCTTTGCGAAGGGGGACCCTGGATGCCGACGGAGAGGCTTGCGATGCGCCGTGTGCGCGATGTGATCAGGATGAAGGCGGCCGGTCTGCCGAGCCGCGAGATTGCGCGACGGGTAGGAGCGGCGCCCTCGACGGTGCGGCTGGCGATCCGGCGGTTCGAGGCCGCGGGTCTGACCTGGCCGTTGCCCGACGAGCTCACGGACGCGGCCCTGGAACTCCGCCTGTTCGCCAAGACCGGCAATGGCAACCGGCAGGGTCACCGCCGCATCGCCGAACCTGATTGGACGACCGTGCACCGCGAGCTCAAGCGCAAGCACGTGACGCTGTCGATCCTGTGGGAGGAGTACATCGCCGCCGAACCCGACGGATACCGGTACTCGCGCTTCTGTGAGCTTTACCGCGCCTGGGAGGGCCGCCTGTCGGTGACGATGCGCCAGGCGCACGCAGCCGGCGACAAGCTGTTCGTCGACTATGCCGGCGACGGCGTGCCGGTGGTGGTCGATCGTCTCACCGGTGAGCGCAGAATGGCGCAGATCTTCGTCGCCGTGCTCGGCGCCTCGAGCTTTACCTACGCGCAGGCGACGTGGACGCAGGGGCTCGCCGACTGGATCAGCGCTCATGTTGGCGCCTTCGCGGCGATCGGCGGCATACCGGCGCTGCTGGTGCCTGACAACACCAAGGTCGCGGTCATCAAGGCGAGCCTGTACGACCCGCAGATCAATCGGACCTATGCGGAGATGGCGGCGCATTACGGCACCGCCATATTGCCGGCCCGGCCGCGCAAGCCGCGCGACAAGGCCAAGGTCGAGCAAGCCGTCCTGATCGTCGAGCGCTGGCTGCTCGGCCGCCTGCGTCATCGCACCTTCTACAGCCTGGCCGAGGTCAATGCGGCGATCGGCGAGCTGCTCACCAGGCTCAACGAGGAGCGGCCGATCCGGCGGCTCGGCGTGACGCGCCGCCGGCTGCTTGAGGAGGTCGATCGGCCGGCGCTCAAGCCATTGCCGGCGAGCCCCTACGTACTCGCCGAATGGCGGATCCGCCGCGTCAGCCTCGATTACCACGTCGAGGTGGAGAAGCATTACTACAGCGTCCCGCATCGCTTTGTGCGCGCCGAGGTCGAGGTGCGGTTCACTGCCCGCACCGTAGAGATCTTCCACAAGGGCGAGCGGATCGCCGCGCATCAGCGCATGAGCGGTAATCACAAACACACCACCGTGCCGGAGCACATGGCCTCCAGCCATCGGCGCTACGCCGGCTGGACCATCGCGCGCATCCGACAGGACGCTGCCGCGATCGGGCCGGCGACCAGCGCTTTGTGCGACCTCATTCTCGACGAGCGCTCGCACCCCGAGCAAGGCTTCCGCGCCTGCCTCGGCATCCTCAGGCTCGCCGGCTCCTATGGGCGCGGACGGCTGGACGCCGCGGCTGCGCGGGCGATCGACATCGGCGCGCGCACCTACGGCTCGGTCAAATCGATCCTCGCCAACAATCTCGATCGGCGTCCCGCTCATCAGCGCTCCGCGGACGATGCGCCGATCCTGCATGCCAACATCCGCGGACCGCGCTACTACAACTAGGAGACCATCCCTTGCTCACCCATCCGACCCTCGACCGCCTCAACGCCCTCGGCCTCCACGGCATGGCCAATGCCTTCGTCGATATCGAAGCAACCGGCGAGGCCGCAAGCCTCGGTCACGCCGAATGGCTCGCGCTGCTGCTCGAACGTGAAGCATCACTGCGCCACGATAAGCGGCTCGCCACCCGCCTGCGCTATGCGAAGCTGCGTCAGCAAGCGTGCGTCGAGGACATCGACTACCGCACCCCGCGCGGCCTCGACCGCCCGCTGTTCGCCAAGCTTGTCGAGGGCCGCTGGATCGATGACCATGCCAACCTGCTGATCTGCGGCCCGGCCGGCGTCGGCAAGAGCTGGCTCGCCTCGGCGCTCGGCCACAAGGCCTGCCGTGACAATCGCTCCGTGCTCTATCAACGTGTTCCGCGGCTGTTCGATGACCTCGCTCTCGCGCGCGGCGACGGTCGCCATCCGCGCCTATTGCGCGGGCTCGGCCGTGTCGATCTGCTGATCCTCGATGACTGGGGGCTCGAGCCGCTCGACGCTGGTGCCCGTCACGACCTCCTGGAAATCCTCGAAGATCGCTATGGTCATCGTTCCACCATCGTCACCAGCCAGCTCCCCGTGGACCAGTGGCATGTGCTCATTGGAGATCCTACCTATGCCGACGCCGTGCTCGATCGCCTCGTCCACAATGCCCATCGGCTCGACCTTACTGGCGAGAGCCTGCGCCGAACCCGGCAATCCGCCCGAAAGACCTGAGCCCGTGACGCTGTGGACATGCCGCTGCGCTTGGACAACGCCAAGGCGTTGCCCACATGCCCACAGCAAACGCAACAGAAACACAACAAGCTCAAGCCGCGATTCCAGTTGACCGTGCGGCTTGCCCAATGCCAGAGAACCTCAGCAGCTAGAACGCCTCGCCCCCGGGCGAGATCAAATCGGAGAGGTGGGCGACATCGTCTCGGAATCCCCGGGCGACTTCATATCGGTACACCCGGGCGACTTCGTCGGAATCCGCA
>NZ_LSIC01000135.1 GCF_001556045.1 Bradyrhizobium sp. CCH5-F6
CTCCCACCCAGCCCGACTTAACCGGAAATGCGCTGTTTTTCGACCGGTAGAGCGTTTGCGTCAGTCCACAATCCGTGGTCTCAAACAGGGCGTTTGGCCTGTTGACGTGGCGCAGCAAGGCAAAAACCTTTGCACCCCTGCCTCGCCAGAGTGGGGAGCGAAGTCCTCGAGAACGGTTGCAATCAGATCGGGTTGCAGCTTGAAATCATAATATCGGCCTGGAGCGCCATCACCGACGCCGGCATACGGATGCGTTCGTGGCGGGCGCCGCAGCAGGAGACTCGTCCGATCTTGAATGACGACCGGCATCGATTTGCTCCCAACTAACCGGTCCCAACAGCCCGGCTTTGCCTGAGCATGATGCTGGTTCCATCGCGCTCATCGTAGTGATCGACAGACGGCCGGTCGAATCTTTGCGAGGCGATTCCAGCGCTGGAACGACAAGTTGCCGCACGGGCCCAATGCTGCAACGGCATTACACTTATAAAGGCGCGTGGATGAGAGACTGACACATGAGCGCGATTTCGCCAGCCGAGCCCTCTCGACGCGATTTTCTCTACGTCGCGACAGCGGCGGCAGGAAGCGTCGGCGCGGCTGTCACGCTGGTTCCGCTGATCTCGCAAATGAACCCGGACGCCTCGACGGTCGCGGCCGGCGCACCGATCGAGGTTGACCTGTCGCCCATCGCGGAGGGCCAGATCATCAAGGTGTTCTGGCGCAGCAAGCCGATCTTCATCTTTCATCGCGGCCAGAAAGACATAGACGGGGCTCGTCGCGTCGACTGGCATAACCTGATCGATCCTGCGCCGGATACGGAGCGCGTGAAGCCGGGGCATGATGCCTAGGTCGTTGTCATCGGCATTTGCACCCATCTCGGCTGCATCCCGCTGCCCAATCAGGGCGATTACGATGGTTGGTTCTGCCCCTGCCACGGCTCGCAGTACGATGCCGCCGGGCGAGTCCGCCGTGGACCGGCGCCCAAGAATCTCTATCTGCCTCCCTACGAATTCTGTCAGATACCCAAATCCGGATTGGCTGAACCAAGGTTCCCCCTCGGATCGAGGTGCCTCAACCCGAATTGACCATCAGGCTCTGAGAGGCACGATGCGAGACTGGCAATTCGCCAAGCGAGCTGTTATCTATCTATCCATGCTCGACATGGGCCGTCGAATTGCTGCGATCCTGTTGACCTTGGCCCTCACGCTGGGACCGGGCACCGGCCGTATGTTCGCTTCGCCTGACCAGGGCAAAGCGGCGGTCGTGATGTCGAGCGATATGCATTCCTCCGGCAAATGCGGCGACTGCGAGGGCAGCAAGGCGGGGATGCCGGCTGCCACGTGTTCGATCAGTTGCAGTGGCATAGTGGCCGTTTTGCCCGGAACCGTGGCTGCTGATCGGTCGCCCGAAACGGTGCAGGGATCTATCGCCGTGTCCCATAGGGTGGGGCGGACCATTCCTCCCGATCCTTATCCTCCTAGACCTACCATCCTGAGCTGAGGCGCGTCGCCAGCGAGCGACGTAGCCCACGAGCATGCGTGCGGTGCAATGACACATCGTGTGCGTGCTCGCACCGGAGATGCATGCCGCTCCTCAAGAGCTGCACGCAGTCACGCTCCAATGCACAGGATGGCGACAGATGTCCTTCCTTCGTGACCTGAAAATTGACCGCCGGACGTTTCTTGTTGGCAGCTCGGCTCTTGCCGCCGTCGCATTTTCGGGCGGCAGCCGAGGCGCTGCCATGCCCGGTCGGGAACTCGCGCTTGCGGCCAGGCCGAAACGACTGCAGCTCGTTGGCGCTCCTTACAATGACACCGATGTTTGGTCTTACAACGCCAGCGTTCCGGGCCCCGAGATTCGCATTCGGCAGGGCGAGCGCTTGCGCGTCGTTCTCGATAATCAGCTGCCCCAGGCGACGACGATCCATTGGCATGGAGTGCGGGTCCCCAACGGCATGGATGGGGTTCCATTCTTGACCCAGAAGCCGATCGGGCCTGGTGAAACATTCGCCTACGAATTCGAATGTCCAGATGCGGGGACCTATTGGTACCACCCGCATCACCATAGCGCAGAGCAGGTCGGCCGAGGGCTTGCGGGCGTGTTGATCATTGAGGAAGCCGAACCGGTAGAGGTCGACCGTGATGTGGTCTGGGTCCTCGGTGACTGGCGACTGAACCGCGATGCGTCAATCGTCGACGACTTCGGCAACCGTATGGAAGCGACGATGGCGGGTCGGATCGGCAACACCGTCACCATCAACGGCCGCGTCCCCGAGACATTTCAGGTCCGCGCCGGCGAGCGACTGCGCCTTCGGCTCATCAATGCCTCACCCGCACGGATTTTCGGACTCGAGTTTCGGAAACATCGACCGGTGATCATTGCGCTCGACGGTCAGCCGATCGAGCCGCACGAACCTCCGAAAGGTCAGATTGTGTTGGGACCTGCCATGCGGGCGGACATTGTGCTGGAGATGAACGGCGAGCCCGACAGTAAAGCCTTCGTGCGCGATACCTTCTACGAAGGGCGCGCGTACAGGCTGGTCGACCTCGTCTACAGCGGAGAGCCGCGCCTGCGAGAGCGCCCGCTCGATCCGCCGGCTCGCATGCGCGCGAACACGATGCCGGAGCCGGACCTCGTCAATGCCGAAAGGCACAGCGCGGTCCTGCAAGGCGGGATGATGGGTGGCCGCGGCATGATGATGGGCATGAGCGGCGGCATGGGCGGGATGGGATGGTCGATCAACGGCGTCGCCGCGACCGGCCACAATCTGGCGCCGATGCTTACGCTGTCGCGCGGCCGCTCATACGTTCTCGCCGTGCGCAACGACACCGCTTGGTATCATCCCGTCCACCTCCACGGTCACTCGTTCCGCGTCATCGCCCGCAACGGCAGGCCGACGCGCTACCGCGAGTGGCTGGATACCGTCCTGATCCCGCCGCGGGAGCAAGCCGACATCGCGTTCGTTGCCGACAACCCGGGCGACTGGATGTTTCACTGCCACATCCTCGACCACCAGGAGGGGGGAATGATGGCCGTTATTCGCGTGGCCTAGGTGCGGAGAGATTCGATGAAGGCACCATATGCCCTTACCATCATCGCAGTCCTTACTTCGGCCGCGCTCGAACGCGCGCATGCAGACGGCAATCCGCAACGGGGCGCGATGATCTACGGCGCATGCGCGGCCTGCCACTCCCTCGAGCCCAATCTGCATCTGACGGGGCCAAGTCTTGCTGGCCTCTGGGGCAAGAAACCGGCTTCGGTAGCAGATTTCGCGCGATATTCGAACGCGCTCAAAACGAGGCAGGATTTCGTCTGGGAGGAAGCGTCGCTCTACGCCTGGCTTGCCGATCCGAAGGCGTTCGTTCCTGGCACGTACATGACGTTTCGTGGGATTCAGGACGATAAGCAGCGGAACGATCTGATCGCCTTCCTCAAGCTTGCGATGGCGCCGAACGGTGCGAAGTCCGTCGTTGCACAAGGACTGATTCCGGCCGAAGAGGCGCGTGGACAGGCCCCCGAACCGCTTGAGAACGCCGGTCCTGAAGCGCGGGTTACCGCGGTTCGGCATTGCCACGGCACATTCTTCGTGAGCACGGCAGACGGCAAGGAGCGTCCGTTCTGGGAGCTTAATCTGCGCCTCAAGGTCGACTCCGGACCAACCGGCCCGAAGGGAAAACCGGTGTTGCTCCCAGCCGGCATGCAAGGCGACCGAGGATCGCTGGTGTTCTCCGATCCGGCCGAGATTGGACGATCGATCGAGGAAAAGTGCTGAGGCCAAGACCGACTCGAACTCACTCAATCATGGAGACTACAGGATGAACCGCAGAACGATGATGATCATAACAGCGTTGCTGGCGCTTTCCGGTCTCGGCGCGGCAGCAGGAATTTATACGGGGCAAACAAGAACGCCCGGCGGCGCATCGACGGATCAGCAACCGGTAACTGGACCGGTGCTCGCCGCGAACAGGCCCAGCGCCACTCTCTACCGGAATCCGAACTGCGATTGCTGTCTGGAATACGCCAAGTATCTGCATAGCAACGGGTTCGACATCGCGGTGGATGCAAAGCAGGATCTTTCGGCGATCAGAAAGCAATTGCGCGTTCCGCAGCGTCTCGAAGGCTGTCACGTGATGGTCATCGACCAGTATGCGGTCGAAGGCCACGTTCCAGTGAAGACGCTCAATAAACTGCTTTCCGAGCATCCCGACATCATCGGCGTTTCGCTTCCGGGCATGCCGACGGGCACACCAGGCATGACTGGCCCGAAGAGAGGACCTTTCACCGTATACGAAATTCCCAAAGACAGCGCGCCCGCAAAGGTCTTCTCGGTTGAGTAGATCAGAATGATGCGTCGGCTGCTCTGACGATCGAGGAAGCCATGGCCATCGAAGAGATACTGACGACGACAGCCAATTCTGACCTGCGGAGCAGACCACTGCAACGATGGCGGCTGGTCTTTTGGCTTCCGCTCGGGGTGTTTTTGATTTTGGTCGTTGCGCTTGCCTGGGGCATGACCCGCAATCCAGGCACCATCCCTTCGGTGTTGATAGGAAAACCCGTCCCGCAATTCCGCTTGCCACCAGTCAAGGGGCGTACCCTCGGCCTATCGAGCGAGGATCTGCGGGGTGAGGTTTCGCTCGTCAACGTCTTTGCATCGTGGTGTGTCGCGTGCCGCGAAGAGCATCCGATCTTCATGCAAGTGAAGGCCGATGGCATCGTTCCCATCCATGGTCTCAACTGCAAGGACCAGCCGGACAACGCAGCCAGATGGCTCAATACCATGGGCGATCCTTACACGCACACCGGTGCCGATATCAGTGGGCGCGTCGCCATCGATTGGGGCGTCTACGGTGTCCCCGAAACGTTCGTCATTACCAAGGACGGCCACATTGCCTACAAGCACATCGGCGCGGTGACGCCGCACGTCTTGGAGGAGAAACTTCTCCCTCTTATCCGAAGGCTTCAACAGCAATGATCCGCACAAAGAAAACGATCTTGCAACTTGTTCGAGTCCGCCTCGCGGCAGCGTTGGTCGCTGCAGCCTGGACAACGGTAGCGATGGCACAGGACGGCAAGACGTTTGTCATGCATGCGGCCCCCAAGCCGATCGCTTCGATCCAGTTCGAGGACGCGCAAGGCAAGGTACGCAGCCTGGCTGATTTCCATGGCAAGGTTGTCCTCCTCAACGTTTGGGCGACGTGGTGCATCCCCTGCCGCAAAGAAATGCCGGCGCTCGATCGATTGCAGGCCCTGTTCGAACCCCGCGATTTCGAAGTGGTGCCGCTGTCCATAGATCGCGGCATGGACGTAGTGCGCAAGTTCTATGCCGAGGTCGGAATCCAAAAGCTCGGCCTCTATCGAGACACTTCGGGTAATGCCACACGAGAACTCGGCACGGTTGGTATTCCGACGACACTGCTGATCGACCGCGAAGGCCACGAGATCGGCCGTTTGATCGGGCCTGCCGAGTGGGATGCACCTCAGATGGTTGCATTTATCAGGTGCGTGACTTCTGGGGGCGCTGCGACGCTGTCCCAGGCGGAAGCGAAGCCAACCACCTCGACGTGCCAGACGTGAGATCGACATTTCGGAAGGTGAAACCACTAACGACAGTAAATCACATGGAGAAACGCTGATGACTGCACCTCATTCCACCACCACCGCGACCGACGCATCACTCGCGCGCGATCCGCTTTACGCGGCTCGTCACTATCTGCGAAATCGCTGGACCCTCGTCGCCCTGGCGGTTGTGGCCGTTGGTCTCGGCCTTTACTTCGGCGGCTGGGGGTGGCTGGTCGCAGCCGGTCTTGCGCCGATCATCTTGAGCACGCTCCCTTGCCTCATCATGTGCGGCCTCGGCTACTGCATGATGTGCCGCGGCCAAAAGCAGTCGGCAGCCTCTCGCGATGAGGCGGACGCGACGACATCAGCCTCCCCACTGACTTCCGCCACGAACAATGCGTCGGTTGCTGGGGCAAGCTGCTGCCGTGGCACGGCTATTGAGGAGCCAACGGCAGAAGTGAAACAGGTTCAGTCGAGAGAGAGGAGCAACTCCCATGCGTAAATCCACACTAGCGCTCGCATTCGCGTCCGTTCTCGCTGGGGGCGTCATCGCTGGTCCTGCCCTCTATGCGGACGACAATCACCGCTCATCCGGCTCGATGATGGGTCGTGGGATGATGGGAGACAGCGACGGGGGCGGCATGATGGGTATGATGAAGCAGATGAGCCAAATGATGGATCACTGCAATGGCATGACGGGCAACAGTCGCCCCAACGAGCAGTGGCGGAGGAACGAACCGTCGCAGCCCGATCATAAGGAATGACGGAGATTGCGCAGTGGCGAACCAAGATTGCGCCCGCCAGATCGAACCAAATGGAGAAGAAATGACAGGCTTGCGTAGCGTAGGCGCGGTGGCGCTGCTGATCGGGCTGCTGGTCCTCACCGGACTTTCCCAGAGCGTTTGGGCGGATCAACATGATGGCAACATTGTAGCATTGGCCTATGATGTTGCGGCCCAATCCCTTTGGAAGGCCGGCGGGCGAGCGCTTTATCGCAGCGCCGACGGCGGCGGGAGCTGGCAGAAAGTCAGGGTTGCACCGGCTGAGAGCGGCCGGATTTCGAGTCTGGCGGCCTCTCCGGTAGCGAAAGGCGTTCTCTATCTTGCTGGACCGGGAGTGGGCCTGCTGCGGACCGACGATGACGGCGCAACCTGGATCGAACGCAACGAGGGCCTGCCCAGTCGAGATGTCATCGCAGTTGCCGCGCATACCACGCAGGCAGAGACAGTGTATGCCGTCCTCAGGGATCAAGGCGTTTACCGCAGTCAGGACGCCGGGAAATCGTGGCGCCTGATGGAGCGCGCGTCGCAACAGGGTCTACGGCACCTGATCCACTCCAACATGGAGGGCAGCATGCAAACGGGCTGGCTGTTTGCGGCAACCGCGAACGGCGTCCGTCGCGTCATGGATTGTTTCTGTCTCTGGCAGGACGCAGGAAAGCTCGGCGGACAAGCATACAGCGTTGGTTACGATCCGAAACAGCCCGATCATGTTTATGCAGCGACCGTGCAAGGACTGTTTCGCAGTGGTGACGGCGGAGAGGACTGGGACGAACTGAAGTCGCCGAGCGCCGACGTTATCGGAATTGTCGTCACACCTTCCGGCGATCTGTTCGTCATCAACGCGAAGGGACGTCTGTACAAGAGCGAAGATCAGGGCGGCACATGGACGCAGGTGAATGCATAGAATTGTGGTGGCGGTAATGTTCGGGTTGGCAAGCCAAGCGGGTGCTCGCGGGACAGAGCTGACAGACGGGCATGCGCTCTATCAGCAATATTGCGCGTCGTGCCACGGCGCCAATGCCGAGGGTGCACCGAATTGGCAGAAGCGTGACGCGCAGGGAGAGCTCCCGGCGCCGCCGCACAATGCGGAAGGGCACACATGGCGGCATTCCGATGCAGAGCTGTACGAGATGGTGAGCAAGGGCTGGCGAGATCCATTCAATAAGACCAAAAAACTGACTATGCCCGACTTCGGTAGCGAACTGTCGCCAGAGCAGATTCGTGCGGTGATCACGTATCTGAAGACATTTTGGACACCGGAGCAAACTCAATTTCAGTTGGAAGAGAGCCAAGGCCACCCTTTTCCGTCTGACGAGCCATAGCGCCACGTCAACGGCTCTAGAGAGCTGACGATGAAGTCGACATACACACTACTGATTTCAATTCTTGCACTCGCGGCTACTGGAGGTCTCGCGCTCGTTGGGGCTCTGCTCGTCACGAGTCCCGTGCCGAGGGCACCCACGTCGGGGCAGGCGATCGTTGGCAAGGCGGTCAGAACCGGAACCCCCGCCATTGGCGGGCCCCAAAGGCGAGAGCGTCACCGATCAAAGCTTCCGCGGAAAGTGGCTCCTCATATTCTTTGGCTACACGTTTTGCCCCGACCTGTGCCCGACAGCGCTTGCTAACGTCAGCGTCGCTCTTGAGAAATTCGGCACGGATACAAGTCGGCTTCAACCATTGTTCATCACGGTGGATCCGCAGCGCGACACACGTGACGTCATGGCCGACTATCTGCAGTCTTTTGATCCACGGATCCTTGGGCTGACTGGAACCCAGGCGCAGATCGACAGCGTGACCAAGGAGTACCGCGTGTACGTTGCTCTGGATAAGACAGAACGCAGCGGCAATGACTATCTCGTCTCGCATAGCGCATACCTCTACCTGATGGATCCTCAGGGAAAATTCGTCAACGTCATCGAGGGCAACGAGGGCGGGGATGCGATCGCAGCCTGGCTGCGCAAGGAAATGAGTGGCTCGGTGCGAGGATGGAGATTCGAATGAAGTACACCCGTCTGATTCCGATCCTGCTGCTGCAATTATTGTTTGGCGGCCAGGCGTATGCGCAAACGTCAGGTCAAAACACGATCGTCGTTGAGCGTCCGTGGGCGCGCGCGACACCCACCGGGGCGAAAAGCGGCGTTGTCTATCTGACCCTGATTAACAATGGCGGCTCTGGCGATAACCTGCTTAGCGCGACGACGCCGGTCGCGGACCAGATCCAATTTCACAGCGCCAGCGAGGAAAACGGCGTGTCCCGCATGCGTGAGATGCGCACGGTTGAAGTCGCGCCTCGAGCCAGGGTCACTTTCAGTCCGGGAGGCCTGCACATCATGGTGGTCGGACTAAAGCAGCCGCTCAAGGAGGGGCAAACCTTTCCGTTGACGTTGAATTTCGAAAAGGCGGGCACGCGAGAGGTGACCGTCCCCATCGCCAAGGTCGGCGCCATGCAAGCTGAAGATACGCCCGGAATGACGCACCGCCACGGCGACATGGCCAAATAGTTGATCCCATGCTCAAGCGCTTTCGAATTTCACTCAATCCACGGCAGCGCACTCATCTGAGGATCGTTGTGCCGTGCCTCTTGGCGATCAGCGTCATGCTCGTCCTTGTTGCCTATTCGCCGACATTTTACCGTTGGTTCTGCGCGGCGACCGGGTTTGGCGGAACAACACAGAGAGCGGAAACGGATTCCGGAAAAGTGTCAAATCGCGTGATTACCGTTCGGTTCGACAGCAATGTTGCGCTGGGGCTGCCTTGGCGGTTCGAGCCGCTTCAGCAGGAGGTGAAGGTCCATCTCGGAGAGCAACAGCTGGTATTCTTTACGGCCGAGAATCTGACCGACCAGGCAATCGTCGGACACGCAACCTTCAACGTGACGCCGCCGACGACCGGAATCTACTTCAACAAGATCCAATGCTTTTGCTTCGACGAAGAGCGGCTCAATGCTCACCAGAAGGTCGACATGCCCGTCGTCTTCTTTGTCGATCCCGACATGGCATCTGACTCGGAGACGCGCAACATCGACACGATCACGCTCTCCTACACGTTCTTTCGCTCTGTAAATCCCGATAGCGCCAAAGACCTCTCCCGGTTTGCCGTCGCCGCCGAACCCGACCCGGTTCGAGGGCAACGACTCTTCGGCGAGCGATGTGCCGCCTGTCATGCGATCGACAGCAACAAGGCAGGTCCGATGCTCGGCGGCGTTCTTGATCGAAAGGCCGGAGCGGCAACCGGATACAAGTACTCGCCCGCCCTTGCTGGCGCAGGGCTGACATGGTCCGCAGCCAACCTCGATCGCTGGCTCGCCGATCCCCGCAAGTTCATTGCCGGCGCTAGAATGCCTGTTCGCGTGCCGGATGCCAGCGCCCGGCGGGATATCATTGGATACCTTCAGAAGGTTAAGGCGGATGTGAGCGCGCGCGCCTCATTCACATCGCCGGAAGACCGCTCAAATGGTCACCCTTGAGACGCGGGGGTATGGACATGGATAGCAAACCTCGAATCTCCCGCACCACCGGACGGATGCTGCTGGTGCTCCTCGTCCTCGGTGTCTTCGGCGCCTGGTTTGCATTCGATCCCGGCTTCCGATCGCTAAGATCGTCTCTCTTCGGCAACGGAGCGGAGATGCTGCAGGACGAATTTGATCGGCGGGTGCATGACTATGTCATGGCGCACCCTGAGATCATAGTGCAGTCGGTGAATCAACTGGAAGCGCGGGCTCGGGCAGCGGAGCAGACGGAGGCCCAGAAAGTTCTGCAGGCTCGAGCGGATGAAGTGTTCCGCGATCCCGACAGTCCGGTTGGCGGCAATCCCAATGGCGATGTCACCGTTGTCGAGTTCTTCGACTACAACTGTCCCTACTGCCGCCAAGTGGCGCCAGTGGTCACGAAGGCTGAGGAGAACGATCCTCAGCTGAGGATCGTCTACAAGGAGTTCCCCATTCTTGGGCCAAACTCGACCTTTGCAGCCAAGGCTGCACTCGCGGCCGATAGGCAGGGCAAGTACGTTGCCTTTCACCGTGCCCTCTATCAGGTGCGCGGCACGGTTGATCAAGGCAAGACCCTGGACGTGGCTGCCTCGGTCGGCTTGGACTTGGGCCGTCTCAAGGCCGACATGGATGACCCGAAGATCCGGGCCTCCATTGAGAAAAATCTCGGACTTGCCCAAGCGCTGCGTATCAACGGGACGCCAGGATTTGTAATTGGCACTCAGATTCTTCGCGGCGCAACGGACCTCAACACGCTGCAGACATGGATTCGCGAGGTGCGAGATCATCGACAATAGCCGGAATCTTGCAAGAGTTCAGCTATGACAGAATTAACGGCCAACGCAATCGCCGCCGCATTTGCCGCAGGACTCGTTTCGTTCCTGTCTCCATGCGTACTGCCGCTCGTTCCCGGCTATGTATCCTATATTGCGGGTCAATCCGTCTCACAATCAAAACCCAACTCGTTGGTCGCGCGCGCTCAAGCTATTACTCTCAGTGCCTTTTTCGTTCTGGGGTTTGCGACCGTCTTCGTCATTCTCGGCGCGAGTGCTACTGCTCTTGGCCAGGCGCTCAATTCCTATCGCTATGAGCTGAACCTGGCTGGCGGCGCAATCGTCATTGCGTTTGGACTATTCACAGTCGGACTTGTGCGCCCTTCTTGGCTGCAACGAGACCTCCGGATCGATGTGAGCCTTCCTCGCGGGCGGCCGCTTGCCACCTATGTCCTGGGCGCAGCGTTTGCCTTCGGTTGGACGCCGTGCATCGGTCCGATGCTTGGAACGATCCTCACGGTCAGCGCTGCGTCGGCCACGATCGGCAAGGGCATCGCCTTCCTCGCCATTTATTCATTTGGGCTGGGAGTGCCGTTTTTGCTTGCAGCCGCCTTTACCGACGGCCTCTTGGCACGGCTCAGGTCAATCGGCCGAATTGGTTACATTCTTCAGCTGTTTGCGGGCGGCGTGATGATCGTCATGGGCGTCGCCATGATCACTGGATATTTGTCAAACTTTTCCATCTGGCTGCTGGAGGCCTTTCCAGCGCTGTCGACAATCGGATGAAAAGTTGGCTGAGCAACATATCGAGGAGATCAGACAGGTGCATAGCTTTTGGGGCAGGGGGACACGTCAAGGTGATGGCGCGGCCTGCGGTGGAGGCGCGGCTATCGCCGTGATGCCAATGCAAGCACAACAGGAGAATACTCATGGCTCAATATGCACATCCGGAAATGCTCGTCGAAACTGCGTGGGTCGCGGAACACGGCACCGATCCCGGCGTCCGCCTGGTCGAGGTGGATGTGGACACCGCAGCCTATGATCAAGGGCACATAAAAGACGCCTTAGCCTGGAATTGGACGACGCAACTGTGTGACACGTTGGAGCGCGACATCATACCAAAGGATGCCTTCGAGACGCTCATGGCCGATTCCGGTATCGGCAACGACACATCGGTGATCCTCTACGGTGACAACAATAACTGGTTTGCCGCGTGGGCACTCTGGCAGATGAAGATCTATGGCCATCAGGACGTGCGGCTGATGAACGGCGGACGCAAGAAATGGTTGGCCGAAGGACGCGAAATCACGATGCAGGCGCCTACAGTTGCGAGGGCAAGCTATCGTGCCACAGAACCCAACAACTCGCTCAGAGCGCTTCTGCCCGAGGTTCAACAGGCCTTCGAGAACAATAGTCACACGCTTGTCGATGTGCGAAGCACTGACGAGTTCACAGGCAAGATCCTATCACCGCCCGGTTTGCCCGAGACCTGTCAACGCGGCGGGCACATCCCGGGTGCGAAAAGCATTCCGTGGGGAATGGCTTGCAACGATGACGGTACCTTCAAGTCGCCGGACGAACTCGCAGCACTATATGAAGGAAAGGGAGTAAGTGTGGGCAGGCCCACGATCGCGTACTGCCGCATCGGCGAACGCTCCAGCCACACTTGGTTCGCGCTGAAGTACCTGCTGGGCTACGACGACGTGAAGAACTACGACGGTTCGTGGACCGAGTGGGGCAACAGGGTCCGCGCTCCCGTTGCGAGAGGTCCCGAGGAGGGAAGCCAGAAAGCTGCCTGACATGTGGAGTGGCCCAGCCCATCCGCTGCGCAGACGAGCGCGCGTCGGCGAGAATATATACGAGGCTCTGAAGGAAGTGGCGATATCGCCCGATCTCTATCACTGGGTTAGGAGTTGAACCGAGGCTTGAAGCCAAGTGGTTCCGAGTGGAACCGACAGGAGGACAAACAAATGCGCAGGATCAGCATTCTTTTCGCAGCCGCGGCTGGGCTCACGCTGGCCATGACCGCAGCGGGCACAGTGCACGCTCAGGGCATGGAGAGCAGTATGGAACGGGGCATGATGCACGGGGCGTCGGACCACGCACAGTGCATGAGTATGATGCGTGACCGCATGGGCAACATGGGTTCCGGTATGATGGATCAGCGCATGGGCGGCGGAATGATGGGTGGTGGCATGATGGGCTCGAGCGCCGGTGGCATGATGATGGACCGAGACATGATGGGAGGAGGCGGAGCGAGATCTGGTATGGGCGCACTATTCGGCTCCCGCGTCACGCCCGTCATGAACTTGTCGATCGATGACGTGCGCGGCTACCTCGACATGCAGCTCAATCGCCTCGACAACAAGCGCCTCAAAATCGGAGACGTCAAAAGCGACGACGCCAACATCACCGCTGACATCGTCACCCTCGACAACTCGCTTGTGCAAAGACTGAAGGTCGACCGCCACACCGGTGCGATCGAATACGAGAGCTAAGCGGCGTATTGAGCATATCAGGTCTCATATCGCCGCCGTCGCACAGTCTAGGCTAAGGCGTGGCGGAAAGCAGTTGGCGAATCGCAAGGTCCGAGTGCGTGAGAAACTCGGGGGTGCTGACGTGCACGCTTCGCTGCTCGTCGCACAGAGCGACGACCGCTCAGACGCATCACGTTCTCATTGCCGACAGCGGGAGTCCCTCGATAGAGCTTACCTCGACCGCACACGCCTGATGAATTGCCCATCCTGCGCTGGTGCCGATAATGAACGCCAGCAGTGCAGCCGCGACCGGGCCGATACGACTGTGCAGGCGAGGCTCCACCAGATGGTCCAGAGCGAGCCGATGTGGCACGGGCTCGCTTGCAACGCCGCCATAGCGCCGATGCAACTCGGCGCCTAACGCACGCCATGCGCAAACACGCTCGGCATCACAGGGATGCGAAGCGAGCCATGCACGCACCGCCTCGCGGCGTTTTGCAGATAGTTCATTGTCTACATAGGCATGCAGTTCGTCTTCCGTGACAGGGATGTTGCGCTCAGTCATCATCGTGGTCCCCGATTCCGTTGAACGTCGGCAGCGCACCTCTGGGAATTGGCCCCGACAAACAGTCGTCCGGAGCGCGCCGCCAACTCAAGGCTGTCCAGAACGAAACCATTTGCGATCTCACCGTGCGAGTCAGCGCTGGAGAGTAGCGGCCGACTGCCGGGATAAGAGGTTCGAGGTTGCGGCGGAAGGCATTCATTGGACGATCCCGCCGAGGTCGTTGTCGGAGCATAAGGATCAACACCGGAAGGGTGCGACTATTCCGCCCGCTCAGCCATTTCCTTTGGTGGCAGAACGCTGCGGTCGGGAGCGGGAGGAAGAGCCGCAGAGTTAGTGGCTACCTCAAGATGCCCTCGCGACTGGCAGCATGTGCCGCCTGTTGCGCAAGCGAGGGTGAGAATCTGCTGGTTCGCGTCGCTGGCTGCGGTAGCGCAGCTACAGTCGCAAGCAAAAAGATGGAGTGACTAGCTCAAGTTGCCTCGCATGTTGGGCGGTTCGATAATCGATCAACGTTCACGAGTGTGGCGAAGCTGACCGCCTGGACTACGACCCAAGGTTTTGAAATCCGGCCATTGTAACCTGACGCGGGGCCGTATCGCGATCATGGCTGTCGCGATCGTTGGGAATCTGCCGCTGCTGATTGTTTACGCTGACGACAGAGTGGGATCCGCGATCATCGCGGCGACTACGATCAGCGGCACCATGGTGATGGGGCTGGCGCCCGTATCCTGCTGTCTGGGATTCCGTCTGCAGGATCCACGAGCTTTCGTCTTGCGTTTTGGCCCGGTCTCATCATCGCCGTACTAGGGTCGATCGAAACGTTCGCTCATCTGAGCATTTTTCCAGCGAATCTCGCTCTCGGTCAAGGCAAACACGCCCGGACCTTCGTCTCAATGCATGTGGGCTATTGGCACGTGCGGCTTTCTTGCAGGCGCATTGCTGCGGCGCACGACCCGCGGCCGGGTAGGCGCAGTACAGCTCAGCTCTAGTGGCTGAGCCCGCCGCAGACCGCAAACGGGCTCGCAGCGAGAGTTCACGACATTGCACGCCGTTGTGACGATCAGGGAAGCACCAGGCGTCCGACTCTGCTCCCGTAGTACTCTGTGAACCATAGAGCGCCGTCTGGTCCAGCCGTGATGCTGTGGGGTCCGCTACCGTCCGAGGGGACCGCAAATTCGCTGACCAGGCCGGTCGTCGTGATCCGGCCGATCTTGTTGCCGATCACACAGCGCGAACCTCGCTTGCGAACGCAACTGGCCTCAGTAAACCACAAGGCGCCGTCCGGTCCCGTTGTGATCCCGAACGGCTGCGCATTGGGATCGGGAAGCGCGAATTCGGTGATTTTGCCGTCGGTGGTAATTCGTCCGATCTTGCCGCTGAGGGATTCGGTGAACCACACCGCGCCATCTGGCCCCCTCGTTATGCCTTCGGGGCCACTGTTCTCCGTCGGGATCGTGAACTCGGTGACCGTGCCTTCCGTCGTCATCCGCCCGATTTTGTCACGAGCATCCGTGAACCACAGTGCGCCGTCTGGTCCGGCCGTGATCGCGCGAGCCTTCATCGGGATGACGGCGAATTCGGTGACCTCGCCGGTCGTCGTGATCCGTCCGATCTTGCCGCCAGCTCCATCGGTGAACCACAAGGCGCCGTCTTTCCCGCTCGTGATGCCAAGCGGTCCAGCCGGCCCGGGGACCGCGAATTCGACGACCAGCAGATTTTCAGCCGTGGCCGTCGCCGGAATGCGCCCGATCTTCTTCGAGGTAAAGTTAGTGAACCACAGCGCGCCGTCTGGTCCCGTTGTAATGGCATTCACGACGCCGCCCCCCTTGATCGGAAACTCGGTGAGCTCGCCATCGGTGGTAATTCGCCCGATCCGGCCCGCCGCCTCGGTGAACCACAGCGCACCGTCCGGTCCTCTCGTAATTGCGGAGGGACGGCTGGCGGCAGTAGCTAGAACGAACTCGGTGATCGTGTGGGCAGCAGCAGGAATCGGTCCCGCAGCCAACTGGAGGGCCACCGTCGGCAAGAACCAAGCGAAAGCAATTCTCATGGCCTTCTCCGTCTAGGAGGGCCTCGCGCCGAGGCGCGATCTCACGAGGCCGCCCTGCCGGGTCGGCGTGAAATCAGCTTCTCTACACGTCCGTGGCTTCACCGCGGGCCGGGTAGTTGTTCTTGAGGACATAGTCGATGGCCGCCAGAATATCGGAGAAATGCGGGCGCGCGAATGGCATGGTCTGGACACTGCCGAAGTAGAGCGTGCCATCCGGCCGTATCAAATAAAGCGCCGGTTCAGAGAAGCGCGCGGGCTCTTCGACACCGGTGGACGTCATTCCGCGCCCGGACGAAATGAACAATCCCCAGCGGCGCGCAAGAGCGAGGTCGAGGCCGTACCCGATGCGCAGCCGCGTCAATCCCCAGGTTTCTCTGGTCTGCAATGCCCGTTCTTTCGTGTCGGATGAGATCGCCGCCACGGCGACCCGGCGCCTGTCGAACTCGTCAAGCTTTGATTCCAGTTCCCGCAGCTGGGTCTTGCAAATTGGGCAATGCAAGCCGCGGTAGAACACGACAAGCGTGAACTGCGCCGGCTTCTCGCCTGCAAGGTCAAAGGAGCCGGCGGAGGCAATCTCGACGTGGAGCGGCGGTACAGGCTGCCGTGGAAACAGTGGCACGGGACTTGTCATGTTGGTCATCCTTTTCAAGGTGTTCAAGGCCGCGAGGGCAGAGCCTTGCGGCTTGTGAGCCCGCTTGGGTTCTTGCGTGACTATTTACTCGGCGAAGGGCTGCAGCTCGCGGAGCTCGCGCGATTGCGGCGCCAATGAGCTTAGTCCTTTGCATAAAGCGTTCGCGGCGCCACCCATCGGAACATTTTCCGGCCGAACACGCCCGCGAGCCCAACAAACAGCACCGCCGTGCCGAAGTTCCACAACAGGATCATCACGGTCGCATCGATGACGTGGAATAGCGACAGCGCCGTCGCCGTGATCGCGGCGACGGCCAGGCTGCCCATGAAGGCGACGGCGGTGGGGCGGAGCGGCGCGGCGTAGCGCAGCATCACCAGCATCGCGAGCGATAAGGGCAGGCTGGTGAGCACGAGCGTGGCGAAGCAACGCGCGGCTTCGCCAAGGCTTATGCCGTCAGGTCCGATCGCAACCCATTGCGTTAGGCACTGATAGCCGACGTTCGAAAGCCACAGGATCAGCGCGGGGATCGGCAGCAGGAGCCAGAGCCGTGACCGGTCGGGGAGGCTGACCAGGAAGGCCGCGATGGCGGCGAGTACGCCTGTCAGAGCCGCGGCCGCCATGCCGACGACAAAGGCTGGCTCCTGCAGCCGCTGGACCAGGTCGGGGCGAATCCCCTGGTTGACGGCCAGCAGCGTCAGGACGACCGCTGCAAGCAGGAGCCAGCATGCCGCCCGCATGACCGGCGGGGCATTTGCCGCTAGGGAAGCAATGAGATCGGGTGTCTTGATCACGGTTCGCTCCGATCGAGCAGCTTTCTCCGCAGGCTCTTCAGCGCGCGATGGGCGTTCACCTTGAGGGACGTGACGGACATGCCGCTCAATGCTGCCGCCTCCTTTAATGACAACTCCTTGAGCTTGAGCAACCGGAGCGCATTCTGCTGGGCAGGAGGGAGGTGATCGACCATGCCCTCGAGCGCTCGCTCGTCCGGTCTCTCTTCGAAGTTCGCTGCAGGCTCGCAAAAGGTTTCATGCTCGGCGGTCAAAGGTATTTCTCTGCTGCGGCCCTGACGGCGCAGCCGATCAATGAAACGCCGGTTGGCGATTGCGACCAGCCACGGCGCGAAGGGCCGGGCTGGATCGTAGGTCTGCCGGATCGAATGGACGGTCAAAAGAACGTCCTGAACCGAATCCTCGACATCGCTGGGGTCATGGTGCCGCCGCGCCGCAAGAGAACGCAAATACGGCGTGATTTCCTGCAGCAGCCGGTGATAGGCGGCTCGATCCCCTTCCTGGGCACGGGCCATCAGGATGGACCAGTCGACATCCCTGGCGACCGAGCCTGTTGGGTGCGGGCCGCTGTCGTCCTTTCCGACGAGCCTGAGCGACGGTCCAGGGTTGCGAGAGTCGTGCGTCATGGCCCAGCACTCCGGTGGGCCCGGCGCAGACATGACGCTGACCAACGCCTCGCCGGCATCAGGTTCCTCCGTGCACCCAGGGTCGAGGCAGCCGCTCAAGCAAATGGTCGAGGGAGAGCGCTCCGGGGCCGAGCGCAATAATGGCCAGCGCCAGGCCCGCCCAGGGAAGGTGAAAATTCGCCCACCCCTCTGGCACCACGAGCTGGATCACTCCGGTCATGACCAGGAGAGCCAGCGCCGAAAAGCGGGTCGCAAGACCGATAACAAGCAGAACGGGCAGCACGATCTCTGCGACCGTCGAGGTAGGCGACTGCAGTCGGGAAGGGCAAGTCGTAAGCCTGGCCAAGAATATGCAGCTTGAATTCGTCCTCGAACAGAAACTCGGCAGCCGGTGAAAGCGAGAGAAATCCGTCCCACTTTGTCAATCCGGATTTGAAGAAGGGCACGGCGAGTGCGATCCTCAGCATCGGCGGAGCCGCCACCTGAGCGGCGCGAGCGAGCCAGTCCGCAAGCTCGCGGACGGCGTTCTCGATCGTTGCGATGGTCGCGTGCGGGATCATGTTGGGTTCTCTTGCGCAAGGCTGTAGCTGACGATGGCGCCCGCGCGCATAAGATCGGAGAGGTTTGCCGAGAGATCGAAGCGGGGATTTGCGATCAACGCTGCCCCCAGTGCGGCGAGCACGGGTCTTCCGCCGCTCAGTGCCCGGATGAATTCCAGGCTGCCCTTGGGGATCAGGCGAACCTCAACGACGGCCGCGGGGCGAACGATCAGCGCATCCTCGCCGCCGGCGGCCAGATCGACCGGAGCCGGGACGCCGTCGGCAACGTTCATCTGCCAGATCGTCAGCGCCGGAAATTGCGAGCGGACCACGCGAAGCGAAGGGTGACGCTCAAGCTGGATCGCGGGCAGCTGGTCGGGGGCGACGGCGTTGAACACACTGGGGTCGATCGGCGAAGCCTCGGGCGCGTGATAAGCCTCCGTCCAGGCGCGCTCGATGCGTGCAACGTCTTCCAGGTAGGGCAGCACGGCAGCCGGCTCGAAGCTCCGGATGAAATCCGGCAATCCTGCGCCATAATCCAGCATGATTGGCGAGCGCGGCGGCTGGACCCTGACATACACTCGTGCCATGGCGCGAAAGAACTCGGCGCCGACTATGCGGTGCACAGCCGGGAATGCGTCTGCCAGCGCCTCGATCAGGCTGACCACGACATTGTTGCGATAGATGGCGAACCGCTTCGGATCCGGTTCACCGTCTGGATCGACAAGACCATGGGGCGTCGGAAGCCCTGGATCCAGCAGAGCCGCCGCGAAATCGCGTTGTCTCTCAGCGAGCTGCCGCACGACGCACGGCCTCCGATTTGGTTGCGAGCATGATCGCCTCGGCGCGCTCGGCCTCTTGCTGGAGCACGGGCCAAGCCGGCACGTCCGCGTCCCATTCGATCAACGTGGGAAGGGGACCCGTAAGCCGGACCGTATGGTCATAGAGATCCCACACGATCTCGTCGACAGGGCGATTATGGGTGTCAATCAGGAGTGGCCGGCCCTTGCCGTCGGCGTCTTTTGTGTGGCCGGCGAGGTGAATTTCCCGAATCTGCGTGAGCGGATACGCGTCGACATAGGCGTACGGATCCCATTGCTGGTTGGTCGAGGCGACGTAGACGTTGTTGACGTCGAGCAGCAGGCCGCAGCCAGTGCGCCGGACCACCTCGGCGATGAAGTCGATTTCAGAGTAGGTGCTTTCGGCAAAGGCGATATACGTCGATGGATTCTCCAGCAGCATCTGCCGTCCAAGGCAGTCCTGCACCTGTTCGACATGTTCGACGACGCGCGCGAGCGTCTCGGCGGTGTACGGCACAGGCAGCAAATCGTTGAAAAACCCGACATCATGGGATGACCAGGCCAGATGCTCTGAGAACAGGCCTGGTTCGTAACGTTCGATGAGTTGCTTGAGGCGTTGAAGGTGGTCCTTATCAAGCGGTCGATCGGCACCGATCGACAATCCGACACCGTGGAGCGAGAGCGGATAGTGTTCCCGAATAGCAGACAAATAGCGGTGCGGCGGGCCGCCCGCCCCCATGTAATTTTCTGCATGAACCTCGAAGAAGCCGATGTCCGGCCAGGTCTCGACGATCGTGCGGCAGTGCTCGGCCTTGAGTCCCACGCCTCCGCGCGGCGGAATGCGGTCCTTTGCGGGAGAAGATGAAAGCAGCACGGTAACCTCCGGACAAAGGGAGATGCGGGCAGGCGGCTGTGCAGCCTTCCCGATTTGACCTGCGATCAAGCCTTCGGCGTCAGGCTCCCTGGGCCCTTTGGCGTCTGCATGGTCGTGCACGTGCCCTTGGCTACGAGCTTGAACGCGTTGCCCTGATAATCCACCGTGCCGGTCGCGGCGCAGGTGGTGCCCGCCCCTGCTGCACAGTCGTTCTGAGCTTTGAGCGCGACGCCGTAGCACTTCTCCATCTTGCCGGCCTTAATTGACGCATCGGCATCCTTCATCATCTTTTCCATTTTTGGATCGGCCGCGGGCGCGGGCGTTGCCGCGAGCGATCCTACGGCTGCGGCAAAGGCTCCGGCGACGAGTGCGGATAGGGTGCGATTGGACATATCCATTCCTCCGAATGCGAGTTGGTGTGCGACCGCGCGCAGTCGCTATTGCGGCGCGCCAAGCTGGCCCGCCTATTCCTAAAATTCGTCAACGGACAAGAAAGGTTACGTCGGCCGGGAAACACATCGTCGAGAATGGATCGCAATCTCGAGGCCGGGATTGGAACCCGTTGGGTATGGGTAAGGTATACAGACGTTCTTCCGGACGACTCGAACGAATTCCTTCGGCGTTACGTGGCGCAGCAAGACAATTTGGAAACTTCCTTGGTGAACGACAGCGCTGCCAGTTTGAGACCTTCGACGGTCGTCAGGTAAGGAAAGATGGTGTCAACGAGATCTGCGACGGTGAGACCCTGGCGGATTGCCAGCGTAGCGGTCTGAATGCTGTCGGCGCCCTCCGGCGCCAGGATATGTGCGCCTATTAGTCGGTCGGTCCTTGCATCCGATACCAACTTGAATAGCCCGCGGGTGTCGCGGGCGGCCAGTGCGCGCGGCACCTGGTCAAGACCGATCGTGGCAACGCGCACATCGTACCCTGCATCACGCGCCGCTTTTTCGGTGAGACCAACGCTTGCCACCTGCGGGTCGGTGAACACGATGGCCGGCATCGCGCGACTGTCGTAGCTCAGGCGATCGCCTCTTAGAGCATTGATTGCAGCAAGCCTGGCGCCATAGGCGGCCATGTAGACGAACTGGTCGCGACCAGTCACGTCACCGGCGGCGTAGACGCCGGCCCGGGTCGTGCGCATGTGCTCATCAACGGCGATTCCTCCCTTTGGGGCGGTAGCGATCCCGCACTCAGGCAACCCGAGCCCTTCGATATTGGGGGTGCGACCGGTCGCAATCAGCACCTGGTCGGCTTCAATTGTCATGTCTCGCCCGTCGCGCGTGGCCTTGAGAGAAATGCCTTCTCCGATGTTCCGGATCTCGCGGTAACCGACGCCGGCGATCACGCTAATTCCCTCAACCTCGAAATAGCGCGAGAGCGCAGCGCCTATCTCGGGCTCTGCTTCCGGGAGCAGGTGGGATCGGCACACCAGTGTCACTTTCACGCCGGCACGCGCGAACATCTGGGCGAGCTCGGCCCCGACATAACCGCCGCCGACCACGAGCAGCGAGCGCGGCAAGCTTTCGAGATCGAGTGCCGTCGTACTGGTCAGGTATGGCACGGCCTCAAGGCCGGAGATTGCGGGGATCGCCGGACGCGCGCCGGTTGCAATGATGATCTTGCTGGCAGGAAGATGCATTCCGTCGACCTCCACCCCATCCTCCACGAGGCGTGCCCGACCCTGGCGAAAGTCGATGTTGGGGTAAGCCGGAAGCAGGTCCACGTATTTGGCCTGACGCAATTCGGCGACGAGCGTGTCCTTCTGGTGAACCGTTGCCCGCCAATCGATCACGGCGGCTTGTGCACTGATCCCGGCAAAGCGGGCGGCCGCGCGTGTATTGTGTAGCTGCTCCGCCGCACGGATCAGTGTCTTCGACGGGACGCAGCCCACATTGACACAGGTGCCGCCGATCGTTCCGCTACCGACAAGAGCAACGCGTGCGCCCTGTTCGGCGGCGGTGATCGCGGCTGAAAATCCGGCCGAACCGGCGCCGACCGCGACGAGATCATAGCCGCCGTCGATGCGCCCCAGGGGGCGGTCATAGCGATGCGTTTCGGGAGCGGCTTTCGAGAACGGTGGGATCGAATGCGGCTTGTCGCGCGATACGCTTTCGCGGTCGGCGCTGGATTCAGCATCGAGATTGGCGAGAATCGGATCAAACAGTGCTCGCGCCATCTGTAACGCTTCGTCCATCCGAAGCTGAATTCCGGGCTCGTCGGCGCAGCGCTCACGCCGCCACTTCGCGAGGTGGTCCACGGAACAGAAGAACGAGGTGTCGCGGCACAGAGACTCCGCCGCACATGCGCCGTGATACCGGACGCTTTGCCACACGACGGCTATCTCTGGGTCGACACGGGCGAGCTCCCGTCCGAGACCGCGCGTCGTGATCCGGATCGGCGCACTGCAATAACTGCAGCTTGAAGCGACGGTGACATCGCGCCTCGTCATCGCGCCAACGCCGAGCGCGTCAATCGCACACATCGCGTTAATGGTGCCACTGCTTAGGGTGACATGATGGCCGGTGTTCCGGTCAGTGAATGGGTACGCGCCGACGATTTTCCCGTTCTCGAGCACAACCAGATCGCGCTCACGAAGCTGTTCAAGCAGCCGGCGGACGGTTGACTCGCTTAGCGCCGCGCGCTCCGCGAGCTCGCACACCATGGGAGCCCGGCGCTGCTCCATGTAGAACTGGATCAGTATCACGCGGATACGGTCGATCAGGCGATCGCTCTCGCTCCAATCATCAAGCGCGTTCTTCGATCCCGCCATGACTTGAAGAACATCCTTGATGGCCAGCAGCGCATCTCTGGCTGCCTGCGACGTAACCAGCGACCAATCGGGAAATGTCACGCCGGGTCGCAGTGAGAACTGCGGCAGTGTGGCAGGACCGGAAAGCGTTTCTTGATCCCGAACCGAAGCAGATTTGCAGCATTCGCTCATGAGTTCGCCCCATCCTCCGAAATCCGCCCAAGGCAGCTCAGCTGCCTTGCTTTAGATGCGCCGGATACCCCGCATTCGAGCTTGCGGCCGCGATCGCTTCCGGAGTTGTCTGCACATCGTCGAAAGTCACGGTTGCGGTTTTGGCTTCGAACGACACCGTGACATTGGCGACGCCGCGAACCGCGGCCATCGATTTCTTCACGATGTAGGGGCAAGAGGCGCAGGCCATATTGTCAACGGCGAACGTGACCGTTCGCTCGCCGGCAACGGCGGCCGTGGCCGACATGACCAAGGCGATCAACGCAATAACGGATGAGCTTCTCTTCATGGGAAAGCTCCTTTCCTTCTATCAGGTGCCGAGCAATAATGGGGCGACATAGTCGAAGCCAAAGGCGGCCAAGACGATGAGCGTCGCCATCCAGAGCGACAAACGGACGATGCGGGTGGATACCGGGCGCGTGCAGGCCGTGCCGTCCGCGCAGGCCTGGCCGGATTTCCAGTAAACCACGTAGAAGCCGTACCCGAGCATGCCGGCTGTTGCTGCGATGAACAGTGGCTTATAGGGAGCAAGCACCGTCAGCCTGCTGATCCAGGCGCCGCCAATGCCCAGGCTGAACAGGACGAGCGGCACGATGCAGCAGGAGGAGGCGGCCAACGCGCCGATTATCCCGCCGAATGCTACAAGACGCTGCCGTCCCAATTCGTGCTCCACTCTGCCAGATGCAGTCGGCACAGCCTCTTTTGTTCCAGCTCGTGAAGGAACCATTTCTACCTCTTTGCTTGGCAAAGCTTCGGGAACGGCGTAAGCATCCGCCCTGTAGCGACTACAGGGTCAACGGGCTTGGTCCAATGCGCGATCACACCAGGGTGAAGAGTATGCAGCGGGCGGAACTCGCTCAAAGAACCGGCTGCAACCTTGAGACGGTTCGCTATTACGAGAAGGTGGGCCTTCTGCCGGCGCCGCCGCGTACGCCCGCCGGGTATCGGAGCTACGACGCGACGCACGAACGTCGCGTGCGGTTCATTTTGCGGGCGCGCGAACTAGGGTTCGCCCTCGATGAAATCCGTGAGCTGTTGCATCTTGCCGACGAGCGCGACCAGCCCTGCGCCGATGTCCGCGCTGTCGCCGCGGCACATCTTAATGACGTGCGGGCCAAGCTCGCCGACCTGAGGCGGATGGAGCGGGTGTTGAAAGACGTTATTGCGCAATGCGGCAATGGTACCCAACCGGAATGCCCCCTGATGGAGACGTTATTCCGGGAACGGGCGAGCCGTTGATTTCAACAGGCAACGATCACCTCGGCCAGCTGAGCAACCGACCGGTCACACCTGACCTGACCTTTCACGACGGAAGAGGTCAGGGCACCCGGTAACCTCCTCAGGGGATCGAGCGAACATTTTGGTGACGAGGTTGCGGCGCGCTCGGCTAAACCATGAGAGTCCTTGGCGGCGTGTCATCAGGTTTCCATACTTACGCCGTGCTGGCGGTGGCGACGCTTGCGGCCTCGTTTGCTACAGCGAACAGATCCATGGCCGAGCCAGCAAGCTGGCGGGCTGAGTGGCCTCGCACTGATTTTTCGCGACACACTGTTCCTCTGCAAGAGATCAAGTCGGGCGGGCCACCGAAGGACGGTATTCCGCCGATCGATGCCCCCCGTTTCGAGCGGCTTAGCAATGGTGCCGCATCCGGGTGGGCCGCGCGCATTGTGGACACCGAGCCGGTGATTTCGCTTGCTATCCGCGACGATGCGCGAGCCTATCCGCTGAGCGTTCTGATCTGGCACGAAATCGTGAACGATCTCATCGGCGGCACGCCGGTCGCCGTGACCTATTGCCCGCTCTGCAACGCCTCGCTCGTTTTTGACCGCGCGCTGGAGAATCGCGTCCTCGATTTCGGCACAACAGGAAAACTCCGAAACTCGGATCTTGTGATGTACGACCGTCAGACCGAGAGCTGGTGGCAACAATTCGCGGGCGATGCAATTGTGGGCGTCTTGAGCGGAAAACACCTTCGTTTGATTGCGTCGCGTGTAGAAGCCTTCAGTCGTTTTCGCCAGCGTTTCCCCAATGGGCAAGTGCTGATCCCAAACGATCCCCGCGCGCGCAACTACGGCAGGAATCCCTATGTTGGATACGACGCAAACGGCCAAAAGCCGTTCCTCTATGACGGCTCGTTGCCCGACGCATCGATCCGATGGAACGCGTCATCGCCGTCGAAACCAGGCCGGGGCATCGCGAGGCCTGGTCGCTTTCGCTGCTGAGAGAGCGCGGCACGATCGAAGCCGGCGATATCGTTCTGAAGTGGGAGGCCGGACAAACCTCTGCCCTAGACAAGGAGACCGTCGCGGGTGGCCGCGACGTCGGCAACGTAATCGTGCAGCGGCACGAGGGTGGCCGCTTCTCCGACATTCCCTACGACGTCACGTTTGCGTTTGCATTCTACGCCTTCAGGCCTGACAGCCCAATTCACAAGCGGACAATGGCTGGCCCAGGCAATTGAAGGCTAGCGATGAGGCTGGGCGTCGACGCCCGTACCGTTGTATGGTTTAGCCAAGTGCGCCGTGTCTATTGCGTAGGTAAGCGGCTTCACATCGCCGCGAGGAGCGTAACCTTTGCAGAAGCCGCTCCGAACTGATCAATAGAAGTGCATCACGCACTTCAAACGGTTCTCGACCCACTCTCGCTTAGAGCTTCTTGAGCGTTGAGGAGCGCAGACATGAGAGTCCGCGCGTCATCACCGATCGGACGGACCTGCCCGAGCTGTTCTTCGAGGATTTGCGAATTTTCGCCACTGATCGATGCATGGAGAAGAGCCATGCCCAAACTCACAATTCTCAGTGCGGCGACCATTCTGTTGATGATGGCGGCAACGCCGGTATTCGCACAGTCCTCGCAGTTCGCCCAACAGGAGCCGGGTGCATTCGCAGCGATGTATCCGAATGCAGGTATCCGGCATGCAGTCGTGCGCGCGCCGGCACACAGCCTGGCCGCGCTCGCGTACCTGCCGCCCGGCAAGAGCCACGCAAAGGGTCATGTAACGCGGCGCTAACGTCGTTTCACCAGCAACGGTGCCGGCCTCAGCTCCTGCAGCAAGGCCAACGAAGAGCATGCAGATCGAGGGATAGGCAATGGATCGGCCGCGTGCGCACTGCTAGATCATAGCCAGGGCACACGCTCGCAACGCGAAACTGGCTGGAGAAGTCGCGCGAAGAAGCAAGCTAGAATTTTTGCTCGGCATTGCACTTGGCGTCACATAGACGACTCAACGGCCATTATCGGCTCATACCGCTAGTTCCGGTATCCAGACGTAAACCGCGTTCAGCATGTAGAGTCCCATCACGATTAGCGTGACCCCGCCGGCAATTTCGAAGCCGCGTCGATATCGCGAAAGGATCTTCAGGTTTTCAAGCCAGCCTACGGCGAACGCGCCAAGCGCGATGGGGATAGCTCGGCCAACAGCGAACGCCAATAGCAGGACGCTGCCTAGCACGGCCGAGCCGACCCCGGCTGTAACTCCAAGCAGCACGACCAGCGCGGGAGTGCATGCCGGACAAACGGCGAGCGCGAACGGGATCCCGAGAAGAAAGGCGCCCCATGCGGCAGTCGGACGGGTCGCCCGGAAGCCGAACGAAGGCAGCGGAATGCGGAGCCAACCAGCCCACATGAGGCCGAGCACAATCAAGAGAGGCCCCAGAACGAGACCCCATTCCCTTCCGGTGAGGTCGGCGGCCCACTTTCCTCCCAGGCCGGCCACGAAGCCGAGAAAGACATGGGTCACGACCATGCCAAGGATGAACAGCGATCCGAAGACAAAAGCTTGGCGCTTGTCCCGGCCCTTGGTCACGTATGCAAGTGAGACGGGAATGGAAGCCAGCGCAACGGGATTGAAGCTGAACAAGAACCCGGCAGCGAAAGCCACCCCGGCCGCCGCGAAGCCGGCATGTTCCACAGCTGTCCGCAATGATTCTGCGTCCATCACTTCCTCGATCCTCTTCGCTCGATGAGCTCTTTGCAAAGCTGGGCTTTGGTCGGCAGGGAGGTAAAGGCTACCTCGCCGTCGATCACGATTGATGGCAGCGTGATCACTCCCAAGGCGACGGCGGCATCCATGTTCTCGAGCACATTGACGTCACACCATTCGACGCCGCTCACAGTGTCCCGTGCCGCCGCGCGAAGCTCGGCCTGCCGATCCTCGCAGGCGGCGCAGCCGGGGCTATAGAACATCTCCACCTTCATAGCTCATTGCACCTTCTTAGAACCGTTGGCCCGCTCCAGTGCGGCGATGATCGTGCACTCCTGGACGGGTTGTTCTTCCTTTGCGCACTCGGCAATCAATTGATCGAGCGCCTTGGACATCGCTTTCATCGCCCGGATCTTGCTTTCGATCTGCAGCTTCTTCTCGATGGCTCGTGCGCGAACGTCCCCACAACAGGCCTTGTCACGGCTGCGCAACTCGAGAAGATCGCGGATCTCGGCCAGCGTGAAGCCGCACTGCTGGGCATGTTTGATAAAGTGGATGCGCCGGGCGGAATCGCGGTCGTACAGCCGGTAGCCCGCAGGACTTTTCCCCGCCGGGCTGATCAGGCCTTCCTGCTCGTAATAGCGAAGGGTGTCGTTGCTGACGCTGGTCAGGCCAGCCAATTTGCCGATCGTGATCATGCCGTGTCTCTCTGGAGGCCGTTTCTGAACCCTGGAGTATACTCCAGGGTCAAGCCCGTCGGGCGCGGCTTTAGGCCGATTGGCGTGCCGGAGCGTTCACGATCGGCTGACCGACGCTGCGGATTGCATCGAAGAACAGGCGCGGCGTTCCCCAAAGCGAATTGAAGAAGATCGCCGTGACGCTGACCGCCATCGCCACCATGGCCCACACGGGGTAGATCAGTCCGGTCGCCGCGATCGGGATCCCAATGCCATTGAACAGGAACGCGAGCGTGACGTTCTGGACCATCTTGCGGTAACTGCGGCTGCTGATCTCGCGGGCCTCCGGGAGCGCATTCAAGCGATTAGACAGGATGATGATGTCGGCCGACTCGATTGCGATGTCGGTTCCGCCGCCCATGGCGATGCCGACGTCGGCCTGCATGAGCGCCGGAGCATCGTTAATGCCGTCGCCGACCATCGCGACCCGGCCTGCGGCTTGAAGCCCGCGCACGATCGCGGCCTTGTCCTGCGGCAATATGCCGGCATGGACTTCGTCGATGCCGACCTCACGAGCGACCCATTGAGCCGCGCGCTCATTGTCGCCGGTCACGAGCGCGGTCCTGAGGCCCGCACGATGCAGGTTGCGGACTGCCTCGGCGGCATCGGTTCGGAGCGTGTCACCGAGCGCAATGATGCCCAAGGCGCGCCCGTCTCGCGCTACGCCAATAACCGTCAGCCCGTTCGTCTCAAGAGCCTCGACCTTTACAGTGACCGGTCTGAGGTCGATGGTCTGCCCCGCTAGAAAAAGCGGGTTGCCCACCACAACCTCGCGACCGCTGATTCGGGCGGTGATGCCTTTACCCGGCAAGGCCTCGAAGCTTTCAACGTCCGGGGGCGTCACGCCCCGCTCAAAAGCAGCCGTTACGATCGCCTGCGCTAGCGGATGCTCTGAAGAGGCTTCGGCAGCAGCCGCCAGGGCGAGCAGCTCGGATTCGGTCGTGCCAAGGGGCATGATCTCCCGCACGACCGGGCGTCCTTCCGTCAATGTGCCAGTCTTGTCGAGGACGATCTGCTCCACGAGACGGAAGCCCTGAAACGCTTCGCCTGTGCGCATCAGGATGCCGCGTTCCGCAGCCTGGCCCGCGCCGCGCACGATCGAGAGCGGGGCGGAAATGCCGACCGCGCAGGGATAGCCCATCACCAGCACGCTCAGACCGGCGAAGACCGCCCGCTCGATGTCAGGCTGGCCGCTGCTCAGCGAGGAGCCCACAAGCCAGCCGATCACCGCGAGCGCCGCTACCACGAGAACCGTGGGCGTATAGACGCGCAGCACCCGGTCGACGAGATGCAGGATGCCAGGTTTGAGCGCTCGCGCGTCCTCGACCTGCCGGATCACTTGACTGAGAAAACTGCCTTCGCCGAGCGCCGTGATCCTCACCAGCAGCGTCCCCGTGCCGTTGATGGAGCCGCCGACGACGGTAGCGCCTTCCGTTTTTTCGATCGGAATCGACTCGCCGGTCACAAGCGACTGGTCGACCCCGGAATGCCCGCTGACCACAACGCCGTCGGCGGGGATACGATCGCCAGGGCGGACCCGGACGAGATCACCGATCCTGACCGCTTCGAGGGGTAATTCCAACTCGGTGCCGCCACGCACCACTCGGGCAGTCTCAGGCTGCAGGTCCAATAGCCGTTTCACCGCCTGTGAGCTGCGGGTCTTCACGATCAGCGACAGCCATTCGGAAAAGATATGGTAGGTGCCGACCATCACCGAGACGGCAAAGAATGGTGCGGTGGGATAGTCAGGCCGGCCGAGGACGAGCCCGATGATGCCGCCCGCAATCCCTGCGAATGCTCCGATTTCCAGCAGGACATGCTGGTTGAGGATGCCCCTCCGTAAGGCCTGGATGGCCATGTGTAGGATATGCCGGCCGACGCCAAAGACGAGCAACAATGCCAACGCGCCGGTCAGCCATGGAGCAGCCTTCGTCAGGTAGCCCTGCAAATTCAGAAACAGCAGCGTCAGCGACATCGCCGCAAGCCCGGTGGCACTCGCGACCGCGATCCAGAATCCGGTCGACCGCAGCACCAGGAATACGAATGCCCCAAAGCTGAGACAAACAAGGGCCGGCAGAAATCCAATCCAGCCCACGCCCGGATCGGCGATGATCGGGATGGCTGCAACGCTCAGCACCACGGCAACGACGAAGCGCCGTGCCTCGTTCACAAGATCACGCTCTTCCTCCTCGTACGGCCTGAGCTTGCTGGGATCAGAGATGGTATACCCGATGTCGCGCAGCGTTTGCAGGAACAGCTCAGGGCGGGCAATAGAGGGATCGTATTCGACCAGGGCCTGCTCATGGGTCAAGCTCACGGCCACCTTATCAACGCCGGGCAGTCGCCCGAGCGCCTTCTCAATGGTGCCGGTGCAGAGGGAGCAATGCAGGCCGCCGATACGCGCGCGAATCTTGCGGCGATTGGGTCTCGCCGAGGGCTCCTCGCTCCATGGCGTGAAGGTGGAAGCAGTTCCTGTCGCGATAGTCATTGCGTTCTCTCCATTCCGCTCCGGCAACAGCATGGCTTAGCGGTCAGCTACCTGCCGTTTCGCGGGCCACGACGCGAAATCCGGGCTTTTGGATCAAGTTCACAAGGCGGTCTTCCCGAATGGATTGCGGATCGAACAGCACGCGCGCCCGCTGGTCAGCAAACGAGACGGACGCCATACGCACGCCAGGTTCCTTCTCGATTAGGCTTTGGATCGTCTCCGCGCATCCGTCGCAATTCATACCGTCAATTTTGAAGATCGTCGTTTTCATCACTGTTCCTCTTGCGGCGCCTGTCTCCAATGATCCGAGACTAACCCTTGGACCTAACTCCAAGGTCAAGCCCGCGAACGACTCGCTCGCGCTTCGAAAATCCACTCTCGCGTTCGTGCCCGCTCACATGGCTACGGTGATCTTCGCGACGGCTAGGCGATGCGGCGCGCTAGGCGTCCATATCGGAAGTCGGGGCCTTGTTCGCGCGGGCGCATTCAGCGGTCTCGTCGCAGGCGGCGTGAGCGCAATTGCTTACTCCCTTCACTGCACCGATGACTCGCTGCCCTTTGTCGCCCTCTGGTACGGGGGCACGATTGTGCTGTGCACACCGACAGGCGCGCTGCTTGGGCCGCGATTGCTGCGTTGGTGACAGGCACGGCTATGTGTTTCACGTCGGCGTGAGCTTGTAACCGCTGGGCGCCGGGCTCCGAACTCCTCATCAGAAGCGCAATAGCGCTTTTGAAACATGATGGAGCCGGAACAATGTTGAAGAAAACCCTTCTTGCGATCGGGCTTTTGGCGGGCCTGTCGGCAACCGCCCAGGCAGCCTCGACGATTTCAGACAAGAGCTATTGGCCGAGCGAGGCCACGCAAAGCGCGCAGAGCGGAGCGGTTGTCTCGCAGCACGATCTGAATTCTGCATTCGCCTACGATCACTCTGCGCCAGCACAGCCCACTGTGACCGCTGGTGGACCCACGTGGCGCTACCAGGGCGGTCCCAAATCCCGTTAGCTCTCGGGCAGGGGCTAATCTCCGTTGATTGGCCCCAACGCCCGAAGAATCGCCGGCCGCCACCTTTCCCTGCAAACGGATTTCGCTGCGAAGGAACAATCTTCATGGCCATAGCTATTATGAGAGCCGGGAATGCCCTGAATACATTGCGCGATGCCTTGAGCGACTATCTCGCTCGACATCGTCTGATTCTCTACCATTCGCTGGCTGGTGTTGTTGCCGGAGGTATCGCTTTCAACTGGCACTGGCTCACGGTCTCCGAGACTATTCGCCTGCTGACGGCGCTGCCCTGCATGCTGATGATGTTCAAATGCTTCAATTGCGGTACCCACCGATCAACGGACGAGGCGGTGTCGGCGGAAAGCCGCACAGCCCAGACAGGCTGATGACCAGGTCTGAACGAGCCGAAACGTTCTGGATCCAAATAGCCATCAGTACTGAACAGAGATGATAACCGGCCGCCTTCGGCCGGAAGGAGCAACGCATATGATGATGGATATGAGCGGCATGTCGACAGCGATGATGCTTGGGATGGGAGTGATCTGGCTCCTGATCCTTGCGTTCCTGGTGCTCGGGATCGCTGCATTCGTCAAGTACCTCCGTTCCTGACAAAGCGATCGAAGCAAGGAAGAATAGCAATGGGCTTTTATTCGCAATGGCTCTTCCCCCGCATCCTCGACCTCGCGATGAAGCAGAAGCAGATAGTGCGATTTCGCGAGCGGATCGGAGAAACCGCCGAGGGCAGCGTGCTCGATCTCGGCATCGGGTCGGGCGTGAACTTGCCATTCTACGGTTCTCGGGTCAGACGCGTGTACGGCATCGATCCCTCGCCAGAGCTCTTGAAGTTCGCGCGCGAACGGGCCCGCGATGCTGAGGCTCCCGTCGAGCTCGTGTGCGGCAGCGGCGAGGCTATGCCGCTTGAAAGCAAGAGCATCGATACCGTTGCCGTGACGTTCACGCTGTGCAGCGTCAGCGATCCCATCACGACGTTGGCCGAGGCGCGGCGTGTGCTGAAACCGGCGGCCGTTTGCTCTTCGCTGATCGCAAGCCCGACGATCTCTTGCGATCCGCCGGCTTCGTCATCGATACCGCTGGAAACCGGCTATTTGAGGGGGCCGCGTCCCATGGTCTTCGTCTACTCCGGCAGCGCGCGTCCCCTGTGAGATGGTACTTCTGGGTCGGCGCGCCTTAATCCGCCGAACGATGGGACTGGAAACCAGGGAGGTAATCCATGAAGGGCCACGCAATGGTGGCGTTCGCGGCAATTGTTCTTGGGTCACCTGCGATCGCGCAAACGGCCGATATGTCCCAAGGCCAGCAATTGTTCAGGGCGTGTGCGCCATGTCACTCGCTAGAATCCGACCGCAACATGACCGGGCCGAGCCTCGCTAGCCTCTGGGGCCGCAAGGCCGGCAGCTTGCCGAGCTTCGAGCGCTACTCCGATGCACTCAAATCCTCCGGTACCATCTGGGACGACCGCTCGCTCGACGGCTGGCTTACCGACCCGGACCGGATGGTGCCGGACAATGACATGCCGTTCAATGGAATCAAGGACGAGCGCGCTCGCGCGGATTTGCTGGCCTTCCTGAAGGAGGCAACCCGGCCGGGCGCGCCAAAGCAGCCGTGCAGGCTCCGCCCGGTGGCATGGGCGGGATGCGGTATCGCGCTCCTCCTTGTCTCGCAACGGCGAACGTATGTGCCAAAGCAGCTTCGGCCCTGCGTCTACAGCCTTGTTTGGTGTAGGAATCAAATTGGTATTCGTCCGCCGGCTGCAATTCGATCATCGTCCATAGAACAGAACAAATATGAGTGCCCTGGCGACCAAGCTGGTCCAGACCACCGATATCCGAAACAGCCAATCGTTTCGCGTTTTAAAATTCATCTGGGGAAGCTTGAATTTCAAGAGGCCGCACCGCTCGCTGACTGCTGAAGCCCAAGGCTTCCACCGGCGTACTGTAACACACATAACGAAGCGCAGCGACACAACGATCGTGGCAAGAGCTCGTGTTCTTTAACGCTTCAGTTTCGGTATTTCTGGCGGCCCTAAAAGCTCTTGGTCTCGAATGTCCGTCCTCAGGTGCGCTCGCAGGAGGCAGCAATCCGTCAGTCTGGACTTCATGTCTGCGCCTACGAACAAACTATATGAGCGACGACGAGTTCGCCGCGGCAAACAGGATGGAAAGGCTTCCACCCAGATTGCCACGCTAGACGACGAGCCGGTACTGCAGGTCCGTGCTCTCCAGGTGCTGGCGCATCTGGTGCATGAAGGGGTCGGCCTTCAGCGAGGGACCGGCCAGCTACCGCCGCGTAGAGCCTGAGCTGCTGCCGCTCGTTGAACCACTTGATCGCGGGGAATTACCTCCCGAGGCCTTTCCTGTCGCTCCCTGTGCCTCGCCGTAAGCGCTAAGCCGCCACCCTATGGACGCAGGCTTGACGCTTTGCGGAATCGCCACGGCATGAGGTCTTCGATTCTGCGATGGGGATGGCCGTCGATAATGGCCTCGAGTGTTTCGGCGATGTAGGCGGCCGGGTTGACGTCGCTGAGCTTGCAGGTGGCAACGATCGACGCAAGCAAGGCCCAATTTTCAGCCCCGACCTCATGCCCGGCGAAGAGCGCATTTTTTCTGGTCAAGCAGACTGGCCGGATGGCGTTCTCGACCGGATTGGTGTCGAGCTCGAGACGCCCATCATCGAGGAAGCGGGTCAGCCCTTGCCAATGATTGAGCGCGTGGCGGATGTCATCGGCGAGCGTCGAGCCGCTGGAGATCATCGACAGCTGTTTCTCGAACCACGGCTTCAACGCCTCGACGATGGGCAGCGAGTGCTCCTTGCGCGCGGCCAGCCTGATGTCCGGCGATGAACCGCGTACCATGGCTTCGATGGCGTAAAGCTGTGCGATCTGCCGGACGGCGGCCTCGGCGATCGGCGATTTGCTGTTGCGGGCCAATTTGACGAAGCGCCGGCGCAAATGGCTCCAACAATGCACGAGCGTCCACGGCCCTTGCCGTCGAGCGACTTCGCTGAGCCGGTCATAACCGTCATAGGCATCGCATTGCAGGAAGCGTCCGTTAAAGCCGTCCAGGAACTGTTCAGCGAAGGCGCCGCTGCGACCGGGGGCATATCGGAACAGCACGATCGGCGGACTTGGGCCGCTATGGCCGCGGTCGTCGGAGACGATCGCCCAGAAGTAGCCCTTCTTCGTTTGACCACGCCCGGGATCGAGCACCGGCGCCGTGGTTTCGTCCATGAACAGGCGATCCGCCGCTGCCAGATGGCGGCGCATGTGGTCGGCAACGGGTTGGAGATGGAAGCAGGCGCGGCCGGACCAATTGCCCAGGGTCGCCCGATCAAGCCGGATCCCCTGGCGCGCATAGATCTCGGCCTGACGGTAAAACGGCGTATGGTCGCCAAACTTGGAGACGATCACGTGCGCAATCGCCGCTTCGGTCGGTAGTCCACCAGGCACGACATGCTCCGGTGCGTGCGCCTGCACGACAGGGCCCGAGCAGCGGCGGCAGATGTATTTCGGGCGGCGTGTGACCAGCACGCGCCATTGCGCCGGGATCACGTCGAGCCGTTTGCTAACGTCCTCGCCGATCTTCGTCATGGCCCCGCAACCGCACGGACAAAGCGTGCTCGCAGGCTCGAGGATCCGCTCCACCTGCGGCAAATGGGCAGGCAAGCAGCCCCGATTACGATGACGGTCCTGATCCGATCCGGTGCGAGATCGGCCCCTGATGACCGCCGCAGCCTTCTCCTGTGCCGCATCCAGGACGCCTTGCGCGATCTCCACGTCTTCGAGTGGCAAATGATATTGATCTGGCCGCAGCTTCTCGGACTTCGCGCCGAACTTCTCGCGTCGCAATTCGCCGAGGATGATCTCCAGCCGACGCCGCGCTTCTTCCGAGGCCGCCAGCGCCCCCTGATGCTCGCTCAACGCCGCCTGGGTTTGCGCCAAAAGCGCTTTCAGTTGTTCATTTTCGTCGCGCAGCGCCGCGATGCTCATGCGCTATTTCGAGCACATCGCCGCCGCGTGTGCCACGATCAAAATAGCTGCCGAGTCATTCTGACGCAGTTATCCCGCCGCCTGCGGGCGCCGTGCTTCTTCCGGGCGGACCAGTCTCCAATCCAGACCTTCGAGCGAGGGCATCGGGAGATACCCATAAGAGTCACGATGACGTAGCCGCCGGCGAAGAGGTGGAAGTCGTTGATCCGCGTCATCCGCTTTATGGTCGGCGCTATCGATTGATCTCGATCGGCAAGGAGACGACCACACGTGGAGCGTGCAAGGAATCCTTTGCGCGTGTACATTACCGATTCGGTCTCACGCTTCTTCTGCCGCTCGGGGTGACGTGTCTTGAGCGGAACGGCTTGCTGCGCGCCGCGCCGACCAAGCTGAGCCTCGACGCGCTGCAGGACTTAATCGCGTTGGCCGAAGAGAGCGGGGGCACATGCCCATCGAACCTCGAGAGGTCTGGCGCAGTTTGCCGGAAATGCTCCGGCAGGCGATCGCAGAAGATCTCGGCCAAGTCCTGCGGGAGATGAGCGATGGGCTCAGAACTCGTCAAACCGGATCACCTGGACCGCAAAGCGGTGGTGTATGTCCGGCAGTCGACGCCACACCAAGTGATCACCAATCAAGAAAGCCTGAAGCTCCAGTACGCCCTCTCGCAGCGCGCTCGCGATCTCGGATGGCGCGAGGCGGACATCGATGTGATTGACAGCGATCTTGGGCAGAGTGGTGCTGCCGCAGCCCACAGGAAAGGGTTTAAGGACTTGGTTGCGCGCGTCACTCTTGGCGAGATTGGCCTTATCTTGTCGATGGACGTGACGCGCCTGGCGCGCAATTGTTCGGATTGGTACCCGCTGCTTGATGTCTGCGGGCACCGCCGTTGTTTGATCGCCGACCGTGATGGCATCTACGATCCCGGAACGCCCAATGGCCGCCTGCTCCTCGGTTTGAAGGGAACGATCTCAGAGCTAGAATTGCACACGATTAAAAGCCGGATGACCACTGGGCTTATGGCAAAAGCCGAACGCGGTGACTTGGCCTTGCAACTGCCGGCGGGCCTTGTCCGCGATCCTTCTGGGGTGGTCACCAAGGACCCCAATCTCGAGGTGCAGGGGCGCCTGTTGCTGCTCTTCGAGACCTTCCTGAAGGTGCGGACCGCCGCGCAAGTGATGCGGGCCTTTGTTGCACGCGGCTTGGCACTGCCTCGCCGCGACCGCCATGGCGATTTGCGCTGGCAACCGGCCACTGTCTCGGCCGTGACGGCGATCCTCAAGAATCCGGCCTATGCAGGCGCCTTTGTCTATGGAAGGACTTGGCAGAAGCCATCCCAAAGACCGGGAGAGCGTCCACAAAAATCTCCGCGTCGTGGAACGGACTGGAGGATCGTGGTGAGGGAAAAGTACCCGACCTATATCGATTGGGAGACCTTCGAGAAGATCCAGGCGATGCTGCGCGACAATCGGGCAGAGTACCAGCACATCGAGAGCCGTGGCATCCCTCGTGATGGAGCAGCATTGCTCCACGGCATCACCTATTGCGGCGAATGCGGACACAAGATGGCTGTGCGTTACAAGGGCGGCAGTCAATATGTCTGCAATCATCTCAAAATCCAGCGCGGCGCTCCGGAATGTCAGAACCTGCGGGCCGCACCGATCGACGCACAGGTTACAGCGGCATTCTTGGAGGCGGTGGCGCCGGCGGAAATCGATGCGTTGTCCAAAGCGCGCAAGACCCATCTGCAGTCCGAAAGAGCCCTACGGCACGCCGAGGAGCAGCAGATTGAGAGGCTTCGCTATCAAGCAGCCCTTGCTGAGCGCCAGTTCAATCGCGCTGACCCTGACAACCGGTTGGTCACCGGCGAGCTGGAGCGGCGCTGGGAAGCGGCCCTGTTGGAGCTGCGTCGAGCCGAGGAGGCGTTGGCCCAGCGCAAGGTGCCCAAGGCAAACGACCCCATAGGCGTTGCTCATGATCTGCGTGCCAAGGTGATCGGAAGGGCATCACTCGCAATGGGAAGCGGACAAAGTCCTGCCGGTCACGGTCCAGCGCATTCGGCTTAAACGCCGCCTAAAGGTGCAACATCGGCAAACACGATGGCCGGCGATCGCTGACCATTCGACAGTAACCCAACTGGCAAACCGTCTCAGCATTCCCACCAAGTGGATCTATGTTCAGCTCAAACGAGAGAGCATCCTGACCACCCGAGAGCCTTCGGGCCGCTTCCTGTTCCCCGACAAAACAGCCGCCCTGCAAGCCATTCGCAGCTTGAGAAATCACCGTGTCGCGAAGATCGATCTGAGGGAGGATCAACATGAAAAGTAAGGGCATCAACAAGCGCCCTCGAGCAAGGCAGCGAACATCGCGGGCGACATTCGCATCACGCCGTCCGCGATCCTTGGCCAAACAAACTTGCAACCTTCGAGGCGCTTGTGCACCAACACCGGGCCCGTTCGATCCCAGACCAAAATCTTGATCCGGTCCGCTCGTTTCGATCGGAACACGAAGGCTGCGCCGCTGAACGGATCGAGACGGAGCATCTCCTGCACCTTTGCCGCAAGCCCATCCTGGCCACAGCGGAAGTCGATCGGCCGCATTGCAACGTAAATCTTCAGATCAGCACCGGCCGCGATCATCGTGACGCTCGCACCGCACGGATCACCCGGGACAGCTGCTCACCATCAATGGCCGTGTCCGTCCGCAGCACGACATCACCGATCGCGATCTCAAGCTTGATCGCCGGAGTCTGACGCTCCTCCAACGCATGTTCCACGACCAGCGGCGCGAATGTCGGCGGGGACGCCTCGCACGGCGGCAACATGCCTCGCTGTCGAAACCGCCGTCGCCAGTCGTAGATCTACCAGCGCGTCGCTCCGTGCTTGCGCGCAACCTCGGACACCTGGGCACCGGGCAACAGACTCTCGGCGACGATCCGAGCTCTCTCAGCTTCCGAACGCACGCGGCGCCCCGACGGTCCTTCAAGAACTTCCCGCCGGCTCACCGACCCCGCCGATGGGCCGTCCAAATGGACGTCCTTTTTGCTGTCCAATCCCATCCTAAACCTCCGTCCAAGCCGGAGGCTTCTTCGCACATTCATTCTAACTCTGAAGCAAGGGTATCGGCTTCGCGCTTACGCCTCGCCCGTGCCTGCCGATGCTGCGCCTGCACCGGAG
>NZ_LSIC01000136.1 GCF_001556045.1 Bradyrhizobium sp. CCH5-F6
GGAATGGTGGGCGAGATCATCTCGGAATGCTGGGCGACATCGAGCGGAATCCGCAAACACAGCACCAGCACCGGAAGTTACCCAGCTTAAGGTCAACGAAAAGAAGTGGACCGCCACCTTGATGAAGGCCGGGTGGACGGTCCTGCCGAACGTCATCTTTGAACGCCAGCGTGCCCTGGGGCTGGATGCGATCGACATCAACATCATCCTGCACATCGCGTCCTATTGGTGGACGGCAGAAGGCAAGCCGTTTCCGTCCAAGCGAACCATCGCAGCGGCCATGGACATCGAACCGCGGACCGTTCAGCGCAGGATTGCTGCCATGGAAGCGGCTAGACTAATCAGGCGGGAAGAACGGCGCAGCTCAGCAAACGGTAGCCAGACCAATGTCTACCACCTGGACGGCCTGATCGCGGCCGCCAAGCCATATGCGCTCGAAAAAATCCAGGAGCGTGATGAAAAGATTCAGGCAAAGGCCGCAAGGGCAAGCAGGAAGGGCAAGCCCAAGCTTTCGGTTGTGAAGGGAGGGGCCTAACCAGCTTCGCGCCGTAGCTCAACCGGATAGAGCCCTGCCGTTCTTTGAAATCCTAGCTGACACTTGGAGAGTAGGGGCAGGAGGTTGCAGGTTCAAGCCCTGCCGGCGCGTCCATACCCCCGGTTTTTAGTTCACTTTGAATCGTGCAATCGTATTTGCGATTGCACGGTCGTCCTACACCGTGAGTTTGTCGGTCGTGACCAAGTCTTTCAGCTTCTTTGCTGACGGCGGGATTCCAGGCCCAACGACCGGCTTGCCATCGGCTTCAGCCGAGGCGACAGCTTCGTTCAGCTCCAGCAGTGCTTCCAACACATCGGCCTTCTTGGACATGCCGTAAGCGTCGCGTACGGCGTCGTCCAGCGCTTTATGTGCTTTCTTCAGGGCGTGTTCTCCGGGCCCTTCGATCGCCCGATATAGCTCTCGTAGTGAAAGCTCATGCTTCGCCCGCAGATGTGATCGCAAGCGCCGCACCTCGACCGCCCGCTTGGCGACGAGGCGAACCGCCTCGGTTGTCGGCTGCTGAGGCCAGGGGAAGCTGTCGAAGACGGTATCCGACGTATAGCGAAAGTCTGCCTTCAGCGTTGAGCAGCGATTGATGAACCACTCCCAATGGATGCCCGACTGGAGGATACCGAAAGAGTAGTCATCTTCCAGCGCGAACACGCTCAGTGCATCATTCGGATGAATGGCCGTCGAAACAAATTCGAAGATCGGCCGGTGTGTGACCCGTGCACATACGATGTATCGCGACAGCGGGGCGAGGGTCCGCATCAGGTCTTCGCGCGGGTAGGACATCAGCCACCAGCGCTTTAAAAAGTTTTCGTGGTGCTTGTTGACCTTCGCCTCGGGATCGTCGTCCAAGGCTTCCTTATTTCGTGCACGCTCCTTCTTTGCCGCTTCCTTCCGTGCGGGGAGCACCGTCTGCTCCAGATGCTCAAACGGTTGCTTGAATGCCTTGGCCTTCAAAAGATCGCGCGGCTGAAAGTCGATGACGTATCTGCATTCGAGTTTGTCTACAGCGCCGAGGAAGTCGTCGGCGATCAAGAACGGGAAGAGCACCTGCGCGTTCGCCTTGTTGGCCTTCATCATCGCTTTCGCTTCGGTCGGCTCTAGAAGGAAACCCTTGTGACCGTGTGTCTGACCCTGGTAGCAGCCGCCTTTTTCAGCGTTCGCCTTGATGCGTTCCGCTTGGCTCACGTCAGTCGAAAACGAGAGCGAGGTATTGATCTCTTCCAAATCTTTGTAGTCCCAACCCCCGGCGGGGTCGTTTCCCGACTGGATGTATAGGCGTTTCTTGCCATCGTCCTCGCCCTTTACCCAGTTCACGATCGATACGTGGACGACCGCGTCGCCTGACCACGGCATAGTCGAGACCGCTTCGGTGATCGTGCCATCATGCTTGACGATATGGTCAAGGCCGCTGATGCGGGAATAATTCTGGCGAATCGTGTTTGTGCCGACCAGGCCCGCCCTCTGACCCGGCTTAAGCTGGTCGTGCGCTTTCCTAAACCAGTAGACGCAGTAGTCGGCCCGTCCGTCGATATCCGGAAAAGCCCCTCGAATAGTGTTGAGATAGGCGCGTCCGAATTCTTGCTGGGCCTTGTTCTTGCTCTGGTACGGCGGATTGCCGATGATCGTATCGACCTCGGGCCATTCTGACAGCAGCGCGTCACGGCACAGGATATTTCCGTCGAGATTGTCGAGAGGAAGAGCATCATCTTCCGCCAAGGGCAATTCGATCTGGTCGCGCTCCAGAACATCGGCGGCCTCGTTCAAGGCGAGCTTTTTCGCGAGCATCAGCGTGACTTTTGTAAGCTCGACGCCGAAAGAGTCCCGATCAACGCCAAAAAATTGACGAGGACTAATGAGTGACGTGGCCTGGGCCTGCTTCTGAATGGTCTTCCAGCTGAACTCTTTGTCCAGCCTGGCCATGAGTCTGATTTCGAGGCGTACCATCTCTCTGTAGGCGACATAAAGGAAATTGCCGCTGCCACAGGCCGGATCGAGCACACGGAAGTTGAGGAGCGCTTTTCTAATCTCCAACAGCTCCGTCATTGTCTTTGCGGCGTCAATACGCTCCCGCCAGGGGCGCACGATCGTAGGCCCGACGATCCGTTGAATGTCGGCCTCGTGAGTGAAATGCGCGCCATAGGCGTGCCGTTCTCCCTTATCCATGCTCTGCTGGAAGATGGTGCCGAAGATCGCTGGATTTATCTTGGCCCAGTTCTGCCAAGCGGCCCCTTCATCCTTCTTGCCGAGCAGCTCCAGCTCTTTCTTGGTCAGCTCGACGGGCGCAACCGTGGCAAAAAGACCGCCGTTGAAATAGGGAACGCCTTTGTAGCGACCGCCCTTGGCAGCTGTCTTGTTGTTCATCTGCTGGAACAGGCCGCCAAAAACATCGTATGAGTTTTGCCCGTGCTCAAGGCAATCCTGCACCAGTCTCAGGGTCGTTCCGGCCGGCATCATGTCGATGTCTTCGGCAAACATCGCGACGACCGCCTGCAACACGAAACGCTGCGCCTGCTCTCGCGGAACGCCGCGTGCGACCATCGATCGGAACAGCTGAGCGACCTTTGCTGCAGCAATACGCGAAACCTCTTCGCGGTCGTTGCCGAAAAGAGGGTCCGGATTGTCCGCGAACAGGAAGTTTAGCGCCGTGTAGCGGTTCGGCAGGTCTTCGAGCCGCACGATATCCACGGGCTCGTTGAGCTGCTTGTCGAAATCGTAAATCCAGAACTCTTTGAAGTTGCACAGAACGACGTAACGAGGGCGATTGGGAACCGCGTTCAGCCAGTAGTCGAAAGCCTGTTGGTAATGAAGATGCAGCTTTTCGCTGCCCTTCTTCATTTCGATAAGAAGTCGCGGCTTCCACACCAGGTCGGCGAAGTTCGTTCCTTTGCCTGAAGCCTTTTTCACTCGGTATTCGAGTTCGGCACCGGCCTCTTTGTAACCCTTATGGCCGAAAGCCTGGAATAGCCGGTCGCAAAAAACCTGAGCTTCTCCCTTCTCGTCACCCTTCAGGGTTTTTGCGTAAGCGACGAATGCCTCAATTCCCTTTGCGAGTTCGCTCATCCCGCTTTTCTCTCGGTGTCAGCGTCATGCTCCAAAAGCTGCACATCTAGGCTCGGAATCTCCGGCATGGCCTTGCCGGCGATGGCCTGAAGGTCTCCGACCATGCCAACCGTGGAGTCGACGACCGCCAATATCTGCGTCTCGCGCTTGGCCCACTGGCGCCCCATGAATTTGCGTTCCCTATCGAGATCGTCGCGCATGTCGTTGAATTTCTCGACTACGGCTTCCACCCGCTGCTTGAATTTGGTTCCGGTCAGGTAATGGTAGACCTGCTCCATCTTTGTCTGCTGCCCTTGCTGGACGAGACGAGAGCTGCTCACGTCGACCAGCGCTTGGCGCAGAGCGACGGCAACCGGCAAGGCACAGCGCGGGTGAGCCACCCATATGCCGTCAACCAGGTCAAAATGCTCAATGTGTTTGGGCAGGGTATGAGAAACGATGAGCGCCACATCGGCCCCGGAGCGGCGCTGATCGTCGCGCAACTTGGCCAGCCACCCATCGCTCCAGGCTTTGGTGCGCTTGGTCTCCCACAGGATGATGCCAGCAGGCTGGCCAAGCTGGCCATTGACCTGCTGGATCATATCGGCACCAAGTTCACCCTTGCCGACGGGCTCAATGACGTCCATGGGAAAACGGCTCTTCAGAAGTTCCTCAAGCTCAAGTTCGAGAACCTCACCCTGCGACTGCTGCGATCCTTGCTCGGCCTTACGCTTCAGCTCCTCGATGGTCCGCGTCATCGACTCTATGGTCTGGTCTTTCTCCGCAACCCGCAGCCGTGCGGCCTCATCGGCTTCCTGCCGGGCTTTTGCGTGAATCTGGTCGACCGACGCTTGGACGCGCTTTTCGATGGTTAGATCGAGTTCACGCTTTTCCTCATCGAGCGCCCGCTGCTTGCGCATCAGCTCGGCCTGGGCCTGCTGCGCTTCGGCAAGCTTGAGGTTGTTGGCCTCCAACGCTTGGCGGAGCTCGGCCGTCTCATCTGCCTTCGCCTTCAATTCGGCTGCGGCAGCTTCGCGCGCCTTTTTGGCCTCAGCGGCAACCAACTGGCTCCTCTCCGCGGCCAGGCGTTGCTTGACTTGGTCATCGAGCGTTTCCCGATCCTTAGCGAGCTGTTCGCGCTGCTGGCTCAGCTCCTCGGATTTGCGCGCGACCTCGGCATCCTTGCTGGCAAGCTGTTCCTGAAAACGTTGGCGAGTCTCCGCGAGGAGGGGGGCCGCCAGTGACTCCGTCAGCCGGATTTCGTAGTTGCAATTGGGGCAGTTGAGGAGGGGTTCGTGCGCAGTTCCAGCCACGGTTGCTTTGAATGACATGAACCCCCCAGTACCTTTAGGCCGGAATGAACGTGATCCGGCCGGCCTCGCCGCGCTTCCTGTGCGGCTTTACCGTTATTTCGACATCCTGGTCGAACGCTGTCAGCATCCGCATCAGCTTTTCCACTGAAACCAGCTTAAATTGACCCCGGAGCAGCTTGGATAAGTCAGGTTGTTTCATTTCGACCAGTCTAGCGGCTCGGTCTCCTTTTGTTGCCTTATAAATAGACTCGGCGTCCCGCAGGCGTTGCCGAATCAGGTCAACGTGCCTTTGCGGTGTGGCAATTCCCCTGGTGGATTTCTTCTGAAACGCGTGCAGGACGTACAGGACCCTCCAGCCGCGTTGTGTAGGCCGTCCGATAGGTATCGCCGTCAAAGTTGTCGCGAATCTCCAGTACACCGCTGAAGCCTTTAAGCGGCTTCGCATTGCGCGGATGTTCGCCGAGCTGCGCTTCAAAAAGGGACTGGCCGATCTCGCTTCAGGCGGCCACGGGGAACGGGGTGCCCCCAGCCTGCAGCTTGACAATACAACCTGACAGACATCCACTGCACAATCCATGATTTTATCTATCTATACCTACAATCGGTATTGGGGTGGCCATGACAGGCGACAGCGATTTATTTGATTGGTGTGCGGCACGTCCCAGCTGGCAACAGGAAGCCATCCGGCTCTTGACCGCCAAGCCCAAGCTGGACGCTGAAGAACTCGACCAGCTTGAGGAGGCAGTAAAGAGGGACGCAAGGATCGCTGCGGGAACGTCGCCGGTCTGGCCTGCCTTGACAAAGACGCATCTCAAGGCCGGCAACAAGTTCGCTCCCGTCACCGTTCTGGGCTCGATCGGCCCGCTTCGCAACATCGACCGTCTGGCGGCGGGGCAACCACCGATCAAGTTTGCTATCAATGGCATCACACTCATCTACGGGGCCAACGGTTCGGGCAAGAGTGGCTATTGTCGCGTCGCCAAGAAAATCTGCCACTGTCTGCATGACGTGACCTTGCGCGGCAACGTGTTCGAGCCGGCCTCAGCCGATCCACGCGAAGTCACCCTGACCTTCCGTGTCGATGGGGAAAAGGCCCGTACCGTCGTTTGGGATGATCGGAATGCGCCGCCGCCCGAACTGGGCCGCATATCCGTCTTCGACAGTGATGCGGCCGGGCTTTATGTCGACGCTGAGCGCAACATCGAGTTTTTACCCTTCGAACTCGCACTGCTGACCAATCTCGCTGAGGCGGTCCGCACCCTAGACGGGCGCTTCAGGGCCGAAGAGGCGCGATTGGTCAAAGCCCACCAGGCCCCATTGCCGCAGGGATATGACAAGCCCACGAAAATCTCGACCATGCTGGCAAGGCTGAAAGCTGACGAACAGCTACCAGACGAGGCTTCCATGCGGTCTTTCGCCGTGTGGGAGGAGAAGGACGAGGCTGATCTTCAGGCAATCAAGCTGGAGCTGGGGAGCGACCCGGCACTTGTTAAGAGGGTCAAGGAGGCGGCCAAGTCAGCGGTCGATACGTTTGTCGCCGATGCGAACGCTATCTTTAAGGCCCTCGGCAACGATGGCCTAGCGGCCCTGAAAGAGGCGCGGCAGAAGGCTGCTCAGTCACGGGACGCCGCGAAAGCAGCCGCTTCCGCCCTTGCAGCTGAATCAGCGGTCCCGCAGCTGGGCAGCGATACTTGGCGTCAGATGCTGATGTATGCGCGCGATTTTGCGGCCGAAGCGTTTCCCACCGTTGAGCCGCCCCAGCTGGCTAATGCCAATACGTGCGTGCTCTGTCATCAGCCGCTCGATGCGCAGGCACAAGAACGCTTGGCCGCTTTTGATGCGTATGTTGAAGGCCGCGCCAATGCCGACGCTGAGGCCGCCAAAAAGGATTTTGGCGAAAGGGCCAAAGCGATCCTCGACCTCAAAATCGTTGGCGGTCAGGACATCAAGGACAAGCTGGTTAATTTCGTCGAAGCATCGAAACCCCGCCAAGCGCTGGTGGATCGGCTTGACCAGTTTTACACCGCCAGCCAAGAGCGCCACAGTCTTGCTTCATTAGCCATTAAGGCCGTCGACTACGCGAGTCTTGGTGGTCTCCCAGATCTAGACCGCATTGTGATCGACGATCTGGTGGCAGAAGCCACTGTCCTCGCGAAAGAGATCGACGACCTGAAACCGACGCCGGATCAGGCCGCCAAACGCATTCAGCGTCAGCAAAAGCTCGATGAACTTGAAGCGCGGAAGAAGTTCTCCGCCGATATTGAAACGTTCGTGGCGCGGCGCAACTCGCTTGAGCTGCTGGTCAAGACCAAGGCTTGCACGACAGCCTGTTCGGTGGCCGGCATTACGTCGCTCATTACGCGTATGCGGCGCAAGGTTTTGACCACATCCCTGCAAAATAGCCTTCAGGACGAGATCGGCGCCCTCGACCTCGGGCATCTGCCGCTAAAACTGTCTGACCGGGGAGAGGTGGGCAAGAGCAAAGTCCAGATCGGGCTGGAGGCGAAGCAGAAGGTCGGCAAGAACAGCGACATTCTGAGCGAAGGGGAAAAGCGCGCACTTGCTCTGGCAGGCTTTCTTGCCGAGCTGAAAGAGGTCGGCGTGAGGCACGGCATCGTCGTTGATGATCCGGTATCGTCGCTTGACCACGCCCGGATGGAGGCGGTTGCAAAGCGGCTGGTGAAAGAGGCAAAAGCCGGTAGGCAAGTGATCATCTTCACGCACAACCTGTTCTTTCATCACGCCGTATTCGAAGAAGCTAAGGATATGAAGGTCCCCCTGCGGCAAGAATGGATTGCCAAGCATGGTGACGGACGCTTCGGCATTATCGATGACGGCCAGCAACCGTGGGTTTCGATGAGCGTTACAAAGAGGCTTCCGATCATCGATGGTCTGCTCAAAGCAAAGAAGCCAACGTATTCGGAAGCCGACGAGGCCGAGCGATCGTTTGTGACTAGTATCTACACCAAGATGCGCGAGACCTGGGAGCACACCATCGAGGAAGTTCTATTCGCCGGCGTGGTCGGGCGATTTCGACCAAACGTGGCCACCATGCAATTAAGAGCAGCCCATGTCGACAAGTCGGACTATGAGACGGTGTACGCTGGAATGACGCGGTGCTCCAAGTACTCCGGCCATGATCAAGCCGCAGGCGTCCCCGCCGATCTACCCAAGTTCACGGAGATCGAGGCGGACTTTAACAAGCTCAACTCATATGTGGTTGCGGCGAATACCCGCCGGAAAAAACTCGAGGACGAAGGCCGCAATTCTGAAAAGAGTCCGATGCCAGCTGACACTCTTTGAAGCATGGGTCATTGACCCTCGGGCGGAATTCGGTCACCGCAAATGCCGCAATCTTTATGAGCTTCCGTGCGCGGAATAACTCTGGTTTGTCCGCAGTTCGGGCAGGAAGCCTTCATGCCTGCCGGCACGAAAATTGGTTCCGGCTTTTTGACTGGCGGCCAACCCTTGTAGGTGCCGGGTACAAACCGGACTTGCCACTGACGATCCTCGTTCTTTCGGACAGAATAGCCGTTGTCCCGCAGTGAATCCTTGTTGGCGTGCCAAATAGGCCAAAACCCCGGCTTGACCGGCCCCCATTTCGCATGCCGCGGCGCCCACCTGGGTTTCGACATCAAGCCTCCTGCCTATCGATACAATCGAGAGCAGTTAAGACATTCAAGTGCTCGGGAACTAGTGTCGCTTCACGCGACTGGTAAGCGGGTCGGCCTTATTATCCAGTATCTTCAGAATCCCGACCGCTTTCAGCCGAGCGCTTCTCATCCATGTCTCGTCGATTCTACCATTGACCACCGCCGCCTCTCCAGCGGCTGCCTTCAACACGGTCTCTATCGCTTGCGCTGCATCGTTGATCGCGACGGCGTACATTTCGTGACCGATTTGATCTTTGTCCTTGGTGACCAAGACCGTCACCATCCAACGCGCCATGTGAATTTCCTGGTTAGCCCGTGAGGGGCGCGTCGGCACATACGATCCGCCATTTCCTAACCAGTTGCGTCCACGGGTTTCAACCGGGATATCGTCGAGCAGCTCACGTTGAAGCCGGAGGCAACTTCCTCCATCCGGCTTCGCCGGAAGCGGGCTCTACTCGCTTCGCTCTCCGAGCCGCCTGCGGCGCCTCGGCCCTTCGGGTACCCTTCTCTACCGATCTCGTCGCTGCATCCGGTCCCGCGTGCCGCCTTCGGTGTCGCTATGCTCATGCTCCTGCGGGGGGCCGTTTTCTGCTGAGGCGATGCGGCATTGGCGCGCTGATCGAGCCTGCGGCCTTAAGGCGAAGCCCGCCCGGCGACGCATGCGTATAACGCGACCAAGACATAGGTGACCTTGCCGTGACGAGCGGCCGCTGGTTTTGCCCGTCATACCGCCGACCCGGGCGGGTCTTCCTTGACACCGCGGGCGACGATCCGCAGCGTCGCGTCGGGTAGAGGCCGCTGCAGCTTTTAGCGCTTCGTCCGAAGGAGCCGTCGTCCAAGTCTCAACCTCTTCCGGCGTCGTCAGGATCACCGGCATCGCCTTCGGGTAGACGGCGCCGATCTCGGCGTTCGGCTCCGTCGTGAGGAATGCGTAGAGGTCATTCGTGGTCTCGCCTTCCTTGACCTTCCGCACGGACGTTCAGTTGATCCAGATGCCGGCGAAGCAGGCGAGGGGACGGGGCTCATCGAGCGCGAACCAGATATCGCCGCCTTCGGCCTTGTTGAACTCACTGAACGAATTGAACGGTACCACGCAGCGGTTTTCGACGCCGAGCCAGCGGGTCCAATGTTTGCTCTTCACGTTGCGGATGTTGGTCGTGCCGTTGTCCGGCTCCATTCTGAGCAATTCATTGAAATCGACGGTCTTGCCCTTGGCCTGCAGTTCTTCGGCCCGCTTTTTAGTGGCGGCCATCAACGCCTTTGATGACGACGGCATTCCCCACCGCGCGGTGGCGAGCTCGCGGCCCTGGCTCCGTTGCGGACGATCGGCGCCTGGTAGTCCGGAAACACCCCCGGCATCGGTGCCAGATTGCCAACGTATCGGTTCACGACGCGAAACGGCGCGATGATGGCAGCCTAGTTTGTCGTGATCGAATAGAGGTTATGCCGACGTCGGCATATAAAGATTGCACATTTCAGCGGTCGCTCTCGGCGGGCAACGACATCGCCAGGCCGCGGCACTTCCCGTGACCGAACACCACTTGGTTTGCATGTCCAGCCGTCACGATGACTTCCTCACCCCGTTCTGTTCAAATGATCGCATCACGATGCCGTCGAGAATCTTGCCGGCAGCGGCCCGAACCTTTCGCTCAGTATCTCGAGGCATCGGTGGCAGCTTTTGGCTCGCCACGAGATCGGTAAGTTCCCTATGTATATCCGTACGGAAGCCACGCGGGTCATCCGCCATTTCCGACAGAAGCTGAAATAGCGTCATGAGCATGAACTGGATCGCCATGTCGGCTCCCATCTGCTCGGCTTGGTCAGCCGTGATGAAAGACCACGTGTTCTGATGTTTCATCGCTATTTCACCACACCTGACCCTATCCTGTGTAGGTCCGAAAGCGTCCGCGCGTGTAGGCATGCGATACGGCGTTCCTCAACTCCGCTATCTCCGATTCCAGGAGATTGTTCGCAATGATTAGCGCGCGAACAGCCGCACGCGGATCGCCGTCGCAGACGGCGATCGCCTGGTCGACGGCGGCTTCAAGACCGTTGTCGTGTTCGTTCGGCTGGGAGACCGAGGACATGGTCTGATCTTGGTTGGCCGTCGATGATGCATGTTCGTATTTTGTTCTCGTGGAGTCAAGTGCGCTGGACCTACTCCCAACGAGGTGGGCCAGGTCGCCTCCGTCGGCCTGATTCGAATTTGCCCGCGGCTAGTGGTTCATCACAGTGATTTTGACGTTTTGATACCGAGCCATTCGAGGATCGGCAGGGTTTCCGGCGGCACGAGGATTTCGATGCTTCTGGGGACGCCGGGTTGACGTCGGATGAAGCCGTTTCGTTCGAGGGTGACGATCATCTGGTGGACCGAAGGCGGGCTGACGCGGAAGTGGCGCTGGATGTCGGCTTCAGCGGGTGGACGTCCGAACATGTGGGCGTAGGTATGGATGAAGGCCAGGTAATAACCCTGCTTCTCGGTGAGGCGCGCGCCTGATTTTTGACTCATCGTTGGATTCGTCCCGGCCTCCGACAAGGAGGCAAAGCATGAATGTACGTTATCGGGTCGAATTGAGCCAAGCCGAGCGCGACGAACTGACGGAGATGCTCGGCAGCGGCAAGAACGCCGCCCGCAAGCTTAAGCGGGCGCAGATTTTACTGGCGGCCGATGGAGGCTGCCGCGACGAGGAGATTGCCCGGACCGTGAGTGTCAGCCTCTCCACCGTCGGCCGGACCAGGCGCCGCTTCGTGGAAGGCAATCTGGAGCGGGCCCTGAGCGAGGAGCCGCGTCCGGGCGCTGAGCGCAAGCTGACCGGCAAGGAGGAAGCCCTGCTGGTGGCGACCGCATGCGCCAAGCCGCCCGCTGGCTGCAAACGCTGGACGCTGACGCTGCTGGCCGACACGATGGTCAAGCTCACCGATCACAACAGTCTGTCGGGCGAGACCGTGCGTCGCCGGCTGGCCGAGAACGACCTCAAGCCGTGGCGCAGGGACATGTGGTGCATTCCCCATGTCGACGGCGAATACGTTGCCCGCATGGAGGACGTGCTCGACCTCTACGCCGAGACGCAGAATCCCGCCCGGCCGCTGGTCTGCTTCGACGAGACCCCCATCCAGCTGATCGGCGAGGTGCGCCAGCCGGTCCCGGCCCAACCGGGACAGCGCGAGCGCTACGATTACGAGTATCGCCGCAACGGCACCGCCAATCTCTTCGTCACCTTCGATCCACATCGGGGCTGGCGCAACGTCAAGGTCACCGACCGCCGCGCCGCCGTGGACTACGCCCACTGCATGCGTGATCTCGTCGACGTCCATTATCCCGACGCCGCCTGCATCCGTGTCGTGCAGGACAATTTGTCGATCCACAAGCCTGGGGCGCTGTATGAGGCCTTCGCGCCCGCCGAGGCCCGGCGCATCCTGCGCCGCCTCGAATTCCACTTCACCCCGAAGCACGCCAGTTGGCTCAATATGGTCGAGTGCGAGATCACCGTGCTACAGCGTCAGTGTCTCGGCCGCCGCATCGACGATCCCAAAAGGCTCCGAAACGAGATCGCAGCATGGCAAAAGAGGCGGAATAAAACCCGAGCCCGCATCAAATGGATGTTCACAACAGACAAAGCCCGCACCAAACTCGGCCGCGCCTATCCAGCCACCGCCAAAGAGTCATAATCACTGTGATGAACCACTAGCATGGTTCTGTGGTAGAAGGAACTTGTGCGGGGGTGTGCATCGATGCCCATCTATCGCCTACTACAAAATTCTCCGCTGGGCCCGGATGAAATAGCGGTTTTGACCAATGCTTATGAGCGCACCTTGCGCAAGCTCAGCTTGGTTGATCGCGGTGATCCCATCGCAGAATTGATCGCCAAAATAGTTATTGAACTTGGTCAGCGCGGCGTTCGCGACGCGAAACAATTATCCCCCTCGCCATTAAAGAGCTTGGCGTCGAATAGGCGGTAGGGGAGCCATGCTATCGGCAGTGATTATGGGTTTGGTCGGACTTGTGGTGGTGATCGGGATTGCCATCCTGATAAGCCATTTCAACGCCCGCGCGTGAACAGTCGCCATCAGAAAGTTAAGACCGCCTCAGCCTGGCCCCTTCGTCGGACAACACGAAGCGCAGATATGATGGCGTTTAGCGCGACGCCAAACGCGGCGGCCGGGGAATCTATGACTTTACCGCGGCTAGATCCGCGCAAACGGAAAGCCCTCCGACTGTTCGGACGACGCAAATGCCCATCGCTGATGAACTCCAGTGCGGCGCGTTCAATCCACAACGACGGTGACCTATCCCCACAGTCGCGCAGGTGGCTCTGGCGTGGTTTGGGCGACTCACGCTAACCCATCAATCTCAACCGCCTCACTGCACCAAAAGGACAAAAATGGTTGCAGCCAACCGTGAACTGCCGGCTTCTGGTTATGCGCTCGAAGTGGACGGCCGACTCAAAACCGAATTTGCAACCAAAGACGGCGCAAGGGCAGGTGGAGAAGAACTAAAGAAACGTTTTCCCATGCTTCAGATCAGGATCTATGACGCGCAGACGAATTCGCGCGAGGAAATTTAGCTCAAGTCTAGGCGGATTCTCTGCTTGTGCGCATCCGCTAGCCGCGGACCGGGCTCTCGTGTTGGGGTGGACGGCCCCCTTCCGCCACACTGCGTGGCAAGATGAGGTCGTCGCTGACCCAAACGAAGGAGCCGCCCGTGGAAACGATTGTTCGCATCGGTTTGGATACGTCAAAGAGCGTATTTCAGTTGCATGGCGTTGACGGGACCGAGCAGCCGGTTTTACGGCGTAAGTTGAGGCGCGGACAGGTTTTGGAGTTCTTCAGTCGTTTGCCGCCTGCGCTTGTCGCGATGGAGGCGTGCGGGGCATCGCACTATTGGGCGCGGGAGTTGCAATCGCTCGGGCACGAGGTGGTGATGATCCCGCCGCAATATGTCAAACCGTATGTGCAGCGCGGGAAATCCGACGCTGCGGACGCCGAGGCAATTTGCGAGGCGGCAAGCCGGCCGAAACTGCGCAAAAACTTTGTGCCTATCAAAAGCCCCGAGCAGCAGGGCGCACAGATGGTGGCGCGCGTGCGCAACCAGTTCATCGGTAGGCGGACCCAGCTCGCCAACTCGATCCGCGGCTATGCCGCGGAATTCAGCTTTACAGCGCCCAAGGGACTTTCGCGGCTTCAACAATTGCTGATCGACATTCAGGCTGACGCGACAGTCCCGGAGTTGACGAAGGAGTTGGTGGACGCTTTGGCAACAGAACTGACGCGCGTCGATGACCAGATCGCCAAGCTCGACAAGAAGCTCATGCAACTACACCGGAGTAACGAGATGAGCCGACGGCTGGCGGCTATTCCGGGCGTTGGTCCGATCGGCGCGACGCTGCTGTCGATCAAGGTCGTGGATGCACGCGCGTTCAAGTCGGCAAGAAATTTTGCCGCCTGGCTTGGCCTGACACCAAAGAATCACTCGACGGCCGGAAAGAACCGGCTTGGCGTGATTACACGCGCCGGTGACGGCATGTTGCGAACCGTTTTGGTGGCCGGCGCGACGGCTGTGATCGCAGATATGCGCCGACGGGAAAGTCGCTCCTGGCCTTGGCTGAAAGACATCATCGCACGCAAGCCGCCGAAGCTGGTGGCCATAGCGTTGGCAAACAAGCTGGCGCGGATCGCCTGGAAACTGATGGTCAGCGGCGAGCGGTACCGACCTGCAAGCAACGTCATGCCGATGCCGACATAGACTTGAACGAAATGCAGAGCTTGGCGCCAGACCGGCAGGTTTGACGCTGGGGGCGGAACTTGCAGGACAGGAAGAGGTGGTACGTTCGGCGCGAGCCGGTCAGTGAAATGCTCCGCTCGGTTTACCGGCAGAAAATGCCGCTCTCGTGTTTGGATCTCACTGTCCGCGAAGCCCATCTTGGCCAGTGGTCGCAAGACCTGAAAACAGGCCGGACATATGAGCGCAAGCGATCCGAGCATGCTGCCAGAGCCAATCCTTGCAAGTCGGGGGCCGTCCACATATGAACCGAGCCGCTGACGCTTCTCGGCCGTCCCGGCTTCGATCCCTTGCGCGATACGGTGTCGCTCGCCGGAGGCTCTCGCGTTAGGGGCCGCCGGCATTGCATGCCGGCGCCGCTATCACTGCCCCGAACGCGGGTGCCTTGTTAACCGGTCTCGCGACTGCAGTCGCCTCGGTGCCCGCGGGCATTGCATGCCCGCGTCGCTATCACTGCCCCTTCGTCGGCTGCCTTCTCTCTTGCCTCCGCTGCGCTTCGGCCTCAAAGGGACGGCGCTGACCAGTCGTATGGCAACTCTGCGCGTGCCAACGGTGTGCTCGGTTCTTCGGTTCGAGGGTGGCGTGGCTGCCAAGCCAATTGTATTGGGGTCGTCGCGGGGCGTCGGCCCGCCTTGGCGCATTTGCGGCGGCGCAGCCGGCTGGCGAGATCGTGCACGAAGGTGGCCGGCGGATGCTTCACCGCCGCGAGGTTGACCTCGCTCGGCGTCTTGCAGCGCGCGCACCTGATCTCAAGCCAGGGGTGGCCTCCATTTACGGCGAATGCGCGCTCCGTGTCCCCGTCACCGTCGCGGAGAGTGAGAGTGCGGGCCGGGTCCGACGCGACGGGTTGAAGATCGGGGGAGAGGCCTCCGGCGCCCGTCGCGGAGAACCGCGATGTCTGGACATACCGCCCGAGTTCGTGCCGGCAACGACCGAACGAGCCTTTACACCGAAATCACTGACAAGATCATAGCCGAGCTGGAGGCCGGCCGTTTTCCGTGGGTTCAGCCCTGGGGGACGGCGTCGATCAAGGCGCCGCTCGCGATGCCGCGCAACGCGTCGACGCAGCGCGGATATTCCGGGATTAACGTGCTGATCCTATGGGGTGCCGTTATCGAGCACGGCTTTTCGGGACAGAGCTGGCTTACCTTCCGCCAGGCACTCCGGCTCGGCGGCCATGTCAGAAAGGGCGAGCGGGGAACGACCGTCGTCTATGCCGATCGCTTCACCCCAGACGACGAACGTCGGCGCGCCACGGAGGCCGGCGAGGAGCCGGGTGCCATCCCGTTTCTCAAGCGCTTTACCGTCTTTAACACGGATCAATGCGATGGCTTGCCCGAGGATGTCGCTGCTTTGGTGGTCCCGCCGCCACCAGGCCAGATTGAGCCGCGAGCCGAGGCCTTGATCGCGGCGACCGGCGCGGATTTCCGCATCGGCGGTGCGCGCGCCTACTACAACACGACGGGCGATTTCGTACAGGTGCCGCCGCCGGCTGCCTATTTCGAACCGATCAACTGGCACCGGACCGCTTTCCATGAGCTCGGTCATTGGACCGGCCAGGCATCCCGCCTCAACCGCGACCACACCGGTTCGTTCGGCTCAAAATCATACGCGCGCGAAGAGCTGGTCGCCTTATCTTGACTCTGTGATCCTGTCTCAGAATCAGGCATGGAGCCGC
>NZ_LSIC01000137.1 GCF_001556045.1 Bradyrhizobium sp. CCH5-F6
TGTCGTGCCCCCGACCCCGCCCGGCGTCCCCCCGGGCGGGGTCATTCGTTGCGCCAGAGCCGTTGTTGCACCCCCGTCACAAAGCAGTGCGAAGCAACCACCGCAGCGATCCAGACCAGTTGCAACTGCGAATTAATCGCAATAAGGCTAGCACAGGAACTTGGGACGAAGTCGCGCCGGATCGCCTGGACGACCGAGGCCTGATGACAGGGGCGCTGCGAATCGGCAGGGATAGCGGTTGCGGGGCGTGCGTTGTGACGTTGAGAAGTCAGAGATTCCGGTACTTGCGGACGGCCGCGGCGATTGCCACGGGCGCGCTGGCTTTTCCCGCCACAGGCACCGCGGCCGATCTGCCGCTGAAGGCGCCGGCGCTGAGAGTGGTCTACGACTGGACAGGCCTCTATATCGGTGCGCATGCCGGCTTCACCCGCGGCACATCCGCGGCAACGCTGGCCGATCCCACCGTCGCGACCGACAATCACGTGTTCAACGGCATGACCGGAGGCGTCCAGGCCGGCTACAATTGGCGCCTCAACTCAGGTTTCCTGCTCGGCGTCGAAGGCGATATCTCCTTCCCGAACTACCTCCCCTCCAACCACGTCGTGTCATCGGCGGCGACCGTCCTATCGAGCGCGGAGGAGCGCTGGGATTATGTCGCGAGCCTGCGCGCGCGGCTCGGCTATGCCAGCGGCAACTGGCTGTTTTACGCGACCGGCGGCGCGGCCTTCGCCGGCGAGCGCTTTCTCTCGACGCCGACCGGCGGGACCGAAGAGAAAGTGTTGCATACGCGCTTCGGCTGGACTGCCGGCGGCGGCGCCGAATACGCCTTCGCGCCGCACTGGAGCGCGCGGCTCGAATATCTCTACAGCAAGTTCGAGAACGCCAACGTCACCTTCCCCTCGGGGGGGCAATATTCGTCGTCGATGGATTTTCACAGCCTGCGCCTCGGCCTCAATCGCAAGATCGATTGGCCGGGCGTGCCGACCTACGACCCGAAATCCGACGTCACCGACACCGAGTCCAGCCGCTGGGAGATTCACGGCCAGTCGACCGTGCTCGGGCAGGGCTACCCGGCGTTCCGCGCGCCCTATACCGGACCGAACAGCCTGCTGCCGTCGCCGGATTTTCAGCAGACCTGGAGCAATTCGCTCTATCTGAATGCGCGGCTGTGGGACGGCGGCGAGGTCTATTTCAATCCCGAGCTGCTCCAGGGCTTCGGCTTCAACAACACGACGGGCGCCGCAGGCTTCCCCAACGGCGAAGCGCAGAAGTCCGGCTTTCCCTATCCGCACTTCAACGCCTCGCGGCTGTTCGTGCGCCACACCTTCGGCTTCGGCGGCGAGCAGGAGGAGCTCGCCAGCGGCCAGCTTCAGCTCGCCGGCAAGGTCGACGTCTCGCGGCTGACCTTGCAGGTCGGCAAATTCTCGGTGGTCGACGTGTTCGACGGCAATGCCTACGCGCACGATCCGCGCAAGGATTTCATGAACTGGTCGATCTGGGCATCCGGCGCCTTCGACTATGCCGCCGACAAGCTCGGCCTCGGCTATGGCGCCACCGCCGAATTGAACCAGAAGCAATGGGCGCTGCGCGGCGGCTACTTCCTGATGGATGCCGTCTCCAACTCCAGCAATTTCGACATGAATATCGGCCGTCGCGGCGAGTACGTCGCGGAGCTCGAGTTGCGCTATTCGCTGTTCGGCCAGCCCGGCAAGCTGCGCACGCTCGGGTTCGTCAACAGTGCGTTCTCCGGCAGCTATCGCGAGACGCTGGACAATCCCGCATTCGGCGTGGACATCAGCCAGACCCGCCGCGGCCGCCTCAAATACGGCTACGCGTTCAACCTCGAACAGGCCATCACCGGCGACATCGGCGTGTTCGGCCGCTGGAGCTGGAACGACGGCCGCAACGAGATCATGGCCTTCACGGACATCGATCGCAGCCTGTCCGGCGGCGTCTCCGTCAAAGGTACGACATGGGGCCGGCCCGACGACGTGGTCGCGATCGCCGGCGCCGTCAACGCCCTGTCGCAGGATCACCGCGACTTCATCGCCGCCGGCGGTCTCGGCCCGCTGATCGGCGACGGCCGGCTCAACTACCGCCGCGAACGCGTGCTGGAGACCTACTACGCCTATGCGCTGAACAAGAATCTCACCTTCACCGCCGACTACCAGCTCATCGTCAATCCCGCCTACAACGCGGACCGTGGACCGGTATCGGTGTTCTCGGGACGGCTCCACGGGGAATTCTGAGCGGGGCTCCGCCACTACGCGGCGCGGATCGCCTCCAGGAATTTGCCGACCTCGACCTTGAGACGGCTGCTCTCGCCGGAGAGCGATCTCGCCGACGCGAGCACGTTGGAGGAGGCCGATCCGGTCTGGCTCGCGCCGCGCTGCACGTCGACGATGCTGGCGGAGACCTGCTGGGTGCCGCGCGCGGCCTGCTGCACGTTGCGTGAAATCTCCCGCGTCGCCGCGCCCTGCTCCTCGACCGCCGAGGCGATCGCGGAGGCGATCTCGGACATGCGCGTAATGGTGTCGCCGATCGCCTTGATGGCGCCGACCGAATCCTCCGTCGCGCTCTGGATCCCCGCGATCTGCTGACTGATCTCGCCGGTGGCCTTGGCGGTCTGCTCGGCCAGCGCCTTGACCTCGGAGGCGACGACGGCAAAGCCGCGCCCGGCCTCGCCGGCGCGCGCCGCCTCGATGGTGGCATTGAGGGCCAGAAGATTGGTCTGGCCCGCGATCTGGCTGATGAGCTCGACGACGTCGCCGATGCGGCCCGCGGCCCTGGCGAGTTCGCCGACATGGTCGTTGGTGCGCCCGGCCTGCTGCACCGCCTCGCCGGCGATGCGCGCGGAGTCCTGGACCTGGCGGCTGATCTCGTCGACCGACGAGGCCATCTCCTCGGCCGCAGCGGCGACGGTCTGCACGTTCGTGGAGGCCTGTTCGGAGGCGGCCGCGACGGTCGCGGTGACCGTTTCCGATTGCGCGGCGGTGCTCGTCAGCGTTCCCGCAGACGCTTCCAGCTCCGAGGAGGCCGACGAGACCGTGTTGATCACGTCGCCGATCATGGCTTCGAATTCGCGCGCAATCTGATCCATGCGCTGGCTGCGCTTGAGCTTCGCGTCCGCTTCGACCGCGGCAGCCTCGTCAGCGGCCTTCTTGGCGAGCAGCGAATCCTTGAAGTGCTGGAGCGAGCCCGCGACCTGGCCGATCTCGTCGTTGCGGCCCGTCGCCGGGACTTCGACCTCGTGCTGTCCGGCGGCAAGCGCGCCGATCACGTCGGCGATCCGACCGAGCGGGGTCACCACGCGCCGGCGCAGCATCACGGTCACGGCACCGAGCGTCCCGAGCAGCGCCAACACCGCTACACCGGCCAGCGCAAGCATTGCCAGTGCGCCGCCGCGCGCGGCCGAAGCGCGCTCGGCCGCTTCCGCCAGCGCGGCATCGCGCACGCCGTAGAACATCTGGATGGCCGGCACGATGACCTTCGCCAGCTCTTCCGCGGTAGCGCCGTACTTGCCGTCGCTCCGGGCTGCAGGAAGCTCCTTGTCCACGGCAACCGCGGCCTGTCCAAAATAGGATTCCGTTGCCGCCTTCAGCGCGGCAGCGATGCGAGAGGGACTTCCGAGCATGTCGATCCCGGCCTCGATGCGCTCGCGGTCGGCCTCGACGCGCCCCTGCATGCGGTCCATCAGCGACAGTTCGGCCGCGGTGAGCGGACGTCGCGCGGAGAGCGCCGGGGACAGCGTGGCCGCGCGGTTGCCGGCCGAAACCCGCAGATCCTGCGCCGTTCGCGCCAGGCTCAGGAGCGCCGCCAGCGAGGAATCGGCATTGACGACCTTCGCTTCGAGCCGGTTCATGACCGGTTCGATGCTGCCGAGGACCTCGGCAACGCCGGGCAGAAAGCCCTTTGTCGCGGTGCTGTCGCGCGCCGCCAGAGGAACGCTCATCGCGCGATCCGCAGCGGTTGTGATCTCCTTCAGCCGCCGCGCGGCGCGGTCCAGATGCTCGGCGATCGCTCCGCCGTCGTCCAGCACCATGACGGCGCGCCGTGCGGCGTCGAAGCCCGCCTCGGCCGCTTTCGCAGCCTTCGCGGCAGCTTCGAGCTGCGCCTGCGTCGCAGCGCCTTCCTGGAAGATCGGTCCGATGTAAGGAGCACGAAGGCTGGCGACGTGCTGGCTGACCATTAGGGTCGCACCAAAGGCATCGACGGTCTTGATCGCGTCGGAACGGTTCATGAAGATGCGCGTCTGCGGTATCAGCACCTCGGCGCCAAGGATGACCGCAAATACCGTCACCGTCAGCATCGACAGCGCGAAAAGCTTCCCGATCCGCATCCTGGGTTCCCCGACCACATTTCTGCAATGTCGAAAACCTAGCGGGCGGCCACTAAGGGCGCGTTAAGCAAACATCCGTAGTTCCGCGGATTGTCAGGCCGTCCCGGACGGCCGTCGGGAACTGTCGGCCGCCAGTTCCCGGGGCCCGAATGCGCCGAAAGAGCCAGCATCTCCTCGCCCGACTACCTATATTGATGGCTTGCGCCGCCACCGGCCGCACTCACTTACCTCCGGAACCTCAATGCTCTGGCTCGAACTCGCCATCGTCGTCGTCCTGATCGTCATCAACGGCCTGCTCTCCATGTCCGAGCTGGCGGTGGTCTCGTCGCGTCCGGCGCGGCTGTCGCTGCTCGCGGCCAAGGGCGTGCGCGGCGCCGAGCGGGCGCTGACACTGGCGGCCGATCCCGGCAAGTTCCTGTCGACGGTGCAGATCGGCATTACGCTGGTCGGCGTGCTCTCAGGCGCGTTCTCGGGCGCAACGCTCGGGCAGCGGCTGACGCAATGGCTGCTCGAGCTCGGCCTGTCCAAGGGCATCGCCGACATCGTCGGTGTCGGCATCGTGGTCACGCTCATCACCTACGCCACGCTGATCGTCGGCGAGCTTGTGCCGAAACAGGTGGCGCTGCGCGATCCCGAAAGCATCGCAGTCAGGGTCGCGCCCGCGATGCAGGTACTGGCGAGGATTTCGCTGCCGCTCGTCTTCCTGCTCGACATCTCCGGCAAGCTGATCCTCACCCTGCTGGGCCGCGGCGGCAAGGCGGAGGAGAAGGTCTCGGAGGACGAGATCCATCACCTCGTCAGCGAAGCGGAGAGCGCGGGTGTGCTCGAGCCGGGCGAGAAGGAGATGATCGCGGGTGTGTTGCGGCTCGGCGACCGCCCGGTCGGCGCCGTCATGACGCCGCGCACGGAGGTCGACGAGATCGACCTGAACGACGATCCCGCCGCCATCCGGGAGATCATCGCCAAAAGCCCGCATTCGCGCTTTCCCGTCTCCGACGGCGACCGCGACAAGCCGATCGGCGTGCTCCAGGCCAAGGACCTGCTGATTGCCTATATGAACGAGCGTGCGCCGGATTTGCGTGCGCTCGTGCGCGAGGCGCCTGGCATCCCGGTGTCGGCAGATGCGCGCGACGTGCTGACCATCCTGAAAGCTGCGCCGGTTCACGTCGGCCTGGTCTACGACGAATACGGCGCCTTCGAAGGCATGGTGACGGCCTCCGACATATTGGAATCGATCGTCGGGGCCTTCCATTCCGAGGCGCGCCGACGATTCGCTCCTGATCTCCGGCTGGATGCCGGTCGACGAATTCGGCGATCTGCTCGGCGTCGAATTGCCGCCGCACCGCTACAACACCGTAGCGGGCCTGGTGCTGCAACAGTTCAACGCGCTCCCCAACGCCGGCGATTCCTTCGATTTTCGCGGCTGGCACATCGAGGTGGTCGATCTCGACGGACGCAGGATCGACAAGATCCTGGCGACCCGCCGGGGCGAGCAGGTGGCGGCGTGAGCTGAAATCCCCGCCGTCCTTCCCGACAAGCGCAAAGCCCTCACCCGAACCTCACCCCGATCCGCTTTTCCTTTCGCCAGACCACGGTGCAGGATCGATGCGCGCCGTCGGCCTGGACGATCAGGGTGAAATGCTCGGGGATGCCGATGGGGCTGGTAACGTCGAGTGCGGCGCCATGATCGGAGAGATTGCGAACGGTGCAGTCGATCGCGCCGCCGCCGAACTCGATGGTTCCGGCCTTCAGCACCCGATGTCGGGCCTTGCTGCGTCGCTCGTCCATGGGCGGAATTTACACCCAAAGTTGAACCAAAGGTTAAGTGCCAGCGGCGAGCGCGATGAAGTTACGCGGCCGGCATCCTACAGCGCCGGCTGGAACGTCTCCGCACGGGCCATCCGCCAGGCGTCGCGGAAGCGCGGATCTTCCGTGCCCTCGAGCAGTTCGCCCGGGCGCAGCGCTGGATAGAGCTGCGCGAAGGACTGCACGTTGGTCGTCGACGTCCGCTGGCTGAAATGGACCGGGCGCAGCTGCTGCGGATGTTCGAGGCCGGCCGCGGCGATCAGCTCGGCCAGCGAGTGCAGCGTCGCGTGGTGGTAATTGTGCACGCGGTCGATCTTGAGCGGCACGTAGAGCGCGCGCGCCCGAGTCGGATCCTGCGTCGCGACGCCCGTCGGACAGCGGTCGGTGTGGCAGCTCAGCGACTGGATGCAGCCCAGCGAGAACATGAAGCCGCGCGCCGAATTGCACCAGTCCGCTCCGATCGCCATCGCGCGCGCCATGTCGAAGGCGGTGGCGATCTTGCCGGAGGCGCCGATCTTGATGCGGTCGCGCGCATTGATGCCGACCAGCGCGTTGTGGACGAAGTTGACTCCTTCGCGCATCGGCATGCCCAGATGGTCCATGAACTCCAGCGGCGCGGCGCCGGTGCCGCCCTCGTTGCCGTCGACGACGATGAAGTCCGGATAGATCCCGGTCTCCAGCATCGCCTTGCAGATCGCCAGGAATTCCCAGGGATGGCCGATGCACAACTTGAAGCCGGTCGGCTTGCCGCCGCACAGGCGCCGCATCTCCGCGATGAACTGCATCATGCCAACGGGCGTGGAGAAGGCGCGGTGCGAGGCCGGCGAGATGCAGTCCTCGCCCATCGCCACGCCGCGGATCTTCGAAATCTCCTCCGAGACCTTGGCCGCCGGCAGCACGCCACCATGGCCGGGCTTGGCGCCCTGACTGACCTTGAGCTCGACCATCTTGATCTGGTCTTCGCAGGCGACGCGCGCGAACGCTTCGGGATCGAAGGTGCCATCGAGATGACGGCAGCCGAAATAGCCCGAGCCGATCTCCCAGATGATGTCGCCGCCCATCTCGCGGTGATAGGGACTGACGCCGCCCTCACCGGTGTCATGCGCGAAGCCGCCCTTCCTGGCGCCGGCATTCAGCGCCCGCACCGCGTTGGGGCTGAGCGCGCCAAAGCTCATCGCCGAGATGTTGAACACCGAGGCCGAATAGGGCTTCTTGCAGTCGGGGCCGCCGATGGTAACGCGGAATTTCTCCTTGGCGTTCGCCTTCGGCGCGACCGAGTGATGCATCCACTCGTAGCCCTCGCGATAGACGTCCTCCTGGGTGCCGAACGGGCGCTTGTCGAGCTCCATCTTGGCGCGCTGATAGACCACCGCGCGGGTGTCGCGCGAGAACGGCATGCCGTCCTTCTCGCTCTCGAAGAAATATTGCCGCATCTCGGGCCGGATTTCTTCGAGCAGGAAGCGGATATGCGCGGAGATCGGGTAGTTGCGCAGCACCGCGTGGCTCTTCTGCAGGAGATCGCGGATGCCGAGCAACGTCAGGGCGCCGAAGATCAGGATCGGGATCAGCAGGATGTCGAAGATCTTGCCGTCCGCGATGCCGATGCCGATCAGCAGCGCGGTGACCACCGCGCAGATCGTCAGCACGATGAAGCGCGGCGAGAAAGGCAGCAGCAGGGTTTCCATGATCCCCTCTTCCGCCAGCGGCAGGCGTTTGGGGGCGCCCTGCGTCTTGTCGTCGTCGGCCACGATTCCCATCCTCTCGCCAGCATGAGGCGTCACGATACGCCCCCGCCCGTCATACGGATATGACGCGGCCGTTGTTTCAGGCTAGCGAATTCGGCCGAGACAAATCAATCAGGCCGAGGGACTGGCTGCTGCAGTGCAGCAGAAGGGGTGACCGGCATCCATGCCCCACAGGACCTGACGACTGAAGGAAAGCCGTCACTCCGAGCCTTCGTATAGCCACGGCCCATGGGCATCGGCCCCGGATCGGCGGGCGCTTGCGCGCGCTGGTCCGGGACGACGGCTGAGTGGATGTCTAGCGGTTCGGCATCGCCCGAGCTTACCGCTCGACGAACGCCTTCTCGATCACGAAATGACCGGGCTTGTTGCCGCTTCCCTCGACGAAGTCGCGGCTCTCGAACATCGCCTTCAGCTCTTCGAGCATGGCCGGGCTGCCGCACATCATGATGCGGTCCGTCTCGATGTCGAGCGGGCCCTGGCCGATGTCGTTGAAGATCTGCTCGGAGCTGATGAGGTCGGTGATGCGGCCGCGGTTCTTGAAGGGCTCGCGGGTCACGGTCGGGTAGTAGACCAGCTTGTCCGCGAGCAGCTCGCCGAACAGCTCATCCTCGCGCAAGGTCGCGACGAGCTTCTCGCCATAGGCGAGCTCGGAGACCTGGCGGCAGCCATGCACCAGCACGATGCTCTCGAACTGGTCGTAGACCTCGGGATCCTTGATCAGGCTCGCGAACGGCGCGAGGCCCGTGCCGGTCGAGAGCAGCATCAGCCGCTTGCCGGGAAGCAGATTGTCGGTGATCAGCGTGCCGGTCGCCTTGCGGCCGACCAGGATGGTGTCGCCTTCCTTGATCTTCTGGAGGCGCGAGGTCAGCGGGCCGTCCTGAACCTTGATCGAGAAGAACTCGAGCTCTTCCTCGTGGTTGGCGCTCGCCATGCTGTAGGCGCGCAGCAGCGGACGGCCGTCGACCTCGAGACCGATCATGGCGAACTGACCGTTCTGGAAGCGGAAGCCGGTATCGCGCGTGGCGCGGAAGCTGAACAGCGTGTCGGTCCAATGCTGGACTGAAAGAACCTTCTCTCGGTAAAACGCGCTCATGATTTCGATATTCCGAATAGCTGCGGTTTCGGGCAAAAGCGTTGCCCGGCCCTGAAACGGGGGCGGACACCATCTGCCATGGCGGAGGATTTCGCGTGTGTGATCTACGCCATTGAGACCAATAATCAACCTCGTTTCGGATGCAATTGATGCCGGTCAAACCGGCATTTGCGGCAGAACTGGTCACGTCCTTCATGAATTTGCCGCCCGGCAGCCGGAGACGGCAATTTCCTTCCCTCTCGAGGCCCGGTTGGAGCACTTAATTTCCGCCGGGCTCGCGAGAATTTCATTAAGAATAGCTCTGATTTTCCTCCGGATTGGCGCCACTTCCCGCGCTTTTGCGGCTTTTGGCGACACTAGAGACGAATAACCATGGCAGACCGCGAGCGGATCTTCGTCCAGGCGATCAGGCGCTATTGCGCGCAACGTGGGATCACGGTCGATGTGCGTCCCGGCGGCTGGTTGATCGCAATGCGCCGCGGAGCGAGGCGCCACTTCGCTTTCGGCTACGACATCGGCCTCAACAGCGCCATCGCCCACCGCCTCGCCAACGACAAGTCGGCGACATCAGAGGCGCTGGCGCTCGAGGGGGTGCCGTGCGTCCCCCATCATCTCTTCCTCAATCCGAAAATGGGTGTCCATGTCGCCGGCGCCGATTGGCGCCGGAGGATGCAAGCGCTGCTCGCGCAGCATCCGCAAGGCGTGGTGGTGAAGCCGAACCAGGGAACGTCGGGACGCTCGGTGTTCAAGGTGACGACCGAGGCGGAACTCGATCACGCGGTCGACGACGTTTTCTCGATGAGCGCAGGACTGGTGATCTCGCCCTATCTGGCGATCGAACACGAGGTCCGTGTCGTGCAACTCGGTGATCTGCCTCTGGTCGTCTACGGCAAGCAGCGTGGCTCGGATTGGCGGCACAATCTCGACGCCGCCGCAAGGCCCGTGCTGCTGGAGGACGGCGAGGTTCGAACGGCTTGCGTGAAACTCGCGGCCGATGCCGCAAGCGCCATCGGCATCGCCTTCGCGTCGATCGACGTGGTGCGTGTCGACGGCGAATGGAAAGTGCTCGAGATCAATTCCGGCGTGATGATGGAAGCGCTGGGCAAGCTGCATCCTGAACTGGTGCAGGCAACCTATGACGCGGCGCTGGACCGGGTGTTCGGGGAAGATCAGCGGATGTTCCAGTTGTGAAATGGAACGCAGCGATCTAGCCTTGAGGCCGTGCACAGCAGATGCGGCCTGCACGTTGTTGTCAGCGGCGGCTGCATCAATGATCGTCAAAGAATCAAAGAGGGGAACGCCATGAGCGGCAACGTCAATCGCCAGATTCTGCTGGTGGAGAAGCCCAGCGGCAAGCTCGGCCCCGAACATTTCAAGATGGTGGAGGGCACAATGCCGGAGCCGAAGGACGGCGAGGCCTTGCTGCGCGTGCGCTACATCTCGCTCGATGCCGCCAACCGCGCCTGGATGCACGGCGCGACCTATCGTTCGGCCGTCGAGGCCAACAGCGTGATGGCCGGCGGCGCCATCGCCGAGGTCGTCAGCTCGAAGGCGCCGGGGCTTGCGCCCGGCGACATCGTGTTCGGCGACACCGGCTGGCAGGAATTCGCCGCGGTGCCGGCGAAGCACCTCACCAAGATGCCGAAGCTCGAGCCGATGACGCACCTGCTCAGCGTGTTCGGCATCGCCGGCCTCACCGCCTATTTCGGCCTGCTGGAGATCGGCAAGCCCAGGGAAGGCGAGACGGTCGTGGTCTCGGCTGCCGCGGGCTCGGTCGGCTCGATCGTCGGGCAGATCGCGAAGATCAAGGGATGCCGCGTCATCGGCATCGCCGGCGGTGCCGACAAGTGCAAATGGCTGACGTCCGAGCTCGGCTTCGATGCCGCCGTCGACTACAAGGACGGCGCGGTGTTCAAGGCGCTGCGTGCAGCGGCACCGAAAGGCATCGACGTCTATTTCGACAATGTCGGCGGCGACATCCTCGAAGCGTGCCTGCCGCAGATGAACAATTACGGCCGCATCGCCTGCTGCGGCGCGATATCGCAATATGACGGCGTCCCTGCCGCGCATGGTCCGCGGGGCGTGCCGGGGCTGATCGTGGTGAAGCGGCTCGTCATGCAGGGCTTCATCGTGATGGACTACATGAAGGACAGCCAGCGCGCGCTCGCCGACCTCCAGGCCTGGGTCAAGTCCGGCAAGCTGAAAGTGCAGGAGGACATCATCGACGGCCTCGAGAATACCCCGAAGGCGCTGATCGGCTTGCTCGCGGGCGAGAACCGCGGCAAGCGCATGGTCAAGCTCTGACGGCGCAATTGCGCCGGCATAATTGACTTGCGGGTGAAGCCAAAGCGGCCAAAGATGCGCGCGCGAGGCATCACTCGCGACGATTGCGCTTACATCACATTTTGAGAACCGTCGGCGTTCCCGACAGGGCAGGAATTCACTCAGATGTTCAACACGTTGAAACATGCATCAACGCGCACGGCGTTGCTCGCGGCCGCGCTCTTCGCAATTGCAACAGGCGCCTTCGCGCAGGCGCCGACCGAGGCGCAGAAGAGCGCCATTCGGTCCGCGTGTCGCTCGGATTTCATGGCGCACTGCTCGAGCGTGACACCCGGCGGAGCGGAAGCGGTTCAATGTCTGGCGAAGAACATGTCCAGCCTGTCGCCGGGATGCCAAACCGCGGTGCGCGCGATCGAACCGCCCGCGGCTCCCAAGGCCGAAGCCGCTCCCGCCGCACCGAAGACCGAAGCTGCCCCCAAGGAGGCGGCACCGAAGGACGCGGCACCCAAGGCGGAGCCAGCGCCGGCATCGGCCGCGCCAAAAGCCGAATCCGCGCCCGCTGCGAAGCCGGCCGCGGCAGCAGCAGCGCCGAAGGCGGCTGCCCCCAAGCCGCCGAGCAGCGCGCAACTGGCCGCGATCAAGAGCGCTTGCCGCGGCGATTATCCCAAGGTGTGCGCCAGCGTGCCGCCGGGCGGCGCCCCCGCGCTCGAATGCCTGGAGAAGAACAAGGCCAAGGTTTCGCCGGCCTGCGAGAAGGCCGTAAGCGCGGCATCCGGGAGTGCTGCGGCTGCGGCCCCGGCCGCGCCGGCTTCCGGCGCTGCACCGGCTGCAGCGACACCGGCTCCCGCACCGGCCGTGATCGTGTTGCGGCCGCTGCGGCCACGCGAAGAGCTGTTCATCGTCCAGTCCGCATGCCGCGAGGATGTTCGCACGCTGTGCGGCAGCGTGACGCCAGGTGGCGGCCGGATCATCCAATGCGTTGCCAGCAATGCCGCCTCGCTGTCACCCGCCTGCAGGGACGTGCTGGCACCGTTCGCGGCACGATAAGGCGTTAGGTCCACCAATGACGTCTGTCACCGTCGAAGAGGTTGAATTGCTCTCGTTCTTCGGGGTGGTGCCCAAGTTGAGAGACCCCGGCGAGCCATGGATTTACAACGATGCTCTGTACGAAGCATCCGTAGAAGGATCGAGCGTATCGTTTGCCCTTGCGCCCTCTTACAAGGACGTTCGTCTTATCGTCACAAGCAATGACACGGCAATCTACGAGTTCAATGGCGTCGGAGTTCATGACGTCAGATATCACAGCGACGGAGGCCGAGAGACGCTGGAGGTCCAAATCAATGAGCGTGACCGCCTGTGGCTTAAGATCAGGCCATCCATTCGAGTCCAGCATGAATCGCGCAAGGCGCACCAAATTGCAGACATTTGAACTTCAATCACAACAAGACCGGGAGAAAGACATGCGTGCATTGCTGCTGATCGCCTCTGCCCTCCTCACCTTCGGCTGGTGAACGGGGTCTATGTGAAGCGCTGCGTCTGACACCCGGATGGTCAACCCGGCGTGGTTTGGCTATGGTTCGCGCTGAGGGTTTCGGATGCGCGCAAAACGTGTATCCGAAAAGCAGGCCTCGGCATGCCGCGCGCGGCAATAAATCCGCTGGCGCCGGACGCCGGAGCACATTAGTCTACCCCTAGATAGTAAGTATACTGTCAATTAGGGAGGCAGACGTTGCGGATCGCCGTGGTTGGCGGGGGGCCCGGTGGGCTCTACTTCGCCTATCTCTGGAAGAAACGTCACCCCGAGGATCAGGTCGACCTGTTCGAACAGAACCCGGCCGACGCGACCTGGGGCTTTGGCGTGGTGTTCTCGGACCAGGCGCTGGAATTCCTGCGCGCCGACGACCCCGAAACGGTCGATGCGATCGCGCCGCACATGGAAAGCTGGGAGAACATCACGCTGAACCTGCAGGGCGACAGCGTCGCCATCGACGGGGTCGGCTTCTCCTCGATCGGACGGCTCGAGCTGCTGAAATTCCTGCAGCAGCGCGCGCTCGACGTCGGCGTCACCCCACGCTTCGACACGCAGATCCACGGGATCGACCAGCTCAACGGCCACGACCTCATTGTCGCCGCCGATGGCTTGAACTCGCTGGTCCGCCGCGCCTTCGAAGGCGATTTCGGGACGTCGCTGTCCTACTCCTCCAACAAGTTCGTCTGGTACGGCACCTCGAAGCGTTTCGACACGCTGTCGCAGACCTTCGTGAAGACCGAGCGCGGCGCCTTCAACGCCCATCACTACCGCTATTCGGCGAACATGAGCACCTTCCTGGTCGAATGCGACCACGCCACGTGGCAGGCCTATGGCTTCGCCTACAAGGACGTCGAGCAGTCCAAGGGCGTCTGCGAGGAGGTGTTTGCCGATACGCTCGGCGGGCACTGCCTGGTCTCCAACAAATCGGTCTGGCGCAATTTTCCCTGGGTCTGGAACGAGCACTGGTCGTTCAAGAACATGGTGCTGGTCGGCGACGCGCTGCATTCGGCGCATTTCTCGATCGGCTCGGGCACGCGGCTCGCGATCGAGGACGCGATCGCGCTGGTCAAGGCGCTGGAATCGGATGCGCATCTTGCGACCGCGCTGCACCGCTATCAGGCCGCGCGCAAGCCCATCGTGCAGAAGCTCGTCAACGCCGCGCGCACCAGCGCGTTCTGGTACGAACACTTCGCCGAGCACATGAAGCTTCCCCTGATGGACTTCGCCTACAGCTACATCACGCGCTCCGGCCGCATCGACGATTCCCGGCTGCGGGCGATGTCGCCGGCCTTCATGGCGCGCTACGAGGCCGCGAAGAATGGCGGAGATGCGGCATGAGCAACGAGATCCGCGACTTGGTGCCCGCGGACGGCCCGGGCGTACGCGAAATCGGCTTTGCCGTTCCTGAAATTTACAATGCCAGCCGTGTGCTGTTCGACAATCTCGGCAAGGGCCGCGGCGACAAGCTCGCGCTGATCGGTCCGGCGGGCACACGCAGCTATGCCGAGCTCTGCGCCGAGGCTTGCCGCTGGGGCAACGGTTTTGCCTCCCTCGGCCTGAAGCGCGGCGACCGCGTGCTCCTGTTCCTGGACGACACGCCGGCCTATCCGGCCGCGTTCTTCGGCGCCGTGCGTGCCGGCTTCGTGCCGCTCCTGATCAACACGCTGACGCCGCCGGAGCTCCTGCAATTCTATCTCGCCGATTCCGCCGCGGCCGTGGCGGTCGCGGATGCCGAGTTCGCGGCGCGCTTCAATGCGGAGGCGTGCAAGGCGACCAGCCTGCACACGCTCATCGTCGTCAATGGCGAGGCGGGCGATCACGCCGCGCCGAGGGCGATCGCGGCGGCAGGCTGGCTCGCACAGTTCGCGCCCGAGCTGGCGGAAGCTCCGACGCATCGCGACGAGATGGCGTTCTGGATGTACTCCTCCGGCTCGACCGGACGGCCCAAGGGCATCGTGCATCTCCATCACGACATGGCCTACACCGATGCCGCCTTTGCCCAGAACGTGCTGAAGCTGACGCCAGATGACATCTGCTTCTCGGTGCCGAAGATCTTCTTTGCTTACGGCTTCGGCAATTCCGTCACCTTCCCGTTCTCTGCGGGCGCGGCGACGCTGCTGTTGCCGGGCCAGCCGAAGCCTGCCGCGATCTTCGCGGCGATCGAGCAATACAAGCCGACGGTCTTCTTCGGTCTGCCGACGCTCTATACATCGCTGACCAAGGCGGAAGGCGCGGACAAGACGAATTTCTCGTCGCTGCGCATGGCGCTCTCCGCCGCCGAGGTGCTCTCGGCCGAGGTCTTCAACGGCTGGAAGACGCTCACCGGACTAGAAATCGTCGAGGGCCTCGGCTCGACCGAGGTGCTGCACATCTATCTCTCCAACAACCCTGCGCAGAAGAAGCTCGGCGCCGCCGGCCTGCGCGTGCCCGGCTACGAGGTCGCGCTGCGCGACAAGGACGGAAACGACGTCGGCGACGGCGAGGAAGGCATCCTGTGGGTACGCGGCGATTCCAACACGCCGCTGTACTGGAACCGGCCCGACAAATCCGCGGAGACGATTCGCGACGGCGGGTGGATCTACACCGGCGACCGCTTCGTCCGCGATTCCGACGGCTTCCACTTCTTCCGCGGCCGCGCCGACGATCTCATCAAGATTTCCGGCCAGTGGGTCTATCCGCTCGAGGTCGAGCTGTGCCTCGCCGATCATCCGGATATCCGCGAATGCGCGGTGTTCGCGGCCGAATTGCCGGACCGGCGGATGACGCTGAAGGCCGTCGTGGTGATGAACAACCGCGCAGCCGACCAGGGCGAGGCGACGCGCAGGCTGCAGGATTATGTGAAGGGTAAGTTGTTGCCCTACAAATATCCGCGCGAGGTCATCTTCATCGACGAGCTGCCGAAGACGGGGACGGGCAAGATCGACCGGCAGGCGTTGCTGAGGATGTGAGACAACGGCGCTACCGCAGACTCGCTGTCGTCCCGGCGAAGGCCGGGACCCATAGCCACAGCTATCTGCCGTTGCATGACGCTGGGGCCACAGCGCGCTTC
>NZ_LSIC01000138.1 GCF_001556045.1 Bradyrhizobium sp. CCH5-F6
AATCGAAACGGGGATCGCTGGTGGCGATCCCCGTCCAACCCGCGAACGTCGCGAGCTTACCAGTGATGGCGGCGGTGCCAGCGGCGGCGATGCCGGCGCCAATGACGGCGGCGCCAGCCCCAGTGGCGGTGATGGCCGTGCCAATGAACCTGCTCGGGCGTCAGCTCGGCGGCTTCCTCGCTGGTGGTGACCGCGGGATGAGCGTCGGAATTGCCTTTCGGCGTGCGGGTGGGATCGGCGACGGGCTGCGGCGACAGCGGCGCAGCCTGCGCGGCAGTCGCGGCGAAGGCGGCGGCGCCCGCCGTCAGTCCCAATGCAAGTTTCAAAAAGTTCCGGCGCTCCATCTTTCTTCCTTCTTGGATCATCGTGTCCGTGATGCAGAGGAAGTGTCGCGCTGATGGCATGAACCGAACCTGAATCGCGCGTTCAGATTCATTGCGCAGCGGGCTGTGTCACGCCTATTTTGCAAACTCCTGCGCCAGCACCAGCGTTTCGCGGGTACGTTTCACGTCGGGCCAATCACGATTGAAGTCGGCGACGAGCTTTTGGAGCGCATCACCTTTCAGCATCGCATTCAGCTTCGCCTCGTCCTCGAACCGATACATCGCCTGGTGCAGCGAAGGGTCGTCCAGGCTCCAGAACCGCCAGGCTTTGCTGACGCCGAACGCCTTCATCGCATCGGGCAGATGTTCCGTCTCGTACCATCGGTCGAAGGCGGCGCGCTTGCTGGCGTCTGTGACGGTGGCGCGAACGACGAAGAAAGCTGCGGGCATTGGTTTCTCCTCCTGTTGTTTGCAGCGAGGATAGCCGCTTCAGCCCTCCGCGACAAAAATTCGGCACCCGTGTCGGAACGCCCGCCCTTCGCGCGTCCTTGCTTCGAACGGCGACATGGAGACGCAGAATGGCCGACCTCACGCTGACCACCTTCGACTGGGTTCCCGAACCGCCCAGAGGGTTCGTGCGCGACCTCCGTGTGCGCTGGGCCCTCGAAGAAGCGGCCCTGCCATATCGCGTCGCCAGCGTGCCGTTCGACGACCGGGGCGCGGCGCATCTCGCGCACCAGCCGTTCGGCCAGGTGCCATGGCTGACCGATGGCGAGCTCTCGATCTTCGAGAGCGGCGCGATCTTGCTGCATCTGGGCGAAGGCAGCACACAGCTGATGCCGAAAGACCCGCGCGGCCGCTCCGAGACGACCGAATGGGTGTTCGCCGCCCTCAATTCGGTGGAGATGGCGAGCCTGCCCTGGGCGATGTCGAAATTCATGGGACATCCGACCGACACCCAGGCGTGGAAATTCGTAGACGACTTCCTCAAGCTGCGCCTGAAGCATCTTGAGCCGGTGCTCGCCAGCCGCGAATGGCTGGCCGGCTCCTTCTCGGTTGCCGACATCCTGATGTCGGATGTACTGCGTGTCGTCGATGGTTTCGGCGGCCTGGCGGACAGCCCTGCCTGCCGCGCCTACGTCTCGCGCGCCATCGGCCGCCCGGCGTTTGCCAAGGCGCACGCCGACCAGATCGCGCATTTCGCGGCGGCGGATAAAGCCCGCGGAGCGTGATGTACCTCACACAACGAAATCCCGGCGCGGCATATAAACGCCGCCACCGGAAGGAAGCCATTCGACAGGTGACACATGCCCCGCATCGAGTATCTCAAGCAACAGGTTGCCCGCGCCGAGCGGCTGGCGAAAGCCATCCTCGACCGGCAGACAGCCGAGCGGCTTCAGGCCTTCGCCGCCGAGTGCCGCGCGGAGCTTTCGGAGCTGACGGTCAAGCGCGCCGCATGATGCGTGGTTGCGCCGGGAAAGCGGCGCATCACACCAGCTTCAGCGGAGCATCGGCGACCACCCTGAGGTCAATACGCCCGATCAGCGCCGAACGCCGCGCCTCCGCAGCACTGATGGCCTCGTCCGTCTGCCGCAGCGTGCTGACGTTCGAGCCCAGCGAGACGATCCCGCCCAGCACCAGCGCGATGGAGCCCAGCGCGGCGGTCTGACCGAAGCCGAACAGCCCGAGGATCGTAACCAGCAGCAGCGCTGCCCCGCCACCGATGGCGATCTTCGACGCCAGAATGTACTTGCGGCATCGCTCGGCAATCTCGGCGAGCGCCTCGATCCGCGCTTCGATGTCGGAAATCTCGTCGGACGGATCGTCTTCAGTCATTGGTTTGTGAGCTGGCAGATCGAGGAACTTCGATTGTAGAGCACCCTGGCCTAGGACACCGGCACGACGCACGCAGGAATAGGCCCAATCGACATAGACGGCTCGCGCAAAGAACCACCAGCGTTGGCAGGTTGATTGGAGTCGTTTGCAGGACTCGGCAAGACCCTGACGCGAACAGCAACCCCGTCCCGCCTTCGATCGGTGATTGCTTCGTATCGGAGACTATCCGGCCCGCTGTAACCAGATCGAGACAGATAGAACATGCTTATGCCGCGGACCCAGCGCCCGATACATGCATGGTCCCTTCCCGAGTCTCCCGCCACCTCGAAATCCTCGATGCGATAACAGACGATCCCATGTTCCGGTGACTTCATGAGCAAGAGCCGGGGTAGCTCGACCGGCGCGCACGTATTGTCGGCGTCGGCGTAGCCTTCGATAACGGTCTCTTCCGACGTTCGGGCGGTGACGGTCATCTCGCTGTCCTTGGCAAAGCACGCTATGTCCATCGCCAGGACCGCGGACAACACGCCCAATATCAGGCCGCACGATCCAATGGCGCGCCGCCATGATCTCGATCGACAACGCCAAATTGCCACCGACGCGCCCTTCCCTCACAACGGCAAATTGTCGTGCTTCTTCGCCGGCATCTCCGTCTTCTTGTCCTTCAGCATCGCCAGCGCCCGGGCGATCCGCTTTCGCGTCGAGTGCGGCATGATGACGTCGTCGATGTAGCCGCGCTCGGCGGCGATGAAGGGCGACAGGAAGCGGTCTTCGTATTCCTTGGTGCGCGCGGCGATCTTGTCGGGGTCGCCGATGTCAGAGCGGAAGATGATCTCGACTGCGCCCTTGGCGCCCATCACGGCGATCTGGGCGGTCGGCCAGGCGTAATTCATGTCGGCGCCGATTTCCTTCGACGCCATGACGTCGAAGGCGCCGCCATAGGCCTTGCGGGTGATGACAGTCACGAGCGGCACGGTGCATTGGGAGTACGCAAACAGCAGCTTCGCGCCGTGCTTGATCAGGCCGCCATATTCCTGCGCGGTGCCGGGCAGGAAGCCCGGCACGTCGACGAAGGTGACGATCGGGATGTTGAAGGCGTCGCAGAAGCGGACGAAGCGCGCGGCCTTGCGCGAGGCATCGCTGTCGAGCACACCGGCCAGCACCATCGGCTGGTTGGCGACGAAGCCGACGGTGCGGCCCGCGATGCGGCCAAAACCGGTGACGATGTTCTTTGCGAACATGTCCGCAATCTCGAAGAAGTCGCCCTCGTCCACGACCTTCAGGATCAGCTCCTTCATGTCGTAGGGCTTGTTCGGATTGTCGGGGATCAGCGTGTCCAGGGACATGTCGACCCGGCCGATGTCGTCGAAGCTCGGCCATTCCGGCACGCCGTCGGTGTTGTTGGACGGCAGGAAGTCGATCAGGCGCCGCATCTGCAAGAGCGTCTCGACGTCGTTCTCGAAGGCGCCGTCGGCGATCGAGGAGCGCGTGGCGTGCACGCTAGCGCCGCCGAGCTCTTCGGCGGTGACGACCTCGTTGGTGACGGTCTTCACGACGTCGGGGCCGGTGACGAACATGTAGCTGGTATTCTTCACCATGAAGATGAAGTCGGTCATGGCCGGCGAATAGACGTCGCCGCCGGCGCAGGGGCCCATGATGACGGAGATCTGCGGGATCACGCCCGAGGCCAGCACGTTGCGGCGGAAGACGTAGGAGTAGCCGGCGAGCGCGGCGACGCCTTCCTGGATGCGGGCGCCGCCCGCGTCATAGAGGCCGATGATGGGCGCCCTCGCCTTCATCGCCATGTCCTGCAGCTTCGTGATCTTCAGCGCGTGCGTTTCCGAGAGCGAGCCGCCGAAGACCGTAAAATCCTTGGCGAAGACGAAGGTCTTGCGGCCGTTGACGGTGCCCCACCCCGTGACGACGCCGTCGCCGGGCACCTTGGTCTTCTCCATGCCGAACTCGGTGGAGCGGTGCTCGACGAACATGTCGAATTCCTCGAACGATCCCTTGTCGAGCAGGAGCTCTATGCGCTCGCGCGCGGTCAGCTTGCCGCGGGCGTGCTGCGCCTCGATGCGCTTCTCCCCGCCACCGAGCTTTGCGCCGGCACGACGATCTTCAAGGGCGTCCAAAATATTCTTCATTTGCTCCCGCCAGGTCTTAGCCTTATGTGCGGGCCGTTCTAACACGCCATTTTGCGCGCCGGGAAGCGGCTTTCGGCGTCGCAGGGCAGCCTTGCCCATGCGGAAAAGCATGAGCGATTACAGAGTATTGCCTGGGATCGACGATGCACGAAAAAGCGACTGAGACGGGCGCGGTGACTGGCGGCGTCAAAATCCTGCTCCACCTGGAGGGCCTGACGCTGTTCGCCGTCATGGTGATGCTCTACGCGAACTGGGGCGGCTCCTGGCTAATCTTCGCCGCGCTGTTCTTCGTCCCCGATCTGAGTTTCCTGGCCTACCTGGCAAACGCGCGGTTCGGGGCGATGGCCTACAATGCGGTCCACAGCTACATGGCACCGGCGGCGCTCCTGGCGATGGGCGTCAGCCTCGCCTCGCCGCTCGCGCAGTCGATTGCCGTGATCTGGCTCGCCCATATCGGCATCGACCGGGCGATCGGCTACGGCCTGAAATATGCAGCCGGGTTCGGCTTCACCCATCTGGGGCGGATCCGGCCGCAGAAGGACGCCTGACCCCGACAGCTTCGGCAGCGGACAACGTCCGCAAATTTGAAGGCGAGCCGGTTGACCGGACCAGGCGATTCAGGCTTGCATCGAGCCTACGATCAGGCGCCGAATGTTGCGTGAGCCAAGTCGGTACGGCGGCGGTCCTCACGTCTGGCTGCAAGCATCACCTCATGTCCGCGACGGTCGTACCCCTGCCGCCGAGCTCTTCGTCCGAAACTGTCGCCTTCCTGCGGCGCATGGCCAGCATGGTGTCGGGGCGGAACGGCGAGATGCTGCTACGCGCCGCAAGCCTTATCGAGTCGCTGGCGCAGCGGGCGATGTCGGCCGAGCGGCTCTATCATGACCAGCAGATCGAGAGCACGCGCAACGCCGAGCTGCGCGAGGCCGCCGAACTCGCCTCCGACGCCATGATCGGCCAGATCGCGGCACTGCAGGAGCAGCTTGCCGAGCTCACCGCGGCTGCGGCAGTCGAGCGCACCGTCTTCGATGCCGAGCGCGGCAAGCTGCTCGATCTGATGCGGGATGCGGAGAGCCATATCGGCAAGCTCACGAGCGAACTCGAGACACTACGTGCCTCCGTCGACAGTTTGAACGAGACCGTGGTCGGGGTGCCGATCGAGGTGCTGCGGCTGGCGCGGGCGCAGTTCGATCATCTGACGAATGCCTTTGCCAGGCACGGCGACGTGACCTCGCAGGCCATGAGCGAGATCGGCGGCTTTGCGATCGACCGGGCGCTGACCGAGAAGAAGGCCGACAAGGCCTGAGGCTAAGTCCATTTGCAGTCGCGAACGCGCTCAGTTCTTCCTGGTCGGGAGATGCTCGTCGAGCGCCCGCGCGTAGCGCTAGATCGCGCCGATCTCGGCGAGGCAGGCCTGCGTCAGCGGCATGCGGGCCTCGATGTGGCGCGGCTCCTTGCAATCCATGTTGAGCGCAAACACGGTGTGCGCCTCGCCCTTCTCGGCCCAGCCGACCATCCAGCCGAGCGACGGCTCGCCGCGCTCGGCCCCGAGCAGGCCCGACTTGGCGCGGATGACGCTGTCGCCGACCTTGGTCACCGGCAGGATGTCAGCGACGAGATCCTGGCTGCGCTTGCTGATCGGCAGCGCACGGCGGCGCAGCCGGTCGACGAAATCGACCTGCTCGACAGGGTCGATGCGCAAATTCCCGGTGAGCCAGAACTGGTCGATGCCGCCGCCGATGTCGCGATTGCCGTAGTCGAGCTCGTCGACATATTTCTGCATGCGTTCCTGGCCGATACGGCGCGCGATCTCCTGATAGACCGGCACCACGCTCACCGCGATGGCGCTACGCAGCGTGTGGTCCTTGTTCCAGGCCTCGATCGAGCGCTTGACGCCGTCCCAGGGAAACACATCCTTGTCTGGGTCAGCCACGACGCCGGTTTCCAGCGCGATCAGCGAGTTCGGAATCTTGAAGGTCGAGGCCGGCAGCTTGCCCTCGCCCGACCGCTCCTTGTCGCTGGCGACGACCAGATAGTCCTCGACCTTGTAGCCGACGAAGGTGCCCGACGTGCCGAGATCGGCGAAGCGCTTGGCGAGGCCATCGCGGATCTCGTTGCGCGGCGGCGCGACGTGGGCGAACGCACGTGACGGCAGGATGGCGGCTGCGAGCAGGCCGAGCGTGGAACGGCGGGTGAGCAAGCGTGATGTCCGTTGAGCAGTGAAAGCGACGTGACCATGCAGCCGCTACGTGGTGAAACGATGACAGGTCGTGTTTACCGTCCCCGACCCGACAGTCGCAGCACGAAAACCAGCACCTCGGCGACGGCCTTGTAGAGATCCGGCGGGATCTCCTCGCCGAGCTCGACCTTGGACAGCGCGCCGGCCAGAACCTCGTTCTCCTCGATGGGAATGTCGTTGGCCCTGGCGATCTCCACGATCTTTTCGCCGATCGTGCCCCTGCCCTTGGCAACGACGACAGGCGCGTTGTTGCCCTTCTCGTAATGCAGGGCAATCGCGAGCTTGGATGGATCGCTCATGTCGCGCGATCCAGGAAGTGGCCGGCGCGGACAGGCGCCGGTTGCGGCGGCGTGCCGTCGCGCACGATGATGTCGCCGGGCTTGAGCTCGGCCCTCGTCAATGCCTGGCTGAGCTCACCGATGCCGGCGCGGAGCTGCTGCGCCGTCGCCGGCCGCTCCGCCCACATCCGCACGAACGTCTTGTCGCCGTTCAGCGTGATCAGAGCATGCACGGGGCCGGCCGGTTCGACATTGAGCGAGAAGCGCGCACGCCAGGCACGCGTGGCGGGATCGGCGGATTCATTGCCGCCATCGCGCGAGATCTCGAACTGCGCCATTGCGGTGCCCTGCGGGGTCGCAAACGGAATCTCGAAATTCCATTGCGTCACGGCCGGGTCGACGCGGTGGCCGGATGCGTCAGTGCGATCGGGGAGCGAGGCAACCTGGAGCAGGGTCTGCCGCGCGATTGCAGCGTCAGTGTCGTCGAGCAGGCGGTGCACGGTGGCGGCAAGCGGCGTATCCGGCGTCAGCGATGGCAAGGCGACAGCCTGCGATGCCGGCAATGCGCCGCGGAACGGCGGCGGCGTGGTCGCCTGGGTGGCCGCCTCGAAGAGGTGGCCATCCGGCACGGCCTTGTTGGAGCCGGGCACGTTGCCGATCATCCGCGGCAGGTTTTGCGTCATCTCCTGCAGGAGGCTGGCGGCAAGGCCTGCCGTCATGGTCCGCGGCATCGCGGCCTGCGGAGCACCGCCGGCGGCATCAGCCAGGACGGCGGCCGCGGGACTGGCGCTGCGCGGCATTTGCTGGGTTTGGACGGTCTCGGCTTCGGTCGACGGCACAGCGGGCGGTGCGGCCCCGCCCATTGGCTGGGCCGGCGCAGCAGCCGGCTGCGATGTCCCCGCCGCACTGCCGGGAATGATCGCCCCTTGCGCCTGGGGCGCGGTCGCTTCGAGCTTGGCCAGCGTCTGGCGCAGCACCAGCAGCGCCGCTTTCAAGTCCGGCATTGCGCCCGACGACGGCGTTGTGCCCGCGGCGAGCGAAGCCTCGAGGAACAGCCCTGACCTCTGGAAGGCGGATTCGACATCGCCGCCGTCGAGGCCGGTATTGAGAGGCGTCCGTTGCGCCAGCACACCGAGCACGGCCTGTTTCAGCCCCGCCGGCAAATCGCTGCCGGTGACGACCGCGGCGAGATTGGCGAACAGCGGTGCCTGGCTGCCCTGCTTGGTCACGGCCTCGGCGGACGCCATCGTAACGGCTACCTGCTCCGATGGCGTCAGCGCGTTGCGCGCAGCGCTCGCCGACGGCGCAAGCGGCGGGCTGTCCACCAGCGAGGCGGCAGCCGGCGTGAGCGTAATCTGATCACCCGCCGCTCCGCCTGCCCCGCCCATGACGGCGAGCCGGATGGTGCCGTCGTTCTGCGACACCGCGAGCTGGAGATTTTGCCCGGGCGACAGCGCCACTTCCGACATTACGTCCATCGAGAGATTGGCGATCGCGATCCGCACCAGATTGTCGGCGAGCACGCTGACCACTCTGGCGTCGACGACGCTGCCGGCCTGGAGCACGAGATCCGGCGTCGTCGCATCAGCCGGAGGGCTGGCGGCACTGACGGGAACGATCGAACTTACCGGCGTCGGCATCGGAGGGGCCCAGGGAAAGCTGGCCCCACCCTAAGGCCGCCGTCGTAAACCTCTCGTTAAGGACCTTCGACCGAAGGCGCGTTTAGCGCATTCAGGACGGCCACCGCAGCCTCGAAATCCCGGAGGCGCCTAGCCCTGCGGGCCGCGGCCTCCTCGTCCACACCCCATTGCTCGATATTCCAGTCCTCATCGACATGGGCGGCGGCCCAGACCAGTTCGGCATCGCGCGCGCCCTTGGCGAGCGCCAGCGCCAGCAGCGCCGAGCCGGTCAGGGTGGTGACGATATGGAGCGCCGCGACCGACCAGGCGTCCTGTGGCAGCGCGGCGCGCGCGGCCTGAACGGCCGCGTCCGGCTGCTCCACATGCATGATGCCCTCGGACAGGATGAAGCGCGCTCCCAGCGTCTCCGCCGCCCAGAACAGGACGGGGTCCCAATGGGCGGCCTCACGCGCGACCAGTCCCTCAGGATGGCCGGCTCGATAGAACAGCAGGTCGGACTCGAAGTATTTCGCGAGATCGTCACTGACCTGATCGACGCGGTCGACCACGCCCTCAACCACGCTGTTGGCGATCCGCGTCAGCGGCATGGTCATGGGGTCGATCGTCTCGCCCTGGGCGGCCCATTCGGAGGCGACCGCATCGGCAAGTCTGCGCGAAGGAATCACGACCTGGCGCCCGGAGGGCGTGCGGATCGGCTTGCCGTCGAGGGTGACGGCGAAGCCGCCATCGGCTTCGGCGACGGCGGCCTCCTTGTAGAAGCGCTTACGCAGCGGCGTGCGCGCGGATTGGCGCGCTGCTTCACGCGGATCGGGCGGGGCTTTCCCCGCAGCGTCATCGAACAACTCGCGCATATCGGCTTTTCGGCTCCAGTCGCTGCCTAGAGCCTTTCCCGTTCCGATGGAATCGGAACGCGGCTCTAGCTTTCTGTTTTGACGCGTTTTCTTGACGCGAACCGGCGTCCACTTCGCTCGAAAACGCTC
>NZ_LSIC01000139.1 GCF_001556045.1 Bradyrhizobium sp. CCH5-F6
CTCAAGGATGAGCCGGGATGGGCGACACATACGGCAAATCAGAATTTCGGTAAAGCGGAATATTTTCGTGACAGCGGATTGACAGAGGGCGACACAGCAAAGTCCCCCTGCCCCCGGGGTCGCGCGCAACGCCATCCGACAATCGCGTCTCAGGTGCGGATGCCCGGGTGTTCGCAGCGCACCATCGGACCCAATTGCATGGCGCGTACCGTACAACAAAAAGCACCCGGCGGTTTCCCGCCGGGTGCTCGTCGAAATACTTCGATCGAACTTACCAGTTGCGCTGAGCGCGGAGGAGCAGCGTGATGCTGTCCTGGTCCT
>NZ_LSIC01000014.1 GCF_001556045.1 Bradyrhizobium sp. CCH5-F6
GATTCCTATAACTTTGCCATAGCCCTCATCTCGAAAACCTATGTCCCGAGTGGCACTTCGGTGCAGTGAAAGTTCCGGGCAGGCGCCGCGGGACATGCGCTGTGCTTGATTCACCGCAAGCTGCCTGCCGGAAGCAGAGACATGGTTGCCTCAGAGACAGAGGGCAACGAGGAGCATTTCCATGATGGACATTCTCATGCTGGCGCTGGGCTTCGGCTTCTTCGCGCTCGCCATCGGCTACACCTACGCCTGCGAACGGCTGTGAGGGAGCGGGCCATGATCTTCGATTATGCACTCGCCGGCGCCGTCTCATTCGGCCTCCTGCTCTATCTCACCTATGCACTGCTGCGGCCCGAGCGGTTCTGACGCCATGCTGCTGCTCGCTGAACTGCTGCTCGCCGAAGCCGCGCTCGTCGCGGGCTTGCTTGCACTGCTGCTGCCGCTGTTGCGCCGGCCGCAAAGCTTGAAGGGTTAATGCCATGACTGTGATCGGTTGGCTCCAGATCATTCTTTATTGTGCGATTATCGTCGCGCTGACGAAGCCGCTCGGCTGGTACATGACGCGCGTGTTCAACGGCGAACCGACCTTCCTGTCGCCCGTCCTGCGTCCGATCGAAGCCGGAATCTACTGGATTTCCGGCGTCGACGAGAGGCGCGAGCAGCACTGGGTGACCTACACTGTCGCCATGCTGCTGTTCCATGTCGGCGGCTTCCTCATCATCTACGGCGTGATGCGGCTCCAGGCCGTGCTGCCGTTCAATCCGGCCGGGCAGGGCGCGGTCGCCGAAGATCTGTCCTTCAACACTGCGGTGTCCTTCATCACCAACACCAACTGGCAGAACTACGGCGGCGAGAGCACGCTGTCCTATCTGACCCAGATGGTCGGCCTCACGCACCAGAACTTCCTGTCCGCAGCGACGGGTATCGTGCTCGCGGTCGCGCTGATCCGCGGCTTTGCCCGCGCCTCCGCGCGCACGGTCGGCAATTTCTGGGTCGATGTGACCCGTTGCACGCTCTACGTCCTGCTGCCGATCTGCATCGTCTACACGCTTTTCCTGGTCTGGCAGGGCATGCCGCAGACGCTCGGGGCCTATGTCGAGGCGACCACGCTCGAGGGCGCCAGGCAGACCATCGCGGTCGGCCCGGTCGCCTCGCAGGTCGCGATCAAGATGCTCGGCACCAACGGCGGCGGCTTCTTCAACGCCAACGCCGCGCACCCCTTCGAGAACCCGACCGCGCTGTCGAACTTCGTGCAGATGCTGTCGATCTTCGTGCTCGGCGCCGCGCTCACCAATGTGTTCGGACGCATGGTCGGCAACCAGCGCCAGGGCTGGGCGATCCTCGCCGTGATGGGCCTGCTGTTCGTTGCCGGCGTCGGCGTCTGCTATTGGGCGGAAGCCAACGGCACCGCGACCATGCATGCGCTGGGCCTGACCGGCGGCAACATGGAAGGCAAGGAGGTCCGCTTCGGCATCGTCGCCTCCTCGCTGTTCGCCGTGATCACCACGGCCGCCTCCTGCGGCGCCGTCAACGCCATGCACGACAGCTTCACCGCGCTCGGCGGCATGATCCCGCTGATCAACATGCAGCTCGGCGAGATCATCGTCGGCGGCGTCGGCGCCGGCATGTACGGCATGCTGCTGTTCGTCGTCCTCGCGATCTTCGTCGCGGGCCTGATGGTCGGCCGCACCCCCGAATATGTCGGCAAGAAGATCGAGGCGCGCGAGGTCAAGATGGCGATGCTCGCCATTCTCGTCCTGCCGCTGATGATTCTCGGCTGGACCGCCGTCGGCGTGGTCTATCCGGCGGCAGTCGCCTCCATGGCGAATGCCGGACCGCACGGCTTCACGGAAGTGCTGTACGCCTTCACCTCGGGGACGGCCAACAACGGCTCGGCCTTCGCGGGCCTCACCGGCAACACCTTCTTCTACAATCTCACGCTCGCCAGTGCGATGTTCGTCGGCCGCTTCTTCATGATCGTGCCGGCGATGGCGATCGCGGGGTCGCTCGCGGCCAAGAAATCGATCCCGCCGTCGATGGGCACGTTCCCGACCACGGGCGGCCTGTTCGTCGGTCTCGTCGTCGGCGTCATCCTGATCATGGGCGGCCTGACCTTCTTCCCGGCGCTCGCGCTCGGCCCCATCGTCGAGCACCTCGCGATGAACGCCGGCGACCTGTTCTGATCCAGCTTTTTCGGAGTGACCTCCATGGAACCTGTCCATAAACCCAACAAGCGCATGCCGGTCTCGGCGATGCTGGATCCCAGGATCGTGATGCCGGCGATCGGCGCGGCTTTCGCCAAGCTCGATCCGCGCGCCATGATCAAGAACCCGGTCATGTTCGTGGTCGAGATCGTCGCTGCGCTCACCACGGTGATCTTCCTGCGCGATCTCCTGACCGGTGGGGAAAATCTCGGATTCACCTTCCAGATCATCCTCTGGCTGTGGTTCACCGTGCTGTTCGCCAACCTTGCTGAAGCAGTGGCCGAGGGCCGTGGCAAGGCGCAGGCCGAGACGCTGCGCAAGACCCGCACCGAGAGCCAGGCCAAGCTCCTGAGCGGCGCGAGCCGCGATTACAAGCTCGTGCCCGGCACGAGCCTGAAAGTGGGTGATATCGTTCTGGTCGAGGCAGGCGACACGATCCCCTCGGACGGTGAGGTGATCGAGGGCGTCGCCTCCGTCAACGAGGCCGCCATCACCGGCGAATCCGCACCCGTGATCCGCGAATCCGGCGGCGACCGTTCGGCGGTGACCGGCGGCACGCAGGTGCTGTCGGACTGGATCCGCGTCCGCATCACGGCAGCCCAGGGCTCGACCTTCATCGACCGCATGATCAAGCTGGTCGAGGGCGCGGAGCGGCAGAAGACACCGAACGAGATCGCGCTCAACATCCTTCTTGCCGGCCTCACCATCATCTTCGTGTTCGCCACCGTGACGATCCCGAGCTATGCGGCCTATGCCGGTGGCTCGATCTCGGTGATCGTGCTTGTTGCGCTGTTCGTGACGCTCATCCCCACCACGATTGGTGCGCTGCTGTCGGCGATCGGCATCGCCGGCATGGACCGCCTGGTGCGCTTCAACGTGCTGGCAATGTCCGGCCGGGCGGTCGAAGCCGCCGGCGACGTCGACACGTTGCTGCTCGACAAGACCGGGACCATCACGCTCGGCAATCGGCAGGCGACCGCGTTCCGTCCCCTGCGCGGCGTCACCGAGCAGGAGCTTGCGGACGCGGCCCAGCTCGCATCGCTCGCGGACGAGACGCCGGAGGGCCGCTCGATCGTCGTGCTGGCCAAGGAGAAGTACGGCATCCGCGGCCGCGACATGGCCGAGCTCGGAGCGACTTTCATCCCCTTCACGGCACAGACCCGCATGAGCGGCGTCGATGCCGGCGGCTCGTCCGTGCGCAAGGGCGCGGTCGATGCCATGCTCAACTATGTCAACGGTGGGGCACCGCAGGCTGTTGCCTCCGGCAACACCGCCCGTGCCATCCAGCCCGCGACGCTCTCGGACACCGGCCGCGAGCTTCAGACGATCGCCGACGAGATATCGAAGGCCGGCGGCACGCCGCTGGCGGTCGCCAGGGACGGCAAGCTGCTGGGCGTCGTCCAGCTCAAGGACATCGTCAAGGGCGGTATCCGCGAGCGTTTCGCAGAGCTCCGCCGCATGGGCATCCGCACCATCATGATCACCGGCGACAATCCGATGACGGCGGCCGCGATCGCCGCGGAGGCTGGCGTCGACGACTTCCTGGCGCAGGCAACCCCCGAGGACAAGCTCAAGCTGATCCGCGACGAGCAGGCCAAGGGCAAGCTGGTCGCGATGTGCGGCGACGGCACCAACGATGCGCCGGCGCTCGCCCAGGCCGACGTCGGCGTCGCCATGAACACCGGCACCCAGGCGGCCCGCGAAGCCGGCAACATGGTCGACCTCGACTCCAACCCGACCAAGCTGATCGAGGTGGTCGAGATCGGCAAGCAGCTCTTGATGACGCGGGGTGCGCTGACGACGTTCTCGATCGCGAACGATGTCGCCAAGTATTTTGCGATCATTCCGGCGATGTTCCTGGCGTTCTACCCCCAGCTCAACGTGCTCAACGTCATGAACCTGTCGAGCCCGCAAAGCGCCATCCTGTCGGCGATCATCTTCAACGCATTGATCATCGTCGCGTTGATCCCGCTGGCGCTGAAGGGCGTCGCCTATCGCGCGGTCGGTGCCGGTGCGCTGCTCCGGCGTAACCTGCTGATCTATGGCCTGGGCGGCATCGTCATTCCCTTCATCGGCATCAAGGCGATCGACCTCCTGGTGACCGCCTTGCACCTGGCATAACGCCGTCGTTGCAAGGAGGGAAGCGACGAAGCCATCCAGACTGCCTCCCAAGAACGCCTCTGGATTGCTTCGCCTCCCTCGCAATGACGAAAGAAATAGGAGACCTAACATGCTCAGAGAAATCCGCCCCGCGATCGTCCTGTTGCTGGCGCTCACCGCCATCACCGGCCTTGCCTATCCGCTCGCGATGACCGCCATTGCCGGCACGCTGTTTCCCGTGCAGGCGCAGGGCAGCCTCATCGAAAAGGACGGCAAGGTGATCGGCTCCGCCCTGATCGGGCAGGAGTTCAAGGACGACAGATACTTCCACGGCCGTCTGTCGGCGACGCTTGCGCCGGACCCGAACGATTCGACCAAGACGGTGTCGGCCCCCTACAACGCCGCCAATTCTGGCGGCTCCAACCTCGGCCCGACCAGCAAGGCGCTGGCCGACCGGCTCAAGGAAGATGTGGACAAGCTCAGGGGCGAGAATCCGAACGCGGCCGTGCCGGTCGACCTGGTGACGACCTCGGCCAGCGGCCTCGACCCGAACGTCTCGCCGGAAGCGGCGCAATTCCAGGTGCCCCGCGTGGCGAAGGCGCGGAATCTGCCTGAAGATCAGGTCAAGCAGCTCGTGACCGCCAACACCGAAGGCCGTCTGCTCGGCCTGCTCGGCGAACCCAGGGTTAACGTTCTCGCGCTGAATCTCGCGCTCGATCGCATGGCCGCGAAGTAGCAGTCTAGGCTCGTGGCGCGCAGATGATTATATTGGCGAGATGGTCCGAGAGCGCCGCGATCCCGAACAACGTCCCTCTCCCGAGGCGCTGCTGGAAGCTGCGCGGCGGGAGGAAGGTGCGACCGGCAAGCTGAAGATCTTCGTCGGCGCCGCTCCCGGCGTCGGCAAGACCTACGAGATGCTGCAGAGCGCCCATGCCAAGCGCAAGGCCGGCGTCGATGTCGTCGTCGGGTTCGTCGAAACCCATGGCCGCGCCGAGACCGAGGCTCTGGTCCGCGGTCTCGAAGTGATCCCGCGCAAGCGGTTCGACTATCGCGGCCAGACCGTCGAGGAGATGGATCTCGATGCGGTGATCGCGCGCCGGCCGCAGATTGCGCTCGTCGATGAGCTCGCCCACACCAATGCGCCCCTTTGCCGCCATCCCAAGCGCTATCTCGACGTCGAGGAGCTGCTCTCCCGCGGCATCGACGTTTACACCGCCGTCAACATCCAGCACATCGAGAGCCTGAACGACGTCGTCGCGCAGATCACCCATGTCAGGGTGCGCGAGACCGTGCCGGATTCGGTGTTCGACCGCGCCGACGCCATCGAGCTGATCGACCTCACCCCCGACGATCTGATCCAGCGGCTGAAGGAGGGCAAGGTCTATGTGCCCAAGCAGGCCGAGCGGGCGCTTGAGCACTATTTCTCGCCGGGCAATCTGACCGCCCTGCGCGAGCTCGCGCTGCGGCGGACGGCCGAGCGGGTCGACGAGCAGCTCCTCACCCACATGCAGGCGAATGCGATTCCCGGGCCCTGGGCCGCGGGTGAGCGCATCCTCGTCTGCGTCAGCGAGGATCCGCGCGCGGCCGGCCTCGTGCGCTACACCAAGCGACTGGCCGACCGGCTGCATGCGCCGTTCACCGCGATCTCGATCGAGACGCGGCGATCCCTGCAATTGTCCGACGAGGAGCGCGACCGGCTGGCCGACACGCTGCGGCTAGCGGAATCGCTCGGCGGCGAGGCGCTGACCATCCCTGCCGTCGGCCGCCGGATCGCCGACGACGTCGTCAATTTCGCGCAAGGCAACAACGTCACCCAGATCGTGATCGGCAAGTCGACGCGCTCGCGCTGGTTCGAGATGACGCGCGGCTCAGTGGTGCATGATTTGGTGCGTCGCGCCGGCAACATCAGCGTTCACGTCATCCCCGGCGATGAACTGTCCGCGGAAGCGGCGCCCAAGACGGCGGTGCAGACTGCTGCGCGATCCGAGCCGTTCGATCCGCTGCCCTATTTCAAGGCGCTGGGCATCGTGTTGATCGGCCTCGGCGCCGCGCAGCTCATCCAGCCCCGTTTCGGCATCGAGAACGTCGACCTCGTGCTGCTGACGGCGGTGGTCGCGGTCGCTGTCCGTTATGGCCTGTGGCCGTCGCTGCTGGCGACGGTCGCCGCCTCGCTGTCCTACAATTTCTTCTTCCTGCCGCCGATCTACACTTTTACGATCACCGACCCGACCAACGTCGCCGCCTTCGTGCTGTTCATGGTGGTGGCGATGATCGTCTCCAATGTCGCGGCGCGCGTGCGTATCCAGGCCGACACCGCGATCGGCCGGATCAGGATGACCGAGCAGCTCCATGCCTTCAGCCGCAAGCTCGCCGGCACCGCCACGCTCGACGACGTGCTGTGGGCGACCGCCTACCAGATCGCGTTGATGCTGAAGGTGCGCGTGGTGCTGCTGCTGCCGGACGAGGGCCTGCTCACGGTGAAGTCCGGCTATCCGCCCGAAGATGAGCTCGACCAGGCCGATCTTGCCGCCGCCAATTGGGCCTGGAGCAACGATCGCCCCGCCGGCCGGGGCTCGGACACGCTGCCGGGTGCAAAGCGTCTGTTCCTGCCGATGCGCACCGGGCGCGGCCCGATCGGCGTCATCGGCATCGACAACGACCGCACCGGCCCGCTGCTGACGCCGGACCAGCGCCGGCTGCTCGACGCGCTGGTCGACCAGGGCGCGCTCGCGATCGAGCGCGTGCTGCTGGTCGAGGACATGGACCGCGTCAAGCGCACCGTCGAATCCGAGCGGCTGCGCTCGGCGCTGTTGACCTCGATCTCGCATGACCTGAAGACGCCGCTCGCCTCCGTGCTGGGCGCGGCTTCCACAATGCGCGATCTCGCCGGCGCGCTGTCCGACACCGAGAAGCGCGATCTGCTCGCCACCGTGATTGACGAATCCGAGCGGCTCAACCGCTTCATTGCCAATCTGCTCGACATGACCAAGCTCGAATCCGGCGCCATCGTGCCGAATACCGCGCTTCACGATCTCGGCGAGATCGTGGGCAGCGCGTTGCGGCGCGCCAGCAAGATACTCACGGCGCACAAGATCGAGCTGGTGCTGGCCGCCGATCTGCCGATGCTTCAGCTCGATGCCGTGCTGTTCGAGCAGGTGCTGTTCAATCTGCTCGACAATGCAGCCAAATACTCGCCGCCCGAGACCACGATCTCGATCAGCGGTCGGCGCGACCGCGGACATGTCTTGCTCCAGATCGCGGACGAAGGAGCCGGCATTCCGCCCGACGAGCTCGAGAGCGTGTTCGACAAGTTCTATCGCGTGCAGAAAGGCGATCACGTCCGTCCCGGCACCGGGCTCGGCCTCGCCATTTCCCGCGGCTTCGTCGAGGCGATGCGCGGCACGATCTCTGCGGCCAACCGCAGCGAGCGGAGCGGCGCGGTCATCACCATCCGCCTGCCGGTTCCGGCAGAGAGCCACGCATTGGATACCGCCGCATGAGCGCTGCTCCGATCAAGGTCCTGGTCATCGACGACGAGCCGCCGATCCGCAAATTGCTGCGGATGGGGCTGACGACGCAAGGCTATGAGATCCTGGAGGCGTCGAACGGCAAGACCGCGCTGGAGAAGCTCGAGGAGGGGCCGGCGCTGATCATCCTCGATCTCGGCCTGCCCGACGTTCAGGGGCATGAGCTGCTCCGCACCATCCGCGCCCGCAACGAAGGCGTGCCGATCGTGGTACTGTCGAGTCGCGGCGACGAGGCCGGCAAGGTCCAGGCGCTCGATCTCGGTGCCGACGACTATCTAACCAAGCCGTTCGGAATGGAGGAGCTTCTGGCGCGCCTGCGCGCTGCGCTGCGCCACCAGCTCCAGGTCAAGGGCGAGCGCCCGGTTTTCCGTACTGGCGATCTCTCGGTCGATCTCGTCCGCCGCATCGTCAAGGTCGGCGATCGTGACGTGAAGCTCTCGCCGAAGGAATATGACCTGTTGCGCGTGCTGGTGCAGCATGCCGGCAAGGTGCTCACCCACCGCTTCCTGCTTCGGGAGCTCTGGGACGAGTTGACCGACGCGCAATATTTGCGCGTCTATGTCCGCCAGCTCCGCCAGAAGATCGAAGCCGATCCGGAACGGCCGCAATATGTATTGACGGAGACAGGGATCGGTTACCGGCTGAAGGCGGGGGATTGAGTCTCACTGTTATTCCGGGGCGCGCGCCAGCGCGAGCCCGGAATCCATTTCTCCGCCCGTCGCGCTCGGCATGATGGATTCCGGGCTCGATGCTTTGCATCGCCCCGGAATGACGGTTGGGTTGTCACCCCGCCTTCCTCTGCCGCGCGGTCGACCGGTGCGTCTTCTTCGCAGCGCGCTGCCGCCCCGTCGCGCGTCGCGCATGCGGCTTCGCCGCCGTCTTCTTCCCGCCGCGGCCCTTCAGACTCTGCTTCAGCGCGTCCATCAGGCTGACGACGTTGCTCGGCCGCTCCTCGGGCTCCGGCAGCTCGATCTTCTTGCCGCTGGCCTTGCGCTTCACCAGTGCCTTCAGGGCGTCCTCGTACTCGTCCTTGAATTTGCGGGGATCGAAATGCGCCGCCTTGGTCTGCAGGATGTGGCCGGCGAGCTCGACCATGTCCTTGGTGATCTTCGGGCTCTTGATCTCGTCGAAGAACTGGTCCTCGTCGCGCAGCTCGTAGGGGAAACGCAGCGTGGTGCCGAGCAGGCCCTTGCCGAGCGGCTCGATCGCCATGACGTGCTCGCGGTTGGTCAGCACGATCTTGGCGAGCGCCACGCGGTCCTGGTCCTTCATGGCGTCGCGGATCACCGCGAAGGCATCGACCGCGGCCTTGCCGTCCGGCGCGATGTAATAGGGGTGATTGAGATAGCGCTGGTCGATCTCCTCGCTCGGCACGAAGCTCTCGATGTCGATGGTGTGGTTGCTCTCGATCTGGACTGCTTCGAGCTCCTCCGGTTCGATCTCGACATATTTGCCCTTGCGCAACTCGTAGCCGCGGCCTTTCTGGTCGCTCTCCACGATGTCGCCGGTCTCGGCATCGATCATCTGCTGCTTGAGCCTGTTCCCGGTCTCACGGTTGATCAGGTGAAACCGCGTCTTCTCCGCCGCCGTGGTCGCCGGATAGAGCACGACCGGGCAACTGACCAGCGACAGCTTCAACGTTCCCTTCCAATAGGCGCGCGGGGCCATTCCATTCTCCAGCGTTTTCAAGGCGTTTTGGAACCCCAACCGTCCGATCGGGTTTTGGTTCCGGGCGGGACTTTGGCCGTGATAGGCTCGATGGCGAAAGAGAAGCGGGACCGATCGTGCTGCAAAAACTCTCCACGTATCGAAAGAAGCGGGACTTCGAGAAGACGCCCGAACCATCGGGCAAGACCGCAGTGGTGCCATCAAAACAGCGGCGCTTCGTGATCCAGAAACATGATGCGACCAGACTGCACTACGATCTCAGGCTCGAATTTGACGGCGTGTTCAAGTCCTGGGCGGTGACGAAGGGGCCCTCGCTCGATCCGCAGGACAAGCGGCTGGCCGTCGAGGTGGAAGACCATCCGCTCGACTATGGCGATTTCGAAGGGACGATTCCGGAAGGGCAATATGGCGGCGGCACGGTGATGCTGTGGGACCGCGGGACCTGGGAATCGGAAGATCCGGAGGCCGGTTTCAAGAAGGGCGACCTGAAGTTCACCCTGCATGGCGAGAAGCTGCAGGGGAGCTGGGTGCTGGTGCGCATGCGCAACGACCGCACCGGCGGCAAGCGCACCAACTGGCTCCTCATCAAGCATCGCGATGAATATGCCCGCGAAGGCGCGGACAACGACATTCTCGACCAGGACAGGTCCGTCGCCTCCGGCCGCGCGATGGAGCAGATCGCCGAAGGCAAGGGCCGCGCGCCGAAGCCGTTCATGCTGGCCAGGGGCCCCAAGGGCAAGGCCGATGCCGTCTGGCAGTCCAACCGTTCCGAGGAGACGAAAGGGCGCACGGTGAAGCCGGCGCCGCGGATCGCGTTGAAGGCCGGCAGGGCGGCGAAGAAGACGGCCACGCCGGCAACGAAGGCCAGGAAGGTCTCGGAGATGCCGGACTTCGTCGCGCCGCAGCTCTGTACGCTGGTCGAACGGCCGCCGTCCGGCGAGGGCTGGTGCCACGAGATCAAGTTCGACGGCTATCGCGTCCAGCTCCGGGTCGAGGACGGCGAGGCGACGCTCAAGACGCGCAAGGGTCTGGACCGGCAAGTTCGCCTCCATTGCCAAGGAGGCGAGCGCGCTGCCTGACGTGATGATCGACGGCGAGATCGTCGCGCTCGACCATAACGGCGCGCCGAACTTCTCCTCGCTTCAGGCTGCGTTGTCCGATGGCAAGACCGATGATCTGATCTTCTTTGCCTTCGACCTTCTGTTCGCCGAAGGTCAGGATTACCGCCGGCTGCCGCTCGGCGAGCGCAAGTCGCAACTCAAGAAACTGCTGGAAACGCGCAAGCGGAAATCGAGCGAGATCCGCTATGTCGAGCATTTCGAGAGCGGTGGCGATGCCGTGCTGCAATCAGCCTGCAAGCTCGAGCTCGAAGGCGTGGTGTCGAAGAAGCTGAACGCGCCGTATCGCTCCGGCCGTACCGAGAGCTGGGTCAAATCGAAATGTCGCGCGGGCCACGAGGTGGTGATTGGCGGCTACAAGACGACCAACGGCAAATTCCGTTCCCTGATGGCCGGCGTGCAGCGCGGCGATCATCTCGCCTTCGTCGGCATGGTCGGCACCGGCTTTGGCGCGGACAAGGTCAAGCGCATCATGCCGGCGCTGAAAGCCATGGCGGCCAAGGAAAGCCCCTTCGGCGGCAAGAATGCGCCGAAGAAGACGCGCGAGGTGCACTGGCTGAAGCCGGAGCTCGTTGCAGAGATCGAGTTTGCCGGCTTCACGGCCGACGGCAATATCCGCCAGGCGGCGTTCAAGGGCCTGCGGCAGGACAAGCCTGCCGAGGAGGTCGAAGCCGAGACGCCCGTCGACACCGAGCTCGCCGAGCCCTCGCCGAACAGACGCGCCAAGCCGAAGTCCGCCAAGATGACGAAGGAGGCTGGCACTGCCCAGGTCATGGGTGTCGTGATCTCCAAGCCCGACAAGGAGCTCTGGCCCGATGACGGCAATGGCGAGCCCGTAACGAAACTGGACCTCGCGCGATATCTCGAAGCCGTTGGCGAATGGATGATCGTGCATCTCAAGGGAAGGCCGTGCTCGCTGATCCGCGCCCCAGATGGCATCGAGCGCGAATCCTTCTTCCAGCGCCACGCCATGCAGGGCACGTCGAACCTGCTGGAGCTCGCGCGAGTGTCCGGCGACCGCAAGCCGTATTTGCAGATCGACCGGATCGAGGGGCTCGCCGCCGTGGCGCAGATCGGCGGCGTGGAGCTGCATCCCTGGAATTGCGCGCCTTACGCATACAACACGCCGGGCCGGCTGGTGTTCGATCTCGATCCTGCGCCCGAGGTCGAATTCGCAGACGTCGTCGCGGCGGCCAGGGAGATGCGGCAGCGCCTTTCCGACATCGGCATGGACAGCTTTTGCAAGACCACGGGCGGCAAAGGGCTGCATGTGGTGGTGCCGCTGCTCCACGGCGCGCGCGACAAGGTGAGCTGGAAGGAGGCCAAGGCGTTCGCGCAGGGCGTCTGCCAATGGATGGCCGACGACGATCCCGAGCGCTATCTGCTCAACATGTCGAAGAAGCTGCGCAAGGGAAAGATTTTCCTGGACTACCTGCGCAACGATCGGATGTCGACGGCGGTGGCCCCGTTGTCGCCGCGGGCGCGCACAGGGGCCACGGTCTCGATGCCGTTGACCTGGTCGCAGGTGAAGAGCGATCTCGATCCGAAGCGCTATACGCTGCGCACCGTGCCGGGCCTGCTGGCGCGATCGAGGGCGTGGGAGGGTTATGACGATGCCGCGGTATCGATCAAGGCGGGGATCAAGAAGCTGGCGGGGAAGGTAAAGTAGGAGCTTTCCCAAACGTCATTCCGGGCTGCGAAGCGCAGACCCGGAATCCAGAGTTCGTGGCCCGAGATTCCGGGTTCGCGCGTAGGCGCGCCCCGGAATGACTGCATCTGGCTAGATCCGTCCCATCAGAAGCAGGATCAGCAGGATGACGATGACGAGCCCGAGGCCACCGCCTCCGTAATAGCCGGTGCCATAGAACGGCCCGCCGCCGATGCCGCTGAAGCCGCCGAGCAGGGCGATGATCAAGATGATCAGAATAATCGTGCCGATTGACATGCGAATCTCCTCAGCCCTTCGTTGAAAGGGTCATTGCAACCTGTCCCGTCGTGCGAGGGCAACTTGCCGCAGGTCCTAAAGTTCCCCCTTTGAAACACGGCCGAAGGTTCAACTTGCATGGAACCTTTGTTGGTGGGTCCGGCATGACTATGTGAGATCAGTCGCGAAAGGCCAGGGCCCATGTCAGCACCGCTTGTCGTCTCCATTCCCCATCGCCTCGGCCGCGAGGAGGCAGCGCGCCGGCTCAAGACCGGGCTTGGCCGCGCTGCGGCAAGCATTCCCGTGATGCAGGTCGAGGAAGAGAGCTGGAGCGGCGACACGATGAATTTCCGCATCCGCGCGCTCGGGCAGATCGCGAGCGGTCGGGTCGACGTCGCCGACGATCAGGTCCGCGTCGAGGTGGTGCTGCCCTGGCTGTTGCAGCGCTTTGCCGAGATGGCCCAGGCCACGATCAAGAAGCGCGGCCAATTGCTCCTGACCAAGGACGGCGGCAAGTAGCCTCAGCCGCGCACGCGCTGGCGCATCGGCTTTACCGCGTTCGCAGTCCGCGCCTCGATGACGGCTACGGGAAGATCGCGCCAGGCCTGCGCGAGCGAGACTTCGTTCCCCGCAAGGCCCGTCGCGGTATAGCCGCTGATATCGACGGTCGCATCGAAGCCTTCCGCCGCGGGCCATTCCCGGCCCCCTTGCGTGAACGGCGCGAAGTGACGCCCGACTACGACGATCGCGGCGGCGCGGCCATGTCGGCGCGCGAAGGCGATCACGTGGTCGGCATGTGCACCGCGCACCTCGAGCGGCTGATAATCGCCCTGGGCGAAGACGTCGGCGAGTCCATTGCGCAGCTTGAGAAGATGTCGCGTCCAGGCCAGCTTGAGCTGGCCGTCCGGCCAGCTCCTGCTCAGGCCGCGCCAATCCGGATTCTCCAGCGCGTTCAGCGCCGCATGGCGCGCGGCAAAGTCCACCGGGCGGCGGTTGTCGGGGTCGACCAGCGACAGGTCCCAGAACTCGGTGCCCTGGTAGAAGTCCGGCACGCCCGGTAGCATCGCCTTGAGTGTGAGCTGGCTCAGCGAGTTCAGCGTTCCGAGCAGCGCGACGCGGCGAGCCAGCGTCTGCAATGCTTCCAGGAATTCTGCGGACTGAGCCGGGTCGAGGATCTTCTCGATGAAGTCTCGTATGCCGTTCTCATAGGCTTCATGCGGGTTGAGCCAGCTCGTCTCCTCCTTGCCTTCCCGCGCGGCCTTGAGCGCATAAGCCTGAATGCGCGCGACGAAAGCGCCATCGGCCGGCTGCTCGAGCGGCCAGGCACCGAGCAGGGTCTGGTAAAGCATGTATTCGAACGTCGCCGACGGCGCGCGGAAACTGTCCCGGTGTGTGAGATGCGGCGCGTTCAACACCTTCCACCGCGCCACCGCGCTGGTCCATTCGCCGGGAAGCTCGCTCAGCGCCGCGATCCGGGTGCGGGCGTCCTCGCCGCGCTTCGTGTCGTGCGTAGCGGTCGCCGTCATGCCTTGCGGCCATTCCCGGGCGCGGGCCTGCATGGCCTGGTGGAAGGCGGCAATGGTGAGGCCGGTGCTCGCGGGATCGCCGCCGACCTCGTTCAGCGCGAGCAGCCGGTGGAATTGATAGAAGGCGGTGTCCTCCAGTGACTTCGCCATCATCGGCCCGGTGAATTGCTGCACCTTCAGCGCGAAGCGGCGCACGCGCTGGGCGCTGTGCGGGGGACGGCCGGGCTTGAGCAGGTCCATCGTGAGGGCGTCGCGCAGGAAGTCGAAAATGCCTTCGTCGGCGGCAAACCACTCGTCGCGGGCGCGCTCGATGGTGTCCTCGATCAGCTTGCGATCCGGTGCCGTCGGGCCGCTATGCGTCAGGTAGGTGCGATAGACCGGGAAATGCAGCACGTAGAGCTCGAGCGCCTGTCGCAGGCTGTCGGCCGAGAAGTCCCGTGTCGAATAATGCCCGTTGGCGATGCGCGCGAGCAGGCGCGTCAGCACGGTGAATTCGCTGGTCAGCAGCGTCTCCAGCACCCGTCGCTTCGCATCCTTGACGTAAGGCGCAAGCCGCGGCGGCCGGTTGCTGATCTGCCGCCAGGTCTCGTCCAGCGCATCCAGGCCCTTGGGATCGACCAAGACATGCGTGATGACGTTCATCCACTCGTAGCCGGTGGTACCCTGGACGCCGGCGAAATGCGACAGGCGCTCGTGTTCGCACAGGATCTTTTCGATGACCGTATAGAACGGCTTTGTGTTGCCTTGGGCGTCGCGCACCAGCCGGCGCAAGCGCTGGCAATATTGTGCGGGGTCACGCAGGCCATCGATGTGATCGAGACGGATTCCCTGCAGTTTGCCCTCGGCGATGAGTTGCTTCACGAGCCGGTGTGTGGCGGCAAACGTGCCGGGGTCTTCGACGCGCAGTCCCGCGAGCCCGTTGACGTCGAAGAAGCGGCGATAGTTGATATCGCTTGAGGCAAGCCGCCAGTGCCCGAGCTTGTAGTGCTGGCGCTCCAGCAGGTGATGCAGCGTCAGCGTCTGCGCCGGGCGGTCCTTGCCGGCGCGATAGGCCGCGAGGCCTTGCGCGATAAGGTCGGCAGCACCTGCAATCTCCTTGAGCTCCGACTTGAATGCAGGAGCTTCCTTGCGGTTGGGCCGGCGCAATCCTGTGTAGCGTGCGGCGAGCGCGAGCAGGCGTTTGCCGGGCTCCGTTTCCGCCGCGTCCGCTTCCTTGACGATCATGCGCAGCACCTCGCCATAGCGCTCCGGCGCGATGGGCAGGCGATGCTCGAAATACCATGCGGAAAGACTGCCCTCATCCGGATCGTAGCGCAGCTCGATGTTGCCACCCTCCAGCGCGTCACCATAGGACGAACCGAGGATTGGCAGCAGCACGCCGCCGCGGGCGCGGAAGGCCAGTTGATCCCAGTCGATATCGAAGGAGACGGCATGAGGCGAGGCCTGGCCCCATTCCAGTACGTCGAGCCACCAGGGATTGTCGGCGAAATGCACGCCGACATGGTTGGGCACGAAATCGATGATGAGCCCGAGGTCGTGCCTGCTCAACGCCTCGCTCAGCCGCGCGAAACCAGCCTCGCCGCCGAGCTCGGGATTGAACTGGCCGTGATCGACGGTGTCGTAGCCATGGGTCGAGCCCTTGCGTGCCTTCATCACCGGCGAAGCATAGAGATGCGTGATCCCCAGCGCCTTGAGATAGGGAACCACCGCGGCGGCCTTGTCGAAGTCGAAATCCGCGGTGAGCTGCAGCCGGTAGGTTGCGAGCGGAATGGCAGGAGGCATGTCAACCTCCGAGATGCCAGACCACCGACCAGGGCCGAAGCCGCTCGCTGGCGCCGCCCCAGATCGGTGTACCCGCGCTGAGGGTGGAGGTGATCTCGTGATCCGACAGATTGGCGACGAGGCGCAACGTCGTGCCGTCGCCCATCCGCCAATGCGCGGTGAGCAGGCCGTTGTCCGCCGCCTCGGCGTCGCCGAAGCTTGCACCCTTGAGCCGGGGCATGATTTCCTTGCGGCGGAGCGCGAGCAGATCCTTTACCAGCGCAAGCCGCGCGTGCTGTTGCGGCGTGCGGCCGGTCCAGTCGAGCACGGCCGATTGCAACGTTGCCGGATCGAGCGGATCGGGCACCTCGTCGCCGTATTTTTCGTAAGCCCAGGCATATTCCTGCTTGCGGCCCGTGCGCACGGCATCGGCGAGCCCCCCTTGGAAATCGCAGAAGAACGGGAAGGGGACTGTCGAGCCCCATTCCTCGCCCTGAAACAGCATCGGCACCATCGGCGCGAGCAAAGTCACTGCGAGCGCAGCCTCGATCTGTTCTGGCGATGCCAGGCTTTCCAGGCGCTCGCCAAGCGGACGGTTGCCGATCTGGTCGTGGTTCTGGAGGAAATTGACGAAGGTTGCCGGCGGCAGCTCATGGCTCGGCTCGCCCCGCGGCCTCTTGCCCCAGAACTCCGAGATTTCGCCCTGGTAGACGAAGCCGGAGGCGAGCGCGCGCGCGAGGTCCATGCGCGGCGTCTGGTAGTCGGCGTAGTAACCGGCGAGCTCGCCGGTCAGCATCACATGCCAGACGTGATGATAATCGTCGTTCCATTGTCCGCGATATTTGCCGTTCGGTGGCTCCTGCGCGGCGTCGAGCAGGCTGGCGCGATTGTCGCCGTTCTCCAGCACGAGGTGGATGTGGCGTCCCGTGGCCCTGGCGAGCTCGCCGGCGGCGACGCTGAGGTCCTGCAGCATGGACTGCTCTCCCGGGGCAGCCATGATGTGATTGGCGGCATCCAGCCTGAGGCCGTCGAAGCGATAGTCGCCGAGCCAGCACAGTGCGTTCTCGACGGCAAAGGCTCGCGCCTGCGGCACGCGATAGTCGATCGCACTGCCCCAGGGCGTGTGCGCGTCGGTGAAGAAGGTCGGCGCATAGCGGCCGAGGTAATTCCCCTCGGGTCCGAAATGATTGTAGACGACGTCGAGGAACACCATCAGCCCGCGCAGATGCGCCTCGTCGATCAGCGTCTTCAGGTCTTCGGGCCGGCCATAGGCGCTGTCGGGCGCGTACCACAGCACGCCGTCATAGCCCCAGCCGCGGCGCCCGGCGAAATCGGCGAGCGGCATCAATTCCAGCGCGGTGATGCCGGTTGCCGCGAGATGATCGAGCTTGTCGATCATGGCGCGGTATGTGCCCTCCGGCGTGAAGGTGCCGACATGAGTCTCGATCAGCACCGTCTCCTCCCAGGGACGGCCGCGCCAATCGCGCGCGCGCCATACGAAGGCGTCGTGATCGATCACCTCGCTCGGGCCGAACACATCCTCGGGCTGGAAGGCTGACGCAGGATCCGGCACGTCGATCTCGTCGTCGATCCTGAACTTGTAGGGGCTGCCGGCGGTGAGGCCGGCGATGTCGGCGACATACCAGCCATCCTGTCGGCGCTGCATCGCGTGCCCGCGGTCGAGCAGGAGGTCGACACGGCGTGCGGCGGGCGCCCATAGGCGGAACGACACGCCGTCCTTCGTCGGCCTCGCCCCGAAGGACGGTCTCATAGCGCCCCCGCGAAGGCGAGCACGGAGCGCGGCGGCGCCTTGCTGTCGCTCCCGGGCAGAAAGTCGATCGTATTCAGCTTGGCATCGGTCGTGTTCAGGATCTGCTGCCAGCTCTTGTATTCGGTCATTTGGGGCAATTTGAATGCAATCTCTTCGGGAGCGGCGTTCAGTACGATAAAGATCGCGGCCCCACCCGGTTCCATCGGCCCCATCACATAGGAGAGGAACCGGCCTTCCGGGAATTTCCAGTCGCTCTCCGTCATCTCGTGGCCGGCGGGAGTCAGCCACAGCGCGCCGTACGAGACGCCGTCCTTGGGACGGCCATCGAGCCAGCGATGGCTGCGCAGCTGCGAGAACCGGCGGCGGATGTCGGCGAGATGGGCGACGAAATCGACCATGTCGTCGCCTTCCTTGCCGAGATTGTCCCAGCCGACCCAGCCGACCTCGTTGTCCTGGCAATAGGCGTTGTTGTTGCCGGATTGAGAATTTCCAACCTCGTCGCCGGCGAGGATCAGCGGAACGCCCTGCGCCAGCATCAGGCAGGCCAGCACGTTCTTGCGCAGTTGCCGGCGCAGGCTGATGATCTTGGGATCGTCGGTCGGACCCTCGACGCCGCAATTGTTGCTGTGGTTGTCGTTGGACCCGTCGCGATTGTCCTCGCCATTGGCCTCGTTGTGCTTCTCGTTGTAGCTGAAGAGGTCGGCGAGCGTGAAGCCGTCGTGCACGGTGATGTGGTTGATGCTGGCGCGCGGTCGCCGTCCGTCATGGTTGAACAGGTCGGACGAGGCTGTCATGCGGCTGGAGATGTCGCCGATCAGGCTGCCTTCGCCGCTCCAGTAGCGGCGCATGGCGCTGCGATAACGGTCGTTCCACTCCGACCATTGCGAGGGGAAGGCGCCGACCTGGTAGCCGCCGAGGCCGAGGTCCCAGGGCTCGGCGACGAGCTTGACGGTCGCCAGCACCGGGTCCTGCCGTACCGCGGTCAGGAACGAGCTGCCGCGATCAAACCCGTTCGGCCCGCGCGCCAGCGTGGTGGCGAGGTCGAAGCGGAAGCCGTCGACATGGCAGACCTCGACCCAGTAGCGGAGTGAATCCATCACCATCTGGAGGACGCGCGGATGGGTCAGGTTCACCGACGAGCCGCAGCCGGTGAAGTCGTCGTAATAGCGCGGGTTCTCGCGGTTCAGCCAGTAATAGGAGGCGTTGTCGATGCCGCGATAGCACAGCGTCGGGCCGAGATGATTGCCCTCGGCTGTGTGGTTATAGACGACGTCGAGCATCACCTCGATGCCGGCGTCGTGCAGCCGGGCCACCGTGGTGCGGAAGGAATCGAGCGCATTGTCCTGGGCGTAGCGCAGCTCGGGCGCGAAGAAGGACAGCGTGTTGTAGCCCCAGTAATTGGCGAGCTTCTTTTCCACGAGGATGCGGTCGTCGACGAAGCTGTGGACCGGGAGAAGCTCGATGGTGGTGACGCCGAGCCTCTTCAGGTGATCGATCATCGCCGGCGAGGACAGGCCGCCATAGGTACCGCGTAAATTCGGCGGCACGTCGTCGCGCTTCTGGGTCAGGCCCTTGACGTGGGCCTCGTAGATGATGGTGTCTTCCCAGGGAATGTTGGGACGGATCTCGCGGCGGCCCCAGTTGAAGGTCTCGTCGACCACGACCGCCTTCGGCATGCCGCGCGCATTGTCACGCCGGTCGAAGGACAGATCCTCGCGCGGGCTTCCCGTGCGGTAGGCGAAATGCGCATCGCTCCAGACCAGTCGCCCGGTAAGGCGCTTGGCATAGGGATCGAGCAGCAGCTTGTTGGCGTTGAAGCGGTGGCCGTGCTCGGGCTCGTAGGGTCCGTGCACGCGATAGCCATAGAGCTGGCCGGGCGAGACGTCGTTGAGATAACCGTGCCAGACGTCCTCGGTCCTCTCAGGCAATTCGATCCGTTCGAGCTCGCGGCGGCCTTGGGCGTCGAACAGGCAGAGCTCGACCTTCTGAGCGTTGGCGGAGAACAGCGCGAAATTGGTGCCGCGTCCGTCCCAGCTTGCGCCGAGCCGCGCCGGCGATCCAGCAGTCAGGCGCATCGATCAGCTTTCCGGAACGAGGAAGATCGCAGCGAGCGGCGGAATGGTGAGGCGGAGCTCGCCGCCCTCGGCATGAACTTCGCCGACATTCCCGACATTGCTGCCGCCATAGTGGGCGGAGTCCGAATTGAGCACTTCCTTCCATTTGCCGCCGAAGGGCACGGGAACGCGATAGTTCTGGTAGACGTTCGGCGAGAAGTTGGCGATCACCAGGCACCGCGCGTGCTCGTCGAAGCCCTTGCGCAGCCAGGCGAACACGTTGCGGTTGGCATCGTCCGTGATCAGCCATTCGAAGCCGGCCTGGTCGCAATCCATCTGGTGCAGCGCCGGCACCGCGCGATACAGCCGGTTGAGGTCGCGGATCAGCGCCTGGATGCCGGAATGGTACTTGTATTCGAGCAGGTGCCAGTCGAGCGACTGGTCGTGATTCCATTCCCGGCTCTGCGCGATTTCCGCGCCCATGAACAGCAGCTTCTTGCCGGGATGGCCGAACATGAAGCTGTAATAGGCGCGCAGATTGGCGAAGCGCTGCCACTCGTCGCCGGGCATCCGGCCGAGGATCGAGCGCTTGCCGTGCACGACCTCGTCATGCGACAGCGGCAGGATGAAATTTTCCGAGAAGGCGTAGTGCAGGCCGAACAAGATGTCGCCGTGGTGGTGCTTGCGGTGAATCGGATCCTTGCTGACGTAATTCAGCGTATCGTGCATCCAGCCCATGTTCCACTTGTAGCCGAAGCCGAGCCCGCCGAACTCGACCGGGCGCGAGACTTGCGGCCAGGCGGTGGACTCTTCGGCGGCGGTGGTCGCCTGCGGGAAGCGGGCGAAAACCTCCGTGTTGAAGCGGCGCAGGAAGTTGATCGCCTCGATATTCTCCCGCCCGCCATACTGGTTCGGGACCCAGGCGCCCGGCGGCCGGCTGTAGTCCAGATAGAGCATGGATGCGACCGCATCGACCCGCAGGCCGTCGATCGCGTAGCGCTCCAGCCAGAACAGCGCATTCGACACCAGGAAGTTCGTCACTTCCGTTCGGCCGTAATTGTAGATCAGCGTGCCCCAGTCGAGATGCCGGCCCTGGAGCGGGTTGGCGTGCTCGTAGAGCGCGGTGCCATCGAAACTGCCGAGGCCATGCGGATCATCGGGGAAATGGCCGGGCACCCAGTCGAGCAGCACGCCGATGCCTTCGCGGTGGCAGGCGTCGATCAGTGTCGCGAAGTCCTCCGGCGTGCCGAAGCGGCTGGTCGGCGCATAGAGGCCTGTCGGCTGATAGCCCCACGAGCCGTCGAAGGGATGTTCGCTCACGGGAAGGAATTCGAGATGGGTGAAGCCCATGTCGCGGGCATAGGCCGGCAGCTGCTCGGCCAGCTCCCGATAGGTCAGCCATTCATTGCCGTTCTTGCGCCGCCACGAGCCGAGATGGACCTCGTAGATCGACATCGGCGCCGACAGGGCATTGATGCCGTCGGGCGCGGGCCGCGGTCGCGGCAGATGCGCTTCGTCGAACACGATGGATGCCGTCTTCGGCCTCACCTCGCTCGCAAATGCCATCGGATCGGATTTCAGCGGAAGCAGATGACCATGCGGGCCGATGATTTCGAACTTGTAGTGATCGCCGGACTTCGCATGCGGGATGAACAACTCCCAATAGCCGCTGCCGCGCACCCGCATCGGATGGCGCCGCCCGTCCCAGAAGTTGAAGTCGCCGACCACGGATACGCGCCGCGCATTCGGCGCCAGCACCACGAAGCGGCGTTGATGGGTGCCTTCGCCGAGGAGGTAGAGATCAAAATCGGTCAGGATCGGCGGAAACCGGTAGGCATCCTCGAACTCGACGACGTCGTTGCCGAACTTTGCACGGAGCTGGTAGTGCTTCGAGCCATTGGGCAGGGCTCCGATGAACAGGCCCGCGTCGTGGACGCGGTCGAGCGGCGCGACCTCGCCATGCTCGCCGACCGCCTCGACATTGGTGGCCTCGGGCAAAAACGCGCGCACCACGCTTCTGCCACCCTCGGGATGCAGCCCGAGATAGTGGAAGGGATCGGAGTGGCGGCCCTCGATGATCGCATAGGCTTCGGCAGGCAGCTTAGGCATGGGCTTCGCTCTCGGCACTTGACAGAATGCGAAGCAGTCCGGTCAGCGGGGCATGCAGCCCCTCAGGCCGGTGGGACAGCTCGTACTCTACTTCGTTGAACGCGTGATCAAGCAGGAAGAACCTCAACAAGCCTTCCGCGGATCGCGGATCTTCCGGCCATAGCCGCCGATCGGTCATGGTTTCGTGATAGGCGGACAAGAAGGTTGCGGTAGCGCGCTCGCGCCATTGGTCGAGCGCCGCCGTGAGCCGGGCGTGCTCGTCGGAGGCGCCCGTCAGCGCGCGACTGAGGGTCATGTTGATCGAAACGTCGATCGAGTGGATCAGGCCCGCGACGTCGCGCGCCGCCGGCGCCTTGCGCCGCTTGTCGGCCAGTGGCACACGCGGATCCCCGTCGAAGTCGATGATGAAAATGTCGTCCTTCACGATCAGAGTCTGCCCCAGGCGGAAGTCGCCATGATGACGGATGTTCAACCCGCCGATCCCCGAAGGCAATAGCGCATTCAGGCGGTCGGACAGGCTCGCGCGGGTCTCCGCGAGCTGATTGATCAGCCGGCGGTCCGGCTCTCTCAGGCCGTCGCGGCTGTCGGCCAGCCGCTCGAAAATCCGTTCGGCGCGTGCTTTGAGCTCGGATACCTGGCGCTCGATGTATGCGGAGCCGATCGGCTCCGGAGCGAGATCGTCCGTCTTTGCCGCGGCGAGGGCGACATGCAGCTCGCCGAGCCGCCGGCCGATCTGCGCGACGAAGTGCAGGTAAGGCGCCTGCTCATGGGTCTCGCGGAGTTTCTCGCCCGCCGGCAGCACGCGCTGTTCGTCGATATAGCGATCGAGATAGCCCGTGGTCACGGTCCAGCCGTCGCCCTGGTTCTCGACATAGGCATGCAGCACGCCGAGCGCGCTGTGCTGGTTACCCTCGACCAGCTCGACGCTGCCGAGCAGCGCCGGCGTATTGGCGAAGTGGGCGACCTCGGTGAGATAGTGGCCGATCTCGATCTCGGGGCTGATGCCGCTCTCGAGCCGGCGATAGATCTTGGCGACGTACTGGTTGTCGACGAGCGCCGTGCTGTTCGACTGCTCGATCGCGCGGATGCGTTGCGGTTCCTTGATGGTGTAATCGGCAAAGCGGCTTGTGGGCTTGAACTCCAGCCGCAGATTGTTCTCTTCTACGACCAGGCTTTGCGACAGACCTCGCAAGAACAGCCCGATGAAGATTTGGTCGGTGGCGACGTCGAGCAGCGTGCCTTCGCGGGCGCCCTGGCGGACGGCGGCGAGCGCCTTCGGGTTGAACCGCTCTCGATCGAAGCGAACCCACTCGATCTGCATGGGCAGCACGTATCGCGTCGTGACGCCGTCCCGCGTCGTCTCGAAGAACGCGATCCAGGGTCTATTGTCGCCGATGTCGCTGAAAGGTACGGCCGAAGTCAGCGTGGTCCGGATGTGCTTGGGGTTGTGCTCGGGATACCACCTCGTTCGCGACAAGAATCCCGGCAGCACGTCGCGCTCGAACACGCCGCGCTCGCGGGCGAGCGACACCCAGTTCGAATTCACCGGCACCACCAGGGTCTCGAACTCCGGCACCGCGCGCGGCGTCACCGGCTCGGACTTGTCGCGCTCCTGAAGCTGGAACCAGTAGAAGCCGTAGGGCCCCAGCGTGATCATGTAGGGCAGTTCGCCGATCGCAGGGAAGCGGGTGCGGCCGAGCATTTCCTGCGGGATGCGGTCCTTCCACGGCGACAGGTCGAGTTCGGTTGCTTGCGCGGCGCGCGACAGATTGGCGACGCAGAGGATCACCTCGTCGCGATATTGCCGGACATAGGCCAGCACGGACCGGTTCGCCGGGCGGATGAAGGTCATGGTACCGCGGCCGAAGGCCAGTGTCGACTTGCGCACGGAGATCAGCCGTTTGGTGGCGCTGAGCAGGGAGGACAGGCTGCGCGACTGCGCCTCGACGTTCACGGATTCGTAGCCGTAGACAGGGTCCATGATCAGCGGCGCATAGAGGCGGGCCGGGTCGCAGCGCGAGAAGCCGCCATTGCGGTCCGGGCTCCACTGCATCGGCGTGCGCACGCCGTTGCGGTCGCCGAGATAGATGTTGTCGCCCATCCCGATCTCGTCGCCGTAATAGATGATCGGCGTGCCGGGGAACGACAGCAGCAGCGAGTTCATCAGCTCGATCTTGCGGCGGTCGTTGTCCATCAGCGGCGCAAGGCGCCGGCGGATGCCGACATTGATGCGCGCGCGCGGATCGTTGGCGTAGGTGGTCCAGAGATAGTCCCGTTCGACGTCGGTGACCATCTCCAGCGTCAGCTCGTCATGGTTGCGCAGGAACAGCGCCCATTGGCAGCTCGCGGGAATGTCCGGCGTCTGGCGCAGGATGTCGGTGATCGGGAAGCGGTCCTCCTGCGCGATCGCCATGTAGATGCGCGGCATCAGCGGGAAGTGATAGGCCATGTGGCATTCGTCGCCACGGCCGAAATACTCCTGCACGTCCTCCGGCCATTGATTGGCCTCGGCCAGCAGCAGCTTGCCCTTCGAATACGCGTCGAGCTCCTGGCGCAGGCGCTTGATGATGGCATGGGTCTCGGGCAGGTTCTCGTTCGAGGTGCCCTCGCGCTCGCACAGATAGGGAATCGCATCGAGCCGGAAGCCGTCGACGCCGGCGTCCAGCCAGCGCTTCATCACCTGGATGATGGCGCTCACCACGCGCGGGTTGTCGAAGTTGAGATCCGGCTGGTGCGAGAAGAAGCGGTGCCAGTAGAACGCGCCGGCCTCGGGATCCCAGGTCCAGTTGGACTTCTCCGTGTCGGTGAAGATGATGCGCGTGCCCTGGTACTTCTGGTCGGTGTCGCTCCAGACGTACCAGTTGCGGGCGCTGGAGCCCGGATGGCTGCGGCGCGCGCGCTTGAACCATCTGTGCTGGTCCGAGGTGTGGTTGACCACGAGCTCAGTGATGACGCGCAAGCCGCGCTTCTGAGCTTCCTGGATGAAGCGCTTGAAATCCTTCATCGTCCCGAAATCGGGATTGACCGAGCCGTAGTCGGCGATGTCGTAGCCGTCGTCGCGGCCGGGCGAGGGGTAGAACGGCAGCAGCCACAGCGCCGTGACGCCGAGCTCCTGGAGGTAGGGCAGCTTCTCGGTCAGCCCCGCGAAGTCGCCGATGCCGTCATTGTTGCTGTCGGCGAAGGCCTTGACGTGGAGCTGATAGATGATGGCGTCCTTGTACCAGAGCTCATCCACGACCTCGGCAGCCTCAACCTTGTTGGTATCGACGGAAGACAGAACATTCATGGCGTGGCCCTTACGCCAGGCAGCGGAACAGGAGCGCGGGATCGCGGTCGGGATCGATACGCAACCTGATCCCGCCCCATTCGATGCGGGACCGTTCGCCGGTGAGGAGGTTTTCGAGTGCCGTCACATGGTGGCGCTGTCCATGGGCGTCAATGGTGACGTCGCCGAGAGGCAGCCAGAACTCGCGTTCCCGGCGCGACAGCGCGATCACGACGATGACGGTGTTGGCAGGCTCGGCTGCCTCCTTGACGAAGGCGATCGTCTCGCCGTCCTCGACGCCGAGGAAGCGCAGATTGACCGTCTGCTGGAGCGCCGCATTTTCGTTGCGGATGCGATTGAGCGCGGTAATGCAGGGCTTGATGTTGCCGGGCTTGTCCCAGTCGCGCTGCTTGATCCGGTACTTCTCGGAATCGAGATATTCCTCGCGGCCGGGGACCGCCTCGTGCTCCAGGAGCTCGAAGCCGCTGTAGATGCCGTAATTGCCCGAGAGCGTCGCCGCCAGCGCGATGCGCGACTTGAATGCCCAGGCTTCGCCGCTCTGGAGGTGATAGGGCAACAGGTCGGGCGTGTTGACGAACATGTGCGGACGGTAGAAATCGCGTTCGGGATAGCGCGTCAGTTCGCCGAGATATTGCTCCAGCTCCCAGCGCGAGGTGCGCCAGGGAAAATAGGTAAAGGACTGCGCGAAGCCGAGCTTGGCGAGGCCCTTCATCAGCTTCGGCCGGGCAAAGGTCTTGGAGAACAGGATCACCTCGGGATGCCGGCGGCGGATGTCGCGGATCAGCCACTCCCAGAACGGAAGCGGAGCGGTGTCGTGATTGTCGATGGCGAAGATGGTCACGCCATGGTCGATCCAGAACAGCATGGCGTCGCGAAACGCATTCCACAGGCCGGCGCGATCCACCGAGGCGAAGTCGGGGATGACGATGTCGGAATAGGGCCCGTCCGCCGTCCGCACCGAGCGGTCCGGTCGCCATTTGAACCATTCCGGATGCTGGGTCAGCCAGGGATGGTCCGGCGAGCACTGCACGGCGAAGTCGAGCGCGAGCTCGAGACCATATTCGAGGCAGGTTGCAACCAGCGCGCGGAAATCCTCGATCGTGCCGAGCTCGGGATGAAGCGCATCGTGGCCGCCCTCCGCCGAGCCGATCGCATAGGGCGAGCCGGGATCGCTCTCATGTGCCACCGGTGCATTGTTGCGGCCCTTGCGGCGGGTATGGCCGATCGGGTGGATCGGCGTGAAGTAGAGCACGTCAAAGCCCATGGCGGCGATGTCGGGCACGCGGGCGATGCAGTCGCGCAGCGTCCCATGCCGTCCCGGCAATGCGCTCTGGCTGCGCGGCATCATCTGGTACCAGGCGCCGAAGCGCGCCTTGTCGCGGTCGACGGTCAGCGGGAAGAGCTGCGAGCGCGTCAGGTCGGGCCTGGACTGGCTCTCGGCCATGGCTTCGCCAAGCTCGGTTGCGAGCAGCGAATTGACGTCGCCGTTCCTGAGATAATCCTCGCACTGCCTGATGATGACCATGGCTGCGTCCTGCCGCGCGCTATGCGCCTTGGTCAAGAGGCTCGCGCCCTCGATCGCATCGAGGCTGACATCGGCCCCGTTGCGCTGCTTGCGCGCCACCGCGTGAGACCAGGTGGCGAACTCGTCGGTCCAGGCTTCGATCGCGTAGACATACTGGCCGGGCTCAACGGGTGTGAACGTGCCGGACCAGCGGTCATTGCCATGATGGATCATCGGCTCGCTCCGCCATTCCCGGTCCTGCTCGCGGCGCCACATCAGCGCGGCCGATATCACGGCCTCGCCGTCGCGATAGATGTCGGCCCAGACCTCGACCGGCTGGCCCGCAATCCGCTTCACGGCGAAGCGGCCGCCGTCGATCGAGGGATAGACGTCCTCGATCAGGAAAGCGCCGCCGGCTGCGGCACTCTCGACAGTTTGAATTGTCTTGTTCACGGTGATGCCATTGACAAGAAAGCAGGAGCCCGTTTCCCTTGTCGGGAACCCACGCTTGGTACCATGATAGAAAGCCGCTTGTGTGTCATTGGTTCCCTGGGGAACGGCAAGCGTAGTCTGCGAGTTGAATCTGGCTAACCTCTTCCGCGACTTCGTTAAAATCAATAACCCTGGCCGGACAATGGCCTGCAAGCTGCGTGCCGAATGGATCTTTTAGCTCAAGCCCGGATCAAGGGCGTTCAGTCCGAATTCATCGATGCCCTCGGAAAGCTCCGGGTCACCGATCCCGTGGCCCTCAAATCGATCCTCGATGCCCTGCCGGAGAAGCGGGTGTATCGCTTCGTCAGCGGGCCGGTCGTGGTGCGCGCGCTGGGGCATCCGCGCACGGAATTGGCGGCTATCGGCGCGCCGCCGCTGCAATGGACAATCCGCGGCAACGGCAATGTGATCGCCCAAGGCGAGACGCGCGAGCCCGTCATCGCCTGGCCCGCCGGCCTGCCGCTCGGATATCACCGCTTGACGCTGACCGATGCCGAAGGCGTGACGGAAGAGGTGCCGATGATCGTGGCGCCCGAACGGGCCTTCGGCGGCGATTTCGACCGCGGCTGGCTGCTCGCCGTCCAGCTCTACAGCGTCCGTTCGGACCGCAATTGGGGCATCGGCGACTTCACCGACCTCGCGGGGCTGGTCAGGCTTGCCAAGCAGCTCGGAGCTGACGGCGTCGGGCTCAATCCGCTGCATGTCCTGTTTGACGATCGCCCGGCCGATTGCAGCCCCTATTCGCCGAACAGCCGGCTGTTCCTCAACCCGCTCTATATCGACGTCGAGGCGATCCCGGAATTCTCGGCCGACCTCGTGCCCGACGCGGCCGCGACCGCCGCCCGTCTGCGCGAAGGTGATCGCGTCCCCTATGCCGACATGGCGGCATTGAAATGGCGCGGCCTTCGCGCCGCCTATGACAGCTTCGTGACGAGCGCGAGCGAGGCGCGCCGCAAGGCGTTTGACGCCTTCCGCGCCGCGCGCGCGCCGCTTTTGTCCCGTTTTGCCTGCTTCGAGGTGCTGCGCCATCGCTTCACCGCACCCTGGTGGGAATGGCCGTCGAAATGGCAGCAGCCGGATGAGGCGAAATGCGCCGAGCTGCGCAATGGCCCGGACAAGCGCGAGGTCGAATTCGTCGAGTTCGTGCAATGGACGGCCGATAGCCAGCTGCACGCCGCCAAGGAGCTCGCCAGCCGGCTCGGTATGCGGGTTGGATTGTATCTCGATGTTGCCGTCGGCGTGCAGTCCAACGGCTTCGATGCCTGGAACGAGCAGACGGCGATCTCCCGCCATCTCGCCGTCGGCGCGCCGCCCGACGTGCTCAACACCGTCGGCCAGGACTGGGGGCTCGCCGGGTTCAACGCCGGTGGGCTCGAAGCGCAGTCCTTCGTGCCGTTCGCGGACATGCTCGCGGCCTCGATGCGCCATGCAGGCGCCATCAGGCTCGATCATGTGCTCGGGCTGAAGCGGCTATATCTCGTGCCGCGCGGCTTCAAACCCGACAATGGCGCCTATGTGCAGATGCCGTTCGAGGCATTGCTGGCTGCGGTGGCGAGCGAGAGCGCCAGGCATAAATGCATCGTGATCGGTGAGGATCTCGGCACGGTGCCGGAAGGTTTCCGCGAGACGATGCAGGATTTCGGCATCTGGTCCTATCTCGTGATGATGTTCGAGCGCGACGATGCCGGCCATTTCCGCCATATCGACCATTACCGGCCCAACGCGCTGGTCACGCTGAACACGCATGATCTGTCGACCTATGCCGGCTGGCGCTCCTTCAGCGATCTCAAGATGAAGCGCTCGCTCGGGCTCGATCCCGGCGAGAACGACCAGGCGCGCTGGGACGCGCTCGGCAGGCTCGACGAGATCCTGCGCCAGAACGGCATCAAGGGGAACGACCTCTATTCGGTGCTCGCCTTCCTGTCGCGCACGCCGTCGCGGTTGCTCGCGGTGTCGCTGGAGGATCTGCTGGGCGTGATCGACCAGCCCAACATTCCCGGCACGATCGATGAGCACCCGAACTGGCGCCAGCGTCTGCCTGTCGCGCTCGACAAGATCGCGTCCAAGGTCGATCTCGCGGCTTTGAAGGCCGCGACGCGGGAACGTTCATTGCCCGGCGGGAATTGAACGGCCGGGGACTTCGAGGCTCGCACGACATTGTCCCAGAGGATCGAGGACTACGCGCTGATCGGCGATTGCGAGACCGCGGCGCTGGTCGGGCGCAACGGCTCGATCGACTGGCTGTGCTGGCCTGCCTTCGATTCCGACGCCTGCTTCGCCGCTATCCTCGGCACGGACAAGAATGGACGCTGGCTGATCGCGCCGAGCGAGGCTGCGACCCGCATCTCGCGGCGCTATCTCGGCAATACCCTCATTCTCGAAACGCGGTTTGAGACGAAGAGCGGCACCGTCGCACTGATCGACTTCATGCCGCCGCGCGGCAAGGCGTCCGACATCGTGCGGCTGGTCCGCGGCGTCAGCGGCACCGTGAAGATGCGGATGGAACTCGTCATCCGCTTCGGCTTCGGCGCCGACATTCCCTGGGTGCGGCGGATGGATCATGCGCTGCTGGCAATCTGCGGCCAGGACATGACGGTGCTGCGAACACCCGTCGCGACCCACGGCGAGGATCTGACGACGATCGCCGAATTCGAGATCGGGGCGGACGAGACCGTGCCTTTCGTGCTGACCTACGGCCCCTCGCATCTGAAGCCGCCCGCGCCGATCGATCCGGAGGTCGCTCTCCAGGAGACCGAGAAATTCTGGCAGGACTGGTGCGGCCGCTGCACCCGCGACGGCGACTATCAGAACCTCGTCTTGCGCTCGCTGATCACGCTCAAGGCGCTGACCTTTGCGCCGACCGGCGGCATCGTCGCGGCACCGACCACCTCATTGCCGGAAAAGCTCGGGGGCAGCAGGAACTGGGACTACCGCTTCTGCTGGTTGCGCGACGCCACCTTCACGCTGCTGGCGCTGATGAATTCGGGCTACACCGAGGAAGCCTCGGCCTGGCACAACTGGCTGCTGCGCGCAGCCGCCGGTTCGCCGGCGAACATGCAGATCATGTACGGCATCTGGGGACAGCGGCGGCTGCTCGAATGGGAGGCGGGCTGGCTCGGCGGCTACGAGGGCGCCCAGCCCGTGCGCGTCGGCAACGCCGCGCATGCCCAGCTCCAGCTCGATGTCTATGGCGAACTGATCGACGCCTTCCACCAGTCGCGCATGGCCAAGCTCAAGCTCGACGAGCAGACCTGGGCGCTGGAATGCGCCGTGCTCAACCATCTGGCCGAGGTCTGGGACCGGCCGGATCACGGTATCTGGGAGCGGCGCGGACAGCCGAAGCATTACGTCTTCTCCAAGGTGATGACCTGGGTCGCCTTCGATCGCGGCATCAAGAGCGCCGAGACCTTCGGCTTCAAGGCGCCGCTCCTGCACTGGCGCACCTTGCGCGATGCCATTCATCGCGACGTCTGCAACAAGGGCTTCGACGCGGAGGAAAACGCCTTCGTCGAATCCTACGGCTCGAAGCTGCTCGATGCCAGCGTCCTGCTGCTGCCAGCCGTCGGTTTCCTGCCGGCGTCCGATCCGCGCATCCGCGGCACCATCGCGGCCGTCGAGAAATGTCTGATCCGAGACGGCTTCGTCCTGCGGCACGATCCGCGCGAGCTGCCAGCGGACCAGCCGCCGCTGGAAGGCGCCTTCCTGGCCTGTAGCCTGTGGCTCGCCGACGCCTATGTGCTGTCAGGCGATCTCGACAAGGCGCAACGCCTGTTCGATCGCGTCGTGAGCATTGCCAACGACGTCGGGCTGCTGGCGGAGGAATACGATTCCATGGCGCGGCGCCAGACCGGAAATTTTCCGCAGGCGCTGACCCACATCGCCTTGATCAACACCGCGCATAATCTTTCGGCGGCCAGGCAGGGCAGCGAGAAGCCGGCGATGCAGCGATCGAAGTAGATCGGCGCGGCAGAGGCTTCTTCACCTCTCCCCGCTGGGGAGAGGTGAACAGCGAGCGTTCCGCTCGGACTGGCGACAAAGCTCTAGCCAATCCCGTTCCGCTTCAAGATCATCTCCATCGCTTCCGCAAAACCGTCCTGCTCGTTGCTCGCGGTTACGTGGGTGGCCTGGTCCTTGACGTTGTCGGCGGCGTTGCCCATGGCGATCGAGGTGCCGCTGACGCGGAACATGGCAAGGTCGTTCTGCATGTCGCCGATGGTGGCGACGGCGTCGGTCGAGATGCCGAGGCGTTTCGCCATGGCCTGCACGAAAGTGCCCTTGTTGACGTTGGGCGGGGTGATGTCGAGATAATAGGTCTGCGAGCGCACCGCGGTGGCCTCGCTGCCGAGCGCATCTTGCATCGCCTTTTCGCAAGCCGCGAGCCCGGCGGCATCGGCACTGGCGCCGACGATCTTGCAGGCGCTCGAAAGGTAGGGTGAAAAATCGGACACGATGGTGGGGTCGGCGCGGATCGTGTGCTGCTCGTGGGCGACGTAGCTGCCGCTGGGATTGTCGATCAGCCATTCGTCGGTGGTGAACAGCCAGATGTCGGCGCCGAATTCACGGAGAATCTGCAAGGACCGCTCGGCCGCGCTCGCGGGAATCAGGTGCTGCTCGACCGGCCTCATCTCGGGATCGACGATCGAGGAGCCGTTGAACGGGCCGACCGGCAGCCACAACGCCAGCGGCTCGATCAGGAGACGCATGCCGATCGCGGGGCGGCTGGAAGTGATGGTGAAGCCGATGCCGGCCTGGTGCAGCCGCTGCACCGCGCTCCTCGCGCGCTCGGTCAGCGTCTTGTCCTTGGTCAGCAGTGTGCCGTCGACATCGGACACCACGAGTGAGATTTGCGTCATGGCAGAACCTGAACTTTCCAAAAGTACGATCCAGAAAAGCGTGGAGCGTTTCCCGAAAAGACCATGCTAAGACAAGAGAGCTAAAGTGCGATGACGGTTCATCCAAATCTCATCGCGCTCTAGCGTTTCGTGCCGCCCAGCTTCAATTGCCTCACCACGCCGTCCACGATCGCTTCGACCGATTCGTCGATCGAGACGGTGACGACGTGCTCGCTCGCCTCGGGCGGCTCCAGCGTGTTGAATTGGCTCGCCAGCAGCTCGGGCGGCATGAAGTGCCCCTTGCGATGGGCCAGCCGTTCGGCGATCAGCTCCTTCGTGCCCTTAAGGAAGACGAAGCGGACGTCGTCGCGACCGCGCAGCAGCACGTCACGATAGGCGTGCTTCAGCGCCGAGCAGGCGATGATGACGTGCTCGCCGCGCCCGCACACGCGCGCGATCTCGTCGGCGATCGCATTGAGCCAGGGCCGGCGGTCTTCGTCGGTGAGCGGATGGCCGGCCCGCATCTTCTCGACGTTGCTGGCGGGATGAAAGCTGTCGCCGTCCTCGAAGCGCCAGCCGAGCCGCTCTCCGAGCGCCTTCGCAACCGTGCTCTTGCCCGAACCCGACACGCCCATCACGATCAATGCACAAGGTGCTTCAGCGCGGCCCACGAATGTCCTCCGGAAGCGCGGCCTGGTCGACCAGCCAGACGGTCTCGCCATTCGAGCGCGCGCGCAAGGCCGGCAGATTCTCGCCATTGAAGAGGCGCGTCAAGATCGGCCGCTTGTCGTGCCCGGCAATCTCGAACAGCATCTCGCGGCAGGAGGCCAGAACGGGCAGGGTGAGCGAGACTCGCGGCACGAACGGCGCGACATTGGCCTTGGCGACGCCGGCGACCCAGCGTCGGGTCTCCTCGATCTCGGGATAACCGGGAAAGAGCGAGGCGGTGTGGCCGTCCGGTCCGGCGCCCATCAGGACGAGGTCGAACAGCGGGCGGCCCGGATCGAGCCGGTCTGCGCCATAGAAGGCCTGCAGCTCGCGTGCATAGGCTTCAGCGCCGGCATCGGGATTCTCGGCCGTGGTCGGAATCGGATGGATATGGCCGGCTGGCGCGTTGCGGTCGAGAAACGCGGCGCGCGCGAGCGCCATGTTGTTGAGGGGATCGCTCTCGGGCACGAAGCGCTCGTCGCCGATGAACCAGTGCACGCGGTCCCACGGGATCCGGCCGCGCCAGGCTTCGCTGCCGAGCAACTGATAGAGCCTCTTCGGGCTGGAGCCGCCGGTGAGGCAGATCGCGATGCGCCCGGCGTTGGCGGCGATCCGCGCCATCACCCGTTCGGCCGCCGCTTGCGCCAGGGCTTCGGCATCGGCCGCGACGATCAGCTTCGGCTGGTCTGCCGCGGCCGTCACGAGAACTTCCGCCAGCTTCGTCCGTCGCGCCGGAGCAGCTCGTCGGCGCAGGCGGGGCCGTCGCTGCCGGCCTCATAGGTTTCGATGCCGTTGGTTCCCGCGCTTGACCAGGCGTCCAGGAACGGCTGCACGGCCTGCCATCCGGCCTCGATGCCGTCGGCGCGCTGGAACAGGATGTTGTCGCCGATCATGCAGTCGTAGATCAGCGTCTCGTAGCCGGTCGAGGGATCGACGCGGAAATAGTCGCCGTAGCGGAACTTCATCTCGACGCCGTCGATGGTGATGCTCGGCCCCGGAATCTTGGCGTTGAACTGCAGCTCGATGGTCTCGGTCGGCGCGATGCCGATGGTCAGGAAATTTTGCGAGAGGCGGTCGATGTCCGTGCCTGAAAACATCGACAGCGGCGCCTGCTTGAACTTGATCGCGACTTCAGTCCGTTTGTGCCCGAGTGCCTTGCCGGTGCGCAGGTAAAAGGGCACGCCGGCCCAGCGCCAATTGTCGATCATCAGCTTCAGCGCGACGAAAGTTTCGGTGGTGCTGTCGGGCTTGACGTCCTCGGTCTTGCGATAGTCCGGGAGGTCGTCGTCGCCGATGCGCCCCGCCAGATACTGCGCGCGCACCGAATTCTTCAGCGCCTCTTCCCGGCTCGGCTGCTGGATCGAGTTGAGGACGTCGGCCTTCTCGGAGCGCACCGAATGCGCGTCGAACCGGGCCGGCGGCTCCATCGCCACGAGCGACATCAGCTGGAACAGATGATTCGGCACCATGTCGCGCAGCGCCCCGGTGGCATCATAGAAGCCGCCGCGATGGCCGACGCCGAGCCTCTCCTCCACGGTGATCTGGATGTGGTCGATGTGGTTGCGATTCCAGATCGGCTCGAACATGCCGTTGGCAAAGCGCAGCACCAGGATATTCTGCACCGTCTCCTTGCCGAGATAATGATCGATCCGGTAGATCTGGTGCTCCTCCATGATCTTCAACAGCTCGGCGTTGAGCGCGCGGGCCGAGTCGAGATCGGTGCCGAACGGCTTCTCGATCACCAGCCGCCGCCAGGCGCCGTTCTCCTTCATCATGCCGGTGCGGCCGAGCTCGCGCGCCGTCGGCGCGAATGCGGCCGGCGGTGTCGCCAGGTAGAACAGGCGATTGCCGCCGGTGCCTTGCGCGCATTCCAGCGAATCCAGATGCTCGCGCAAGCGATCGAACGAAGGCGGATCCTTTGCGTCGGCCTCGACGAAGGTCACGCATTCCAGCAGCTTCCTGGCGATGTCGTCGTCCACGGGCCGGGTCGCGAACTGGCGCAGGCCCTTCATCAGGCTGTCGCGCAGCTCGTCGTCGGATTGGCCCTTGCGCGCTACGCCGACCACACAGAATTTTTCCGGTAACAGATGCTCGGCGGCAAGATTGTAGAGCGATGGCATCACCAGTCGGTGGGTGAGGTCGCCGGTCACGCCAAAGATGACGAAGGCGCAATTTTCCGGCTTGCGCTTTGGCTGCGGGTCTTTTGTCACGAACGGTCGGCCTTCGCTTTGTTGACGCTCACTTGGGCTTCGCCGCGCCCGGCTGCTTCGGCTCCTTATGGCCGCCGAACCCTGCACGCATCGCGGAAAGGATTTTTTCGGCGAAGGTGTGTTCCTTGCGGGAACGGAAACGTGCGTAGAGCGCCGCGGTCAGAACTTCGGCCGGCACGGCCTCGTCGATCGCGGCATTCACGGTCCAGCGACCTTCGCCGGAATCTTCGACGAAGCCGGAATATTCCGACAGCTGCGGGCTGTCGGCGAGTGCGGCCGAGGTGAGGTCGAGCAACCAGGACGGAATCACGCTGCCGCGCCGCCATACTTCGGCGATGTCGGCGAGGTCGAAATCGTAGCGGTGATCCGCCGGCAAGGCCTCGATGTTGGCATTCTTGAGAATGTCGAAACCTTCGGCATAGGCCTGCATCAGGCCGTATTCGATGCCGTTGTGGATCATCTTGACGAAGTGGCCGGCGCCGACCGGACCGGCATGGATGTAGCCCTGCTCGATCCGGGGATCGCGGCCCTCTCGTCCTTCGGTGCGCGGAATGTCGCCGGCGCCGGGCGCGAGCGCGGCGAAGATCGGATCGAGCCGGTCGACCACCTGCTTCTCGCCGCCGATCATCATGCAATAGCCGCGGTCGAGCCCCCAGACTCCGCCGGAGGTGCCGACATCGACATAGTGGATGCCGCGCTCCTTCAGCGCCTTGCCGCGGCGGACGTCGTCCTGCCAGAACGTGTTGCCGCCGTCGATGATGACGTCGCCAGCCTGCATCACGCCGGCGATCGTCTCGATCGTGGTCTCGGTGATGTGCCCCGCTGGCAGCATCACCCAGGCCGTGCGTGGCCGCTCGAGCTTGGAGATGAACTCTTCGAGCGTTGCCGAGCCGACCGCGCCATCGGCGGTGAGGCCTGCGACGGCCTTGGCGTCCTTGTCGTAGACCACGGTCGAATGGCCGTGGCGCATCAGGCGGCGAACGATGTTGCCGCCCATCCGGCCGAGGCCGATCATGCCGAGTTGCATGTGCATTATTCCCTTAGTTCAGCGCCTCGTTGAGCGCCGCGTTGAGTGCTGCGAGACCCTTCTTGAGCCCGCCCTTCAGGTGCACGCGCAGCGCGCGCCGGCCGCGCTCGGTGAGCACGTCGAAATCGCCGCGCGCCTGCGCCGCCTTGATGATTGCGAAGCTGGCCTTCTGGCCTGGCACCGGAAGATCCTGGGCATCATCGGCCGTGATCTGGAGAAACACGCCGCTGTCGGGGCCGCCTTTATAGGCCTGGCCTGTGGAGTGGAGGAAGCGCGGTCCGAACTCGGCACAGGTCGCGACGTGCCGCTTCTCGCGCACCTCCAGCCGCATCGCCTGCAGTGCGTCGATGGTCGTCTTGTCGCGCGCGACGTAGCCGAGCAGGGCGACATAGTCGCCGTCGCCCGAGCGCGACAGATGCGCCTTCAGCCATGAGGTGAGGTCGCCATTGGCGCCGGCGGCGCGAAGTGCCTCGGCATTGGTCTCGTCGGTGTAGAGATCGGCCTCCTTGGTGCTGACGACCGGTCGCTCTTCCGGCAGCGCACCTGTTTTCTCGAACGCCGCGGTGAGCTCGCGCGTCTTGACCTTGGCCGCTTCCACGTCCGGCTGGTCGAACGGATTGATGCCGAGGATGGAGCCGGCAACCGCCGTCGCCATCTCGAATCGGAAGAACTCCTGGCCGAGATGCTCGATCGACTTCATGACGATGCGCACGACGGGATGACCGGCCGCCTCGATCGCCGCGAGCTTCGAGTCATGGGCTGCGTCCGCCTCGCCGTCGACACGGATGTCGATGAAGAACCGGTCGTTGCCATAGACCGAGGGATCGCCCAGCGGCTCGCCCTCGATCGGGATCAGGCCCTTGCCCTCCTTGCCGGTCGATTCCGCGATCAGCTGTTCGGCCCAGGCGCCGAAATCGGCGATCTTCTTCGATGCCAGGATCGTCACCTTGTCGCGGCCCTCGAGGCCGGCGAGTCCCATGGCGAGGCCGAGCTGCACGCCCGGGTTCTCCGAGGGCGGCACGTCCGGCCCGCAGGAGCGCGCCATCGCCAGCGCATGCTTGATGAAGGTCTTGACGTCGATGCCCGCGGTCGCCGCCGGCACCAGACCGAAGGGCGAGAGCACTGAATAGCGACCGCCGATCGAGGGCTCGCCGTGGAAGATGCGGGCATAGTTCAGCTTCTTCGCCGCCTTCTCCAGCGACGAGCCGGGATCGGTGACCGCGATGAATCGATGGCCGGTCTTCACCTTCGTGCCGACCGCCTTGGCAACCCGCTCGTGGAAATAATCCTTCATCGCATTCGGCTCGGTGGTGCCGCCGGACTTGCTGGAGACGATGAATACGGTGTTGGCGATGTCGATTTTCGCCTCCATCGCCCGCACTTGCGCCGGATCGGTGGAATCCAGCACATGCAGTTTCGGGAAGCCGGGCTTCTTGCCGAAGGTCTCGGCCAGCACTTCGGGGCCGAGGCTCGATCCGCCCATGCCGAGCACGACGGCATCGGAGAATTTCTGGCCCTTCACGCGGCCCGCATAGTCTTCGTAGTCGGCGATGTCCGCCTTGGCCGCGCTGTCGAGCCAGCCCAGCCATTTGTCCTCGTCCGTACCGGTCCAGACCGACTTGTCGCGCTGCCACAGCCTGCGGATCCTGGCGGACGCCCGCCATTGCTCGGTGCTCTCGGCCACGGCCTTGCCCAGCCCGTCGCCGAGCGAGAGAAGCTGGCGATCGAGCGCGGGCCCGAGCACGACCGCGCGCTTGTGGGCGACCGCGCCGTAGAGCTTGTCGGCGGCATCCGCAAACAGCTTCACGCCATCCTTGACCAGCTCCTCGGCGATCGCATCGAGCGAGATGCCGGAGCGCTCCAGCTCCTCCAGCACCCGCCGGGCGTCATCGATATTCTCTTCGAGGCTGTCGCGCGGCTTGCCATGGTCGCGGAACGCATCCAGCGTCGCCGGCGGCACCGTGTTGATGGTATTGGGGCCGATCAACTCTTCGACGTAAAGGACGTCGCTGTAGTCCTTGTTCTTGGTGCCGGTGGAGGCCCACAGCATGCGCTGCGGCCTGGCGCCCTTGGCGGCGAGCTTCTCCCAGCGCGGCCCCGAGAACAGACGCTTGTAATCCTGGTAGGCGAGCTTGGCGTTGGCGATCGCGACCTTGCCCTTGAGCGCGGCGAGCCGTTCCTTCTCGGAGGGATCGTTGGCGCGCGCAATCTTCTCGTCGAGCTGCTTGTCCACGACCGAGTCGATGCGGCTGACGAAGAAACTCGCCACGCTCGCGACATGCGAGGGGTCGCCGCCGCCGGCGACGTATTTTTCGAGGCCGGCAATGTAGGCCTCGGCCACCTCGAGGTAGACCGCCTTGGAGAACAGCAGCGTGATGTTGATGCTGATGCCTTCGCCGATCAGCTGTTCGATCGCCGGCAGGCCCTCCGGCGTCGCGGGCACTTTCACCATCAGGTTCTTGCGACCAACGTCCTTCCAGAGCCGCCGCGCCTCGGCGACGGTGCCGGCGGTGTCCATCGCCAGATAGGGCGAGACTTCCAGGCTGACATAGCCGTCGCCGCCCTTGAGGCGGTCATAGACCGGGCGCAGCACATCGGCCGCGTTCTGGATGTCCTCGACGGCCACGGCCTCGAACAGGTCGGCCACGGTCCGATCGCCGCGCTTCAGCGCCTTGCCGATCGGCGCGTCATACTCGTCCGAGCTGCCGATCGCCTTTTCGAAGATCGACGGATTGGAGGTGACGCCCTTGACGCCGTCGGTCTCGATCAGCCGCTTCAGGTCGCCCTTGGCGATGAAGCCGCGGGCGAGGAAGTCCAGCCAGACGGCTTGGCCGTGCTTTTCCAGTTCTTTGACGGGATTCATGATGCCTATTTATCTCCAAGCCTGCGGGCGAGGGGTTTCCGCGCCGGTCCTGACGCGCTATCCTCTAGCCTACATGCCCCCGGGAAGGAACCAATCAAGGGCATGGGAGTCATACCCTCCAGTGCAACTCCGTCGCGATCATGGCGATCCAGGCGGTCGTAGCTGTGTTGCGTAAAGTCGTTGGCCCGGGAGAACGCGGCCAAGGTTGCTTTGCGTAACGCCAGCCGTCCCGCCTCGTCGGTCAGCGGCTGCCAGGAGTGCCAACGTGGATCAGGATCCGCGTTGCATTGTGGCTCGGCCGCGAATGGCCATGCTTGAGGATGAGCATGCACGCCCATAAGGAAGGTTTGGCACTCGCCGTCGCCGACGGCCAGCAACCGGTTGCGTCGGTGGTCAGCATCGACGCGTCGTGCGATCTCGAAATCAATCGATGCGTGACGCAATTGCGGGTGCTGGTGGCGGCGGGCTTTGCCATGACCCTGCTCAGTGCAACCCTTGCCTTCGATTGGTGGGACGGCTTCGGAGACTATGACGCGACGGTCGGCCATGCCGGCGTCGTGGTGTTCGGCCTGGTGACCGGCTGGCTGATCTGGATGCTTCCCGCCGAGCGAGGAGCGGTGGTGGTCGTCACTGCCTACGGCATCCGCGATCTTCGCATCGGCAACGAGTTTCTGCCGTGGGAGTCGATTGCGGAGATTTCGGCTGAAGACTACCGCGGCCGGAAGACGATCGTGCTGACGCCGACGCCGGCGTTGCGGCGCCAGTTGTGCGCCATCCCCACTTTGGCCCGTTGTGCGCAGGATGGTCGCATCTTCATCCGCCCGGAGGGCCTGGCGACCGATTTTGATACGCTGCTGTGCGCTTGCCGCGATTGCCACGCCGTCAGCACCCCGCGCACCGCATTGCAGCAGGAAGATGAACGCGGGCCCCAGGGTGGCGCTCAAGGCTTCGCCGTACAAGTGTCATAAGATCGCCGCGCCCCGATCGCTATGCTGCATCGCCGGACGGGCACACCCCCGGGAACGCCCGGATGTTGCGACCAAGTGACATTTTCTGGAAATGAGCCAATATAGACAGAGATTCGCACAAATTACAGGCATGTGCCTGTTCGTAACTCACGGAGTGCCTACGTTGTGCGTTGCGTCGTGTCGGCACCCGGGTGTCCAATGATCGTCATGTGCTCACGCTGATTCGAAACGGCCTGAGGAACGGTCCGGTAACTGCTTTCGTTTCAGCTTGTAGCGGAACTCACGCGGAGAGGGATCATGTACAACGATTCTCTATTCAACGCTTTCGCTCGGTCGTTCGAGGCGAGAAGCCAGCACGACATGTCGATGGCGGAATACCTGGAATCGTGTCGAAGCGATCCCATGAAATACGCCAACGCGGCCGAACGACTGCTAGCGGCGATCGGTGAGCCTCAGACAATCGACACGGCCAAGGACCCACGCCTTGGCCGTATTTTTTTGAACCGCACGATCCGTACCTACCCGGCCTTCGCCGGCTTCTACGGCATGGAAGAAACCATCGAGCGCATCGTCGGTTTCTTCCGCCACGCCGCGCAAGGCCTGGAGGAGCGCAAGCAGATCCTCTATCTGCTCGGCCCGGTCGGCGGCGGCAAATCCTCGCTCGCCGAGCGGCTGAAATCGCTGATGGAAGTGCACCCCATCTACGTGCTGAAAGCCGGCGATGAACTCTCGCCCGTGTTCGAAAGCCCGCTCAGCCTGTTCGATCCCGATCAGCTCGGGCCGATGCTGGAAGAAAAATACGGCATTCCGCGCCGCCGTCTCACCGGGCTGATGAGCCCTTGGTGTTACAAGCGGCTGGAAGCCTTCGGCGGCGACATTTCCCAGTTCAGGGTCGCAAAGATCCAGCCTTCGCGGCTGCGCCAGATCGCGATCGCCAAGACCGAGCCGGGCGACGAGAACAACCAGGACATCTCCTCGCTGGTCGGCAAGGTCGACATCCGCAAGCTCGAGACCTATGCCCAGAACGATCCGGACGCCTACAGCTATTCCGGCGGTCTCAACCGCGCCAATCAGGGCGTGCTCGAGTTCGTCGAAATGTTCAAGGCGCCGATCAAGATGTTGCATCCGCTGCTGACGGCGACGCAGGAAGGCAACTACATCGGCACCGAGAACATCGGCGCGATCCCTTTCACCGGCGTCATCCTCGCGCACTCCAACGAAGCGGAGTGGGCGAGCTTCAAGGCCAACAAGAACAACGAGGCCTTCATCGACCGCATCTGCGTCATCAAGGTGCCGTACTGCCTGCGTGTCACCGAGGAGCAGAAGATCTACGAGAAGCTGATCCAGGGCTCCGAGCTCGCGTCCGCGCCGTGCGCACCCTCGACCCTGGAGACGTTGGCGCGTTTCTCGGTGATGTCGCGGCTGCGCAAGCATGAAAACTCCACGATCTACGCCAAGATGCGGGTCTATGACGGCGAGAGCCTGAAGGAGTCCGACCCGAAGGCGCGCAGCGTCCAGGAATATCGCGATGCCGCCGGCGTCGACGAGGGCATGGACGGCGTCTCCACCCGCTTCGCCTTCAAGATCCTGGCCGCGACCTTCAACCACGATCCGCAGGAGGTCGCCGCCGATGCCGTGCATCTGATGTACGCGCTGGAGCAGTCGATCAAGCGCGAGCAGCTGCCCGAGGAGGTCGAGAAGCGCTATCTCGAATTCATCAAGGCGGATCTGGCGCCGCGTTATGCCGAGTTCATCGGCAACGAGATCCAGAAGGCCTATCTGGAATCCTACTCGGATTACGGCCAGAACCTGTTCGATCGCTACGTCGATTACGCCGACGCCTGGATCGAGGACCAGGACTTCAAGGATCCCGACACCGGCCAGCTGCTCGATCGCGAGCTTTTGAACCAGGAACTGACGAAAATCGAGAAACCGGCGGGTATCGCCAACCCCAAGGACTTCCGCAACGAGGTCGTCAAATTCTCGTTACGCTCGCGGGCCCAGAACGGCGGCAAGAATCCGGCCTGGACCTCCTACGAGAAGATTCGCGATGTGATCGAAAAGCGGATATTCTCCCAGGTCGAGGACCTGCTTCCGGTCATCTCCTTCGGGTCGAAGAAGGACGGCGAGACGGAGAAGAAGCACGGCGAGTTCGTCGCTCGCATGGTGGAGCGCGGCTACACCGAGCGTCAGGTTCGCCGGCTCGTCGAGTGGTACATGCGCGTGAAGCAGGCCGGTTAAGGCGCATGGGAGGCGAATGGAAAAGTGCCCATCCACATCATTGACAGGCGCCTGAATCCAGGCGGCAAGAGTCTTGAGAACCGCCAGCGGTTCTTGCGTCGGGCCAAGTCCCTGGTGCAGGGCGCCGTCAAGAAGACCTCGCAGGAACGCGACATCAAGGACGTCCTGGAGGGTGGTGAGGTCACGATCCCCCTCGACGGCATGCATGAGCCGCGCTTCCGCCGTGAAGGCGGAACGCGGGACATGGTCCTGCCCGGCAATAAGAAGTTCGTCGAAGGCGATTATCTCCAGCGCTCCGGCCAGGGCAGCGCCAAGGATTCCGGCCCCGGCGAGGGCGACAGCGAGGACGCCTTCCGCTTCGTGCTCAGCCGCGACGAGTTCGTCGATCTCTTCCTCGACGACCTCGAGCTTCCGGATCTCGCCAAGCGCAAGATCGCGCAGACCGAGAGCGAGGGCATCCAGCGCGCCGGCTACACCATGTCCGGCTCGCCCGCCAACATCTCCGTGAATCGGACGGTGAAGCTCGCGCTCGCCCGCCGCATCGCGCTCAAGCGTCCCCGCAAGGACGAGATCGAGGAGCTGGAAGCCGCGATCGCCGCATGCACGGACGAGGACGAACGCACGGAGCTGGTCGCCCAGCTCGAAAGGCTGAAGGCGAAGTCAAAGCGCATTCCCTTCATCGATCCGCTCGACATCCGCTACCGCCGCTTCGAGACGGTGCCGAAGCCGGTCGCGCAGGCCGTGATGTTCTGCCTGATGGACGTCTCCGGCTCGATGTCCGAGCACATGAAGGACCTGGCAAAGCGCTTCTACATGCTGCTCTACGTATTCCTGAAGCGGCGCTACAAGCATGTCGAGATCGTCTTCATCCGCCACACCGACCGCGCCGAGGAGGTCGACGAGCAGACCTTCTTCTACGGTCCGGCCTCGGGCGGCACGCTGGTCTCCAGCGCGCTCCAGGCGATGCACGAGATCGTGCGGGAGCGCTTCAGCCCGTCGGACTGGAACATCTACGCCGCGCAAGCCTCCGACGGCGACAACTCCTATTCCGACGGTGAGCTCACCGGCATGCTGCTGACCGACAAGATCCTGCCGGTCTGCCAGTTCTTTGCCTATCTCGAAGTCGGGGAATCAGGCGGCAGCGCCTTCGATCTCTCCGATTCCTCGCTCTGGACCCTCTACGAGCGCCTCCGCAACAGCGGCGCGCCGCTCTCGATGCGCAAGGTCTCGGAGCGCAGCGAGATCTTTCCGGTGTTCCACGACCTGTTCCAGCGCCGCGACACTGCCCAGGAGAAAGCCGCTCCATGACGGAACGTTTGTTCGAAGGCGCCGATTGGGATTTTCACACCTTGCAGCGCATCACCGATGCCTGCGAGGAGGTGGCGCTGAAGGATCTCGGGCTCGACGTCTATCCGAACCAGATCGAGGTCATCACGGCCGAGCAGATGCTGGATGCCTATTCGTCCGTCGGCATGCCCTTGTTCTACAAGCACTGGTCGTTCGGCAAGCACTTTGCGTTCCATGAAGCCTCCTATCGCAAGGGCCTGATGGGACTGGCCTATGAGATCGTGATCAACTCCTCGCCGTGCATCTCCTATCTGATGGAGGAGAACACGGCGACGATGCAGACGCTGGTGATCGCGCACGCCGCCTTCGGCCACAACCACTTCTTCAAGAACAATTATCTGTTCAAGCAGTGGACCGATGCGGATGGCATCCTCGACTATCTCGACTTCGCCAAGAACTACGTCATGCAATGCGAGGATCGCTACGGCCGCATCGAGGTCGAGCGCACGCTCGATGCCGCGCATGCGCTGATGTCGCATGGCATCGATCGCTATCCCGGCAAGAAGAAGCTCGACCTGCGCGCCGAGGAGAAGCGGGCAGGGCGACGCCGCCAGCACGAGGAGGAGGTCTTCAACGATCTCTGGCGTACCGTGCCGGCCGGCAAGAGCAAGAGCCGCGCGGCTCTCAGCGTCGAGCGCCGCCGCAAGCTGCTCGGCCTGCCGCAGGAGAATTTGCTCTATTTCCTGGAGAAGAGCGCGCCGCGGCTGGCGCCCTGGCAGCGCGAGTTGCTCCGCATCGTCCGCCACATCGCGCAATATTTCTATCCGCAGAGCCAGACCAAGGTGATGAACGAGGGGACGGCCACCTACGTTCACTACCGCATCATGACCCAGCTGCATCAGCAGGGCCGCATCACCGACGGCAACTTCCTCGAATTCCTGGGATCGCACACCAACGTCGTGTTCCAGCCCGAGTTCGACGATCCGCGCTTCTCGGGCTTCAACCCCTATGCGCTCGGGTTCGCCGTGATGCAGGACATCGAGCGCATCGTCACCAGGCCGGAGGACGAGGACCGCGAATGGTTCCCCGACATCGCCGGCAAGAACGACGTCATGGGCGTGCTGCGCGACGTCTGGGCCAATTACCGCGACGAGAGCTTCATCGGCCAGTTCTTGAGTCCCAAATTGATGCGGCACTTCCGCATGTTCCACCTGCACGACGACCCGGAGGAGCGCGCCGGCATCCGTGTCGATGCCATCCACGACGAGCGCGGCTTCCGCCGCGTGCGGCGCGAATTGGCCCGGCAGCACGATGTCGGCTATATCGACGCCAATATCGAGGTGGTCGATGTCGATCTCTCCGGCGACCGCCGGCTGATCCTGCATCACCACGTCATCAAGGGCGCGCAGCTCAACGAGACCGACGCCAAGCGGGTGCTCCAGCATCTCGCCGATCTCTGGACCTACGACGTCGCGCTGATCGAGGTCGATGCCAACGACAAGGTCCTGCGCGAATACGTCGTGAGCCCCCGCCCGATCCCCGCGGCGGTGGCGTAGGGCGGCCGGCCACACGGAGAGATGCGCATTGATGTGCCCTCGCCCCTTGTGGGAGAGGGCAGCGACGCCGGCAGATACAAGCTCACTTAGGTGAGGGGTATCTCTCCGCACCCTCAGTGCCGATAGATACCGCTCATCCGGCGCCATAGCCGAAGCTTCGCTTCGGCGTCTTTAAGGACGGCGGCCGAAGGCCGCCTATGCCACCTTCTCCCACGAGGGGAGAAGGAAAAAGAGCGTGTTGGACACCGGCTGCACTATGCCGATCGCTTCTTCGCCGCCTTCTTCTTCGACATATTCAACTCCACCGCAGCCCGGATCAGCGCCTTCAACGCCTTCTCATTGATGGTCTCGCCCTCGCGAATATCGATCGCGCGGCGCAAATTGCCGTCGAGGCTGGCGTTGAAAAGGCCCGCCGGATCCGCCAGCGCCGCGCCCTTGGCAAAGGTCAGCTTCACCACTTCCTTGTAGGTCTCGCCGGTGCAGATGATGCCGTCGTGCTCCCAGACGGGAACGCCGCGCCATTTCCACGCTTCGACGACATCAGGGTCGGCCGCCCTGATCAGGCCGCGGACCCGTCCCAACGTCGCGCCGCGCCAGTCGCCGAGCTCCTTGATCCGGCCGTCGATCATCCTGGAAGGCGAAGCCGCATTCGCGTCCTTCTTGCCAGCCTTCTTCGCCGTCACGATCGTCTTCATCATCACGCCTCGTTCACGCGGTGCCGCGGCGGACATAGGGCAGCGCGAACAGATAGAGCCCGGTCGCGAGCAGCGGAATCAGCGGCACGAGCGCCAGGAAGCCGATCCACACGGCCTGCACCTGCATGATCATCGCCACGATGTTGGCAATGACCGCGAGCGTGAAGGCCATCGACAGCCAGCGATGAATCTGCCGAATCCACATCTGCGTGCTCATTGGGTCCTCCCTTGAAACTGATTGGAACGGGCGCCGGCGGTGCTAACCCGCTCGCGCCAGCACGTCGTCCAGCCTGGCGAGAAATTGCTTCCAGCCGGCATGCGCGCCGCCAAAAGCCTGCTTCTGCGTCGGGCGGAAGCCCGCCTGCTCGACGCGCAGATGCGTGCCGGTGCTCGTCGGCGTCAGCGTGAACGTCACGACGCTTTTCAGGTCGAACGCCGCATCCTCATGCGAGAAGTTCCAGGTATAGGCGAGGCTCTTCTGCGGCTCGATGGTGAGCACCTCGCAGTCCAGCACGCCGCCCCATTCGCCGCGCAGGTTGAAGCGATGACCGACCACGGGCTTGAAGTCGTTCTTCATCAGCCATTCCTCGATCAGATGCGGCTGCGTCAGCGCGCGCCAGATCCGCTCGGCCGGAAAGGCAAATTCGCGCTCGATGACGACGGAGCGCGTTTCGGCAGGTTCGTTCATTGATCCATCCTCTTCAGGAGATCGTCGAGGGCGTCGAGCCGCTTCTGCCAGAATCCGGCCATCTGGCTGGTCCAGTCGATCAGCGGATTGAGCGCGCCTGGCCGCGCGCTGTAGTGGGTCTGGCGTCCTTCGTGGCGGTCGCGCACCAGCCCGGCCTGCTTCAAGGCGCCCAGATGTTTCGAGACCGCCGGCTGGGACACGCCGGATCGCGCCGTCAGCGCCCCCACGGTCTGCTCCCCCTCACGGCACAGCCGCTCGAAGATCGCCCGCCGGGTCGGATCGGCGAGCGTCCTGAACAGGAGATCATGAGCGGCGGACATGTGAAATCCATAACCAGAAAGTTATGGATTAATTGATAACCCTGGAGTTATGGGTAAGTCAAGCGCGAGGCGCCGAGATGGCCGTGGCTGGCGCAGCCCTCTCCACGTCATTGCGAGGAGCCTTTGCGACGAAGCAATCCAGATTGCCCCCGCGGAGGGATTCTGGATTGCTTCGCTGCGCTCGCAATGACGGAAAACGCGGCGGCAGCGCCGCTACGGCCGCAGATACAAATACCCCTGCGCCTGCAGCTCCGCGATACGGACCACGCCGCCATTCTCTGCGTTGACGAAGCCCGGCAGCAGATCCTTCAGCGTCACGTTCTGCGCCTTCATCGTGTTGCCGCAGGCAGCGAGCTCGATACCGTCCCTGGAGAAGTCACCGACGCGCTTGCTGACGTCAGGATTGGACTGTGCCGCGTGAAACGCCTTCAGCGCCGGCCCGTGAATCACCAGCGCGATCGTCACATGCTCGGGTCCGCCGACGCCGTCGATGTGGTTCTGAATATTGCCGAGCACGAAGCTGACCTTCTCAGCATCGCTGAGATGATAGACGACCTTCAGCTTGTTGCCCGCACCGGCTTCCGTGGCAGCTCTTGCGCTCGAGACGCCAAGCGCCGCGCCCAGGGCCGACACGGCGCTCCACAACATGTTCCGGCGGTTCATGGCGATCTCCTTCGACTGGGCCGAGCTCGCCGAAGATATCACTTGTGGCGCAGTGCGGCGAGTTCCTTGCGGTCGGTCACCAGCGAGGCACATTCGCCATTGTCGGCGCGATCGAGGCGGAAGATCTTGTCGTCGGCGCCGGCCACGAGCGAATGCTCGGCGTCGTCATCCGGCTTGTTGTTCTGCCAGACCCTGACGCGTTCGAGCCGCACGATCGCTGACTTGTCGTCCTTGGACAGCGCAACGCCGATGCCGCCGCCCTCGCAGTCGACGCCGCAGCCGAGGCGCACGTCGCTGCCGCTCTTTGTGAACACGACGTGGTTGCACGAGCCGCTGGAGTCGAAATCGCCGCTGCGGTGGCGGTACCTGAAGCCGAGCCGGAAGGAGTTGTGGAGCTGCTTGTCCTCCTCGTCGAATTCCGCGGAGACCAGCAGCTTCATCGCGGCGACCTTCTGCTTGGGGTGTCGCGCCAGATGGTCCGCATCGTAGCGACGGACGAAGCAGGCATAGGCCTTGTTGCCAGGCGCGCCCGCATACACGCGTGCGTTGAAGGTCTCGGCTTCGGCCTTGCTTGGCTCGCGAATGTCGTCGCCGTCCTCGGCGCGGGTGGCGCCGGTCAGCGCGGCCAGGATGAGCGCAGCAAAGATACAGACCTTCATGATGGCCTCGAGCGCGTGACGGGTTTTGCCGCAGCAGGACAGAGCTGCTGTCTGTTAGACGCCGGCGGGGTGCATCGCGTTCAACCGCTGCAAGTCGCCCGCGCGACCATCGCAATGCGGACTTGGGGCCGGTGGTTTTCGAGCCGAGCCTTAGTCACGGATGGGATCAAGAAGGTTCAAGCGGCGGAGCGCATTGATTTCCCTGGAACCCGATGCCGGGAATTGCTGCGACATTGTCTCGGTTCGTCAATGTGGTAGCCTTCACAGACGACCGCCTTTGGCGGTCGTAAGCTGGGGCTGACTTGTCAGTATGTGGAGTCCCCCGCAATGGGCGAAATTCGCAATTTCAAATCCGGCAATCAGGATGGGGCGTCTCCACACGGCCCCATGCCTCGTCGTCTCGCCGCGATCATCGTCGGTGACATCGCATCATACAGCCGCATGATGCAGGCTGACGAGGAGGGAACGCATGTCCGCGTCAAGCGGATCGAACGCGATCTCATCAATCCCAGCATCGCCGAGCACCATGGTACTCTGGTGAAGACGACGGGCGATGGCTTCATCGCCATTTTCGACAGTCCCGTCGAGGCGGTTCGATGCAGCATCGTCATCCAGCAGAACCTCATCGGCCGCAACGCCTCGCTTCCGAAGCACTCGCGGCTCGAATACCGCATCGGCGTCAATCTCGGCGACGTGATCGTGGAGCCGGACGATGTCTACGGCGACGGCGTCAACATCGCCTCACGCATCGAGGGCATCGCTGAGCCCGGTCAGGTCTATATCTCCGGCGCGATCTACGAGCAGATCAAGCACAAGGTAGTATGCGGCTATGAGTCGCTCGGCGACCGCAAGGTCAAGAACATCACCGACCCGGTGCGGGTCTATCGCGTGTTGCCGGATGCAGACGCAGTCGTCGGAACGCGCGGCCGGCGCGAGAATGTGCTGATCTTTCTGCTGGCCTTCACGGTCATGATGATGGCCGCAGGCGTGCTTTGGTATCTGCTGGCGCAGCCGGGCAGGATGGGCGAGCAGGCCGCTGCGCCAGTTGCTTCTCCGGCCGCGTCGCCGAGTCCGCAGCCGTTGCCGAGCGAGGCGGCGACGCAGACGCCGCAACCATCGCCGTCGTTGGCTTCGGCGCCTTCTTCGGCTTCGTCACCTTCGCCGCCGGTACCCAGCCCATCGGCGACGCCGCTTCGCGAACCCGAGATGATCGCCATTCGCGGCGGCAGTTTCGCGATGGGAAGCAATGATGATCCGACCGAGCGTCCCGTCCACCAGGTCACGATCAAGCCGTTCTCGCTTGGAAAATATCCGGTGACGGTGCGGGAGTGGAACGAATGCGCCGCTGCGAACGCCTGTGGTTTCACCGCAACCGGCAAGGACGATGCGCCGGTCAGCAATGTGAGCTGGACCGACGCGAAGCAATATGCCGCCTTTCTGTCGCAGGCGACGAAAAAGCCCTACCGGCTTCCGAGCGAGGCCGAATGGGAATACGCAGCCCGTGGCGGGACGCAAACCAAGTATTGGTGGGGCGACAAGCTCCAGCCGGGTATGGCCGGATGCAAGGATTGCGGCGACCTCGCCGCCGACCAGCCGGCGAAGGTCGGCAGCTTCAAGCCCAATCCATTCGGTCTCCACGACATGGGCGGCGGCATCGACCAGTGGGTCGAGGACTGCTGGCACAAGAACTATCAGGGTGCGCCGGTCGACGGTTCGGCATGGACCAACGGCGACTGCTCATCGCACGTCCTGCGCTCGGGCTCCTGGAAGAACGATTCGAGATACGTGCGGCCGTCCAACCGCGATGGCTACGACACCAATGTCCGCTACCCCACGCATGGATTACGTGTCGCGCTCAGTCCGTAGAACTGGAGTAGGCTTGATGAAGACCATTGCCTGTGTCGCGCTGGCGGCCGCGATTGCACTGCTCCCGGGCGCGGCCTCCGCGCAAGGCAAGACTGCGCCCAAGGACGCGAAGCTCTATTTCATCACGCCGTATGACGGTCAGAAAGTTCGCGGTGGATTCTGGGTCCGCTTCGGCTTGCGCAACATGGGCGTGACGCATGCCGGCGACGACTACCAGAACGCCGGTCACCATCATCTGCTGATCGACGTCAAGGATCCCATCGATCCCAAGGAGCCGATCCTGCAGGACAAGTCGCACCTGCATTTCGGGGCTGGTCAGACTGAAACCTTCCTCGAGCTTCCGCCGGGGACGCACACGCTTCAGCTGGTGCTCGGCGACGCGAAGCACTATCCGTTCGAACCACCCGTCGTGTCGGAGAAGATCACGATACGCGTCAGGCCGGCGGTATCGGCACGGAGCCGGTGATCACCGCAGGCTGGCGTTGATCTTGTCCAGCACCGCCGAGCCCGGGCACAGCGAGTCCGCCTCCAGGCTGTTGAGCGGCGTCTCGACCGTGTTGAGATGTTCGTGCAGGTCTTCCGCGTCGGGCTCGACATAGAGCAGGCCGGTGACGATCTGGCCCTTGGCGGCGTGCTTTTGCAGGAAGGTCATGGCTCCCAGCCGGTCATGCGGATCGTAGTCGGCGTCGATCTTGCGCAGCGCGATCTTGCTGCCGTCATGCTGCTCGACCACCTGCACCGTGCCGGGCGCATAGTCCACCGCGATCGGATCGCGGCCGACCAGCACGTCGAGCCGGTTCACGGCGTCATTGTGCTCGCGGACATAATCGAAGCTCTTGGTCGAGCCAGCGTGATTGTTGAAGGCGATGCAGGGGCTGATGACGTCGATGAAGGAGGCGCCCTTGTGGCGGATCGCGGCCGCGATCAGCGGCACCAGCTGGGTCTTGTCGCCGGAGAATGAGCGCGCGACGAAGGTGGCGCCGAGCTGCAGCGCGATCGCGACGAGGTCGATGGCGTTGTCGGTGTTGGTCACGCCCTTCTTGCTCTTCGAGCCGCGGTCGGCGGTCGCCGAGAACTGGCCCTTGGTCAGGCCGTAGACGCCATTGTTCTCGACGATGTAGGTCATGTTGACGCCGCGCCGGATCGAATGCGCGAACTGGCCGAAACCGATCGAGGCGGAATCGCCGTCGCCGGAGACGCCGAGATAGATCAGGTCGCGGTTGGCGAGGTTGGCGCCCGTGAGCACGCTCGGCATACGGCCGTGCACGGAGTTGAAGCCGTGCGAATTGCCGAGGAAATAGTCCGGCGTCTTGGACGAGCAGCCGATGCCGGAGATCTTCGCCACCCGATGCGGCTCAATCGAGAGCTCGTAGCAGGCCTCGATGATCGAGGCCGTGATCGAATCGTGGCCACAACCGGCACACAGCGTCGAGATCTTGCCCTCGTAGTCGCGATGCGTGTAGCCGAGCTCGTTCTTCTTGAGGCCCGGATGATGGAATTTCGGTTTTGCAATGTAGGTCATGACGTTCTCTCTCTAGCCTCGTCCGCCGCGTGGCAGGGTCGCACCTGGACTCCGTCATTGCGAGCGTAGCGAAGCAATCCAGACCGTATCCGCGGAAAGACGCTGGATTGCTTCGCTGCGCTCGCAATGACGATGTCGATGCGCTCTGCCATCATGACACGGCCTTGCGGAGCGGGGTCACCTTGAGCTGATCCTGGTGGTCGCCAATGGCTTTCGCGATGAAGCGGGCGGTGATCGGTGTGCCGTCGTAGTGCACGATCGGCACGAGGCGGACCGGATCGATGCCGTTCTCGTTGACGATGAGCTGGCGCAGCTGGCTGTCGCGGTTCTGCTCGACCACGTAGACGAAATCGTGCTCGGCGAGGAAGCTCGCGACGCTTGAGTGGAACGGGAAGGCGCGGATGCGCAGGCGGTCGAGCTGATGCCCGCGCGCCTCGAGCAGTCCGATCGCCTCGTCCATCGCCGGCGAAGTCGAGCCGAAGTAGATCACGCCATATTTGGTCGGCCGTTCCGCATTGGCTTGCAGCGGCCGCGGCACGAGGTCCTGCGCGGTCTCGAACTTGCGCACCAGGCGCTGCATGTTGTCGGCATAGACCGAGCCTTCCTCCGAGTAGCGCGCATAGCGATCGCGCGAGGTGCCGCGGGTGAAGTAGGAGCCCTTGGTCGGATGCGTGCCGGGATAGGTGCGGTAGGGAATGCCGTCGCCGTCGACGTCCAGATAACGGCCGAAGTCGCGGCCCTCCTCCAGCATCTCCGCGGTCATGATCTTGCCGCGGTCATACTGCTTGGCGTCGTCCCATTTCAGCGGACGGCAAAGCCGGTGGTTCATGCCGATGTCGAGGTCGAGCATCAGGAAGATCGTGGTCTGGAGTCGCTCGGCGAGGTCGAACGCTGCGGCGGCGAACTCGAAGGCTTCGGCCGGATCCTCCGGGAACAGCAGCACATGCTTGGTGTCGCCATGCGAGGCATAGGCGCAGGCGATGATGTCGCATTGCTGGGTGCGGGTCGGCATGCCCGTGGAGGGGCCAGCGCGCTGGATGTTCATGATCACGGCAGGGATCTCGGCGAAATAGGACAGGCCGATGAACTCCGTCATCAGCGAGATGCCAGGGCCTGATGTCGCGGTGAAGGCACGGGCGCCGTTCCAGGACGCGCCGATGACGATGCCGATCGAGGCCAGCTCGTCCTCGCCCTGCACGATCGCGTACTTTGCCTTGCCCGTCTCCGGGTCGTGCCGGTACTTTTTGCAGTGGGCGGTGAAGGCCTCCGCCACCGACGAGGACGGCGTGATCGGGTACCACGCGCATACGGTGGCGCCGCCATAGACGGCGCCGAGCGCGGCGGCGCTGTTGCCTTCTATGAAGATGCGGTCGCCAACCTTGTCGGACTTCTTCACCCTGAGCCCGATCGGGCATTTCAGGTTTTGCAGCGCCCAGTCGCGGCCGAGATGCAGCGCGTGGACGTTGGAGGAGAGCAGCTTCTCCTTGCCCTTGTACTGCTCGCCGATCAGCTGCTCGATCAGCCTCGGGTCCATGTCGAGCAGCGCACTGAGCGCGCCGAGATAGATGATGTTCTTGAACAGCTGGCGCTGGCGCGGATCGGTATAGGTCGAATTGGTGATGGCGGTCAGCGGCACGCCGATCACCGTGATGTCGTCGCGGAATTTGGTCGACGGCATCGGCTTGGTGGAATCGTAGAACAGATAGCCGCCGGGCTCGATGCCGGCGACGTCCTTGTCCCAGGTTTGCGGGTTCATCGCCACCATCATGTCGACGCCGCCGCGGGCGCCGAGATGGCCGGCTTCCGTCACCCGCACCTCGTACCAGGTCGGCAGGCCCTGGATGTTGGAGGGGAAGATGTTGCGCGGAGACACCGGAACGCCATGGCGCAGGATCGCGCGCGCGAACATCTCGTTGGCGCTGGCCGAGCCCGAGCCGTTGACGTTGGCGAAACGGACGACGAAGTCGTTTACGCTGCTGATCGGCTTTTTGTCGGACATGTCGAACCTGCGTGGGTCATTTCGATGAAATATTTCTGCATGTCCCAGGCACCGGTGGGACAACGCTCGGCGCACAGCCCGCAATGCAGGCAGACGTCCTCGTCCTTGACCATGACGCGCCCGGTCTTGAGATCGGAGGAGACGTAGAGGTCCTGGTCGGGATGCAGTGAGGGCGCCTTCAGGCGCTGGCGCAGGTCGCTTTCCTCGCCATTGGCCGTGAAGGTGATGCAATCCATCGGGCAGATGTCGACGCAGGCATCGCACTCGATGCAGAGCGAGGTCGAGAACACCGTTTGCACGTCGCAGTTCAGGCAGCGCTCGGCTTCGCCCAACGCCAGCTTGACGTCGTAGCCGAGCTCGACCTCGGCGCGGATGTCCTTCAGCGCGACGACCTTGTCGCGATGCGGTACCTTGTAGCGCTTGTCGAGCGAGATGTCGTTGTCATAGCTCCATTCGTGGATGCCCATCTTCTGGGACGAGACCTGCACGTCGGGCAGGGGGCGCTCGCTGATGTCTTCGCCCGAGAGCATCTTGTGGATCGACAGCGCGGCGTCGTGGCCTTGCGCGACCGCCCAGATGATGTTTTTCGGGCCGAACGCGGCGTCGCCGCCGAAAAACACCTTCGGGTTGGTCGAGACGAAGGTGTTCGGATCGACCTTGGGCATGTGCCATTTGTCGAACTCGATGCCGCAATCCTGCTCGATCCAGGGGAAGGCGTTCTCCTGGCCGACGGCGACCAGCACGTCGTCGCATGCGATGGTCTGGTCCGGCTCGCCTGATGGCACGAGGTTGCGGCGGCCCTTGGCGTCGTATTCGGCCTTCACCTTCTGGAAGGTGATGCCGGTGAGCTTGCCGCCCTCATGCACGAAGGCGACCGGAACCATGAAATTGAGGATCGGGATGTCCTCGTGGATCGCGTCCTCCTTTTCCCAGGGTGAGGCCTTCATCTCCTCGAAGCCGGAGCGCACGACGACCTTGACGTCTTCGCCGCCGAGCCGGCGCGCGGTGCGGCAGCAATCCATCGCGGTGTTGCCGCCGCCGAGCACGATGACGCGCTTGCCGATCTTGTCGGTGTGGCCGAACGAGACCGAGGCCAGCCATTCGATGCCGATGTGGATGTTGGCCGCTGCTTCCTTGCGGCCGGGAATGTCGAGCTCGCGGCCGCGCGGCGCGCCGGAGCCGACGAAGATCGCATCGTATCTCTCCGCAAGCAGCGCCTTCATGCTGTCGATGCGGTGCCCGCCCCTAAAGTCGACGCCGAGACCCAGGATGTAGCCGGTCTCCTCGTCGATCACCGAATTGGGCAGGCGGAATTTCGGGATCTGCGTGCGCATCATGCCGCCCGCTTCCGGATCGGCATCGAACACCGTGCAGTGATAGCCGAGCGGCGCGAGATCGCGCGCCACCGTCAGCGAGGCCGGACCGCCGCCGACCAGCGCGACGCGCTTGCCGTTCTTCGCTACGGGGCGCGGCAGGCGCTGCCTGATGTCGTCCTTAAAGTCCGCGGCGACCCGCTTGAGGCGGCAGATCGCCACCGGATTCTCCTCGACGCGTCCGCGCCGGCACGCCGGCTCGCAGGGGCGATCGCAGGTGCGTCCCAGGATTCCGGGAAACACGTTCGATTTCCAGTTGATCATATAGGCGTCGCTGTAGCGGCCTTGTGCGATCAGTCGGATATATTCGGGAACCGGGGTGTGCGCAGGACAGGCCCATTGGCAATCGACCACTTTGTGAAAGTAGTCGGGGGCCGCGATATCGGTCGGTTTCATTCCTACCCTGTCCGCGCAGGCTGAAAGACCCCGCGGCCTTTTTTGTTGAGCGTGGCGGACGCTTAGCGCGTCTCGATCTGGTTTCTGAATGACGTCATTGGGTTAGCTTATTAGAACCGTTCCGAAGTACAACGGCAAATTTGCGCGCTTTCCTTCTTTCATGGGAGCTACGCGTGCACAGCATTAACGACGCGCGCGGATAGATGCGGCAGTGCAGCATGTTGCGGTGCGCATGAGCGCGTCAGCCGCGCGCGATGTCGCTCTTCGCAAGGTCCCACATCAGGTTGTAGGTGCCGACCGAGATCGGAAGCGGGAAGGGCGCAGCAGCCGGTCCGGTAAAGCGCTCGGCGATCACGGCCGAGACTGCGCCGACATGCGTGCCGTCGATCAGAACGAACCAGTCGCGTGCGCCCTCGTTGCGCACGGCCGGAATGCCCGCCGTCGCGCCCGACAATTCCGCTTCGCTTTCGAGCAGATGCATCGAGATGATGCCGTCGCACTCTTCGGGCCTGAGCTTGTCTTGCAGTGCATCACGCCACGGTGCCGCATTGTCCGGCGTCGGCCGCAGCCGCACCATCCCGAGCGCAGCGCCACGGCCGGTGCCGTTGCTGACGGTGATCCGCGCAACGACGCGGAGCATGTCCTTGAAGCGCGCCATGGTCCGGCGCGACCAGTCGGTCTGATTGGCGAGCCGCGCCCGATAGGCAGGGCTGTCGAGCACGTCGAGCGTCGCGGTCGAGTACAGCGAGAGATATCTGGGATTGGCGGCATGCGCGACATAGCGCCGCGCTTCCAGGAATCCGTCGATCGCGACGCGCTCTTCCAGATGCTCGCGATCGTACCAGCGGTTGAAATCGGCCTCATCGGATGCGTCGATATTCATCGACGTCAGCAGCATGCCTTTCCCGGCGAGCGGCATTTTCTTGTTGTCCTTGCTATCGCGCGACCCTGGACGCGAGATCCGCGATCGACTTCATGACCGCGTCCCTCACGCCGGCATCATAGAGCGAATGCCCGGCGCCTTCCACGATGCGAAGCTCGGAACCCGGCCATGCTTTCGTGAGTGCCTGCGATGTCTCGGGCGGGCACAACAGGTCGTAGCGGCCCTGCACGATGATGCCGGGAATGCCGGAGAGCCGCCCCGCGTTCCGCAGCAGCTGGTTCTCGGTCATGAAGGAGTTGTTGACGAAATAATGCGCCTCCATGAACGGCGTCGCCGGCAGCGTGCGCCAGACGTTCAGCGAGGCCAGATCCAGCCGCGTCCTCGCCGGCTTGTGCTCGGACAAGGCGCGTTCGGTGTCGTGCCAGGCCCGCGCCGCGGAGCCGTGCACGGCCGGATCGGCGTCGAGGATGCGGCGCCAATAGGCCTCTATCGGCCGGTCTCGCTCCTCGGGCGGCAGCACGCTCAGAAAATCCTCGTACAGCGCGGGATAGAATTGCGACAGGCGCGCGGTGAACGCTGTCTCGACCTCGGCCCGCGTGCCGAGGAACGTCGCGCGCAGCGCGATGCCGCTGACGCGCTCCGGATGCGCCTCGGCATAAGCCAGCGCGAGCGTCGCACCCCAGGAGCCGCCGACGACCATCCAGCGTGTGATGCCGAACTTCTCGCGGATCTTTTCCATGTCCGCGACGAGATGCGCCGTCGTGTTGTGCGCGCGCGATCCCTTGGGACGGCTGCGGCCGCAGCCGCGCTGGTCGAACAGCACGGCATGAAAACGATCGGGGTCGAACAGCCGGCGATGGTCGGGCTGGCAGCCGGAGCCCGGCCCGCCATGCAGATAGACCGCAGGGATGCCATCGGCGCGGCCGACGCTCTCGACATGGAGCTCATGGCCGTCGCCGACGTCGAGCATGTCGGAGGTCAGCGGCGCAAAGGGATCGGCACGTCCAACGGAAGCGGCCGCGTCGGCGTCAGGCATCATTCCCGGATTCCAGAGTGCCGCCGGCGAAGTTGCGATAGAGGAAGCGGCTGGTCTCGCCCTCCGCCTCGCGCTCGGCCTGCTTGAAGATGGTCTCGTGCAGCGGCGACAGCGCGCAGGCCGGATCGGTGTTGGCGGCATCGCCCGTCAGCGCGAAGGCTTGGCAGCGGCAGCCGCCGAAATCGATCTCGCGGAACTCGCAGGACTTGCACGGCTCCTTCATCCAGCCGGTGCCGCGATAGCGGTTGAAGGCCTCCGAGTTCTGCCAGATCCAGGCGATCGAATGGTTGGAGCGCACGGATTCGAAGTCGAGCCCGGTGATGCTCTCGGCGGCGTGGCAGGGCAGCACCCTGCCGGCGGGCGAGATGTTGAAGAACTGCCGGCCCCATCCGCCCATGCATTTCTTCGGCCGCAACGCATAATAATCGGGAACGACGTAGTCGATCGTCAGCCGGCCCTTGAGCCGCTCGCGCGCCTCCTCGACGATGCGGGTGCACTCGTCGAGCTGCGCCACGGTCGGCATCAAGGCGGCGCGGTTCTTCAGCGCCCAGCCGTAATATTGCACGTTGGCGACCTCGAGCCGGTCGGCGTCGAGATCGAGCGACATCTGGATGATCTCGGGCAGCTGGTGCAGGTTCTGCCGGTGCATCACCGCGTTCACGGTGAGGGGCAGATCGAGCTCGCGCGTCCATTTGGCCACTTCGAGCTTCTTGCGGTGGCCACCCTTGTAGCCGGCAACGCGATCGGCGAGGCCTTCCTCGATGCCCTGGAAAGAAATCTGCACATGGCAGAGCCCGGCATCTGCGAGATCGCTGAGCTTCTCGCGGGTCAGCAGCACGGCCGAGGTGATCAGATTTGTATAGAGGCCGGCGTCGCTGGCATGCTTGACCAGCTCGACCAGATCTTTCCGCGCGGTCGGCTCGCCGCCGGAGAAATGGACCTGGAGCACGCCGATCTCGGCAAGCTCGCTCAGGACCCTCTTCCACTCTTCCGTGGTCAGCTCCTTGCCGGAGCGGTCGAGCTCGACCGGGTTGGAGCAATAGGGGCATTGCAGCGGGCAGCGATGGGTGATCTCGAGCAGCACCGCGAGCGGAATGCCAAACGTCTCCGCCGTCGAGCGCTGCTTCTCCAGCACCGCGAGGCTGTCGCTGGTGTCGGGCGGGATGGGATTGCCGAGCACATCGCTCATGACGTCTTCTCCCGGGCCTCCGTGAGGAAGCCCTTGTCGGCGAGGTCCTGCAGCATGGCGATGACGTCGGCGAGGATCGCCTCGCGCGGCGCTGCGTATTTCGCAGCCAACTGATCGGCGACGTCGCCGACATTGCGCTCGCCGTCGCAGAGCTGCAAGACCTCGACTGCAATCTCGTCCGGCGCCAGCACTCGTTCCGGCGCCAGGATCACCCAGACCTGTCGCGTCTCGTCATATCTGAGCTTGGCGTGCCGCGGCAGCACGGGGCGGCTTGCCTCGCTGACGCTGATGTTCCGCGGCCCGGCCATCGTTCGTGTCCCTAACTCGCCTTGGGCACGAACGCGCCCGGCGGAATGTGCCCCTCCACATAGGCGTGCTGGAGGGCATCGAGCTGAACCCACAGCACGTTGGTCTTGAAGATCAGGGCGTTGCACACCTGGGCGCGCTGCTCCGGCGTCGTGGCATGCGTCTTGACATAGTCGAGCGCGAAATTGGCGTCACGCGGCGCCTGCGTCAGGCGGCGCTTGAAATAGCTCATGATGTCGGGATTGACGAAATCGTAATGCTCCAGCATGCCGGCGATGCGCTCTTCGTGCAGGTTCGGCGCGAACAGCTCGGTGAGCGAGGAGGCGATCGCCTCCAGCGGGCTCTTCTCGCGGCAGTAGTGGACATAGGCCTCCACCGCGAAGCGCGTCGCCGGCAGGATGCCCTCGGTGGATTCCACGTAAGCCGTATCGAGCCCGAGGCCTTCGGTCAGCTTGAGCCAGCGCTCGATGCCGCCTTCGCTGCCGACATCGCCGTCATGGTCCTCGATGCGGTGGCGCCATTCCAGCCGGGTGGCGCGGTCGCGAAAGCGCGAGATCACCACCGCGTCCTTGATCGGGATGGTGCTCTGGTAATAGTAGCGGTTGAGCGCCCAGGCCTGCACCTGGCCCTTGTTGAGCTTGCCGCCGTGCAGCAGCCTATGGAACGGATGCAGGCTGTGATAGCGCGTCGCGCCGATATGGCGCAGCGTCGCCTCCAGCTCTTCCGCCGAGTTGAGCCTGATGTCCTTGCCGATCGAGAGCGCGGTCATTCCAGTCAGTGATGCGGCGTTCACAGCACGATCTCCGTTCCGTCGGCGGGTATCTGCCACCCCGCCTGCTCGGCGGCTTTGCGCTCGGGCGAGCCGGGCAGCAGCGCCGGATTCGAGTTATTGATATGCAGAAACAGCTTCCTGTCGATACTGAGGTCGGCCAGCCGCGCGATGGCGCCGTCATCGCCGGACATTGCGACATGGCCCATGCTCTTGCCGGTCTTGTGGCCGAGGCCGGCCCTGATCATCTCGTCGTCGCGCCATACCGTGCCGTCGAAGAACACCAGCGCGGCGCCGTCGATCTCGGCCTTGAGCGCGTCGGTCACCTCGGCGCAGGCGGCGATGAAATAGAAGCACTTGCCCGTGGCCTTGTCGGTGATCTTCAGGCCCAGCGTGTCGCCATCGCCGCTCTCGCCGCCCGGATGCGCCTTGCCTTCGAGATACCAGGCCGACTTGCCCGGCACCGCGAAGGGCAGCACCTCCAGGCCGGATCGCGCGCCATCCGGCAGGCGGGGCTCGAACGGCTCGCGGAGAGTGATCGGCTGGCGCCGCACGTTCTTCTCGTTCAGCACGTTGAAGATGCTGTTGCTGGCGAGGATCGCCAGCACTTTCTCGTGCGCATACACCGTGAAGGGCGAGCCCTCGCGCATCGACAGCAGGCCCGCCACCGCATCGACTTCGCTGTTGGTCAGGATCACGCCCGCAACCGGCGTGTGACGCAGCGCGCCCGTCTTGGGGTGCAGCTGCGGCGTGGCGTTCAATTGCTGGCGAAGGTCGGGGGAGGCGTTGATCAGGAACCAGTGCTCGCCGTCGCCGCTGAAGGCGACCGAGGCTTGTGTCCGTTGAAGCTCGTGGCCGCCGCTACGGGCCGCTCGGCAGCCCTCGCAACCGCAATTCCATTGCGGAACTCCGCCGCCGGCCCCGGCGCCCAGGACGACGACGCGAAGCATGATCCGTCTCCTGGAGGGAACGCTGCGAGGTGGACCTCAGGCCGACACGGTTGCCGACAAGAATTTTGTCTTCCGGAAACAGAGCGTGACCGAAAGATCCACCTGCGCTGAATGCAGACGCCGCTTACTTGCGGGTGGCGCTCACATACATGTTGATTTCCATGCCGCAGGGCACTTCGACGATCTTCGGGGCTTTCCAGGCCATTTGGCTCTCCATTTTTCGCGAAATTGGACGTGTCCGCCCATGGCGTTAAAGTAATGCGGGCGCAGAAGTTCGCCAGTGAAATTTTCCCGAGAACGGCTATGTTGCATCGCGAAAATGATGCTTGGCCATCATATCTGGTGGGCTGCCTTGCGGATGGCGCATTCGGTCGCGAACCCTGTCCTGTTAAAGCAGTTGTGAGTGCAGTGCAGCTTTCAATCCGGTTCAGGCGACCCAAACTGGAACTCGTGATGCCCAGATATTTCTTCAACACCCGCATCGGTGACGAGCTGATCGTGGACCCCGACGGCGAGGACCTGCGCAACCCCGATCGCGCATGGGAGGTCGCCCGCCAGATGATCCTGGAGGTGGTGAAGTCCGAGGGCGCACAGCCGGCGCTGCTCGAGGCCGTCATCGAGGTGACCGACGACGATGGGGAGATCGTGCTTGAATTCCCCTTCACCGAGGCGCTGCTGGACATCCCCGACCAGTCCGCGACAAGGCATTAAAACCTGCGCGCTCCCCGTCATTGCGAGCGTAGCGAAGCAATCCGGACTGCCTCCATGGAGGGGGCCTGGGTTGCTTCGTCGCAAGGCCTGCTCGCAATGACGGAGAATTTGGCGTCGTCCCGCGCCATCGCCCTTCACCTCCGCGAAATCCGCATGGCTTTGCCGCGTTCCCGGCGCTAAAAGACGCCGGTCATACGGAGCAAGCCATGCAAGATCTCTGGCGCCTGTCGGCCGCCGACCTCGCTACCCTCGTCAAATCCAAAAAGGTGTCCGCCAGGGAGGCCGCGCAGGCCGGCCTTGCTCGCCTGGATGCCGTCAATCCCCAGCTCAACGCGGTGATCGACCACCGGCCGGACGATGTGCTCAAGCAGGCCGCCGCCGTCGATGCCGCCATCGCCCGGGGCGAGGACCCCGGCGTGCTCGCCGGCGTGCCCGTGACCATCAAGGCCAATGTCGACCAGGAAGGCTTTGCCACCACCAATGGCCTGAAGCTCCAGCGCGACGTGATCGCGCGCGAAGACAATCCCGTCGTCGCCAATTTCCGCAAAGCCGGCGCCGTCCTGCTCGGCCGCACCAATTGCCCGGCTTTCTCCTACCGCTGGTTCACCACCAACCTCATTCATGGTGACACCAAGAACCCCCGCGACGCCTCGCTGACGCCCGGCGGCTCCTCCGGCGGCGCCGGCTCGGCGGTCGCGGCCGGCATCGGCCACATCGCCCACGGCACCGACATTGCCGGCTCGATCCGCTATCCCGCCTATGCCTGCGGCGTGCACGGCCTGCGCCCGACGCTCGGCCGCATCCCCGCCTTCAATCCGGCGCTGCCGGAGCGCCCGATCGGGCCGCAGATCATGGCGGTGTCGGGTCCGCTGGCGCGCACCGTCAACGACATCAGGATTTCGCTCGAAGCGATGTCGGCCCGCGACGTCCGCGATCCCTGGTTCGTGCCGGTGCCGCTGCAAGGCCCCGCACGGGACAAGCGCGCCGCGCTCTGCCTCAACCCGGGTGGCCTTGCCACCACGCCGGAGGTGAAGGCGGCGGTGAGCGATGCCGGTAAGCGGCTGGAGCGCGCGGGCTGGACCGTCGACATCATCGACGACACGCCGCCGATGCGGGAGGCGGTCGAGTGGCAGATCAAGCTCTGGCTCGGCGATGGCTATGAGGCGCAGCTGGAGATGGCCGAGCGTGAGGGCGATCCCGGCGCGCTGGCCTGCCTGCGCGGCAACCGCGCCAGGGTCACGCCGATGGACCAGGCGAATTATGCCAAGGCGCTGACCCGAAGGGCCACGCTGACGCGTGAGTGGATGCTGTTCTTCGAGAAATATGCGGTGCTGCTGACGCCGGTCTCCGGCGAGCTGCCGTTCCCGGATCATCTCGACCGCAAGGACGACGAATCCTTCAAGCGGGTCTGGGAAGCGCAGCTGCCGCAGATCGCCATTCCCTTCATGGGCCTGCCGGGTCTCGTCGTCTCCACCGGTCTCGTCGGCAAGGCGCCGGTCGGCGTGCACATCGTCTCCGGCCGCTACCGCGAAGACCTCTGCCTGCTCGCGGGCGAAGCGATCGAGGCCGGCGGCGTGCCGCCGTCGCCGATCGATCCCGTGGGCTAGCGATGACGGCCATTTACGACTTCAAGGCCAACTCGCTTGCCGGCGAGGAGGTGCCGATGAGGCGTTTCGAGGGGCAGGTGCTGCTGATCGTCAACACCGCGAGCAAATGCGGCTTCACGCCGCAATATCGCGGCCTCGAGGATCTCCACCGCGATCTCTCCCCGCGCGGCTTTTCGGTGCTCGGCTTTCCCTGCAACCAGTTCGGCGCGCAGGAGCCGGGGCAGGCGCGCGAGATCCAGGAGTTCTGCTCGACCCATTACGACGTCACCTTTCCCCTGTTCGCGAAGATCGACGTCAACGGGCCGAAGGCGCATCCGTTGTACGAGTACCTGAAACGCCAGCAATCCGGCCTTCTCGGTGCCGCCATCAAATGGAATTTCACCAAATTCCTGGTGGACCGTGCCGGCAAGGTGGTTGCGCGCTACGCGCCGACCGCACGGCCCGAAGGATTGCGGCAGCAAATCGAAACACTGTTGTGAGCGAGACAATCATGAGCGACGAATTTCCCGACCGTCTGTCGGTCGATCCGAACAGCCCCTATTACAACGCGGACATCCTGGCGCGCGACGTCGGCATCCGCTTCAAGGGCATCGAGAAGACCAATGTCGAGGAATACTGCATCAGCGAAGGCTGGGTCCGCGTCGCCGCCGGCAACGCCAAGGACCGCCACGGCAACCCGCTGACTATCAAGGTGCATGGGCCGGTCGAGCCGTATTTCAGGGATAAGGAATAGTTTTCTGAGCCCGCGCCGCGCTCTCTCCACGTCATTGCGAGCGAAGCGAAGCAATCCAGAATCTCACCGTTGAGGCAGTCTGGATTGCTTCGTCGCTTCGCTCCTCGCAATGACGAAAGTGAAAGGCCACCCCATGTCCGTCCGCATCGTCGACGTCCGCGAGATCACCAAGCCGATCTCGTCCCCGATCCGCAATGCCTATATCGACTTCACCAGGATGACGACGAGCCTCGTTGCCGTCGTCACCGACGTCGTGCGCGACGGCAGGCGCGTCGTCGGCTATGGCTTCAACTCGAACGGCCGCTACGGGCAGGGCGGCCTGATCCGCGAACGCTTCGCCCCGCGCATCCTCGAAGCCGATCCGAAGTCGCTGCTCAATGCGAGTGGCGACAATCTCGACCCCGACAAGGTCTGGGCCGCGATGATGACCAACGAGAAGCCGGGCGGCCATGGCGAGCGCTCGGTCGCGGTCGGCACCATCGACATGGCGGTGTGGGACGCGGTGGCGAAGATCGCGGGCAAGCCGCTGTTTCGTCTGCTCGCCGAACGTCACGGCGTGACCGCCAATCCACGCGTGTTCGTCTACGCCGCCGGCGGCTATTACTATCCCGGCAAGGGCCTGTCGATGCTGCGCGGCGAGATGCGCGGCTATCTCGACCGCGGCTACAACGTCGTGAAGATGAAGATCGGCGGTGCCGATATCGGCGAGGACCGCAAGCGCATCGAGGCCGTGCTGGAAGAGATCGGCAAGGACGCGCAGCTCGCCGTCGACGCCAACGGCCGCTTCAACCTGGAGACCGGCATCGCCTACGCCAAGATGCTGCGCGACTATCCGCTGTTCTGGTACGAGGAGGCCGGCGATCCCCTCGACTACGCGCTGCAGGCCGCGCTGGCCGAATTCTATCCCGGCCCGATGGCGACGGGCGAAAACCTGTTCAGCCATCAGGACGCCCGCAATCTGATCCGCTACGGCGGCATGCGCCCGGACCGCGACTGGCTGCAATTCGACTGCGCGCTGTCCTACGGCCTGTGCGAATACCAGCGCACGCTGGAGGTGCTGAAGACCCACGGCTGGTCCCCCAGCCGCTGCATCCCGCATGGCGGCCACCAGATGTCGCTCAACATCGCCGCCGGCCTCGGTCTCGGCGGTAACGAAAGCTATCCCGATCTGTTCCAGCCCTATGGCGGCTTCCCGGACGGCGTCCGCGTCGAGAACGGCCACATCACCATGCCGGAACTGTCAGGCATCGGCTTCGAAGGCAAGTCCGATCTCTACAAGGAAATGAAGGCGCTGGCGGAGTAGCGCCGGCTGTCGCCACACACTCCGTCATTGCGAGCGCAGCGAAGCAATCCAGAATCCTTCTGCGGAAGCAGTCTGGATTGCTTCGTCGCAAGGGCTCCTCGCAATGACGGTGGGGTGAGGCCTCGAAACTATCTCGCGGTTGTGATATGGTAGGCGCTCATTCCAATCGAGCGAAAGCATGAAACAGCCTTGCGTTTACATGTTCGCCAATCGTCGCAACGGGACGATATACGTCGGTGTCACCTCGAACCCGCCGCGCCGTGCGTTCGAACATCGTGAGGGTTTGGTAAAGGGTTTCTCGTCGAAGTACGGCTGCAAGCTCCTCGTCTGGTACGAGCTGCACGCGACCATGACTGACGCGATTGCGCGCGAGAAGCAGATCAAGGGCGGCAGTCGGGCGAAGAAGCTTGCGCTGATCGAGAGCATCAATCCGGACTGGACCGATTTGTACGACACGCTGATTTGAGCCTGGAAAGCGGTACTCAAGCGCAGGCGCCTGCCACATTCACCGTCATTGCGAGCGCAGCGAAGCAATCCAGAATCTTTCCGCCGAAGCGGTCTGGATTGCTTCGTCGCAAGGGCTCCTCGCAATGACGGTGGGGTGGCCGTCTGCCATTCCACCTACGACAACCGCATATCCAGCAACCGCCGTCCTTCGCCCTTCAGCAGCTTCTTCACCGCGCTCGAGGCAACCACCTCGCCGTCATTGGCGTAGGCCTCGTGGTTCTTCTCGATGTCGTCGAGGCGGTAGAGGTAGTTCACCATGATGCCGGCGGACTCGCGTACGCCCTTTGGCGAGAGGTCGCCGAGCCAGTTGATGCGCTCGAGCCTTGCGCCGTTGCCGAGATGGAAGCGGGCGACGGAGTCGATCAGGCGGCCCTTCGACGTACGCGCCCTGAGGAAATAGTGCGCGGCGAGCGGCTCCAGCACGCCGCGAAGCAGCGTCGCCGTCTCGGGGCTCTCGAACCATTTGGGATCGTCGAGACGCTTCAGCACCTCGCGGTCCTCGTCCGACAGCGGCAGGTCCTTGTCCTGCTTCACCCATGCCATGAAGCCGGGCACCGGGGACAGAGTGACGAAGGTATCGAGCTTCGGCAGTTCGCGGCGCAGCTCTTCCACGACCTGCTTGATCAGGAAGCTGCCGAACGAGATGCCGCCCAGGCCGCGCTGGGTGTTGGAGATCGAATAGAACACGGCGGTTCGCGCGCGCTCGATCGGAAGATGCTGGCGGTCGACCGCGAGCAAGGGTGCAATCGCGCCGGGGATGGTCTCGGTCAGCGCCACCTCGACGAATATCAGGGGCTCGTCGACCATCGCGGGATGGAAGAACGCGTAGCAGCGGCGGTCGACGGGATCGATGCGGCGGCGCAGATCGTCCCAGTCGGAGATCTCGTGCACGGCCTCGTAGCGGATGATCTTTTCGAGGATGTTGGCCGGGGTCGACCAGTCGATCCTGCGCAGCACGAGAAACCCCCTGTTGAACCACGAAGAGAGAAGATGGGAGACGTCGCGGTCGAGCGCGGCAAGATCGGTGTGTCCGTTCATCATGCCGAGCAGGTCGGCCCGCATGTTGACGAGATCGCCGGTGCCGCCCGGTGCGCGGTTGAGGCGGCGGATCAGCTCCTGCCGTCGCGGCTCGGAGGCGAAGTGCAGCGAGCTCGCGTCCTCGTCGCTGGGCTCGGCGCGCCATTGCTCGATCGCCTGCGCCAGGCGCTCCCGATCGGGGCCGAAGTCACGCACCAGGCCCTCGAAGAAGGCGCGGCGTCCTGCCGCGTCCAGCTCCCGGTAGATGTCGAGCACCTCGCGCGCCATCGCGGTGCCAGAGGCTTCGCCCCGGCCCGACAAGAGCGCATCGCAGAGTTCGAGCAGTCCATCGGCATCGCGTTTGGTATCGGCGGAGTCGCCGCGGCGAAGCAGCGTGCGGCCGCGCTCGGAGATGGTGGCGAGCAGGTCGGAGAAGAAGGCGTTGGCCATCTGGGCTTTCGTGTCAGGTTTGTGCGATGCGGAAGTTTACACAAGATTTGGGCGGAAGCCGATCACAATCAAGCGGCGGAATCCGGCAACTTTAGTCGGGCCGTGCGTCTGGTGAATGGCGGCATGCCGCACGGAACGTTGCTGTGGCGGAGGTTGCTTATTCCAAACGCGCCGTCATGCCCCGGCTTGACCGGGGCATCCAGTACGCCGCGGCTTCTCCGTCCTAGCTGAGCCGTCTCGGCGTACTGGGTCGCCCGGTCAAGCCGGGCGACGACACCGAGTGTGTGGCAAACTCCGTCGGCGTCCGCCCGGTCACCTGCCGGAACGCGGCCGAAAACGCCGGCACGCTGGCGTAGCCGAGCTGGGTGGCGAGTTGCTTCACCGACATGCTGGCATCCGTCGATATCAGCTGGATCGCGGAAGCGATCCGCGCGCGCTGGCACCAGCTCTTGAAGCTCAGCTGCGTCTCGCTCGAGAACAGCCGCGACAGCGTGCGCGCCGAGGTTCCGACCTCGCGCGCCAGCGTGTCGATGTCATGCAGGCCGGTAGGGTCGTCGAGCACGATCAACGCGGCGCGGCGGCAGCGCGGCTCGCGGGGCAGCGGCACGAAGGTCGCGGAATCCTCGGCCTGGTGCAATTCCAGCATCACCAGGCGCACCAGCAGCTCGGTGCGCTCCTCGGTATTGCGCGCGTCGAACAGCGCGAGGATCGCCTGATTGAGCAATGGCGACACCCGCACCACGAACTCCCTGGTCAGGCCGTCATAGCGCGGCTGCCGCCTCAGCCAGGGCAGGTCGAAATACAGCGTCCGCATCTCGATGTCGGCGAGCAGGTCGATGGCATGCTCGAGCCCGGCCGGGACCCAGACCGCGCGGTCCGGCGGCACCAGCCAGCGTCCCCCGGGCGTCGTCACCTGCATCGTGCCCTTGGCGGCATAGATCAGCTGCGCCTCGCGGTGCAGGTGCGGCTCGATCCGCATTCCCCTGGGATAATCGCGGGCGACCAGGTGCACGCCCGCGGGCGAGCGGTGATTGCTCCGGACCTCCCGCAGGATTGGCGTTTCCAAGATTGGCGTTTCCAAGATTGGCCTTTTCAAGACAGTCATTGGCAGCATCCCGTCATGGGCACGACATATAACTCATTTCGGAGCAGGAGAGGATTCGCATGAACAGCCCCAGCCGGGTGATCGGTTTCGTCAACGCAGGCCATTTCATCGACCATTATTCGATGCTGATCTTCGCCGCCGCCGTGATCATCATGGGCCCGGCGCTCGGCATGGCCTATTCGGAACTCTTGCCTTACGCGACGCCGGGCTTCGTCGCCTTCGGCGCGGGCTCGCTGCTCACCGGCTGGCTGGGGGACCGCTGGAGCCGCCGCCACATGATGCTGATCTTCTTCATCGGCATCGGCGCCTCCATGATTGCGGTCGGCCTGGTGCAGACCCCTGCGCAGCTCGGTGCCGCGCTGCTCGCGATCGGCATTTTCGCCTCGATCTACCATCCGGTCGGCACCGCGATGATCGTGTCCTATGCCGACCGGCTCGGCCGCGAGATGGGCATCAACGGCGTCTGGGGCAATCTCGGCGTCGCCTCCTCAGCCCTGGTCACCGGCGTGATAGGCCAGTATTTCGGCTGGCGCTTTGCCTTCATCGTCCCCGGCGTGGTCACGATCCTGATCGGCATCGCTTTTGCGTCGATGGTCGTGCACGAGGACCGCAAGGGCTCGAAACAGGCGGCGGCCCAGGCGCGCGTCGCCAGGCAGGACATGTGGCGCGTGATCCTGGCGCTGCTGATCGTCGTGATCGCGATCTCCACGACCTTCAACGCCGTCACCGTCGCGCTGCCGAAGCTGTTTGCCGAGCGGCTCGCGGACTTGACCAGCAGCCCGGCGCTGCTCGGCGTCATCGCCGCCTGCGTCTACGTGTTCGGCGCGATGACCCAGTACACGATCGGCCGGCTGCTCGACCGCTATTCGCTGAAGACGGTGGCGCTGCCGCTGTCCTTCATGCTGGCGCCGTTCCTGTATCTGGCCGCGAGCCTGAACAATCTGCCGCTAATCCTGGTGTCGATCGGCATTGTCATGGGCGCGTTCGGGCAGGTCACGGTCAACGATGCCATGGTCGGCAAGTACACCACCGAGGAATGGCGCTCGCGCGCCTATGCCGTGCGCTATTTCGTCGGCTTCACCGCGGCCGGCGCGTCGGTCGGGCTGGTCGCCTGGCTCTACGAGCAGGGCGGCTTCGTCACCATGCTGCACGCCTTCGCCGGCCTCTGCCTGCTCGCGATCGCCGCCGCGATCATCCTGCCGCGGGAGATCCGGACGCCGCAGGCGGTGTGAGGCCGTCACTCTCTCCACTCGTCATTGCGAGCGCAGCGAAGCAATCCAGAATCTTTCCGCGGAGGGACTCTGGA
>NZ_LSIC01000140.1 GCF_001556045.1 Bradyrhizobium sp. CCH5-F6
TTGACGCGTTTTCTTGACGCGAACCGGCGTCCACTTCGCTCGAAAACGCTCTAACAGGCTTTTAAGATAGAAGCGGCGCCTGATAAAGCGAGCAGCGGGCATGCGGGAACTTGCGGGCGCCGCTGCACGTGAGGCCCGAAACGCCCCTAATTTGCGCAGCTACGCGCATAAGTGCCGCGGTCCGCGGGGCCGAGCCCAGCGCCTGCGGCATCATCGAGGCACTTCGTGACGCGGTCGCTGAATGAGTTGCGCGGGATCGGCTTATAATTGTAGCGCGGCGGCGCGTCGAACTGCGGAACCTTCGGCACCTCGATCTTCGGGGGCGGCGGAGGGGGCGGCACCGGAACGAGCTGAGGGGCGCCCGGCTGCACGTATTGCGCGTGCGCGAGCTGTCCTGTGAGCAGCACAGCCAACAGCGCAAGAAGGATCGGTAGCCTTGTCATGGGAGGACATGTCGTGTGTCTGCCGCCCCCATTCAACCGTGCTAATCTTCAGGCGCATTCTCGATCGGATCAAATCTGGTTGCGTCCAGCCCGAGCAGGTTCCAGGACTGCTGCATGTGCGGCGGCAGCGGCGCGGTGGCGTCGATCACGCCGCCGCGCGGATGCGGAATGACGATGCGCCGTGCCAGCAGATGCAGCCGGTTTTGCAGGCCGCCCGGCAGCTGCCAGTTCTCGATGTTGAAATATTTGGGATCGCCGACGATGGGATGGCCGATATGGGCCATGTGCGCGCGCAGCTGGTGGGTGCGGCCGGTCACCGGCTTCAGCGACACCCAGGTCAGCTTGTTGCCGGCGGTCTCGACCACCGCATAATAGGTCACCGCGTGGCTCGCGCCCTCGTCGCCATGCTGGGCGATGCGCATGATGGTGTCGTCCTCGCTCTCTTCCTTGGCGAGGAAGGTCGAGATGCGGCCCTGCTTGGGCTTGGGTAGGCCCGGTACCAGAGCCCAATACACCTTTCGCGCCGACCGCGAGCGGAATGCGCCGGTCAGATGCGAGGCGGCAAAGCGCGTCTTGGCGATCAGAAGACAGCCCGACGTCTCCCTGTCGATGCGGTGCACGAGCCGCGGCTTCTGGCCCTTGGAATCGCGCATCACCTCCAGCATCTGGTCGATGTGCCGCGTCATGCCCGAGCCGCCCTGCACGGCAAGGCCCGCCGGCTTGTTCAGCACGAGGACGTCGTCGTCCTCGAAGATCGTCATCTCCTTCAGTGCCTTGAGCGTTTTCTGCGCAGCCTCCGAGAGCTCGCCGACGACCTTCGGCGCGTCGAGCTTCAGCGGCGGGATGCGGACGCTCTGCCCTTCCTCCAGCCGGTCCTTGCTGTCGACGCGCTTGCCGTCGACGCGCAGCTCGCCTTTGCGGACGACGCGCTGGATGTGGGAAAACGACAGCCCGGGAAAGCGCGCTTCGAGGAAACGATCGACGCGCATGTTGTTCTCGTCGGCCGTGACGGTGACGGTCTGCACCTTGGTCGGCAGCAGCGCTTCGGCGGGCTTTGCCGGCGCGGCTCTCTCAAGCTCGGGCTTGGAGGGACGCCGCTCGGCACGCTCGCCTGCAAGCCGCTGCGGCTTCGCGCCCGGCTTACCGCCTGGCCGCGGCCCTGCCTTCTTCGCGCTGTGCGCCTTGAACGGACGCGCCTCCTTGCGCTCGTCGCGCGAACGGGGCTTGGGATCGGTTCTCTTGGTGCGGCGGCTCATGGTTGCCTGCGTACCCTAAAAGCCGACTGCCGTCACGGCGAAATGGCCGCTTCTAGCGCTTCCCACCCCGCTCCTTGCGCAGCTTGGCCCAGTAATCCAGCCGCTTCCGGATCTCGCGCTCGAAGCCGCGCTCGGGCGGGTCGTAGAAGGTCTGCCGGCCCAGGGCTTCCGGAAAGTAGTCCTGGCCGGAGAAGGCCTCCGGCGTATCGTGGTCGTATTCGTAGGCTTCGCCATAGCCTTCCGACTTCATCAGCTTGGTCGGGGAATTGAGGATGTGCTTCGGCGGCAGCAGCGATCCCGCCTGCTTGGCGGTCTGCATCGCCGCCTTGAAGGCGGTATAGACGGCGTTCGATTTCGGCGCGGTGGCGAGATAGACCACGGCCTGCGCGATGGCGAGCTCGCCCTCGGGATGGCCGAGGAAGTCGAAGGCGTCTTTTGCCGCATTGGCGATCACGAGGGCCTGCGGATCGGCAAGGCCGATGTCCTCGACCGCCATGCGCACGACGCGGCGGGCCAGGAACAGCGGGTCCTCGCCGGCATCCAGCATGCGCGCGAGATAATAGAGCGCAGCATCGGGATCGGAGCCGCGCACCGACTTGTGGAGTGCGGAGATCAGGTTGTAATGGCCGTCAGCCGACTTGTCGTAGATCGGCGCGCGGCGTTGCAGGATGTCCTGCAACTGAGCGGCATTGAAAATCTCGTCCGCCCGCGCCGAACGCCAAACCTCTTCGGCGAGCGTCAGCGATGCGCGGCCGTCGCCGTCGGCCATGCGCACCAGCACCGCGCGTGCCTCCGCATCGAGCGGCAGCTTCTTGCCCTCGACCGCCTCGGCATGCGCAAACAGTTTTTCGATCGCGGCGGCGTCGAGCGAGCGAAACACCAGCACACGCGCGCGAGAGAGCAACGCCGCATTGAGCTCGAAGGACGGGTTCTCCGTGGTGGCGCCGACCATGACGACCGTGCCGTCTTCCATCACGGGCAGAAACGAATCCTGCTGGGCGCGATTGAAGCGGTGCACCTCGTCCACGAAGAGCAGCGTGCCCTTGCCCATCTCGCGGCGGGCGCGCGCAGCATCGAAGGCCTTCTTGAGATCGGCGACGCCGGAGAACACCGCGGAGATCTGTTCGAAATGCAGATCGGTGGCATCCGCCAGCAGCCGCGCCACCGTGGTCTTGCCGGTGCCCGGCGGGCCCCAGAACACCAGGGAGCCGAGCGTGCGCGTCTCCAGCATGCGCGTCAGCGCGCCGTCAGGGCCGAGGATATGGTCCTGGCCTACGACCTCCGACAGCGTGCGCGGACGCAACCGATCCGGCAGCGGATGCGGCGCCTCGTGGTCGAGCCCCGCCGCGGCAAAGAGAGTCGGGGTCTGCTGTGGTCGCTTCGGACTCATCCGCCCAGCGTGACGTTGATCTGCTGGCCGCCGCGCACCAGCGTGATGCGCCAGATCCGTTGCCGCTCGCCTGCAGCCTTCTCGAGGTCACCGGTCTTGCTGATCTTCTGGTTGTTGACGGCCAGGATGATGTCGCCTTTCTGGAATCCGACATTCGCGGCCGCAGTATCGCTGCCGATATCGGTGATCACGACGCCTTCGGTGTCGGCGTCCAGACGCAGCTCGTCGGCGACCGCGGGCGTGATGGTCGAGACTTTCGCGCCCTGGAACGGCGAGCGAGCGGTGACGACGAGTTCGTTGCGCCCGGTATCAGGTGCGGTCTCCAGCGCGACGGTCAGCTTGATCGGCTTGCTGCCGCGCTGCACGTCGATCTGCGCGGTGCCGCCAAGCGGACGGGTTGCGAAGCGGTAATCGAAGGCGTTGGGATCATCGACGATCTGACCGTCGATGCCGGTGATGAGGTCGGAGGATTTCAGGCCGGCCTTCGCTGCCGGGCCATTCGGAACCACGCTCGCGACCAGCGCACCGGTCGGCGAGCGCAGGCCGAGGCTCTCGGCGATCTCGGGCGTCACCGCCTGCAACTTTGCCCCCAGCCACGGCCGCTTCACCGCCTTGCCGCCGCTCTTGGCGGAGGCGACGACGACGCGCACCATGTTGGCGGGAATCGCAAAGCCGATGCCTTGCGAGCCGCCGGAGCGCGAATAGATCGCGGTGTTGATGCCGGCGAGCTTGCCGCTCATGTCGACCAGCGCGCCGCCGGAATTGCCGGGGTTGATCGCCGCGTCGGTCTGAATGAAGAACTGGTAGTCGGTGATGCCGACTTGCGTGCGCGCCAGCGCCGAGATGATGCCGTGGGTCACGGTCTGGCCGACACCGAAGGGATTGCCGATCGCGAGCACGACGTCGCCGACCAACAGCTCATCGGAGTTTGTGAAATCGAGGGTCGGGAATTTCTCCTTGGGGTCTTTCACGCGCAGCACTGCGAGATCGGTGCGCGAATCCTTCAGCAGGATCTCGGCCTCGAACTCGCGCTTGTCCGACAGCGATACCTTCACCTGGTCCGCACCTTCGATGACGTGGACGTTGGTGACGACGAGACCCGAGGCATCGACGATGACGCCGGAGCCGAGCGAGCGCTGCATCTGCTCGGGTTGCTGGCCCGGCACGCCGAAGAAGCGGCGGAAGATCGGATCGTCCAGGAGCGGGTTGCGGTTCTGCACCACCTTGGCGGCATAGACGTTGACGACCGCCGGCTGCACCCGTTGCACGATCGGCGCATAGGACAGCCGCAACTCGGCCGGCGATGACGGCACACGGCGGTCCTGCGCTGAGGCCGGATTGAAGTGGGCCGAAAAAGCCACGCACAATGCCGTAATGGCGGCGGTCCAGATCGATCGAAACATTCCTACCTCTTGGAAAAGACGCCGGAATATAGGCGCGTTCGCCACCCAATAGAAGGGCGCCGGGCGGCAATATTCGGCCCCTTCCCGCTGCGTCCGGCATGCAAGCAGAGCGTGCGATTCGGAAAGTTGCCTGAGCGATGGATTGGCATGATGCACGTCATCTTGCAGGGATGGCGAGCTGATTCGGTTGCAGCGAATTGTCATCAGTGGGAACCGATGGCGGCCTCGCAGGCCCCAGGCCCAATCGGCAGGCAGCGGAAGATCGCGCTACCGCGGCGGATGCAGGATTCCCGCGTTCGCGGTCGCGCGAACGACACCGAGTGCGACGCACCCGCTCATCGACGAGCTACGCGGCGCGCTTCGGCTTCTTCACGACCACCGGCGGCGGCGCGCAGGACAGGCGCTCCTGATGGCTCTCGCCCCAGGCCTTGAGGATATCGATCACCGGCTTGAGGCTCTCGCCGAGTTCGGACAGACAGTATTCAACGCGCGGCGGCACCTCGGCATAGACCTTGCGGATGACGAGCTTGTCTTCCTCGAGCGCGCGCAGCTGCTTCGTGAGCATCCGCTGGGTGATGCCGGGCATCCGGCGGCGCAGTTCGCCGAAGCGCTGGGTGCCGCTCTGGAGGTGGTAGAGGATCACGCCCTTCCACTTGCCGTCGATCAGGTCCAGCGTCGCCTCGACCGAGCAGCCGGGACGACGGGCAAAATTGCGCCGCTTCATGCTTGTTTTCCCAATAGTATCAAAACAGGGACTATATCCCCAAATTTACAGTACTTGCCAATTTGAAGCCAGCGCGACAGTTAGAGCGGCAGGCGAACAGCCCATCTGATGGAGACAAGCCATGAAGGCCGTCGGCTACAAAAAATCGCTTCCGATCGAGAACGCGGATTCGCTGATCGATTTCGAGACCGCCAAGCCCGAACCCAGGGGGCGCGACATCCGCGTCACAGTGAAGGCAATCTCGGCAAATCCGGTCGATTACAAGGTGCGCAAGCGCGCTGCCCCACCCGAGGGCGAGACGAAGATCCTGGGCTATGACGCGGCGGGCGTGGTCGATGCCGTCGGCCCCGACGTGACGCTGTTCAAACCGGGCGACGAGGTGTTTTACGCCGGATCGATCCTGCGTCAGGGCACCAACTCGGAATACCATTTGGTCGACGAGCGCATCGTCGGCAGCAAGCCGAAGAGCCTGTCGTTCGCGCAGGCCGCCGCCCTTCCCCTCACTTCCATCACCGCCTGGGAATTGTTGTTCGATCGACTCGGCGCGGTCCCCGGCAAGAGCGTCGATCCGCGCACGCTCCTGATCACGGGCGGCGCCGGCGGCGTCGGCTCGATCCTGATCCAACTGGCCCGCCGCCTCACCGGGCTGACGGTGCTCGCGACCGCGACGCGGCCGGACTCGCAGAAATGGTGCCTCGATCTCGGCGCACACGCGGTGATCGACCACGGCCAGCCGATGAAGGAGCAGATCGAGAAATTAAAGCTGCCGCCGGTCGCGCTGGTTGCAAGCCTGACCTTCACCGACCAGCACTACAAGGCGATCGCCGAGTTCATGGCGCCGCAGGGCAAGTTCGGCCTGATCGACGATCCGCCGGAGTTCACCATGAGCACGTTCAAGGGCAAGGCAATCTCGGTGCACTGGGAATCGATGTTCACGCGCTCCTCGTTCCAGACGCCTGACATGATCGCGCAGCATCAGCTGCTCAATGACGTCGCCGACCTCATCGACAAGGGCGTTTTGCGCACCACGCTCGACCAGACCCTTGGCACGATCAACGCCGCCAACCTCAAGCGCGCGCATGCGCTGCTCGAGAGCGGCAAGTCGCGCGGCAAGATCGTGCTGGAGGGCTGGTAAGCCAAGATGCCGTAGCTCGGTTAGCCCTGCGACTGCGCAAAAGCGCAGTTGCTGGGCGTATCCTACCCTCCGATTCCTCGCGCTAGGCGATCGTGTTGACGATGCCGCCCTCGGCCCGCAGCGCCGCACCGTTGGTGGCCGACGCCTGCTTCGAGGCGACATAGACCACCATGTTGGCGATTTCTTCCACGCTGGCAAAGCGCTGGATCAGCGAGCTCGGGCGGTGCTGCTTGACGAAATTGGCGGCGGCCTCGTCAACCGACTGGCCGTTCTGCTTCGCCAGATCCTTGACGAAGGTCTCGACGCCCTCCGACATGGTCGGACCCGGGAGCACCGAATTGACGGTGACGCCGCTGCCGCGGGTGAGCTGAGCGAGGCCGCGCGCGACCGAGAGCTGGGCCGTCTTGCTCATGCCGTAGTGGATCATCTCGACGGGGATGTTCAGTCCGGACTCCGAGGAGATGAAAACGATGCGGCCCCAATTGCGCTTGAGCATGCCCTGCATATACGCGCGCGACAGCCGCACGCCGCTCATCACGTTGACCTCGAAGAAGCGCGTCCAGTCCTCGTCCGGAATGTCGAAGAAGTCCTTGGGCTCGAAGATGCCGGCATTGTTGATGAGGATGTCGACGTCGGGGAGCGCCGTGACCAGCGTCTTGCAGCCCGCCGAGGTCGAGACGTCGGCCGCGATACCGCGCACCTTGGCGCCGGCCGCTTCCAGCTTGCGTATGGCCGCATCGACCTTGTCCTGACCGCGTCCATTGATCACGACACTGGCGCCCGCGGCGGCGAGGCCCTTGGCGATGGCGTGGCCGATGCCGGCAGTCGAGCCGGTCACGAGGGCGATCTTGCCGGTCAGGTCGATCTTCATGGCTCATCTCCGTTGCTGCTGACGGGGATATCGTGCGTGGCGCGCGAACCCGCAATTGCATTCACCGAGGCGTGAGCCTCGCAGAAGGGCGGCAAAGCGAAGCGTGCCCGCTGAACCTGCTACTCCACAATGCCACTCAGGACTGCAACTTCTCTCTTTCCGTCCAAGACCTGTTCGAACTCTCGCGCGAAGGCTTCCACGGCAGGATATTCGGCTCGGAAACGGACAGTTGCCGAATTCTGCAGGTCGGCATCGGGCGTTTTCCAAACTTCAGAGGAGACATCCACACGCACAAGCAAGGTCCCGCGGCTGTCGTACGGCTTGATGAGGATTCTCAGATGACATTGGTCGAGGCTCGTCGGATTGCCACTGCGCCAAAAGCCGCCCTCAAGGATTGGCGGATTGCCCGCCGATAGCGGAAACTTCCGGAGCGCGACCAGGAATGTCTCCTTGACGTAGATCCGATCGAACCAAGCCGCACCTTCTGCGGAAAATCGACCCGACTTTACGATTGCCGTGAGCCGGCCAGTATACTCCTCGTCCGTCCGGTAGATGACTTGCAGTTCTGCAGCACCCATTTGGAGCTCCGCTTGCGCCAATCGCTTGACTACGACGCTGCAACAAAAAAGCGGCGCCGAGGGGCGCCGCTCTCTTAACTCCCAAACCGATCGGCTTACGCCGCTTCGGCTTCCTTCTCCTGCACAGGACCGGAATCCTGGCCCTTGGCGTCGACGTCGCGATCGACGAACTCGATCACGGCCATTGCGGCATTGTCGCCGTAGCGGAAGCCAGCCTTGATGATGCGGGTATAACCGCCCTGGCGATCCTTGTAGCGGGGCGCGAGCACGTCGAACAGCTTCTTGACCTGATCCTTGTCGCGCATCTCGGAGATCGCCTGGCGGCGCATGGAGAGGCCGCCCTTCTTGCCGAGGGTGACGAGCTTCTCGACGATCGGACGGAGCTCCTTCGCCTTCGGGAGCGTAGTGACAATCTGCTCGTGCTTGATCAGCGCGGCGCACATGTTGGCGAACATCGCGCGGCGATGCTCGGCGGTGCGGTTGAGCTTGCGATGAACCTTGCCGTGACGCATGTGTGTAGTCCTTTACATAAATACTGCCGCGACGGTTCGTCGGACATGTTGCTCAGGTGGGCTGCCTGCGTTCGCCCGTAGGAAGCGAGTGGTGAGTAGCGAATGGCGAATAGTCATCCATTCGCCACTCCCTATTCGCCATTCGCTCAGTAGTGATCCTCGAAGCGCTTGGCGAGCTCGTCGATGTTCTCCGGCGGCCAGCCCGGCACTTCCATGCCGAGATGCAGACCCATCTGGGCCAGCACTTCCTTGATCTCGTTCAGCGACTTGCGGCCGAAGTTCGGGGTGCGGAGCATTTCCGCTTCGCTCTTCTGCACGAGGTCGCCGATGTAGACGATGTTGTCGTTCTTCAGACAGTTGGCCGAACGCACCGACAGCTCGAGCTCGTCCACCTTCTTGAGGAAGGCCGGGTTGAAGGCGAGGTCCGGGATGATCTCCTGGGCGACTTCCTTGCGCGGCTCTTCGAAGTTGACGAACACGTTGAGCTGATCCTGCAGGATGCGGGCGGCGTAGGCCACCGAATCATCCGGCGTGATCGCGCCGTTGGTCTCGATCGTCATGGTCAGCTTGTCGTAGTCGAGGATCTGGCCCTCGCGGGTGTTCTCGACCTTGTAGGAGACCTTGCGGACCGGCGAGTACAGGCTGTCGACCGGGATCAGGCCGATCGGCGCGTCCTCGGGACGGTTGCGCTCGGCCGGCACGTAGCCCTTGCCGGTCGAGACCGTGAACTCCATGCGGATCTCGGCGCCCTCGTCGAGCGTGCAGATCTGGAGGTCCGGGTTCAGCACGACCACGTCGCCGACGGTCTGGATGTCGCCGGCGGTGACGACGCCCGGACCCTGCTTCTTCACGACCATGCGCTTGGGGCCTTCGCCCTGCATCTTGATCGAGATGTCCTTGATGTTCAGCACGATGTCGGTGACGTCCTCACGGACGCCCGCGATCGAGGAGAACTCGTGCAGCACGCCGTCGATGTGCACCGACTGCACCGCCGCGCCCTGGAGCGAGGAGAGCAGGATGCGGCGAAGCGCATTGCCGAGGGTCTGGCCGAAACCGCGCTCGAGCGGCTCGGCGACGATGGTCGCGAAACGCGAGGGATCGCTGCCGGGCGTGACCTGGAGCTTGTTCGGCCGAATCAGTTCTTGCCAATTTTTCTGGATCGTCACTGTTTCACCCATACAGGCCAGTCAATTTGAGAATTCAAATACTGGCGTTGGAGAAAGGCCGCAGGTCGCACCCGCGGCTTCGTACAAAAGTCGTCGCGGCCACCAATGTGCCCGCGACTTGGTATCAAACGCGCCGACGCTTGCGGGGACGGCAACCGTTGTGCGGGATCGTGGTCACGTCCCGGATCGAGGTGACGGTGAAGCCCGCGGCCTGGAGCGCACGGAGCGCCGACTCACGGCCCGAACCGGGACCGGCGACTTCGACTTCCAGCGTGCGCATGCCGTGCTCCTGCGCCTTCTTGGACACGTCTTCGGCGGCAACCTGCGCGGCATAGGGGGTCGACTTGCGCGAGCCCTTGAAGCCCATCGTGCCGGCGGAAGACCAGGCAATCGTATTGCCTTGCGCGTCGGTGATGGTGATGGTCGTGTTGTTGAACGACGAGTTCACGTGCGCGACGCCGGAGGCGATGTTCTTGCGCTCGCGACGACGAACGCGGGTGGCTTCCTTGCCCATTGAGTCCCTTTCCTGAAGATCTCAAACGCCGCCGTAATGCCAGCGGCTACACCTGTGGAAGCAAATAGCGAGTAGCGAATGGCGAATAGGGATGCTCCCTACTCGCCATTCGCCATTCCCTATTCGCCAGTTTACTTCTTCTTGCCGGCGATGGCCTTTGCCGGACCCTTGCGCGTGCGCGCGTTGGTGTGGGTGCGCTGACCGCGCACCGGCAGACCGCGACGATGGCGCAGGCCGCGGTAGCAGCCGAGGTCCATCAGACGCTTGATGTTGATGCCGACCTCGCGACGCAGATCGCCCTCGACGAGATAATCGCGGTCGATCACTTCGCGGATCTGGAGCACTTCGGCGTCGCTGAGCTGATTGACGCGACGATCCACGGGGATCTTCACCTTCTCCAGGATCTCACCGGCGATCTTCTGACCGATGCCATGGATGTACTGGAGCGCGATCAGCACGCGCTTGTTGGTGGGAATGTTCACGCCGGCAATACGGGCCACGGCCTTCTCTCCTGTCGCCGATCCTCGTCAGGATCGGGCTTTAAGTGCTTGTGTTCTCGGGCAGGTGTTCACAAACGCGAACACGACGCCCACCCCCGGTCTTCCTGGGGCCCGGCATCGTCTGAAACTATCCGACTTGGATGCGGGGCTTATTAGGGGATTCCGGGGGCTTCCGTCAACCGCTGCTAGCGTTTGGCTCGCTTTTTCGTGACCTTTTTTGCGGTCGTCTTGGCACCCTTTTTGACCGCCTTCTTGGCGGTCGATTTCGCCGCTTTCCTGACGGTCTTCTTGGCCACCTTCTTGCCGGCCTTCACGGCCTTCTTCGAAGCCTTTTTGCCGGTTTTTGCCGGCTTTGCGGCCTTTTTGGCGGCCTTAGCGGGCTTTTGGGCTGATTTCTTGGCCCGCTTCTTGACCGCCTTCGCTGTCTTGGCCGGCGACGCCTTGGCCGCGCTCCGGGAATGAGCCTTGGGCTCCACCGCCCCCAGCGCCAGAAGCTGGCGGTGGATGGCGCGGGTGACCTCGTCGATGGCCATCATGCCGTCGATGGTCGAGAGCTTCCGACGCTCGGAATAGTAGTGAATCAGCGGTTCCGTCTGGCTACGGTAGCTGGCCAAGCGCTTGGTCAGGACCTCCGGGGTATCGTCGACCCGGACCTCCTCCCCGCGTTCCCGCATCTGGGCAACGCGGGTCTCGACACGACTCAGGAGCGCACTCTCGTTGACGCGGAGTTCGATCACGGCGTCGAGCTTGAGGTGCTTGCGCTTGAGCAGCTCATCCAGCGCCTCGGCCTGCGGCACGGTACGGGGGAAACCATCAAGGATGAAACCATTCCGGGCATCCGGCTGGTCGATGCGGTCGGAGATGATTCCCACCACGACGTCATCGGGCACGAGGCCGCCGCTGGCCATGATTTCCTTGGCCTTGAGCCCGACCGGCGTTCCCGCCGCGACCGCCGCGCGCAGCATCTCGCCGGTCGAGAGCTGCACGATGCCATAGCGCTGCACCAGCAGTTGAGCCTGTGTCCCCTTGCCCGACCCCGGCGGTCCCAGAAGTATAATTCTCATCGGCGTACGCCCCCCGGATTGGTGAGCGATACGTCGCGCACCTGTGCTTTGATATCAAGGGCGGTGCAGACCACAACCAGCGCAGCACCACCATTGACGACCATACTATAAGGCAGGCCGATCCCGTAAAGGTCGAACACCCCCGGAATCACCTGCAACGCCGTCAGGTAGACGGCTCCGACGACCGTCGTCAATGACACGACGCGATCGAGATAGGCGGCGGTCGCCTCGCCGGGCGCGACACCGGAGACGATCCCGTTACGTTGCGCCAGGGATTTGGCCGTGTATTCGGGATCGATGACATAAGCGGTATAGATGAAGGCCAGCACGAAGACCGCGATGGACACCAGGATGAGGTGCGCCGGCTGCCCCAGCTGAAGATGGCGATAGGCCGCGGCGACCAGCGGGTGGTCGGCGCCCATGACGAGGCCCGCAAGGGCGAGCGGGAGAAAGAAGATCCACGGCGCTACAGTCACGGGAATCAGGAACCCGGCGCTGTTGAGCTTGATCGGGAGCACGGCTTCGCGCGCCGGCAGTTGCCGCCGGCCGGTGTCGAGAGCGCCGAACTCGACGCGAATATTGCGACAGGCGCCCTCGACCAGCACCATGACGGCCACGAGCAGGACCCAGAACATGGCGTGCGCGAGAACGAGGTTGCCCGAGAGCGCCCCGCTCTCCAGGAGCCCCACGATGCCGGCGACGTCTCGCGGAATCGCCACGATAAAGCCGACGCTCAAGATCAGCGCCAGGCCGTTGCCGATGCCGTGGCGGGTGATCTGTTCGCTGAGCCACACCAGCACGAAGACGCCGCCGACCATCGAGGTCGTGGCCGTCATCACGAACCAGCCGTCGGGATTCCTGACAAGGCCCGGAATGGTCGCCAGCGTCGAAGCAATGCCGTAGGCCTGAAAGGCAGCAAGACACAAAGTCAGGCCGAGCGTGACCCGCGCGATCTTGCGCCGGCCTGCCTCACCTGACCGCTCGAGCGAGCTCAGACCGCGCCAGACCACGGAAAGCAACCGCACAAAGATCGCCGCCGTCAGATACGGAATGAGGCCAAGCGCAAAGACCGAGAGTCGGCCAATGAAGTCGAGCATCGGCGAGTAGGTCGAGATATTCAGTCCCGCGATCGGGATTTGCGTGCCCAACCTGAACAGGAGCAGCGCGCCAATCGTGAAAGCGATTCGGCGCGCGAACTCCCTGCTCATCTACGGCGGCCCCGCAGCTTGGACTTCCTGATCAGGCCTTCGTACTGGTGCGCCAGCAGATAGCCCTGCACCTGCGCCACCGTGTCCATGGTGACGCTGACGACGATCAGCAGCGAGGTGCCGCCGAAATAGAACGGCACCGAGGCGTAGGAGATCAGGATTTCGGGGATCAAGCAGACGATCGCCAGATAGATCGCGCCGAGCACGGTGATGCGCGACAGCACGTAATCGATGTATTCGGCGGTTCGCTCACCGGGACGGATGCCCGGAATGAAGCCGCCGTGCTTCTTCAGATTGTCCGCGGTCTCGGTCGGGTTGAACACGATCGCTGTGTAGAAGAAGGCGAAGAACACGATCAGCGCCAGATACAAGATCAGGAACAGCGGACGGCCGTGGCCGAGCTGGGTGTTGATCCACTGGAACCATTCCGGCCCGCTGCCCGAATTGAAGTTCGCCACCGTGGTCGGCAGCAGCAGCAGCGAGGACGCGAAGATCGGCGGGATGACGCCCGAGGTGTTGAGCTTGAGCGGCAGATGCGAGGACTGGCCCTCGAACATCTTGTTGCCGACCTGACGCTTCGGATACTGGATCAGGAGGCGGCGCTGCGCGCGCTCCATGAACACGATGAAGGCGATCACGGCGACGGCCATGATGATGACGACCAGGATCAGGCCGGTCGACATCGCGCCCTGACGGCCGAGTTCGAGCATGCCGGCGAGCGCCGCGGGCAGTTCGGCGACGATGCCGGCGAGAATGATCAGCGAGATGCCGTTGCCGATGCCGCGCGAGGTGATCTGCTCGCCCAGCCACATCAGGAACATGGTTCCGCCGGTCAGCGTGATCGCCGTAGAGAGGCGGAAGAACAAGCCGGGGTCGCTGACGACGTTGCCGGCGCCTTCGAGGCCCACGGCGATGCCGTAGGACTGGAACGCGGCCAGGATGACCGTCAGGTAGCGCGTGTACTGATTCAGCGTCTTGCGGCCGGCCTCGCCTTCCTTCTTCAGCGCCTCGAGCTGCGGCGAGACGGTGGTGAGGAGCTGGATGATGATCGAGGCCGAGATGTACGGCATGATGTTCAGCGCGAAGATCGCCATGCGGTGGATGCCGCCGCCGGCGAACATGTTGAACATGCCGAGGATGCCGCCCGCCTGGGACTTGAACACCTGCTCCCAGATGTTGGGATCGATGCCGGGCAGCGGGATGTAGGTTCCGAGCCGATAAACGAGCAGCGCACCCAGGGTGAACCAGATGCGCTTCTTCAGTTCGTCGGCCTTGGCAAACGCGCCGAAATTGAGATTGGCTGCCAGTTGTTCCGCTGCAGAGACCATCTTGGACTTTCTCCCGCCGCCTGTTGCGCCGTCATGCCCGCGGCCGGGCTAGTTTAGCGGACGCCGGACATTATCTGGGGCTCGGCTTCGATAAGTCCACGTCCCGCATGCGTAAAGGCCCGCGAGCCGCGGGCCAATGACGCAGTTGTTACGCCGCCTCGCCTTCTTCCTTGGCAGGGGCGAGGATCTTCACCGAGCCGCCGGCCTTCTCAACCGCCGCGATCGCGGTCTTGGAGGCGCCGTGCACTTCGATGTTGAGCTTGGACTTGAGCTCGCCGCGGCCGAGCAGCCGCAGGCCGCCCTTGGCGCGTCGCAGCACGCCGCCCTTCACCAGGGCCTCGACGTTCACGACGCTGCCGGCGTCGATCTTCTTGGCATCGACCGCTTCCTGGAGCCGGTCGAGATTGATCTCGGCGAACTCGATGCGGAAGATGTTGTTGAAGCCGCGCTTGGGCAGACGGCGATGCATCGGCATCTGACCGCCTTCGAAGCCCTTGATGCGCACGCCCGAACGCGCGGTCTGGCCCTTGCCGCCGCGGCCGGACTGCTTGCCCTTGCCCGAACCGATGCCGCGGCCGACGCGCATGCGCTTCTTGCGCGAGCCGGCGTTGTCGGCGATATCGCTGAGCTTCATCGCCCTTCTCCTTGTGTCTTGCGCACGATCCTCACCGAAAACCGGGTGCCCGGCTTTCGGGATCCTGCGCCGTTTCTTACTTCTCGTCGACGATGCGGACGAGATGGTGAACCTTCTCGATCATGCCGCGCACGGCCGGGGTGTCCGGCAATTCGCTGATGCGGCCGATCTTGTTGAGCTTGAGCCCGATCAGCGTCGAGCGCTGCGAATGATGGCGGCGGATCGCGCTGCCAGTCTGCTCGAGCTTGATCGTCTTTGCGGCCTTGGCCATCGTGATCTACTCCGAAAAGCTTCCGTTAGTCGGCAGCCGCCTCGGCGTCGCCGCCGATACGGCGGGACTGGAGGGTGGACACCTTGATGTTGCGGCGGGCAGCAACCGAGCGCGGCGAATCCTGATGCTTCAGCGCGTCGAAGGTGGCGCGAACCATGTTGTACGGGTTCGACGAACCGATCGACTTCGCCACCACGTCCTGGACGCCGAGCGTCTCGAACACGGCGCGCATCGGGCCGCCGGCGATGATGCCGGTGCCGGCCGGAGCGGCACGCAGGTAGACACGGCCCGCGCCATGACGGCCGGCGATGTCGTGATGGAGGGTGCGGCCCTCGCGCAGCGACACGCGGGTCAGGTTGCGCTTGGCGGATTCGGTCGCCTTGCGGATCGCCTCGGGCACTTCGCGCGCCTTGCCGTGACCGAAGCCGGCGCGGCCCTTCTGGTCGCCGATCACGACCAGCGCTGCGAAACCGAAGCGCTTGCCGCCCTTGACGACCTTGGCCACGCGGTTGATGTGGACGAGCTTGTCGACGAACTCGCTGTCGCGCTCCTCGCGCTCCCTGCGTTCACGTCCGCCGCCGCGTTGATCGCGTCCACCACGTTGTTCGCGTTCAGCTGCCATGGTTTTTCCAATCCTTCAGAGGCTTGCGCCTCAATCCTCAAATTCTGTTAGAAGCTCAGCCCGCTCTCACGCGCGGCGTCGGCAAGAGCCTTGACGCGCCCGTGGTAGAGATAGCTGCCGCGATCGAACACGACTTCCTTAACGCCCTTCTCGGCAGCGCGCTCGGCCAGCAACTTGCCGACCGCCTTCGCCGCATCGATGTCGGCGCCGGTCTTGCCGCCGTCGCGCATCGTCTTCTCGAGCGACGAAGCCGAGGCTAGCGTCTCTCCCTTCAGGTCGTCGATGACCTGGGCGTAGATGTGCTTCGACGAACGGAACACGGACAGGCGCGGACGGCCGCCGGCGGAGCGGCGCAGCTTCAGCCGCACACTCCGCTTGCGCCGGGCATTCGTAACCTTGGCTTTCGACATGACCGGCTCCGTTACTTCTTCTTGCCTTCCTTGCGGAAGATGAATTCGCCCACATACTTCACGCCCTTGCCCTTGTAGGGCTCCGGCGGACGATACGAGCGAATCTCGGCGGCGACCTGGCCGACGCGCTGGACGTCGCTGCCGGCCACCGTGATCTCGGTCGGCTTCGGCACGGTGATCGTGATGCCTTCCGGGATCGGGTAGATCACGTCGTGGCTATAGCCGAGCGCGAGCTGCAGGTTCTTGCCCTGCATCGCGGCGCGGTAGCCGACGCCGGTGATCTCGAGCTTCTTCTCGAAACCCTTGGTGACGCCCTCGACGAGGTTCGCGACCTGGGCGCGCGCGGTGCCGTAAAGCGCGCGGGCGCGGTTGGTCTCGGCGCGCGGAGCGACCTTGATCTGGCCGTTCTCGAGCTTCACCTCGACGTCGTCGTGGACGATGAACTGAAGCTGGCCCTTCGGCCCCTTCATCTTGACGGTCTGACCGTCGACGGTCGCGGTTACACCCGACGGAACCGCTACCGGCCTTTTGCCAACTCGTGACATGGATCGAAAATCCTTCTCAGAACACCGTGAAGAGGACTTCACCGCCCACATTCGCGTCGCGCGCGCTGTGGTCGGCCATGATCCCCTTCGGCGTCGACAACACCGAAATGCCGAGCCCGTTGTTGACCCGCGGCAGGTTCTTCACCGAGGCGTAGACGCGGCGCCCGGGCTTGGAAACACGTTCGATCTCGCGGATGACGGGCTCGCCGTCGAAATACTTTAGTTCGATCTCGATCTCGCTGCGGCCCGAGGCGTGCTCGAGCGTGGCGTAGCCGCGGATGTAGCCCTCGGTCTTGAGGACTTCGAGCACGTTCTCGCGCATCTTGGAGCCCGGCGTGGAGACCTTGCTCTTCGAGCGCATCTGCGCGTTGCGGATGCGGGTGATCAGATCGCTGATTGGATCGTGCGTAGACATCTAAACGACCCTCCTTACCAGCTCGACTTGACGAGGCCCGGGACCATGCCCTTGGAGCCAAGCTCGCGCAGCGCGATACGGGACAGCTTGTTCTTGCGATAGTTCGAGCGCGGACGGCCCGACAGCTCGCAACGCAGGCGGATGCGGGTCGCCGACGAGTTGCGCGGCATCTCAGCCAGCTTCAGGGTCGCGGCGAAGCGCTCCTCCATCGGCAGCGTCTTGTCGGCGATGATCGCCTTCAACCGGGCGCGCTTCGGAGCGGCGTTCTTCGCCATCCGCTTGCGCCGGTTGTTCTTCTCGATTGAACTCTTCTTTGCCATGCTTGGCTCCTGGGTATCCGCGTTTGAGAGGCTTTAGCTCAGCGTCTCACTGCCGGAACGGGAAATTGAAAGCGGTCAACAAGGCCCTCGCCTCTTCGTCGGTCTTGGCCGTGGTGCAGACCGTGATGTCCATGCCGCGGGCTTCCGTGACCTTGTCGAAGTCGATCTCGGGGAAAATTATGTGCTCCTTGATGCCGAGCGAGTAGTTGCCGCGGCCGTCGAAGCTCTTCGGGTTCAGGCCGCGGAAGTCGCGGACGCGCGGCAGCGCGACCGTCACCAGGCGATCGATGAACTCGTACATGCGGGCCTTGCGCAGCGTGACCTTGCAGCCGATCGGCTGGTTCTCACGCAGCTTGAAGGTCGCGATCGCGATGCGCGAATAGGTCACGATCGCCTTCTGGCCGGCGATCTGGGTCAGCTCGGCGGCGGCGGTCTCGGCCTTCTTGCGGTCGTTGACGGAATCGCCGACGCCCATGTTCAGCACGACCTTGTCCAGACGCGGAACCTGCATGACGTTCTCGTAACCGAACTTCTCGGTCAGAGCCGTGCGGATCTTCGCATCGTATTCCGCGCGCAGGCGCGGCGTGTAAGCGGCCTCAGCCATCGATCTCAGCTCCCGAGCTCTTGGCGATGCGGACCTTCTTGCCGTCCGCCAGAATCTTGAATCCGATGCGGGTCGGCTTTCCGTCCTTGCCGACATACGCGATGTTGGACAGTTGGATCGGCGCCTCTTTCGAGATGATGCCGCCCTCCTGGGCCTGCGTCTGCTTCTGGTGACGCTTGACCACGTTGATGCCGCGCACGAGCGCGGTGCCGGCGTCGGGACGAACCTCGAACACCTCGCCGGTGCGGCCCTTGTCGCGGCCGGTCAGCACGATGACCTTGTCGCCCTTGCGGATCTTCGCAGCCATCACAGCACCTCCGGCGCGAGCGAGATGATCTTCATGTGGTTCTTGGCGCGCAGCTCGCGCGGCACGGGCCCGAAGATACGGGTGCCGACCGGCTCGGACTGGTTGTTGATCAGGACGGCGGCGTTGCGGTCGAAGCGGATGACCGAACCGTCGGCGCGGCGGATGTCCTTGCGGACGCGCACCACGACGGCCTTCATCACGTCGCCCTTCTTCACCTTGCCACGCGGAATCGCTTCCTTGATCGAGACGACGATGATGTCGCCGATCGTGGCGTAGCGGCGCTTGGAGCCCCCGAGCACCTTGATACACATGACACGGCGTGCGCCAGAATTGTCGGCCACGTCGAGGTTGGTCTGCATCTGAATCATTGATGCACCTCGTCCTCTTTCTCTTTGCGCCAGCCCAGCCGGCGCTCAACATTTCCCTGAAGTCAGTCGGCCAGAGCCAACAGATCAGGCGCTTTTCTTGTGTTCGCCCCGGATCACGACCCAGCGCTTCAACTTCGAAATCGGCTTCGTTTCCTCGATCCACACCATGTCGCCCGGCTTGAACTGGTTGCTCTCGTCGTGCGCGTGGTAGTTCTTCGAACGGCGGATCGTCTTCTTGTAGATCGGGTGCGTGAAGCGGCGATCGACACGCACGACAATGGTCTTGGCTTGCTTGTCGCTGACGACCACGCCCTGCAAAGTACGTTTCGGCATCTTCGTAAGCCTCTTACTTCTTCTTCGCGCGCGTCTGCGCGGCGACGGTCTTGATCCGGGCGATGTCACGGCGAGCCTCGCGCAGGCGCGAGGTGTTCTCGAGCTGCCCGGTGGCGCGCTGGAAGCGCAGGTTGAAGCGCTCCTTCTTCAGATTCAGGATGGCGTCATCCTGCTGGTCGGGGCTCATCGCGCGGATGTCTTCGATCTTCATCTGGGCCATGGCCATTACTCCGCAATGCGCTCGACGAAGCGCGTCTTGATCGGCAGCTTGGCCGCCGCCAGGGTCAGCGCCTCACGCGCCGTCTGGGTGTTGACGCCGTCGATCTCGAACAGCACCCGGCCCGGCTTGACGCGCGCGACCCACAGTTCCGGCGAACCCTTGCCGGAGCCCATGCGGACTTCGGCCGGCTTCTTCGACACCGGAACGTCGGGAAACACGCGGATCCAGACGCGGCCGGCGCGCTTCATGTGGCGGGTCAGCGCGCGGCGGGCGGCTTCGATCTGGCGCGCGGTGACGCGCTCAGGCTCGGTCGCCTTCAGGCCGAACTGGCCGAACGCCAACGTCGCGCCCGAAGACGCAACGCCGTGGATGCGGCCCTTGTGCGCCTTCCGGAACTTCGTTTTCTTAGGTTGCATCATGGCTTCAAGCCCTCAAATTCTTGGTGCAGCTCAGGCTGCAGCCGTATCGCGGCGCTGACGGCCACCGCGATCGCCACTGCCGCCCGTCTCGCCCTCGGCCATTCTCTTGTCCTGGGCCATCGGATCGTGCTCGAGGATCTCGCCCTTGAAGATCCAGACCTTGACGCCGCAGGTGCCGAAGGTCGTGAACGCGGTCGCAACGCCGTAGTCGATGTCGGCGCGAAGCGTGTGCAGCGGCACGCGACCTTCGCGATACCACTCCATGCGGGCGATTTCCGCACCGCCCAGACGACCCGAGCAGTTGATGCGGATGCCTTCCGCGCCGAGACGCATCGCCGACTGCACCGCGCGCTTCATGGCGCGGCGGAACGCCACGCGGCGCTCCAGCTGCTGCGCGATCGACTCGGCCACCAGCGTCGCGTCGAGCTCCGGCTTGCGGATTTCGACGATGTTGATGACGACGTCGGACGAGGTGATGTCCGCGACCTTCTTGCGCAGCTTGTCGATGTCCGCGCCCTTCTTTCCGATCACCACGCCCGGACGGGCCGAGTGGATGGTGACGCGGCACTTCTTGTGCGGACGCTCGATCACGATGCGGGCGACGGCCGCCTGCTTCAGCTCCTTGTGCAGGATCTCGCGGATCTTGACGTCCTCGTGCAGCAGCTTGCCGTATTCCTGCTTGCCGGCGAACCAGCGGGAATCCCAGGTCCGGTTGATGCCGAGACGCAGACCGATCGGATTGATCTTTTGACCCATCGTGTTCTCCTGCGCCCTTAAGCGGCGGCTTCAGCTTCGACCTGACGAACGATGATCGTCAGTTGCGAAAACGGTTTGTAGACACGGCCCGAGCGGCCGCGGCCGCGGGCGGCAAAGCGCTTCATCACGAGGCCGTTGCCGACGAAAGCCTGCGCCACGACGAGATCGTCGACGTCGAGGTCGTGGTTGTTTTCGGCGTTGGCGATCGCCGATTCCAGGCACTTCTTCACGTCGACCGCGATCCGCTTGCGCGAGAACTGCAGATCCGCGAGCGCGGCAGACGCCTTCCGGCCGCGAATGAGCTGGGCGACCAGGTTGAGCTTCTGCGGGCTCACCCGCAGCATCCGGGCGACCGCCTTGGCCTCGTTGTCGGCGAGGCTCCGTTCGCGCTTAGGTTTGCTCATCGTTTAATCCTCAAGCCTTCTTGGCTTTCTTGTCGCCGGAGTGGCCATGGAAGGTCCGGGTCGGCGAGAACTCGCCGAACTTGTGACCGACCATTTCCTCGTTGACGGCCACCGGCACGTGCTTCTGACCGTTGTAGACGCCGAAGGTCAGGCCGACGAACTGCGGCAGGATCGTCGAACGACGGCTCCAGATCTTGATGACGTCGTGACGGCCGGACGCGCGCGCGGCATCTGCCTTCTTGAGCAGAGAACCCTCGACGAACGGGCCTTTCCAGACTGAACGAACCATGTCCGGCGTTCCTTACTTCTTCCGCTTGTGGCGGCTTAGGAGAATGAATTTGTTGGTCGACTTGTTGGTGCGGGTCTTCTTGCCCTTGGTCGGCTTGCCCCACGGCGTGACCGGGTGGCGGCCGCCCGAGGTACGACCTTCACCACCGCCGTGCGGATGGTCGATCGGGTTCATCGAAACACCGCGGTTATGCGGCTTGCGGCCCAGCCAACGGTTGCGGCCGGCCTTGCCGATCGAGGTGTTCATGTGATCCGGGTTCGACACAGCGCCGATCGTGCCGCGGCAACGGCCGTGCACCAGGCGCTGCTCGCCCGAATTCAGGCGGATGATCACGTAGTCCTGGTCGCGACCGACGAGCTGGGCATAGGTACCGGCGGAACGGGCGAGCTGGCCGCCCTTCCCGATCTTGAGCTCGATGTTGTGGATGATCGTGCCGACCGGCATGTTGCCGAGCGGCATGACGTTGCCCGGCTTCACGTCGACATAGTTGCCGGCGACGATGGTGTCACCCACGGCCAGGCGTTGCGGCGCCAGGATGTAGGCCTGCTCGCCGTCCTGATACTTGATCAGCGCGATGAAGCCGCTGCGGTTCGGATCGTATTCCAGCCGCTCGACGGTCGCAGGAACGTCGACCTTCTCACGCTTGAAATCGACGGTGCGCAGCGTCCGCTTGTGACCACCGCCGCGGAAGCGCACGGTGATGCGACCGGTGCTGTTGCGGCCGCCCGAGGAATGCTTGCCTTCGGTGAGCGCCTTGACCGGCTTGCCCTTGTAGAGGGCCGAACGATCGACCATGACCAGCTGGCGCTGGCCCGGCGTCGTGGGATTGAATGTCTTCAGTGCCATCGTCGTGCGACCTTACAGACCGGTGGTCACGTCGATCCGGTGACCCTCTTCGAGAGTCACGATCGCGCGCTTGGAGTTCGACTGCGAGCCGAGATTGCCGCGGAAGACCTTGGTCTTGCCCTTGCGGACCAGCGTGTTGACGCTCTTGACCTTGACGTCGAACAGCTTCTCGATCGCTTCCTTGATCTGCGGCTTGGTCGCCTTCGCGGCCACCTTGAACAGCACCTTGTTGTGCTCCGAGGCGATCGTCGCCTTCTCGGTCACGACCGGCGACAGGATCACGTCGTAGTGGCGAGGCTCGATGTTCTTCGTCATTTGAAGCGCGCCTCCAGCGCATCGATGGCGGCCTTGGTCAGAACGAGCTTCTGACGGCGCAGGATGTCATAGACGTTGATGCCCTGGATCGGCAGCACGTCCATGTTCGGGATGTTGCGGGCCGCGGCGGCGAAGCCGTTGTTGAGCTCGGCGCCGTCGATGATCAGCGCGTTGGTCAAGCCCAGACCCGAGAAATGACCGAGCAGCGCCTTGGTCTTGGCGGCTTCCAGCGCGGCCTTCTCGATCACGACGAGATCGCCGTCCTTGGCCTTGGCCGAGAGCGCATGCTTGAGGGCGAGCGCGCGGACCTTCTTCGGCAGGTCGGTTGCGTGCGAGCGCACCACCGGACCGAAGGCACGGCCACCGCCACGGAACTGCGGCACGCGGGCCGAGCCGTGACGAGCACCGCCGGTGCCCTTCTGCTTGTACATCTTCTTGCCGGTGCGCCAGATCTCGGCGCGGCCCTTGGCCTTGTGCGTGCCGGCCTGGCGCTTGTTGAGCTGCCACTGCACGCAACGCGCAATGATGTCTTCGCGCGGCTCGAGGCCGAAAATGGCGTCGGAGAGCTGGACCGAGCCGGCTTCCTTACCTTCGAGGGTGGTGACCTTCAATTCCATCTCAAGCCTCCTGCGCAGCCGGAGCGGCTTCCGCGTCGCCAGCAACCTTGAACTTGCCGGGCTTCGGAGCTTCCTTCGGCAGCGGCTTCTTGACGGCGTCGCGCACACGGATCCAGCCGCCCTTGGAGCCGGGAACGGCGCCTTCGACGAGGATCAGGCCGCGCTCGACATCGGTCTGGACGACGCGAAGGTTGAGCGTGGTGATGCGGTCGACACCCATGTGGCCGGGCATCTTCTTGTTCTTCCAGGTCTTGCCGGGATCCTGACGACCACCGGTCGAACCGATCGAACGGTGCGAGATCGACACACCGTGCGTGGCGCGCAGACCGCCGAAGTTCCAGCGCTTCATGCCGCCCGCAAACCCCTTACCGACCGAAGTGCCGGTGACGTCGACGAACTGACCGACGACGAAGTGGTCGGCCTGGATCTCGGCGCCGACCGGGATCATGGCGTCCGCGGTGACGCGGAATTCCTCGACCCGGCGCTTCGGCTCGACCTTGGCGACCGCGAACTGGCCGCGCTCGGCCTTGGGCATGTAAACGGTCTTGCGACTGCCAGAACCGAGCTGGAGCGCGACGTAACCGTTCTTCTCTTCGGTGCGGTGGCCTACGACCTGGCAATTGCCGAGCTTCAGCACGGTCACGGGAATATGTTCGCCGGCCTCCGTGAAGACCCGCGTCATCCCGACCTTTTGTGCGATCACTCCGGAGCGCATCGGCTTGCTTCCTGTTCTTTCTGTCCTTGCGGACTAGCTAATCTTCGTAGTGAGCAAGACCCGGTCCGAGAACCGGTGCCCACTTCTCGGGGTCTTGCTCAGAGCTTGATCTCGACGTCGACACCGGCGGCCAAGTCGAGCTTCATCAAAGCATCGACGGTCTGCGGGGTCGGATCGACGATATCGAGCAGGCGCTTGTGAGTGCGCATCTCGAACTGTTCGCGGCTCTTCTTGTCGACGTGGGGCGAACGGTTGACGGTGAACTTCTCGATACGCGTGGGCAGCGGAATGGGTCCGCGAACCTGCGCGCCGGTGCGCTTCGCCGTGTTCACGATCTCGCGGGTCGACGTATCGAGGATACGATGGTCGAACGCCTTGAGACGGATACGAATGTTTTGGCCGTTCATTGCCGTGCTTTCTCTAGTGAGTGGCGAGTAGCGAGTAGCGAATAGAATCCCCTATCCGCCACTCACCATTCCCTATTCGCTTGTTACTCGATGATCGAGGCGACGACGCCGGCGCCGACGGTGCGGCCGCCTTCGCGGATCGCGAAGCGGAGCTTCTCTTCCATCGCGATCGGCACGATCAGGTGCACTTCCATCGCGATGTTGTCGCCCGGCATCACCATCTCGGTGCCTTCCGGCAGGTGCACGACACCGGTCACGTCGGTGGTGCGGAAGTAGAACTGCGGACGGTAGTTGGTGAAGAACGGGGTGTGGCGACCGCCCTCTTCCTTGGTGAGGATGTAGGCCTCGGCCTTGAACTTGGTGTGCGGCTTGACCGAACCCGGCTTGCACAGCACCTGGCCGCGCTCGACGTCTTCGCGCTTGGTGCCGCGGAGCAGCGCTCCGATGTTGTCGCCGGCCTGGCCCTGATCGAGCAGCTTGCGGAACATTTCGACGCCGGTGACGGTCGTCTTCTGTGTCGCACGGAGACCGACGATCTCGATTTCCTCGCCGACCTTGACGATGCCGCGCTCGACACGGCCGGTCACGACGGTGCCGCGGCCCGAGATCGAGAACACGTCTTCAACCGGCATCAGGAACGGCTGGTCGATCGGACGCTCCGGCTGCGGGATGTACTCGTCGACGTTCTTCATCAGCTCGAGGATGGCGTCGTGGCCGAGCTTCTTGTCGGAATCTTCGAGAGCGGCGAGCGCCGAACCCTTGATGATCGGGATCTTGTCGCCCGGGAAGTCGTACTTCGAGAGCAGCTCGCGGACTTCGAGCTCGACGAGCTCGAGCAGTTCCGGATCGTCGACCATGTCGCACTTGTTCAGGAACACGACCAGCGCGGGAACGCCGACCTGGCGGGCGAGCAGGATGTGCTCGCGGGTCTGCGGCATCGGGCCGTCAGCGGCCGACACGACCAGGATCGCACCGTCCATCTGGGCGGCGCCGGTGATCATGTTCTTCACGTAGTCGGCGTGGCCGGGGCAGTCGACGTGGGCATAGTGGCGGTTCGGCGTCTCGTACTCGACGTGCGCGGTCGAGATGGTGATGCCGCGGGCCTTCTCTTCCGGCGCCTTGTCGATCTGGTCGTACGCGGTGAACGTCGCACCGCCGGCTTCGGCGAGAACCTTGGTGATCGCCGCGGTCAGCGACGTCTTGCCATGGTCGACGTGACCGATGGTGCCGATGTTGCAGTGCGGCTTGTTACGTTCAAACTTTGCTTTGGCCATTTGACTCTCCGTTCAATCGTCAGCTTTAGACCGACGACAATCAGGCAAACTTCTTCTGGACTTCTGCCGACACGTTGGCCGGCGCTTCTGCGTAGTGGTCGAACTGCATGGTGAAGGTCGCGCGACCCTGGCTCATCGAGCGCAGATTGTTCACGTAACCGAACATGTTCATGAGCGGCACCATCGCGTTGATGACGTTGGCGTTGCCGCGCATGTCCTGACCCTGGATCTGACCGCGCCGGGAATTCAGGTCGCCGATGACCGAGCCGGTGTAGTCTTCCGGGGTCACCACTTCGACCTTCATGATCGGCTCGAGCAGGACGGACTTGCCCATCTGGAGCGCTTCGCGGAAGCAGGCGCGCGAGGCGATTTCGAAGGCGAGCGCCGACGAGTCGACGTCGTGATACTTGCCGTCGACGAGCTGGACCTTGACGTCGACCACGGGGAAGCCCGCGACCACGCCAGACGACAGCACGCTCTCCAGGCCCTTCTCGACGCCGGGGATGTATTCCTTCGGCACCGCGCCGCCGACGATCTTCGATTCGAACTCGAAGCCCTTGCCGGCCTCGTTCGGCTCGACGATGAACGACACCGCCGCAAACTGCCCGGTACCGCCGGTCTGCTTCTTGTGGGTGTAGCTGTGCTCCACCCGCTTGGTGATCCGCTCGCGGAAGGCCACCTGGGGCGCGCCGATGTTGGCGTCGACCTTGTAGGTGCGCTTGAGGATGTCGACCTTGATGTCGAGATGGAGTTCGCCCATGCCCTTGAGGATGGTCTGGCCGGACTCGTGGTCGGTCGACACGCGGAAGGACGGATCCTCCGCGGCGAGCTTGGCCAGCGCCACGCCCAGCTTCTCCTGGTCGGCCTTGGACTTCGGCTCGATCGCGATCTCGATGACCGGCTCGGGGAATTCCATCTTCTCCAGGATCACCTGCTTGTCGGGATCGCACAGCGTGTCACCGGTGCGCGCTTCCTTCAGGCCGGCCAGAGCGACGATGTCGCCGGCATAGGCTTCCTTGATGTCCTCGCGGTTGTTCGCATGCATCAAGAGCATGCGCCCGATCCGCTCCTTCTTCTCGCGGGTCGAGTTCACGACGCCGGTGCCGCTCTGCAGGATACCGGAGTAGATGCGGCAGAAGGTGATGGTGCCGACGAACGGATCGTCCATGATCTTGAACGCGAGCAGCGCCAGCGGCTCCTTGTCGTCCGCCTTGCGCACGACTTCGTTGCCCTTGTCGTCGGTGCCCTTGATCGCGGGCACGTCGAGCGGCGACGGCAGATAGTCGACGACGGCGTCGAGCAGCGGCTGCACGCCCTTGTTCTTGAAGGCCGAGCCGCACAGCACCGGATAGAACGCGCCGGTCAGCACCGCCTTGCGGATCAGCCTCTTCAGCGTGGCCTCGTCCGGCTCCTTGCCGTCGAGATAGGCGGACATGGCATCGTCGTCGAGCTCGACGGCGGCTTCCACCATCTTCTCGCGGTATTCCTTGGCTTGGTCGACGAGGTCTTCCGGAATGTCGACGTAGTCGAACTTCGCGCCGAGCGCTTCATCGTTCCAGACGACGCCCTTCATCTTCACAAGGTCGACCAGACCCTTGAAGTTGTTCTCGGCACCGATCGGGAGCTGGATCGCGACGGGCTTGGCGCCCAGACGGTCGACGATGTCGGACAGGCACTTGAAGAAGTCCGCACCGATCTTGTCCATCTTGTTGGCGAAGACGATGCGCGGAACCTTGTACTTGTCGCCCTGGCGCCAGACGGTCTCGGTCTGGGGCTCGACGCCCTGGTTCGAGTCGAGCACGCAGACGGCGCCGTCGAGCACGCGCAGCGAACGCTCAACCTCGATGGTGAAGTCGACGTGGCCGGGCGTGTCGATGATGTTCAGGCGCTTGCCGTTCCAGAACGCGGTGGTCGCAGCCGAAGTGATCGTGATGCCACGCTCCTGCTCCTGCTCCATCCAGTCCATCGTCGCGGCACCTTCGTGCACTTCGCCGATCTTGTGGCTCTTGCCGGTGTAATAGAGGATGCGCTCGGTCGTCGTCGTCTTGCCGGCGTCGATATGCGCCATGATACCGAAGTTTCGGTAGTCCTCGATGGCATGTTGGCGGGGCATGGGGTGTTCCTTGCGAGTCCGAGTGTGTCGCCGTTACCAGCGATAGTGCGAGAAGGCGCGATTGGCTTCCGCCATGCGGTGCACGTCTTCGCGCTTTTTGACGGCGTTCCCCCGGTTGTTCGATGCGTCCAAGAGCTCCGCCGAGAGCCGCTCGGTCATCGTCTTCTCGTTGCGCTCGCGCGCGGCAGCAATCAGCCAGCGGATGCCCAGCGCCTGCCGGCGGGTCGAGCGAACCTCGACCGGGACCTGGTAGGTCGCGCCGCCGACGCGGCGGGAGCGCACTTCGATCGTCGGCATGACGTTCTCGAGCGCCTGCTCGAACACGCCAAGCGGATTCTGCTTGGTCTTGCTTTCGATGATTCCGAACGCACCATAGACGATGCCTTCGGCGACCGACTTCTTGCCGGCATACATCACCGAGTTCATGAACTTCGTGACGATGATGTTCCCGAACTTCGGATCGGGAAGGACTTCGCGCTTTTCAGCAGAATGGCGACGAGACATGGACGAGGTTCCCGCTTACTTCGGACGCTTGGCGCCGTACTTCGAACGACGCTGCTTACGGTTCTTGACGCCCTGGGTATCCAGAACGCCGCGGAGGATGTGGTAGCGCACGCCGGGCAAGTCCTTGACGCGGCCGCCGCGGATCATGACCACCGAGTGCTCCTGGAGGTTATGACCCTCGCCGGGGATGTAGCCGATCACCTCGAAGCCGTTGGTCAGGCGCACCTTGGCAACCTTACGAAGCGCCGAGTTCGGCTTCTTCGGGGTCGTGGTGTAGACGCGCGTGCAAACACCACGCTTCTGCGGCGACTGCTGCAGCGCCGGCACCTTCTTGCGCGACTTCTGCACTTCCCGCGGTTGAGCGATCAGCTGGTTGATCGTCGGCATTCTGGCCTTCACCCTTTTTCTGCTGCGGCCCCTTGCGGGCCCGCTGTCTTGCCGCGGCCCGTCACCGGGTCCGCAAATTCTGTTCGAGCTACCCGCCCGAGGGGCCACCTTGCGCGAAATAACCCACGCAAAGCGAAATTGCGCCAACCACCCCATCAGCGGGCGGAAAGCGCTTCGACGCCACAGAGGACCGCAGTATCGAAACCGCTCAGCACAAAGCCGCGGCCCGCCAACTGAGGTCATGCATCCGAATTCGATCTCAAGAGAACGTGCTCAAGAGAACTAAAGTCGCACTGGCATTGCCTAGCTATGATCGACAGCGTTTGAGCGGCATTCGTCGAGGTTGGTGCCCGCCTTGGCGATCCCCTGAGGGATCAAACGGGTGGCCCGTTCCGACGCTGGCGATGCTCACCGCCTGTCGTTAAGTGAGGCGCTTTCTATAAGTGGGAATCGGTCAAGTCAAGGTGAAACGACAGTCACAAAGCGCTTCAAGCGCCTGCAAAAATCGGCTCTCGGCCGCATCCCCGCGCCTACCCGATATAGGAATAAGAGCCGTGGTTCGCCAGCCCCAAACCCTATTACACCCGGATTAAATATTGCTTTATTACCAACCTGAGGGCTTTTTCCCGCCCCTGCAGAGATCTGCTGGCGGGCGGCAGGCCTTCCAGCTCTCTGGCGAGCCGCCATGCACGGTCGCGTGGGCGACTTGGCGGTGCGGATTGGACCGCGAGGCGGAGAAAAAAGTCAGCGGCATCGCGGCAGCCAAACGCCCTGGATCAGAGAATCGCTGCCGGCCGGCATCCTTGGGCAACGAGAATCGGGCACGGCGCTCCCTCCGAAGCTGATCGCGCCGCCCGATCACTCCTCCTCGTCGTCCTCATCGAGATCGTCCTCATCCTCGTCGTATCTGTCATCGACGCCATGAGTCGCCGCGCCATGGGGCTGGTGAATCTGGTCGTTCCACAGCTTGCGATAGGTGCCGTTCTTGGCAAGCAGTTCTGCATGGGAGCCGCGCTCGATCGCCCTGCCCCCTGAAATCACGATGATCTCGTCCATCTCGACCACCGAAGTCAGGCGGTGGGTCGACCAGATCATGGTGCGGCCCTTGGCGACCTTGAGCAGCGTGCGGTTGATCGCGGCTTCGGTGGTCTGGTCGAGCGCCGAGGTGGCTTCGTCCAGCAGCAGCACGGACGGGTTACGGATGATCGCGCGCGCGATCGCGATGCGCTGACGCTGACCGCCCGAAAGCGTATCTCCGCGCTCGCCGACCGGCGTATCGTATCGCTGCGGCAGGCTCATGATGTAGCGGTGGATCTCGGCCTTCTTGGCCGCCTCCTCCACCTCCTCGTCCGTCGCCCCCTCCTTGCCGAGCCGGATATTCTCGCGGATCGACATGTTGAAGAGCATGTTCTCCTGGAACACCACCGCCATGCTCCGGCGCAGCGAATCCAGCGTCACCTTGCGGACATCGACACCGTCGATGGTGACGCGGCCTTCGTCGGGCACGTAGAGCCGCAGGATCAGGTTGAGCAGCGTGCTTTTGCCGGAGCCGCTCGGACCGACGATGGCGATGCGCTTGCCGGCGTTGAGCTTGAGGCTGAGATTGTCCAGCACCGGCGTCTGGCTGCCTTCGTACCGGAAGGTGACGTGATCGAAGGTAATGTCGTTGGTGATGCGCGGCAGATCGGGTGCGCCGGGGCGATCGGCGGCGCGGGTCGGCTCGTCGAGAAGCTCCTGGATGTGGCGAATCGCGGCGGCCGAGGAGATCGACACCGGGACGTAATGCATCACATGAGCGATGTTGTAGGAGACCTCCCAGAACGCGCTCTCGAAGGTGACGAAGGTGCCGATGGTGATCTGGCCCTTGGTCGCGAGATACGCGCCGATCGCGAGCACCACGAGGTGCAGGAGGAGCACCGAGATGGTGACCGTCCGCTCCACCATGGTCGAGAGGAACGCGGCCGAGGCGATCTTGTTGCGGGTCTCGTCGTTGCGCAAGGTGAAGAAGCCGAACATCCTGCGTTGCAGGCTGAACGCCTTGATCACAGCCTGGGCCGCCACGTTCTCCTGCACCATGCCGAGCAGCGCCGACTCGTTGAGCTTCTGCTCGTAGTTGGCCTGCACCGCCTTGGGCGTCAGGATCCGCGGGCCGATCAGTGTGATCGGGAACACCAGCAGCGCGACGACGGCGAGCTGCCAATTGAGGAACAGCATCAGGATGATGCCGGCGATCAGCTCCAGGAACGGCAGCGCGGCGCTGTTGGCAAACGTCTTGACCGAGCCTTCGAAGGCCGAGAGATCGACCGAGAAGCGTGACAGGATCTCGCCGCGCCTGGTGCGGCCGAAATAGGCCGCAGGCAGGTCCTGGACGTGCTCGAACAGTCGCTTGCGGACATCGGAGATGATACAGGCAGCCAATCGCGCGTCCCAGCGCTCGTACCAGACGGCAACGATCGAGGTGAAGATGCCGGCGACGGCGAGCACGCCGAGGATCTTGTAGAGGGCCTGGAAATCCTCCTCGCCGAGCGCATCGTCGATCAGGTACTTCAGGCTGAGCGGCATGATGACGTTGAATAGCGTCTCGACGAATACGCCGAACGCCACGTAGGACAACATCCGCTTGTAGTTGGACAGATAGGGCCTGACGAACCCGACGATGGTGGCGAGCGCGCCGGCGGCTTCACGCGCGGTATAGACGACGAGGTCCTCGTCCTCATCGTCCTCGTCGAGTTCCAGCTCGTCATCCCCCTCGTCTTCGGCGTCCTCGTCGTCCTCGAGATCCGGCTTTGCAGCGGAGGAGAGCTCGTCCTTGAGCTCAACCGCATCTTCCGCAGCGAGCTTCTTTTTGTCGGGCGGGAGAGGCTTGTCGTCGGGCTTGGACGCCATGAAACCAACCGATGCTGACGGCCGGCATGACCGCAGAAAATGCAGGAAATAGCGGCAACCGCTATTGCACCGATTCTATGCGATCAGGATGAATTCGGCAAAACAATTGGCGAATTCGATCCGCGCCCCGCGATTAATCCTCCTCCTCGACCTTGTCGAAGAAGGAATAGCGCAAGCTGTCGGCGTCGGCGTACCACTGCCCCGGCCCCTTGTTGGCGGCGAGCGTCGCCTCCCAAAGTGCATCGGTACAGTCCTTGCGGTGCATCGACAGGTCGAAGCCGTTGCCGAAGAACAGCTCGGACCATTCCCACCAGGTGCCGAGCTTCTTGACTCCACGCAAGAGGTCGTAGCGGTCGATCAGTGCCGGCGCCATGTCCGAGGTGACCGAACCGAACACGAGACCGGTCTTGACCACGCGGTTCAGCTCGCGGATCGCGCGGACCACCTGCTTCGGGGAAACGTGGCAGAGGCTGGTCTCGAATACGAAGTCGAAAGCGCCGTCCTTGAACGGCATGTCGGTGATAGACCCGAGCTTGTTGTACTTCTTCAGCGATTTCGGCGTCTTGGCGTGGATGGCACGGTTGTTCTCGATTCCCCACGCATCGATGCCGCGATCGCGCAGCGCGCCGACCAGCTCGCCGCTGGCGGAGCCCGCGACCAGCAGCTTGGCGCCCGTTGCCTTGCCCCAGACGATCCCGATCAGCCTCGTGAGGTAATCGGGATCGGTGAAGTGCCGCCACGCCTCGTGATAGGGACCGAGGCCGCGATAGTTCTCGAAATAATCGCGATCGATCTTGTCCGACAGCGGCTTGTCGTCCTGTGCGCGCTCGCGGCGCAGGCGCATCATCTCGGTCAGGATGATGTCTGTCGCCGCATCCGAAGAATCGAGCAGGCCGTTCAGCGTGGAGTCGAACAGATAGTCGCCGACCACCACGATGCCGGGATGCTCCTTCGGCTCGGGGCGGTGATTGGTCATCACGTCGCGCACGGGCAGACCGCCGGGAATCGCGTTCACCGACGACAGCCAGCGGTGGATCTTGCCTTCCATGAAATGCGAACGCGCATCGCCGAGAGAAGCCGGCAGCGATTTCAGGGCGGCATCGATCAGCTCCTGGTCCGACAGATTGGCGAAAGCCAGCGCGTCGGAGCCCGGAATGAGCCAGTTGAGAACGCCGTGCTTGCCGACGTCGTGGCGTGCGCCCTCGTTGTAGACGCAGCAGCCGCCGAAAGCCTCCGACATGAACCAGGCGCCCGGAATCTTCTCGCCCCAGAACGGCTCGTCGAACAGGATGGAGACCCGCAAATAATGCGCGGGGCGGTCGAAATAGGCAACGTGCTTGACCATCGACTTGCGCAGCTGCTCGCCCTCCCAGCTGAGGGTGGCGAGCCACGAATGCGGCAGGCAGACCAGGACGAGATCGAAGTCGCGGGTCTCAGCTCCCTTGCCGTTCATCATCTTGAGCTGATAGCGGCCGGTCGGCGCCTTGCCGACGGTGAGCACGCGGTGATTGAGCTGGATGTCGGCATTGACCTCCGACTGCAGGCATCCGATCAGCTGCTCGTTGCCGTTCTGGATGGAATAGAGGCCGATATAGCCGTCGACGTCCATCAGATAGTTCTTGAGCGCGTTGAGACCGTTGGTGTTGTGGCTCTCGGTCGCGATGTCGGAGCGCGCCATCACCTTGAAGAAACGCTTTGCCGTCTCGTCCTCGACCTCCTCGTCGAGCACCTGCTCGGCGGTCTTGTAGGCCCAGGGATTCTCGTTGTCGTGCGCGCCGACGCCTTCGTAATATTCGATCGGCGACATCACCTCGGCGCAGCGCTTGCGGAACGCCTCGATCGCAGCCGCGGTCTTGGCGCCGTATTTGCGGCGCATGCCGGGCACGTCATTGAGGAGCTCGCCACCGAAATGCACCTGCTCGGCGTCCATCGGAATGGTCTGGAGGCCGAAATGCTGGATCAGCTCGCGCAGCGGGTCCGGCCCCGTCATCGAGTAGTCGTAGATCTCGGCAACGCCGGCTTCGTACATCGCGGGCGCCGAATCGAATTTGCGCGTGACGATCTTGCCGCCGAGCCGGTCGGACGCCTCGAAAATGGTGACGCGACAGAGATCGCCGAGCTTACGCCTCAGATACCAAGCGCTCATCAGCCCGCCGGGGCCGCCGCCTACGATTGCGAGATCAAGCATGAGAGTTCCGTGGTCTCCGGCCTGCCCCCCTTCACGGGACCACCGGTCTAAGCTCTCCTAGCAGAAGCGCTTTTGCGGCTGAAGGAAAGATGAACAAAGGTTGATGCCGCATCGCAGCAAGCAATGAAAGCAACAAAAAGGCCGGCAAAAGCCGGCCTTTTCATTGTCCTCGGTAGTCCTACGGATGAACGATCATTCCGCAGGCGGCAGCGCGGGAAGCTCGGCTTCCGGTGCCGGCGACACGACGGCCGCCTGCTTCTCGCGCTCGTCCAGGATCAGCTTGTCGCGCTTCATCGCGACTTCGCGGATCTTGGCCATGGAGGCGCCGGTACCTGCCGGGATCAGCCGGCCGACGATGACGTTCTCCTTGAGGCCTTCGAGCGGATCGATCTTGCCGTTGACCGCCGCTTCGGTGAGGACGCGCGTGGTCTCCTGGAACGATGCCGCCGAGAAGAAGGACCTGGTCTGAAGGCTCGCCTTGGTGATGCCGAGCAGAACCGGCGTTCCCGTAGCGGGCTTCTTGCCCTCTTCCTTGGCCTTCACGTTCAGCGCGTCGAACTCGATCTTGTCGACCTGCTCGCCGGAGATCATGTCCGTATCGCCCTGATCGGTGATTTCCACCTTCTGGAGCATCTGACGGACAATCACCTCGATGTGCTTGTCGTTGATGAGCACGCCCTGCAGCCGGTAGACCTCCTGGATCTCGTTGACCAGATAGGCCGCGAGTTCCTCGATGCCCTTAACCGCAAGGATGTCGTGCGGCGCCGGGTTGCCTTCCACGATGAAGTCGCCCTTTTCGACGACGTCGCCGTCCTGAAGGTGGATGTGCTTGCCCTTCGGGATCAGGTACTCGCGCGGCTCGTCGGTCTTGTCCATCGGCTCGATCGAGATGCGACGCTTGTTCTTGTAGTCGCGCCCGAACCGGATGGTGCCCGCGATTTCGGCGATGATCGCCGCATCCTTCGGACGCCGAGCCTCGAACAGTTCCGCCACCCGCGGCAGACCGCCGGTGATGTCACGCGTCTTGGCGCTTTCGGTCGAGACACGGGCGAGGATGTCGCCCGGCTGCACCTTGGCTCCGATGTCGACCGAGAGAATGGCATCGACCGACAGCATGTAGCGGGCATCGCCGCCACGGGCGAGCTTGAGCACCTTGCCGTCCTTGCCCTTCACCACGATGGCCGGACGCAGATCCGCGCCGCCGCGAGTCGAGCGCCAGTCGATGACCACGCGCTTGGCGATGCCGGTGGCTTCGTCGAGCGTTTCCGAGATCGACTGCCCCTCGACCAGATCCTCGAAGCCGATGGTTCCTTCGACTTCGGTGAGGAGCGGACGGGTGTAGGGATCCCATTCGACGATACGCTGGCCGCGCTTGACCATATCGCCCTCGTCGACGTGCAGGCGCGAACCGTACTGGATACGGTGCGTCGCACGCTCGGTGCCGTCGGCATCGACGATCGCGACAACCATGTTGCGCACCATCGCGATCAGGTGGCCTTCGCTGTTACGGGCGATGGCCTTGTTCCGGATCACGATCTTGCCGTCGAAATTGGCTTCGACGAACGACTGCTCGTTGAGCTGCGCCGCACCGCCGATGTGGAAGGTGCGCATGGTGAGCTGGGTGCCCGGCTCGCCGATCGACTGCGCCGCAATGACGCCGACCGCTTCGCCGTGGTTGACCGGCGTGCCGCGGGCGAGGTCGCGGCCGTAGCACTTGCCGCAGATGCCGTTGACGAGCTCGCAGGTCAGTGCCGAGCGGATCTTCACCTCCTGCACGCCACCCTGCTGAATGGCCTCCAGATGGCTTTCTTCCATCAGCGTATCGCGCTTGATGATCACCTTGCCCGAGCTGTCACGCACGTCTTCGCAGGCCGTGCGTCCGAGGATGCGCGAGCCGAGCGAAGCGACCACGGTGCCGGCATCGACGATGGCGCGCATCTTGATGCCGAGCTTGGTGCCGCAATCGCTCTGCGTGATGATGCAGTCCTGCGCCACGTCGACGAGACGACGGGTCAGGTAGCCGGAGTTCGCGGTCTTCAACGCCGTGTCCGCGAGGCCCTTGCGGGCGCCGTGGGTCGAGTTGAAGTACTCGAGCACCGAGAGGCCTTCCTTGAAGTTCGAGATGATCGGCGTCTCGATGATCTCGCCCGACGGCTTGGCCATCAGGCCGCGCATGCCGGCGAGCTGGCGCATCTGGGCCGGCGAACCGCGGGCACCGGAGTGAGCCATCATGTAGATCGAGTTGATGTCGGCGTCGGCTCCGCTCGCCGTCTTCTTGGTGGCGGAGATTTCCTTCATCATCGCCTTGGCGATTTCTTCCGTGGCCTTCGACCAGGCGTCGACGACCTTGTTGTACTTCTCGCCATGGGTGATCAGACCGTCGTTGTACTGCTGCTCGAAATCCTTCGCCAGCGTACGCGTGGTGTCGACGATCTTCCACTTGCCGTGCGGCACGACCATGTCGTCCTTGCCGAACGAGATGCCGGCCTTGAACGCGTTGTAGAAGCCGAGCGCCATGATGCGGTCGCAGAAGATCACCGTCTCCTTCTGGCCGCAGTGGCGGTAGACCTGGTCGATGACGCCGGAGATCTCGCGCTTGGTCATCAGCTTGTTGATGATCTCGTACGAGATGCGCGGGTTCTTCGGCAGCAGGTTGCCGAGCATGACGCGGCCGGCGGTGGTCTCGATCCAGCGCCTCGAGACCTTGCCGGTCTCGTCCATGCCTTCCCACCGGTACTTGATCTTGGTGTGGAGGTGGATGACCTTCGCGTGCAGGGCGTGCTCGAGCTCGGCCATGTCGCCGAACACCTTGCCCTCGCCGGGCAGGCCTTCGCGCATGATCGAGACGTAGTACAGACCGAGCACGATGTCCTGCGACGGCACAATGATCGGCTGGCCGTTCGCCGGATGCAGGATGTTGTTGGTCGACATCATCAGGACGCGCGCTTCCAGCTGCGCTTCGAGCGACAGCGGAACGTGCACGGCCATCTGGTCGCCGTCGAAGTCGGCGTTGAACGCGGAGCAGACCAGCGGGTGGAGCTGGATCGCCTTGCCCTCGATCAGCACGGGCTCGAACGCCTGGATGCCGAGGCGATGCAGCGTCGGCGCGCGGTTGAGCAGCACCGGATGCTCGCGGATGACCTCGTCCAGGATGTCCCAGACCTCGGGCCGCTCCTTCTCGACCAGCTTCTTGGCCTGCTTCACCGTGGTGGACAGGCCCTTGGCGTCAAGCCTCGAATAGATGAACGGCTTGAACAGCTCGAGTGCCATCTTCTTCGGCAGGCCGCACTGGTGCAGGCGCAGCTCGGGACCGACCACGATCACCGAACGACCCGAATAGTCGACACGCTTGCCGAGCAGGTTCTGACGGAAGCGGCCCTGCTTGCCCTTGAGCATGTCGGCGAGCGACTTCAGCGGGCGCTTGTTGGCGCCGGTGATGACGCGGCCGCGGCGGCCGTTGTCGAACAGCGCGTCGACGGCCTCCTGAAGCATGCGCTTCTCGTTGCGGATGATGATGTCGGGCGCGCGCAGCTCCATCAGCCGCTTCAAGCGGTTGTTGCGGTTGATGACGCGGCGGTAGAGGTCGTTGAGGTCCGAGGTCGCGAAGCGGCCGCCGTCGAGCGGCACCAGCGGACGCAGGTCCGGCGGGATCACCGGGACCACGGTCATGATCATCCATTCCGGCTTGTTGCCGGAGTGGCGGAACGCTTCCACGATCTTCAGGCGCTTGGCGAGTTTCTTGTGCTTGATATCGGAGTCGGTCTCCTGCATCTCGACACGCAGCGAGGCCTCGAGCTTCTCGAGGTCCATGCCCTTGAGCAGCTCGCGGATCGCTTCGGCGCCGATCATGGCGGTGAAGGAATCCTGGCCGTACTCGTCCTGCGCCTTCAGATACTCGTCTTCCGACAGCAGCTGACGGTCCTTCAGCGCGGTGAGGCCCGGCTCCAGCACGACGTAATATTCGAAGTAGAGGATCCGCTCGAGATCCTTCAGCGTCATGTCGAGCAGGAGGCCGATGCGCGAGGGCAGCGACTTCAGGAACCAGATGTGGGCGACGGGAGCCGCCAGCTCGATATGGCCCATGCGCTCGCGCCGGACGCGCGACAGCGTGACCTCGACCGAGCACTTCTCGCAGATGATGCCCTTGTACTTCATGCGCTTGTACTTGCCGCACAAGCACTCGTAGTCCTTGATCGGCCCGAAGATGCGGGCGCAGAACAGGCCGTCGCGCTCGGGCTTGAAGGTACGGTAGTTGATGGTCTCCGGCTTCTTGATCTCGCCGTACGACCAGGACAGAATCTTCTCGGGGGACGCGATCGAGATCCGGATCTGGTCGAAGACCTGAGCCGGAGTCGTCGGGTTGAAGAGATTCATAATTTCTTGGTTCATCGTCTTCTCCTCGCGTGCCGGTCGCCTACGGCCGCAAATTCGAAAATCACTCAATCGGGGCGCCCTGCCCTCAAGGCCTCGGGAGGGGCGCCAATGCCCGGCCGTGAAGGCCGGGCATGAAAGGTCGCGTTACTCGGCCGCTTCCGACGTCGGCGCCGGACCCACCTTGGAATTGTGCAGGTCGACGTTGAGGCCGAGCGAGCGCATTTCCTTGACCAGCACGTTGAACGATTCCGGAATACCGGCCTCGAACGTGTCGTCGCCGCGCACGATCGCCTCGTACACCTTGGTACGGCCGGCGACGTCGTCCGACTTCACCGTCAGCATCTCCTGGAGCGTGTACGCCGCGCCGTAAGCCTCGAGCGCCCACACCTCCATTTCGCCGAAGCGCTGGCCGCCGAACTGCGCCTTGCCGCCCAGCGGCTGCTGGGTGACGAGCGAGTACGGACCGATCGAACGCGCATGGATCTTGTCGTCGACCAGATGGTGCAGCTTGAGCATGTAGATGTAGCCCACCGTCACCTTGCGATCGAACGGATCGCCGGTGCGGCCGTCATAGACGGTCGACTGACCCGAAGCGTCGAGACCGGCAAGCTTCAGCATCTCCTCGATGTCGGCTTCCTTGGCACCGTCGAACACCGGTGTCGCGATCGGCACGCCGCGGCTGAGGTTCTGGCCGAGTTCGATCAGCTCGTTGTCGTTGAGCGACTTGATCGTCTCGTCCTCGCCGTAGACCTTCTTCAAGGTTTCCTTCAGCGGCTTGATGTCCTGCTTCGACAGGTACGCATCGACGGTCTGGCCGATACGCTTGCCGAGGCCGGCGCAGGCCCAGCCGAGATGGGTCTCGAGGATCTGTCCGACGTTCATGCGCGAGGGCACGCCGAGCGGATTGAGCACGATGTCGGCATGCGTGCCGTCTTCGAGGAACGGCATGTCCTCGATCGGCACGATCTTCGACACCACGCCCTTGTTGCCGTGGCGGCCGGCCATCTTGTCGCCGGGCTGGATCTTGCGCTTTACCGCGACGAAGACCTTGACCATCTTCATCACGCCGGGCGGCAATTCGTCGCCGCGCTGAAGCTTCTCGACCTTGTCGAGGAAGCGCTGTTCCAGCCCCTTCTTCGACTCGTCGTACTGCTTCCGCATGGCCTCGATTTCGGCCATCAGCTTGTCGTTCGGCGAAGCGAACAGCCACCACTGCGACTTCGGGTACTCCTCGAGCACCGCACGGGTGATCTTGGTGTCCTTCTTGAAGCCCTTCGGACCCGCAATGCCCTGCCGCCCTTCGAGCAGCTCGGCGAGACGGTTGTAGACGTTGCGGTCCAGGATCGCCTGCTCGTCGTCGCGGTCCTTGGCAAGGCGCTCGATCTCTTCCCGCTCGATCGCCAGCGCACGCTCGTCCTTGTCGACGCCGTGACGGTTGAACACGCGCACTTCGACGATCGTGCCCTGCACGCCCGGGGGAACGCGCAGCGAGGTGTCGCGGACGTCGGAGGCCTTCTCGCCGAAGATGGCGCGCAGGAGCTTCTCTTCCGGCGTCATCGGGCTTTCGCCCTTCGGCGTGATCTTGCCGACCAGGATGTCACCGGCGCGCACTTCCGCACCGATGTAGACGATACCGGCTTCGTCGAGGTTCTTCAGCGCTTCTTCCGAGACGTTCGGAATGTCGCGGGTGATTTCCTCAGGCCCGAGCTTGGTGTCGCGGGCCATCACCTCGAACTCCTCGATGTGGATCGAGGTGAAGACGTCTTCCTTCACGATCCGCTCGGACAGCAGGATCGAGTCTTCGAAGTTGTAACCGTTCCACGGCATGAACGCGACCAGCACGTTGCGGCCGAGCGCGAGCTCGCCGAGATCGGTCGACGGACCGTCAGCGATGATGTCGCCCTTCTTGACGATGTCGCCGACCTTCACCAGCGGACGCTGGTTGATGCAGGTCGACTGGTTCGAGCGCTGGTACTTCATGAGACGGTAGATATCGACGCCCGACTTGGTCGGATCGAGATCTTCCGTGGCACGGATGACGACGCGGGTGGCGTCGATCTGGTCGATCACGCCAGAGCGGCGCGCGGCGATCGCGGCGCCCGAGTCACGGGCAACGACGCCCTCCATGCCGGTGCCGACGAACGGGGCCTCGGCGCGAACCAGCGGCACCGCCTGGCGCTGCATGTTCGAGCCCATCAGCGCGCGGTTGGCGTCGTCGTTCTCGAGGAACGGGATCAGCGCCGCGGCGACCGAAACGAGCTGCTTCGGCGACACGTCCATGTAGTCGACCTTGTCGGGCGTCATCGGCACGACGTCGCGGGTCCCGCTGGAGCGGCAGACCACGAGGTCTTCCGTAAAGCGGCCCTTGGCGTCGACCGGCACGTTGGCCTGGGCGACGGAGTAGCGCCCCTCTTCCATCGCCGACAGGTACACGACCTCGTCGGTGACGCGGCCGTCCTTGACCTTGCGGTACGGCGTCTCGACGAAACCGTACTTGTTCACGCGCGCGAAGGTCGCGAGCGAGTTGATCAGGCCGATGTTCGGACCTTCCGGCGTCTCGATCGGGCAGATACGGCCGTAATGGGTCGGATGCACGTCGCGCACCTCGAAGCCGGCGCGCTCGCGGGTCAGACCGCCCGGTCCGAGCGCCGACAGGCGGCGCTTGTGGGTGATCTCGCTGAGCGGGTTGGTCTGGTCCATGAACTGCGAGAGCTGCGAGGAGCCGAAGAACTCGCGCACGGCGGCAGCCGCCGGCTTGGCGTTGATCAGGTCCTGCGGCATCACCGTGTCGATATCGACCGAGGACATGCGCTCCTTGATCGCGCGCTCCATGCGCAGGAGGCCGATGCGGTACTGGTTCTCCATGAGCTCGCCGACCGAGCGCACACGGCGGTTGCCGAGATGGTCGATGTCGTCGATCTCGCCCTTGCCGTCGCGCAGATCCACCAGCGTCTTGATGACGGAGAGGATGTCCTCCTTGCGCAGCGTTCGCTGGGTATCGGGCGCATCGAGATCGAGGCGCATGTTCATCTTGACGCGGCCGACCGCGGAGAGATCGTAACGCTCGGCGTCGAAGAACAGCGACTGGAACATCGCCTGCGCCGATTCCAGCGTCGGCGGCTCGCCCGGACGCATCACGCGGTAGATGTCGAACAGCGCGTCCTCGCGCGTCATGTTCTTGTCGGCCGAGAGCGTGTTGCGGATGTAGGGACCGACATTGACGTGGTCGATGTCGAGCAGCGGCAGCTCCTTGTAGCCCTGCTCGTTGAGCGCCTTCATCAGCTTGTCGGTGATTTCCTCACCGGCTTCGGCGTGGATCTCACCGGTCTTCGGGTTGACGAGATCCTCGGCGACGTAGTTGCCGACCAGCTCCTCATCGACCATGCGCAACGCCTTCAGCCCCTTCTCCTGGAGCTGGCGGGCGGCACGAACGGTCAGCTTCTTGCCGGCCTCGAGCACGACCTTGCCGGTGTCGGCGTCGATCAGGTCGTTGACCGTCGAGTAGCCGCGGAAACGGTTGGCGTCGAACGGAACGCGCCAGCCTTCCTTGGTCCGCTTGTAGAGAATCTTCTTGTAGAACGTGGACAGGATCGCCTCGCCGTCGAGGCCGAGGGCGAACATCAGCGACGTCACCGGAATCTTGCGGCGACGGTCGATACGCGCATAGACGATGTCCTTGGCGTCGAACTCGATGTCGAGCCAGGAGCCGCGATACGGGATGACGCGGGCGGCGAACAGCAGCTTGCCCGAGGAATGGGTCTTGCCCTTGTCGTGGTCGAAGAACACGCCGGGCGACCGGTGCATCTGCGAGACGATGACGCGCTCGGTGCCGTTGACGATGAAGGTGCCGTTCATCGTCATGAGCGGAATGTCGCCCATGTAGACGTCCTGCTCCTTGATGTCCTTCACCGACTTGGCGCCGGTTTCCTCGTCGATATCGAACACGATGAGGCGCAGCGTCACCTTGAGGGGTGCAGCGAAGGTCATGCCGCGCTGGCGGCACTCATCGACGTCGTATTTCGGCTGCTCGAACTCATAGCGGACGAATTCCAGCATCGAGGTGCCCGAAAAGTCGGAGATCGGGAACACCGAGCGGAACACCGCCTGCAGACCCTCGTCGAGACGGCCGCCCGGGGGTTCGTCGACCATCAGGAACTGGTCATAAGACGCCTTCTGAACCTCGATGAGGTTCGGCATCTCGGCGACTTCCTTGATGTGTCCGAAGAACTTGCGAACACGTTTGCGACCGGTGAATGTCTGCTGCGCCATCGTGGCCTCTCATTTTCGTCGCCCGCTCGGGGCGCGCCGTCCGGAGCGCGGCTGCCACCGCTCTCCGGGTTGAATTTTTCGAACCCGTCTTGGGGGCCAGAGACGCAGTTTCAGGCTCGAATGTCCTGAATCTGTTCTTCAGACCTTCAAAACGCAAAACGACGCGCGGGGCGCAAGAGCGCGCCCGCCCGTCACAACGATCGTCTTCACGGACTGCAAAAGCCCGAAATAGCCTGCTCTCCCAACGGCTTACAGGGAAATCCGGCATCCCTGCCCACCGCGCTTTCGTGCTGCCGACCCGATATGGGGCGACAATAGTGTAGATTCGAGGGTCCGACCCTCAAATCCCCACACTTTTTCGTGTTCGGCCTGCGTCGGAACGTTCCGTCGCACGCCTTTTGCATCCGGCCCACCCGATTGAGGGGCGAACCGGGATCCCGGGCCTCGCCGATGCGCGGCCCGGGATCCCGCAGCAAGCACTGCTTACTTGAGCTCGACCTTGGCGCCGGCCTTCTCGATCTGCGCCTTGATCTTCTCGGCTTCTTCCTTGTTCACGCCTTCCTTCAGCGGCTTCGGAGCACCCTCGACGAGGTCCTTTGCTTCCTTCAGGCCGAGACCGGTGATGGCGCGGACTTCCTTGATGACCTCGATCTTCTTGTCGCCGGCGCTGGCGAGAACGACCGTGAACTCGGTCTTCTCTTCCGCCGGAGCGGCGGCAGCGCCACCACCGGCCGGGCCGGCCACGGCGACAGCCGCGGCAGCCGAAACGCCCCACTTCTCTTCGAGGAGCTTCGCGAGTTCGGCAGCTTCGAGCACGGTGAGGCTCGAGAGGTCGTCAACGATCTTCTGCAAGTCAGCCATTGTTCAGTTTCCTTGAGTGTAAGTCTGGTTCGGGTTTGAGTTTTGCGAAGGGCGTCAGGCCGCTTCGCCCTTTGAGGCATGAGCCTGGATGACGCGCGCGAGCTTGCCCGCGGGCGCGTTGGCGAGCTGAGCCAGCTTGGTCGCCGGGGCCACGATGAGGCCGACGATCTTGCCGCGCAGTTCGTCAAGGGACGGCAACGAGGCAAGTGCCTTCACGCCGTCGACATTCAGGACGGTCTTGCCCATCGAACCGCCGATGATGACGAACTTTTCGTTCGCCTTGGCGAATTCGACGGCGACCTTTGGCGCCGCCACCGGATCGTTGGAAGTCGCGATCACGGTCGGCCCCTTCAGCATGGGGCCGATGGCAACGACGTCAGTGCCATCAAGAGCAATTTTGGCGAGACGGTTCTTCGAGACCTTCACCGAGGCGCCAGCCTGCTTCATCTGCGTGCGCAGCTTCTGCATCTGGGCGACGGTTAGGCCGGAATATTGAGCAACGATCGCGACGCTCGTGGTCTTGAAGACCTCGTTGAGCTGTTCGACCGCTTCCTTTTTTGCCGCTCGTTCCACAGCAAGCTCTTTCCGGTTGGCGGTCATCGCAAAGCGGGACCGCCGGGTTGCACCCATCGTCCCGCCCAAACCTGAACCTCGGGGCCAAATCCCCCAGGACACGCCGGGCAAGACGACAATTCAAAGCCTGCCCTCCGGGAGCCCATGAGGCCCACGGCGTGTCGAGGTCCGAACCAGACCCGTTTCGCGAACCCAGCCGTTGAAGCTGGGTGCGAAGTGAAATCCGGTCTTCACCCGTCTATGCAGGCCATGCGATTAAGCCGTTGAGAAATCGAAATTTCGCGCGGGCGCCTGCAGTCTTGGACAGGACAAGGCCTGACGGCGAACCGCCCGACCTCTGCCCGCATTCCACCAACCGACGGATTTTCCTCCCTTTTCCGGCAAATCCTTACGGACGTCCTGAGAAGGAATGATCTCCCGTCTGTCGAGTTTTCGGAATGCGTGCACGAACGCGCCAGCCGAGGCCGGCACGTCCGGAGGCGGTTCTTTAGCCGCTCTCCGCCGGCTTGCCAAGAGCAAAATTCACACCAGTTCCAATCCGTTGCCGGCGGAGCTTGAATTGGCCCAAAAGGACCGATTCAGGCAGATTTGACGGCATAAGGCAGCGGCTTGCCCTCGAAGAATGCCGTCAGGTTCGCCAAGACGCAGTTCTGCATGGCGACGTGCGATTCGAGCGTGTGGCCGCCGATATGGGGGGCGAACACAACGTTGGGGAGCGCGGTCAGCGCGTCCGGCGCGTGCGGTTCCTTCTCGAAGACATCAAGGCCGGCGCCGGCGATGGTCTTACCAGTGAGCGCCGCGACGAGGGCTTTCTCGTCAATTACCGAGCCGCGGGAGATGTTGACGACATATCCGTCCGCGCCAAGGCGCCTCAGGATATCGGCGTTGACGACATGCTCGGTCTCGGCCCCTGCCCGGACCGCAATCATCAGGACGCTGCACCAGTCGGCGAGTTCCTCCAGCGTCGGGAAATATTGATAGGGCAGATCGTATCTGGTGCGGCTGAAATAGCCGACCTCGCTCTCGAAGGCGGCGCAGCGCGCCGCGATCTTGCGGCCGATCTCGCCCATGCCGTAGACGCCGATGCGACGGCCGGGCATGCCGGCCTGGGGCCGCATCATCGGCGACTGCTTCGACGCCGCCCAGTCGCCGCTGCGGACATATTGGTCGGCAACCAGGATCCGCCGCGTCGCCGCGAGCATCAGGGTCATCGCGATATCGGCGACGGAGGCTGCGTTGGCGCCCGGGCTGTGGCCGACCGCGATGTTGCGGCTGGCTGCCGCCTTCAAGTCGATTCCGTCAAAGCCGGTGCCATAGCAGACGATGGCGACGAGCTTTGGAAAGCGGTCCATCGCCTCTGCGCCGAGCGGGGTGCCGCCCGCCGTCAGCATCGCGCGGATGCCGCTGAGCTCATCCGCCGAAAATACTTCGTGCGCGGACTTGCCACCGGTATCGAGCAACTCGAAGCGCTCGGCGAAACGCGCCATCATCGTCTTGGGAAAGCGCGAATAGATCAGGACCTTGTCAGCCATTCTTCTTGTTTCCAGTGAAAGCCTTCACAAACGACGAGGGGCGGAATCGGTTGCCCAATTCCGCCCCTCGCCTCATGCAATTTCCGAACCTCTAGCCGAGGCAGGCCTTAGCCGAGGATCGTACCCGGCTCGACCTTCACGCCGGGTCCCATGGTCGAGGACACCGCAACGCGCTGGATGTAGGTGCCCTTGGAACCGGCCGGCTTCGCCTTGGAGACGGCGTCCGCCAGAGCCTTGATGTTCTCGACCAGCTTCTCCTCCGAGAACGACGCCTTGCCGACGCCAGCCTGAAGAATACCGGCCTTCTCGACCCGGAACTCGACCGAGCCGCCCTTGGCACCCTTCACCGCGCCGGTGACGTCCATGGTCACGGTGCCGATCTTCGGGTTCGGCATCAGGCCGCGCGGACCCAGCACCTTACCCAAACGGCCGACCAGCGGCATCATGTCGGGGGTGGCGATGCAGCGGTCGAAATCGATCGTGCCGTTCTGCACCTTCTCGACCAGATCCTCGGCGCCGACGACGTCGGCACCAGCCGCCTTGGCTTCGTCAGCCTTGGCGCCGCGGGCGAACACGCCGACGCGGAGCGTACGGCCGGTGCCGTTGGGCAGGGTCACGACGCCGCGGACCATCTGGTCGGCGTGACGCGGGTCGACGCCGAGATTGATCGCGACCTCGATGGTCTCGTCGAACTTCGCTTTCGCGCGCTCCTTGACCATCTTGATGGCGTCCGCGAGCGGGTAAAGCTTTTCGCGATCAATGCCTTCGCGGGCCTTGTTCAAACGTTTTCCGATTGCCATGACCGCTTACCCCGCAACTTCCAGACCCATCGAACGGGCGGAGCCCTCGACCATCTTCATGGCCGATTCGATGGTGTCGCAATTCAAGTCCTTCATCTTCTTCTCGGCGATCTCGCGCACCTGCGCCTTGGTCACCTTGCCGGCCTTGTCACGGCCCGGCGCCTTCGAACCGGACTGGATCTTGGCGGCCTGCTTGAGGAAGTAGGACATCGGCGGCGTCTTCATCTCGAAGGTGAAGGAACGGTCCGCATAAATGGTGATGATCACCGGGATCGGGGTGTTCTTCTCTTCCTTCTGGGTCTGGGCGTTAAACGCCTTGCAGAACTCCATGATGTTGAGACCGCGCTGACCGAGCGCGGGACCGATCGGGGGCGAAGGATTCGCCGCACCGGCCGGGACCTGAAGCTTCAGGTATCCGGTCACTTTCTTTGCCATATATCACTCCTGTTCTGCCGGCATGTCGCCAGCGGTTTCAGGTTCGTGGTCGGGATCTCGAGCGGCTGGCAACCGCCCTCGTCCTCCCACGGCCTCGCTTCTCCCTTGCCCCTGGTCAGGGAAGAGGGAGACGAACGGTCAGACCTTCTCGACCTGACCGAATTCCAGTTCGACGGGCGTGGCACGGCCGAAGATCGACACCGCGACCTTCACGCGCGAGCGCGCCTCGTCGATTTCCTCGACCACGCCCGAGAACGAGGCGAACGGGCCGTCGGCCACGCGCACGTTCTCGCCGATTTCGAACGACACCGACGCCTTCGGCCGTTCCACGCCCTCCTGCACCTGGTGCAGGATGCGCATGGCCTCGGCTTCCGAGATCGGCATCGGCTTGTTTTCCGCGCCGAGGAAGCCCGTCACCTTCGGCGTGTTCTTGATCAGATGGAACGCCTCGTCGGTCAGCTTCATCTTCACCAGCACGTAGCCAGGGAAGAACTTGCGCTCGGCGTCGATCTTGCGACCCCGGCGCACTTCCGTGACCTTCTCGGTCGGAACCAGCACCAGCTCGAACAGCTCCTCGAGCCCGCGCTGCTTGGCTTGCTCGCGGATCGACTCGGCGACCTTCTTCTCGAAGTTCGAATAGGCGTGGACGATGTACCAGCGCTTGTCGGACACTTGAGCGGTTGCTGTTGCCATCAGTGAATGCCCAGAAGGAAGGTGATGAGGTAACGGATGATCTGGTCGGCGGCGAAGAAGAAGATCGAGGCCACTGCGACCATGACGAACACCATGATCGTGGTGATCGTGGTCTCGCGGCGGGTCGGCCAAGTGACCTTGGCAGTCTCCGAGCGCACTTCCTGCAAGAACTTGAACGGGCTGACTGCCATCGCTTGATGTCCAACGTCCGTCGACGGACGCGAATGAATTTCAGGGATCCGAACAGCCGCCGTTGGCCCAACCCTCTGTCTCGAAGGATGAGCCGGAAACCGGGCTCGGTTGTTCGGGGATTTCAAAGCCGCGCCGGAGATCCGCGTCTAACGGGCCGGCTGCGAGTGCCGGGTATCTACTGCGGATGCAGCCAAAGGTCAAGGTATAGAGGGCACGCACGGGCAAGCCGCCCTGCCCCGGACGACCGTCCAGAGGCGATGGGGATCAAGGGGTTATCCACCGCCGGCAAGGCGCCATCCGGGGAGTCCGACAGGACCCCGCCACTCAGTCGGCCCGGTCGACCACGGAAATGCCCGGCAGCGGCACCACGAACTTTCCACCCTCGGCGAAATAGCGGGCGTGCTTGGCCCGGATCGGGTCGACGTAGCGCCAGGCGAAGACCACGACGAAGGCTGGTTTGCGCTCATAAAGGGCGGCCGGGGACAGAATCGGAATGTCGTAACCCGGGCCCGCCATCACGTTCCCCTTCTTGGGGTCGTCGTCCACCAGGAAGTCGATCTTGTTCTCCAGGCCGAACTGCGGAAGCAGGGTCGTGGTACCCACCGAGACACCATAGCCGGCAACGAGTTGACCGCGCGCGTGGGCGGCGTCGGCCATCGCGACGAGCTCGTCACGGATCGCGGCGATCCTCTTCACATAGGGCGCGTAATAGGCCGGCTGATCGACACCGAGCCGGTCCTCCTCGGCGATGAACTTCGCGACCTCCGCGGACGGCTTCTTCGCACCGCCGGCGCGCTGGACCGTCACGCGGATCGAGCCGCCCTTGGTCCAGATGTGCTGGACGTCGATCACTTCCATGCCGAGCCGGGCGAAGAAGCGCGTCAGCGGCTTGATGTTAAAATACGACAGATGCTCGTGATAGACGGTGTCGAGCAGGTTCTTCTCGGTGACGTCGACGCCGTATTGCGTTTCGAAGACGAACAATCCATCCGGTGCGAGCACGTCGCGCACCCCGATCACCAGCGGATCGAGGTTGTCGACATTGGCGATCATGTTGTTGGCGATCACGACGCTCGCCGCGCCATGGCTCTGCAGGATCCGGCGCCCGATGGCGTCGGTGAAGAAATCGCCGATGGTCTCGATCCCTGCTTCCGTCGCACGCCTCGCAATGTCGACGGCGGGATCGACGCCCAGCACACGCATGCCGCGCTCCTTGAAGAAGCCAAGCAGCGAGCCGTCGTTGCTGCCGAGTTCGACGACCAGCGAGCCCGGAGCGATGCCGAAACGACTGACGACGTCGTTGGCATAGCCCGCGAAATGCTCCCGCAGGCCGAGCGAGAGCGAGGTGGTATAGACGTAGTTGCGGTACTGGATCTCCGGATTGCCGACATGGAGAATCTGGAGGTGGCCGCAGTCCCTGCACAGATGCAACGCCATCGGTACCGCAGCGCGGAAGACGGGATCGTCGACACTGGCGTTCGGCACCTGGAAGTTCGGCGTGCCAATGGGCATCCCTGCCATCGGGACGACCAGCTCTTGCTTGTCCGAATGACAGAGGCGGCAGGTATGGCGGACGTAGAACAGGTTTTTCATCGTGAAACCGAAAAATGAGATACGCGAGCGAGTGAGACAATCCCACCCTGTGAAGACCAGATCGGCGGCGGGCTCAGGCGGATCATGGGTGGCTCGAAGCCTCCTTGCCCAGCCCGTAGCCGGGAGCTTCCTCCGCCGCCTTTGCCGCCGCATACGAGCCGCGCTCCGGACTCGCCAGCCAGATCACGCCGCCGACGAGCCCGATGATCACGCTGATGGCGCCCAGCAGGAGCGAAACCGACAGCGCTTCCTCGGACGACACACCCGCAAGACCGAGGCAGGCGACCATCGCCCCTTCGCGAACGCCCCAGCCACTGATCGAGATCGGGACGGCCGTCAACAGCACCACGGGCGGAATCAGGATACCGGCATCCAGGATCGAGAGCTGCGCTCCGACACCGCGCGCCAAGGTGTAGCAGGCCGCCGCCGTCACGAGATGAATGAGGAGCGCCGATCCGAAAAGCAGCGCGCGGCGGTCGGACTGCAGGAGAAGAAACCTGACAAGCGTTCCGAACCGGACGAAGCTTGCGACCGCGCGAAGCGCGATGAGACGTTTGGGCAGACGGTCGAGCGTCAACAGGACCAACGTACCGGCGACGCCCGCCAGCGTCAGTCCGCCGATGGCCAGGATCGCGGCCTGATTGGACACGCGCAACGACAGAAACGGCAATCCGGCCACCATCAGCACGATCAGCCCGATCAACGCCGTGAAGCGGTCTGCTGCAACGCCCTTGACCGCTTCCGGCCACTGCACGCCACGTTGGCGCAACAGCCACATCCGCACCGCGTCCCCGCCGACCGACGAAGGCAACACCTGGTTGAACCAGAGGCTGATCATGAGGATTCGCCAGCCCGCCAGCCAGTCCAACGATACGCCGAGCGCGCGCATGATCAGCTCCCACCGCCCGTTGAGCACGAAGGTCTGCAAGAAGATCAGCGCAAGCGCGACGACGAACAGGAAGGGATCGACCGAGACGAGATGAGCTTGCAATTGGCGCAGGTCGAGACCGCGCGCGATGTAGACCAGCACGGCGATCGACAGCAGCAGCTTCACCGAAAACAGGGCCGCATGCTTGAATCGCGACTGCATCGGATGCCCGCCTCAGGACGCCGGATATTCCGCACGACCGATGACGAGGTCGATTGCGGCCATCATCCAGAACTGGTGCGTCGTCTCAACGATGTTGTAGCTGCGGCTGTCGACCCAGAAATTGACGTCGCCGAGGTTGCGCAGCGGATTGTCCGCATTCATGCCCGACAGCGTGATCACATCGAGCTTCATCGTGCGCGCCTGCGCAACTGCGTTGAGGATGTTCTTCGAACGCCCCGACGAGCTGATTGCGACGAGGCAATCGCCGGCGCGGGCATTCAGCCGCACGGCGTGCGCGATCCAGTCCTCGAAGCCGTAATCGTTGGCAAGGCACGACATCATGCTCGCATCGCTGAAGCAGAGTGCAGGCACCGAGGCATTCTTCGCCAGATCGATCGCCAGATGCGAGGCGATCCCGGCCGAGCCGCCATTGCCGATGAAGATGACGCGACCGCCCTGCTCTCGCGTGCGCAACCAGGACGCGCGCGTGGCGGAGATCCTGGCGAAAATACCGTCGTCGATCGCCGTCGCGCGATGCAGGCGGCCCACGTAGTCGTCAAGGAAGGCCTTGTGCTCGGGATCGACGGACTCGACAGGCATGGGCTGGCGGCTCGATTGCAACATGTCCGGGTGATACCGGCTATTACCAAGGATTGCAAAGGTATATTGCTTGCAAAGTTTGCGAGCGGCTGGTAGTCGGCTTTCGGGTTTCACTCAACATTGGCGGGCCTGTTTCGCTGGGCATTCGCGTCACGGATGTTCCCCATGAAATGCATTGTAACTGGCGGCGCCGGTTTCATTGGAAGCCACCTCGTCGATCGCTTGCTCGATGACGGCCACGAGGTCATCGCGCTCGATAATTTCGTCATCGGACGCGCCGAAAACCTCGCCGCGCGCGCCGGTTCGAGCCAGTTGAAGGTCGCGCGGGCGGACGTCACCGACCTCGACGCGATCAAGCCGTATTTCCACGGGGTCGATTGGGTCTTCCATCTCGCGGCGCTGGCCGACATCGTTCCCTCGATCGAGTCGCCGATCCCCTACCATCGCGCCAATGTCGACGGCACGGTCAACGTTCTCGAGGCGGCGCGGCACGCGGGCGCCCACCGCTTCGTCTATGCGGCCTCGTCGTCCTGCTACGGTATTCCGGACGTCTATCCGACGCCGGAGAGCGCCGAGATCCGTCCGATGTATCCCTACGCGCTCACCAAGAATCTCGGCGAGCAGTGCGTCATGCACTGGTGCCAGGTCTACAAGCTGCCCGCCGTCGCGCTGCGCCTGTTCAACGTGTTCGGACCGCGTCATCGTACCACCGGCACCTACGGTGCCGTGTTCGGCGTGTTCATGGCGCAGAAGCTCGCGGGCAAGCCCTTCACGGTGGTCGGCGATGGCGAGCAGACCCGCGACTTCACCTTCGTCAGCGATGTCGCCGATGCCTTCGTGACCGCCGCGCGCTCCGATGTCTCGCATGAGATATTCAACGTCGGTTCGGACAACACCTACAGCGTCAACCGGCTGGTGGAGCTGCTCGGCGGCGACAAGGTCCACATTCCCAAGCGCCCTGGCGAGCCCGACTGCACCTATGCCGACATCACCAAGATCAAGCGGGTGCTGAACTGGTCGCCGAAGGTGAAATTCGAGGACGGCGTTGCGACGATGTTGAAATCGATGGACCAGTACAAGGACGCTCCGCTGTGGACGGTGGACAAGATCGCCGACGCGACCAAGGACTGGTTCAAATATCTCGGCGACGACGCCACGCCGAAGGCGAGCCGTTGAGCAGGTTCGTTCACGCCAGATATTCGCCGCCAGCCGATCATTTTCGGGCCGGCCACCTCAGACCTACCGGCGCATTGGGAAATGCACATGGGTAATGCTGCGACAGACAAGCCGACCGGCCATCCGGCACCGCACGAGAAGATCAAGACGATCGAGGAGCTGGGAGAGATTGCGCGTGCCGCCCAGGCGAAGGGCCTGACCGTCGCACTGTGCCACGGCGTGTTCGATCTGGTGCATCTCGGCCACGTCCGGCACATCCTGGCGGCGCGCAACGAGGCCGATGTGGTCATCGTGACCATCACCGCCGACCGTTACGTCAACAAGGGTCCGGGACGGCCGATCTTTCCGGAGAACATGCGGGCCGAGATGCTGGCCGCGCTCGGCACGGTCGACTGGGTCGGCATCAACCGGACCTCCAGCGCCGAGCCGGTCCTCGATACCGTCCGCCCCGACATCTACGTGAAGGGCTCGGACTACGAAAATCCCGAGGATGACGTCACCGGCAAGATCGCCACCGAGCGCGAGGCCGTCGAGCGCCATGGCGGCCGCATCGTCTTCACGCGCGACGTGACCTTCAGCTCGTCGTCGCTGCTGAACCGTTACTTCGACATCTACGACCCTCCTCTGCGCGACTACCTCCAGAAGGTGCGCGAAGGCGGCGGCGCCGAACGCCTGCTGAAGCTGATCGACAAGATCCAGGACATGCACGTCGTGCTGGTCGGAGACACCATCATCGACGAGTACCAGTACGTCACCGCACTCGGAAAAGCCTCCAAGGAGAACATCGTCGCGACCCTGTTCAAGAACCGCGAGCAGTTCGCCGGCGGCGTGATCGCCGCGGCGAACCACGTCGCGAGCTTCTGCAAGTCGGTCGAGGTCGTCACGACGCTGGGCGGCGAGGACTATCCCGAAGCGTTCCTGCGCGCGCATATCCGCCCGAACGTCAAGCTGACGCCGATCCGCGTCGAGAACCGCCCGACGACCCGCAAGCTGCGTTACGTCGAGCTGGGCTACCTGCACAAGTTGTTCGAAGTCTACACCATGAACGACACGCCGGTCAGCGATAGCCAGCGGAAAGAGATCGACGAGGTCACCGCGGATCGCGTGCGCGGGGCCGACGTGGTCATCGTCACCGATTTCGGTCACGGCATGATCGCATCCAGCACGATCGAGACGTTGATCGCGAACTCCAAGTTCCTGGCGGTCAACGCCCAGAGCAACAGCGGCAACCACGGCTACAACCTGATCACGAAGTATCCGCGGGCCGACTACATCTGCATCGACGCACCGGAAGCGCGCCTGGCGGCCACCGACAAGTTCAGCGACATCGCATCGGTGATCGAGGAAGGCCTGCACGGCAAGATCGCCTGCGACAAGATGATCATCACGCACGGCTCCTTCGGCTGCTACCCCTTCTCGTCGAAGACCGGCGTCGCGCGCGTGCCCGCCTTCACCAAGACCGTCGTCGATACCGTCGGCGCGGGAGATGCCTTCCTGACGATTACGGCGCCGCTGGTGGCAGCCGGCGGCAATATCGAGGACGTCGCCTTCATCGGCAATGCGGCGGGCGCGATCAAGGTCGGCATCGTCGGCCACCGCAGTTCGGTCGAAAAGGCCCCGCTGGTCAAGTTCGTCACCGCGTTGTTGAAATAGCGCAGAAGAAATTCCGGAGAGCGACAGTGATTGGTCAGAAATGGAACGTGATGGTGACCGGTGGCGCCGGCTATGTCGGCAGCGTACTGGTTCCGCAATTGCTGGCGGCGGGCCACAAGGTCACGGTGCTGGACCTGTTCATGTACGGCGAGGACGTCTTCGACGCCGTCCGCAACAATCCGAACCTGCGCCTGATCAAGGGCGACATCCGCGATGAAGCCGCAATCAACGAGGCCCTGCGCGGCAACAACGCGGTGATCCACCTCGCCTGCATCTCCAACGATCCCTCGTTCGAATTGGATCCGGCGCTCGGCAAATCCATCAACTACGATTGCTTCCGGCCGATGGTGCGCGCCGCCAAGAAGGCCGGCATCAAGCGCTTCATCTATGCGTCCTCGTCCAGCGTCTACGGCATCAAGGACGAAGCCGAGGTGACCGAAGAGCTGTCCTGCGAACCGCTCACGGACTACTCGAAGTTCAAGGCGATGTGCGAGACCGATCTTGCCGACGAAGCCGCGTCCGGCTTCGTCACCTGCACGGTTCGTCCCGCCACCGTCTGCGGCTACGCACCGCGGCAGCGCCTCGACGTCGTCGTCAACATCCTGACCAATCTGGCGGTCAACACCGGCCGCATCCGCGTGTTCGGCGGAACGCAGAAGCGGCCCAATCTGCACATCGAGGACATGTCCGCGGCCTATCTGTTCCTGCTTCAGCAGGATGACGCGAAGATCGACGGCAAGACCTACAATATCGGCTACGAAAACCACTCGCTGATGAAGATCGCCGACATCGTCAAGTCGGTGGTCGGAAGCAACGTCGAGGTGGCCGTCGAGCCCACCGACGATCTGCGCTCCTACCACGTGTCTTCGGAGAAGATCCGCCGCGAGCTCGGGTTTACGCCGACGCACACGATCGAACAGGCCGTGTCCGGCCTCGTGGACGCCTTCAAGGCCGGCCGCCTGCCGAACTCGCTCAACGATCCCAGGTATTTCAACATCAAGATGATGCAGAACATCAGCCTGAAGTGAGCGGCGTGCGGATCGGCATCGATTTCGACAATACGATCATCTGCTACGACAAGGTCTTTGCCGCCGTCGCGCGCCAGCGTGGGCTGGTGCCGGAGAGCTGGGACGGGCTGAAGACCGAGGTACGTGACTATCTGCGCTCCCGCGCTGGCGGCGAGCTTGCCTGGCAGGGGCTGCAGGGCTTCGTCTACGGCAAGGGAATTGGCGGCGCCGAAATCTATCCTGGAGTCCGCGAGTTCCTCGCCGCGTGCCGCAAGGCCGGCGCGAACGTCTACGTCGTCAGCCACAAGACGCAGTTCGGACATCAGGACCCCGATCGCGTCGACTTGCGCGAGGCCGCGCGCGGCTGGCTGAGGGGGGCGGGTCTCCTCGACGCCGCCGACGCAGCGCTGGCCGCGGGCAACATCTATTTCGAGGATACGCTGACCGCGAAGGTCGAGCGGCTCGCGAGCCTGCGGCTCGATGTCTTCATTGACGATCTCGTCGATGTCTTCGAGCAGCCGCATTTTCCGAAGACGACGCGATCGATCCTGTTCACGCAGTCGCGGCCTCCCCATCCCGCGCATTGCGAGCCGATCGCGACCTGGGCCGATATCCGCCGCGGAGTGTTCGCGCAATGAGCGAGCCCGACATCGGCGTCCAGGATGCGATCTCGATCGGCAGCCGCCTCTCCGGAGCGGGCGTCGCGGCCGCCCAACCGGCGCGCTCCGGCGGCAACAACCGGGTGTTTCGGCTGGAGATGGTGCAGGGACCGCCCCTCGCCCTCAAGCACTATCCGTCCGACGGGCGTGATCGCCTGGGACAGGAATATGACGCGCTCTCGTTCCTGTCGCGCCACGGCATCACATCGACGCCGCGCCCCATCGCCCAGGATGCGGCTGCGTTCTGCGCGCTGTATCAATGGTTCGACGGCGAGGCCGCGGTCCTGCGTCCCCAGCCGGACGATGCCGACCAGTTGGCCGATTTCCTGATCGAACTGCAAAGGCTGCGCAACGCCGGAGGCGCTCAGACTCTGCGGAACGCGTCAGCCAGCATCTTCTCGCCAGAGGAAGCCATCGCGCAGTACGAGCAGCGCCTGGACGGGTTGAGACGCGTATCGCAGGAACATCCGGAGCTGCGTGCCTTCATCGACGGCAGTCTGGTTCCCAGCACCGCCATCGCAATCCGGCAACTCCGGCGGCGCTATGCGGAACTGGGCCTGGACCCCGCGGCGGACCTCGCGCCCGCCCATCGCGCATTGAGCCCGTCGGATTTCGGACTGCACAACGCGCTGCGCGCCGAAGACGGCACATTGCGCTTCATCGACTTCGAGTATTTCGGCTGGGACGATCCGGTGAAGCTGGTGTCCGACACCGCGATCCATCCCGGCAGCGATCTGCCCGAGGCCGGCGCCAAGCGGTTGATTGAGCGGCTCTCGCGCGCCTTCGAGGCTGGGGATGACGCGTTTGCGATCCGCCGTGACGTACTGTATCCTGTGTTCGGGGCGATTTGGTGCCTGATTGTCCTGAATGCCTTTTTGCCGGAAAGCCGCTCCCGGCGCGCCCTGGCTGCGCTAGGTGGCGATCTGACGGTCCGCCTTGCCGGCCAGCTCGACAAAGCCCGTCGGCTCCATCAAACGATTTGCCAACGTGATCCAGATCTCACCCCACGCTGAAGCCGCTCTCACCTGCACGCTGGACGAGCGCAGCCTCTATTTGCGCCGCCTGGTCCTCGGTTCCGTCCGCTCTGCCGGACGCGGCCATGTCGGTCCGGCTCTGTCGCTGATCGAGATGGTCCGCGTGCTCTACGACGACGTGTTGCGGATCGATCCCAAGAACCCGCGCGATCCCAATCGCGATCGCGCGATCCTCAGCAAGGGACACGGTTGTCTGGCGCTCTATGCGCTCTTGGCCGATCGCGGCTTCTTCCCGCTGTCGGAGCTGGACGGCTTTTGCGGGCCCGACAGCATCCTCGGGGGACATCCCGAATACGGCATGGTGCCGGGGGTCGAGGCGTCGACCGGTGCGCTCGGCCATGGCCTGTCGATCGGTGTCGGCCTCGCGCTCGCCGCCCGCATGCGCGAGCGGAGCTACCGGACGTTCGTGCTGCTCGGCGACGGCGAGATCAACGAGGGATCTGTGTGGGAAGCCGCCATGGGCGCGGCCAAGCACGGTCTCGACAACTTGGTCGCCATGATCGACTACAACAAGCTCCAGAGCTACGGGCCGACCGACTACGTCCTGCCGCTGGAGCCGCTTGCGGACAAGTGGCGCAGCTTCGGCTTCGCCGTGCAGGAGCTCAACGGCCACGACGTCGGCGCGCTGCGCACCGTCCTGAAGCAGATCCCGGCCGTTTCGGGCAAACCCACCGCGATCATCTGCCATACCGTCAAGGGCAAGGGTCTGCCGCCGGCGGAATCCAACGCCGATTGGCATCACAAGAACAAGCTGACCGACAGCGAGCTCGACGCCATCCGCGTCGCCGTCGGCGATTTTTGATCGGCTCCCCATGCGCAACACAGCCATGAACATGGTCCACAAGCTCGCCGCGCGCGACGAGCGGGTGCTTTACATCGGCTCCGATCCCGGCGCGGGCACCTTGCGTGCGATGAGCAAGGAGTTTCCCAAGCGCCATCTGATCGAGGGCATCTCGGAAGCGCACATCATCGGCATGTCGGCCGGCCTCGCGATGGAAGGCTTCGTGCCCTACGTCAACACCATCGCAACCTTCCTCACCCGCCGCTGCTACGAGCAGGTCGCCGTCGACCTCTGCCTGCACAATCTGCCGGTGCGACTGATCGCCAATGGCGGCGGGCTCGTCTACGCGCCGCTCGGCCCCACGCACCAGGCGATCGAGGACATCGCCATCATGCGGGCGTTACCGAACATGACGGTGATCTGCCCATGCGACGCCGATGAGGCGGCGCGCATGATGGAGCAGACGCTCGACTGGAAAGGTCCGATCTACATCCGGCTCGGAAAGGGCGGCGACGCCATCGTCTCGAAGGCCGAGCACGGCTTCGAGATCGGCAAGGCCATCCTGATGCGGCCGCCGGGCGACGTCCTCATGGTGACCACGGGCATCATGCTCCAGCGTGCCCTCGCGGCAGCCGACCTGCTGACCGCGCAAGGCATTCGCGCCGGCATCCTGCACATGCACACCGTCAAGCCGCTCGACACCGAGGCGCTGCTGCAGGCCATCCGCGGCACCAGGCTCGTGGCGACGCTGGAGGAGCATGTCCCCGCCGGCGGCCTCGGCAGCGCGGTCGCGGAGGCGTTGATCGACAAGCTCGGCTCCGGCTTCCCTGCGATGCTGCGCCTGTCGCTGCCGGACCGCTTCATGCACAATTACGGCTCACAGGACTCGCTGCTGAAGAAGCACGGCCTTTCCGCTGGTGCCATCGCAACCTCGATCGAGCATGCGCTCGCCGCCTCGCGCACCTCCCCTCAACTTCATTCCACCTGACGGGTCACATGTACGACGTTCGATATTCCTATCTGCTCGAGCAATTCGCCGACCCCGCCCCAATCCTGGCCGAGATCGGCCGGCTGGTTGCGACCGGTGACTTCACCCTTGGCAAGCCCGTCGCCGAATTCGAAAAGCGCTTTGCCGAGCTGATCGGCGTGCGTCACGCCATCGGCGTCGGATCCGGCACCGACGCACTCAAGCTGCCGCTCAAGGCGCTCGGCATCGGCCATGGCGATGAGGTGATCACCGCCGCAAACACCTTTATTGCCACCGTTGGCGCGATCGCGGAAACCGGCGCCACCCCGGTACTGGTCGATTGCGACGATTCCTTCTGCATGAATGTCGATCAGGTCGAGGCGGCGATCACGCCAAAGACCAAGGCGATCATGCCGGTGCAGTTGACCGGCGAGGTCACCGACATGGGCAAGCTGATGCCGATCGCGCAACGCCACAATCTTCCAGTCGTCGAGGATGCCTGCCAGGGCATCCTGTCCGAGTTCGCGGGAAAGCGCTCCGGCACCCACGGCATCGCAGCCGGCTTCTCCCTGCATCCGCTCAAGAACCTCAACGTCTGGGGCGATGCCGGCGTTGTCGTCACCAACGACGACGGCATGAACGAGAAGCTCCGCCTGATCCGCAATCACGGCATGAAGAACCGCGACGAGATCTCGATCCTCGGCTGCAATTCGCGGCTCGATTCCCTTCAGGCCGTGGTCGGCAATTGGCTGATCGGCCAGACCGGCGAAATCACGCGCCGACGGATCGAGAACGCGGCCTATTACGACGCGGGCCTTGCCGGCCTGCCCGGCCTGCGCGTTCCGCAGCGACGGCCCAATGTGAAGCACGTCTACCATCTCTACATGGTGTTCGCCGAACGCCGCGACGAGCTTTACAAATACTGCCTGGACAATGGCATCGAGGCCAAGATCCACTATCCGATCCCGCTGTATCAGCAGGAAGGCCTCAAGCATCTCGGCTACGCGCCGGGCACCTTCCCGGTCACCGACCGCCACGCCAGGGAAGTCATCAGCTTCCCCGTCGACCAGCATCTGACGCGCGCGCAGCAGGATCGCGTCATCGAAACCGTTCGGAAGTTCTGCCATGGACGCTGATGCCGGCCGCCGACGCATCGGCTACGTCAATCTTCCCGCGCAATTCGAGGAAGAACGCGCCGAGATTATGCAGGCGGTCGAGGGCGTATTCCAGCGCGGCGATTTCATCGGCGGAGCCGCGGTTGCGAAGCTCGAGGAGGGACTGTCCGCCTATCTCGGCTCGCCGCACGTCGTGACGCTGAATTCCGGCACGGATGCGCTGATCCTCGCCATGCGGGCGCTCGACATCGGCCCCGGCGACGAGGTCATCACCCCGCCGAATTCGTTCGTGGCATCGACCGCCGCGATCATCGCGGTCGGCGCCACGCCGGTGTTTGCGGACGTGCTGCCGGACCAGAACATCGACCCGGCGGCGGTCGAGGCCGCCGTCACCCCGCGGACCAAGGCGATCATGCCGGTGCATCTGACCGGGCGCATGGCCGACATGACCCCGTTGATGGCGATCGCGAACAAGCACGCGCTCGCCGTGATCGAGGACAGCGCCCAGGCGATCGGCTCGACCTATGATGGCCGGATGAGCGGCACCATCGGAACGTTCGGCTGCTTCTCCGCCCACCCGCTGAAGAATCTCAACGCCGCGGGCGATGCCGGCTTCCTCGTCACCGCCGATGCCGAACTCGCCGCGCGAATCCGCCGGCTGCGCAATCACGGCCTCATCAACCGCAGTGACGTCCAGGAATGGGGCATCGTGTCACGGCTCGACACGCTTCAGGCTGAGGTGCTGCGCATTCGTCTGCGTCACCTGCCGTCGGTGATCGAACGCCGGCGACGCAACGCCGCGCAATACCGGGCCGAACTCGCAGGCTTGCCGCTGTTCATTCCGCCCTGCCGCAACATCGAGTTCAACACCTTCCACACCTTCGTCGTGCAGACCGACCGTCGCAACGATTTCCAGAAATATCTTGCCGACAAGGGGATCGAGACCGCGATCCACTATCCGGTCCCGATCCACCTGCAGCCGGCGGCGGCGCATCTGGGTCATGGCCGCGGCGCGTTCCCGGTGACGGAACGGCAAGCGGACCAGATCCTCACCCTCCCCATCAACCAGTTCCTCTCGGCCTCCGACATCAGCTATATTTGCGCGACCGCCCGGGAGTATTTTGCATGATGGACACGGACTTCCTGCACGCCGACGAGCAGGCGCTGGCGCAGCGCTTCATCGACGATGGCTTCGTCACCACGCCGGCCGACGATCGCGCCGGGCTCGATCGGATCCAGCGTCGTGCCGCCGAGCTTGCCGCGGACTATCTCAAGCTGCCGCACAGCAACGATCCCTACGCGATGCTCGACACCATCCACACGCGGGTGAGCGTGGATGATCTCAATGGGCTGCGGCTGCACGTGTTCAACGGCCTCAACGCCGAACCGTGGTTCCGGCCGACCTACTTTCGTCTGGCGCGCTCGACGATCGAGACCATCGTCGGCAACGAGCTCTGCATGCAGCGCCGCGTCAATCTCAGCATCCAGCTCCCCGGCGACAGCTCGTCGCTGCTCGCCACGCATTCCGACGTCTGGTCGGGCGACTCGCCGTTCGAGGTCGTGGTGTGGGTGCCTCTGGTCGATGTCAGCCGCACCAAATCGATGTACCTGCTGCCGCCGTCCCTGAACGGCGAGATGCAGGACCGAATGGCCAGCCTGCGCAGCGCCGAGGAGCTGTACAAGACCATCAAGCCGCACGCGACCTTCATCGAGATCCCCTACGGCCACGTGATGCTGTTCAACCAGACCCTGATGCACGGCAATCGCGTCAACGAGGAAGCCGGCACGCGCTGGAGCATGAACTGCCGCTTCAAGAGCATCATGTCGCCGTACGCGGACAAACGCTTCGGCGAGTTCTTCGAGCCGATCCTGCTGCGCCCGGCGACGCGTGTCGGCATGCAATACAAGCTGCCCGGAGGCTTCCATGGCTGAGCGAGCCGGCCATCGCGGCTATATCGGTGCACGTCCGTTGAACGGCAGCCGTACCCCGCAGCACGTCCAGAACATCGTGATCCGCGACTATGCGCGGCGGAAGAACCTGCATTATCTGCTGAGCGCCGCCGAGCACACCATGCCCGGCAGCTACATGGTGCTCGAGGACATCCTGGACGAGCTGCCGCGGCTGCGCGGCCTGATCCTCTACAGCATCTTCATGCTGCCGCCCGAAGAGGCGCGGCGGCGGCAGATCTACGACCGCGTGCTGCGCGAGGGCTGCGACCTCCACGCAGCGGTCGAGGAGATCACGCTGTCGTCGCAGAAGGACATCCAGGCGGTCGAGGACATCCTGCTCGTCAACAAATTCGCGACCATCCTGTGACGATGGCGCGGAGCGGTTGACGATCATGGCCGAGATCAACCTGCTGCAGCCGATGCACGCGTCGACCAAGCGGAATTACGTGCAGCGGGTCATCGAGCACGACAAGGCGGAATCCGCCACCATCGCGCGGCAATGGGGGCGCGACTATTGGGACGGCGACCGGCGCTACGGCTACGGCGGCTATCGCTATGACGGCCGGTGGCGTCCGCTGGCCCAGACCCTGATCGATCGCTACGGCATCAAGCCGGGAATGAGCGTGCTCGACGTCGGCTGCGGCAAGGGCTACCTGCTCTACGAGTTCACCCAGCTCGTCCCCGATCTGAGGATCGCCGGCATCGACATCTCCGAATATGGCATCGCCAACGCCAAGGAGGAGGTGCGGCCGCGGTTGAAGGTCGGCAGTGCCGTCGAGCTCCCCTATCCTGATCGAAGCTTCGATCTCGTCGTGTCGCTCGGCGTGCTGCACAATCTTCCGCTCGAGGACGTATTCCGCGCCGTGTCGGAGATCGAGCGGGTCGGACGCGAAACCTCGAAATATCTGATGGTCGAATCCTTCCGCAACGAGCGCGAGAAGGCGAATCTGCTTTACTGGCAGCTCACCTGCCTGAGCTTCCACGGTCCTGAGACATGGGCCTGGATCTACGACAAATGCGGATACCGGGGCGACCATGGGTTCATCTTCTTCGAATGAGGCCGGCCTGCGCCGGACGACGTCGTTACGCGCCCAAAATCCCGAAGTGTACTATTCGGACGACGAAATCGTCACGGCGGACGACTCAACGATCGCGGAGCTGAAGCGCATCGCGGCCGCCAACCCGCGTCTGCGCAGCCGGCTGTGCACGCATCCGGATCCCTCTTCCGGCCTGCACGAGATGCTGATCGTGCATCATCGCGAGGCCTATGTGCGGCCTCACAAGCATTTTGGCAAACCTGAATCCTTCCACGTGATCGAGGGCACCGCACAGGTCGTGATCTTCGAGGATGACGGCCGCATTCGCGACGTGCTCGAAATGGCGCCCTACGGTCAGGGCAAGCGCTGCTACTATCGCATGCCGGAAAAGGTCTTCCACTCGATCCTGATCACCTCGGAGTGGCTGGTGTTTCACGAAACCACCGCCGGCCCGTTCGATCCCTCCCGCACCGCATTTCCCGACTGGGCCCCCGACGGCAGCGACGCTGCCGCGGTCCAGGACTACGTCGCGAGGACCGGCGCGCTTGCTGCGCAGCGTCTGGCGACACTGTAGAGTTGACCCTATAGCTGCTCTACGATCCCTCGTCGTGGGACTTGTCGGCGGATTGGCTTGGATGGTGGCGCCGGAACGGACTGACGTCACGAAACAAGCCTAGACCACCTTCGAGCGAACCGACGCCGCCCCAGTTGACAAGAATGGACGCACCCTTTCTGGTGCGGCGGTGCAAGCGCAGAGATACAGCATGCACTCTCAACCATTAGATGAACTGGCGGGATTGCTCGGCTAGGCCCCTGATGGTAAATGCGTGAACTGTTGCCCAGAGGCAATTGGGGGCTACGGGTGTTCCAGATTGGCTTACGCATTTCCGATTTGTATGCCGCCGTCGGCGCTGCATTCGCGATCCGCTTTGTGCTCGCGAGCGCCGGATCGTTCTAGTGCAGTACACCAGAGAATTCTCGATTGCTGCGAGAGCGGTCGTGGCCGCCCTTCTTGCATGCGCCGTCGCCTATGTGGTGCTGCTGCTGTTGAAGAACCATCTTCCATCGTTTCAGTGGAACTTCGACGACGCCTTTGATCTGTCGGCAGCGCAGAAGAATTGCGACGCATGCAAGAAGGCCTTCTACGGATCGTTCTTCCTGGCCGCGCCGATCGCAGCCGCGGCTGCGCTGTACACAACGCATCGATCGTCGGGCTCAATGGCGCTGAGCACGATTACGGCCGGATTGGTTTACCTGGCGCTCCATGCAGCCAACGATCGCAACAGCTACGCGATCGCACTGATTGTTCTCGCAGTCGCTGCCGTCACGGTTGCCGTCAATCGACGGGCCCATACCTACTTCCCGCCCGTGACGTCCTCGACTGACGCCCCGTTCACCGTGGCGTTGATCGATCTGCTTCCAGTCGCATTCCTTGCCCTGCTACTGATCCCGTCAGACCTGGAACGCGTCACCTCGGTTGTGCGGGACGAGTCGCACAAGGTCAGCTACTTCGTAGGACCGGCGCTGTACGGCTACGCGCCGGGCCTCATTCCAGGGCTGGACTACCATTCGCACTATGGCCCGGCGCTCGGCTGGTTCTTCCACCTGATCATGGGTGATGGCTGGAAATCCGCGGCCATGCGGGCCGTCGGATTGAATATTGCGATCACGCTGGCGGTCTATATCCAAGCTTACTTTCTTCTGTCCTATCTGGTCCGATCGAGACTCGCATCAATCGGAATCGTCACGGCTCTTGCTGTGTTGGCGTTCTCCACCACCAATCACTTCTATTCGCCCTCGGCCTATCCCACGCGGTTTCCACTGCTGATCGTTTTCGTGCTCGCAATCGGTTTGCACTGCGCCGATCCCAAGCGTCCGGCGTGGTTGATCGTGTCGGGGCTCCTGTGTGCGCTTTCGCTACTCTGGCAAACCGAGATAGGGCTTTTCATTTTCGTGACGGGGACTTTCGTTGCGGCGATCGCCGGAGGTTTCCCAAGTTACCGCAATGCGCTTATTTTCGCCGTCACATCGATTGTGGCGGCCGTCTTGCTGTGCCTGCTGATGTTCGGACCCCGAGTCCTTTCCCTGACCTTCCTGATCGAATGCTTCCGTCCCCTCGTGCTGTATGGCACGGGGTGGGGAAGTACCCCCATCAAATGGACCCTGAACTGGAGCGTGATCTACGATCTTCCGCTCCAGATCGTCGGATGCATCACGGTCGGATGGGGCTCGATCCGGCTGTCACGGCCGTCTGACTCTCGGCGGGACCGGTTTATGTCGGGAGTGCTCATGGCGCTATCGATGATCGGCATCGCGCTGATGATCAAATGGGTCAACCGAACATACGACGCAGTCTGGCACCAGAATGCGTTGCCGCTTGTGATTGTGTCGGCATGGTGGGTCCATCAATTCGCCGCGGCCTGGCAGCCCTCGTTCAAAAGGACCGCAGGAGCTGCCATGACCGTAGCGACCATTGCCACGCTGGTGTTCGTGCAGGACCGCCACAATCCCCACCCCTACGGCCTGAGATCGTATGTGTACTATCCGAGCCTCCTCATGCGCCCATTCGTGACGCCATCCGTCGAAACGTGGCAGGAGGACTTTGGTCGCATCACAGACACCGAGACGAAATTCATCCAGGACAACTCCAAGCCGGATGAGCGGGTGCTGGTGGTCGCCATGCTGGATTGGGCCTATCTCGCGCAGGCCCATCGAGCTCCACAGGCTTATTTCATGCCGCTGATGGTGGCTTTCGACGAGCACTATGTGGATCGCTCGTTCAATGGCGCAAACCGGCTGTTTTTTGATAACATCGTAGAGACCCGCGCCGAGCTACCGCGTGTCCGCGAGACCCTGGAACGCCTCAAGCGAGATTTTGTCGCCGTAGAATCCCGGGGCAATCTGACTCTCTACCAGAGGCGGCGCTGACCGCGACAACCACCTGCCTGTGGACCTTGCATGAGCGGCCTACGGATACCGCCCGGGCCGGACCTGCATGTCTTGCAAGACCTCCCGCCGGCTGATACCTGCTCCCGGCACAGCAGACGCCGGTCGGGTTCCTCCCGCCGGGGATTGGATGTATCCGGCGCAGACCAAGCCATTGCCGGCGACACCGGTTTCATCGAAGATCGCTCCGTCAATCCGTCTACACGTGAGAAAAGCCGTGACCGACCATTGCCGCCTTTGCCATTCGACCAACCTGCGACCGGTCATCGACCTCGGCCTGATGCCGATTGCGCATCGGCTTCGGCACAGCCGAAACGAGCAGGAGGAGCGCTATCCGTTCGAGGTGCTGGCATGCGGCGAGTGCGGCCTGCCGCAGATCGTCAAGCCGATCGATCCGGACATCCTGTATCGCCAGTTCAATTACAATTTCAGCAGCTGGAAGCCGGAGCCGCACCAGGCGGACGAGCTCGATACCATCGCGAAATTCTCGAAGCATCAGTCCGTGTTCGAGATCGGATGCAACGACGGCCTGTTCATGGACAAGCTGCGCGAACGCGGCGCGCAGGTTCTGGTGGGCGTGGAGCCCAACCCGGTGTCGGGCAAGATCGCGCGAGAGCGCGGCATCAAGGTTTACTCCGACATGATCAGCCCGGCGCTGTGTCATGACGCTGTCGCCGAGGCCGGCAAGTTCGACCTCGTGGTCTCGCGCCAGGTGCTGGAGCACATCGTCGATTTCGAGAACTTCTTCGACTGCGTGAAGATCGCACTGCGCGAGGACGGGCTGCTGTTCATCGACGTGCCTGATTTCGCTCCCGGGTCGACGGCAGGCGACCTCTCCGTCCTCTGGGAGGAGCACGTCAGCTATTTCACCGAACCAACCCTGCTCGCACTACTGGCGCGCCACGGCTTCGAGGCGGTGTCGGTGAAGAAGTACAATTTCAGCGGCGGCAGTCTCGCCATCGCAGCCCGCCGTGCCGCAGGCGACGTGACGCCGCCGCCTGCGCCGTCCGGCGTCGGCGAGAAATTCGGTCAGCGCGCAAGGGAATATGGGGCGCGTCTTCGTCCGATCCTCGCCAAGGCCCGCGCCAATGGTGCCGAAATCGCCATTTACGGAGCCGGCTGCCGCGCCTGCACCTTCACCAATGCGCACGAGCTGGCGGATCTCGTCGACCTCTCGGTCGACGACCAGAAGGAGCGCCAGGGCCTGTTCCTGCCCGGCACCGGCATTCCGATCCGCTCGCCGGAGGACCTTGCCGGCAAGTCGGGTCCGCTCGTCTGCCTTCTCGCCGTGAACCAGGAGAACGAAGCCAAGGTCAGCAGCCGGTTGCGCGAGAACGTGAAGCGGCCTCTCCACATCGTTTCAATCTTCGCGCCGTCCGACATCTGGAGCGAGCTCGATCGTCTCGAGGCGGCCGCAGGGTCGCCGCATGGCTGACGACAAGCTCTTCAACTACTACGAACGTCAGGATGTTCTGCCGACGTTCGGAAATTTCAAGTCGTCCGCCGAGCTCGAAGCCTATGCCAGCCAGCGGCGCGAGCTGTTTTCGGACAAGCTGGTGCTGCCGCCGCGGCTGTTCCGCAATGCCGAGGTGCTCGAGTTCGGTCCTGATTCCGGCGAGAATGCTCTGGTGTTCGCGGGCTGGGGCGCGAACATGACGCTCGCCGAACCGAACCGGCTTGCGCACCCGAAGATCCAGGCCTATTTCGCACATTTCGACCTGACCGAGCGTCTCCGCGAGCTCGTACTTGCCGATGTCGAGGGATTCCGCCACGACCGCGGTTTCGACATCATCGATGCCGAGGGGTTCATCTACACGGTCCAGCCCACCGAGACCTGGCTCGGCATCTTCCACCGGCTGCTCAATCCGGACGGTTACGGCGTCGTGTCCTACTACGAGCGTTATGGCGGCTTCTTCGAGCTCGCGCTCAAGGCGATCCATGCGGCCGGCAAGGCATTGACGGGCCGTCCTGCGCTGGAGACGGCGAAGCTGCTTTTCGAGCCGAAGTGGAACAGCATTCCGCACACCCGCAGCTTCGAATCCTGGCTGATGGACGTGCTCGAGAATCCGTTCGTCCGGTACCGGTATTTTCTCGATGCGGCAGCCCTCTGCACGGCGGCGCATGAGCAAGGCTTCGACATCCATTCGGCCTGGCCGGCCTATCGCGACAGCCTGGACGTCTACTGGCACAAGAAAGTCTTGTCCGACGACGAGAAGCTGCGGCGCGCAACGCGCCATCTCGACCGCAGCCGCCTGAGCTTCCTCGGCGGACGAAAGCTCTACCTGGTCGGCAAGCCCGATGCCGTGGAGGCGATCTCGGCATTGATCGAGTCGCTGGTTCTCGACGTTGACGCAACGATCGACGATCCCTTCGGCGAGAGCCTGCCGCGCGTGATCGCGAGCCTTGCGTCCTTGCGCCAGACGATCCGGACGGCGGACATTCTCGCCGACAATGCTCCCGACATCGACGCCATCCTTGCGACTCTGGACAGTTTCCACCGCATCTTTAGCGCGATCGGGCGACGGGATGCGTCCGCGGTCACGGCCCTCACCCAGACCGATCCAGCCTTCATCAACACCTGGGGACAGCCGGCGCACTTCCTCGTGGTCCGGAAGCGCTTCAAGGGATCATAGCCAGTGAGGCCAGGCATTGGCATCATCGGAACGGGCATGGTCGGCCAGATGTGCCACCTCGCCAATTTCGCAGCCAATCCCGCCTGCCGCGTCGTGGTGACCTGAGCCCCGGTATTTCCTCCAAAAATGGGTAGAGTCCATAACCCGGATTG
>NZ_LSIC01000141.1 GCF_001556045.1 Bradyrhizobium sp. CCH5-F6
TCGGCCTCGTCGTCAACGGCTTCGTCAAGGACGTGCTGCAGCAGCTGCCGATGGAGTTCGCGGTGGAAGCGCAGAAGCTGATCTCGATCTCGCTCGAAGGGAGCGTCGGATGACTGTCTTTGGACCTACCAGGCAAGGAGAAGTGTGATGACGGCGCTCCTCGATATCCGCGGGCTCAAGGCCGAGATCGACGGCCGCCAGATTCTCAACGGGCTCGACCTCGCCGTGAACAAGGGCGAGGTCCACGCCATCATGGGTCCGAACGGCGCCGGCAAGTCGACGCTGTCCTATGTGCTGTCCGGCAAGCCGGGCTACGAGATCACCGGCGGCGAGGTGTTCTTCAACGGCGAGGACCTCCTTGCCATGGATCCGGACGAGCGGGCGGCAAAAGGGTTGTTCCTGGCCTTCCAATACCCGCTCGAAATTCCCGGTGTGGCAACGCTGACATTCCTGCGGACGGCGCTCAATGCCCAGCGCAAGAAGCGTGGTGAAGAGGAATTGTCCTCACCCGACGTGCTGAAACGGGTGCGCGAGCTCGCCAAACAGCTCAGCATCGACCCTGAGATGCTGAAGCGGCCGCTCAATGTCGGCTTCTCCGGGGGCGAGAAGAAGCGCAACGAGACGCTTCAGATGGCGCTGCTGGAGCCCAGACTGTGCGTGCTGGACGAGACCGACTCCGGGCTCGACATCGACGCGCTACGCATCGTCGCCGACGGTGTCAATCGCCTGCGTGCGGCTGATCGCGGCATGATCGTGATCACGCACTATCAGCGGCTGCTCGACTACATCGTGCCTGACGTCGTGCATGTGCTGGCTGCGGGCCGCATCGTCAAGACCGGTGGCAAGGATCTCGCGCTCGAACTGGAGGCGACGGGCTACGCGCAGTATCAGAGCGAGGCGGCGTGATCCCATGAACGCGGAGATTCGTTCCGTAAAGACCGCCGCCGAGATCGGATTCGCCGATTTGTTCGCGGCCGTGCGCGAGAGTCTGCCCGGCGGGCAAAAGGTCGGAGCGGTCCGGCGCGATGCCTTCGACCGCTTCGCGGCGCAAGGCCTGCCGCATTCCCGCACCGAGGCCTGGAGGTATACTGACCTGCGGCGCCTGCTGCGTGATGCCAAGCCACTGGCTCCGCGCTCCGATGCGGCAGCCAGGAGTGTCGCTCGCGAGGCCGGTGCGGTTTTCGCGGGCCTCGGCCTCCGGCGGCTGCTGATCGTCGACGGCGCCTTCGCGCCCGAACTCTCCGATCTCGCCGGGCTCGAACCCGGCGTCGTCGTTCGCGCGACGGTCGAGGCTCTGGGAGCGGACGAAATGGTGCTGCCGCTCGACATGGCCGGAGGCGATCCGGTCGCTGCGCTCAACACCGCACTCGCCGCCGACGGTGTCGTGATCACCGTTGCCCCGGGTGTCGTCGTGGAGCGGCCGATCCATCTCGTCTTCGTGACCACGGGCGTCGCACCCGCCGCGACGTTCACGCGGTCGCGGCTGGAGCTCGGCAGCGGTGCGGTCCTCACGCTCGTCGAGACCCACGAGGGCCCGGATCAGTCAGATTACCAGGTTAATGTGGCCTTGCAGGTGGATGTCGCAGACAGGGCCCGTCTGGACCATGTCAAGATCACCGGCGAAGGCTCAGCTGCGCTGCACATCTCAACGCTCGAGGCCTCGATCGGGACGGGCGCGAGCTACCGCGATTTCGGCTTCACCATCGGTGGTGCCGTGGTGCGCAATCAGCTCTTTGTGAAGCTCGCGGGCGAGGGCGCGGTCGCCAATGTGCATCAGGGGAGCCTCCTGGCCGGCCGCCAGCACGCAGACACCACGCTCGTCGTCGACCATGTCGCCGCTGGTTCGCAGAGCCGGGAGGTCTTCAAGGCAGTCGTGGACGATGAGGCTCGGGCCGTGTTCCAGGGCAGGATCACGGTGCAGCCCGGCGCGCAGCAGACCGATGCCAGGATGATGGCCAGGGCGCTGCTCCTGTCCGACGAGGCCGTCGCCAATTGCAAGCCGGAGCTCGAGATCTTCGCCGACGACGTGCAGTGCGGACACGGGACCACCACCGGCGCGCTGGACGATCAGTTGAAGTTCTATCTGATGGCGCGCGGCATTCCGGAAAGAGAAGCCGAGACGCTGCTGATACAGGCCTTCGTCGGCGAGGTGATCGACGCCGTCGCGCGCGACGATCTGCGTGAGGCATTGACGCAGGCGATGCTCGATTGGCTCAGCGAGCGGGATTAGGTCCATGCATCCGGCGGTCGCCAACGGAAGTTACGACGTCAATCGCGTCCGGCAGGACTTTCCAATCCTGTCGATGCTGGTGCATGGCAAGAAGCTGGTCTATCTGGACAATGCGGCCTCGGCCCAGAAGCCAAGTGCCGTGCTTGACCGGCTGACGCAGGCCTACGCCAGCGAATACGCCAATGTGCACCGTGGCCTGCATTACCTCGCCAATGCTGCCACCGAAGCCTATGAAGGCGCGCGCGATAGGATTGCCCGCTTTCTCAATGCAGAGCGGCGCGAAGAGATCATCTTCACCCGCGGGGCCACGGAGGCGATCAACCTGGTGGCCCAGACGTTCGGTCGAGAAAGGATCGGCGAAGGCGACGAGATCGTACTCTCGATCATGGAGCACCACGCCAACATCGTGCCGTGGCACTTTCTCAGGGAACGACAGGGTGCCGTGATCAGATGGGCGCCGGTCGACGACGAGGGCAATTTCCTCATCGACGAGTTCGAGAAGCTCTTGAACGCGAAGACCAAGCTGGTCGCGATCACCCAGATGTCGAACGTGCTGGGCAGTGTCGTTCCGGTCAAGGAGGTCGTGCGGCTGGCGCATGCCCGCGGGATTCCCGTCCTGGTCGACGGTTCGCAAGCCGCGGTCCACATGGATATCGATGTGCGAGACATCGGTTGCGACTTCTACGTCATCACTGGGCACAAGCTGTACGGGCCGACCGGTATCGGTGCGCTCTACGGCAAGTACGAGCATCTGGCGGCCATGCCGCCCTTCAATGGCGGCGGCGAGATGATCCGCGAAGTATCGTGCGATGCCGTCACCTATGGCGACCCGCCGCATCGCTTCGAGGCCGGTACGCCGCCGATCGTGCAGGCCATCGGCCTCGGCGCCGCCATCGACTATGTCGAATCGATCGGCAAGGAGCGGATCCGCAGGCACGAGAGGAGCCTGCTGGCCTATGCCGAGGAACGACTGCGTGGGATCAACTCGTTGCGGATCATCGGGACCGCCGCCGACAAGGGGGCGATCGTGTCGTTCGAAATGAAGAGCGCCCACGCCCACGACCTTGCGACCGTGATCGATCGCTCCGGTGTCGCGGTTCGCGCCGGAACCCATTGCGCGATGCCGCTGCTCGATCGCTTCGGCGTGACCGCCACCTGCCGTGCGTCGTTCGCGCTCTACAACACATTGGAGGAAGTCGACGCACTGGCCGAGGCCCTGACCAGGGCCCAGGAGCTGCTCTCATGAGCGAGCAGATCGCCGCCAGGCCATCTCCCGTCAGGCCGCGGCCAGTTGCCCGCATCGTCTGCGATGCCCATCGTCGCCGAACGGTGCGGAACATGGAGCGGCGTTTCACGGGCGAGTATTCAGTCGGCGAACCGATCCGCGCCGCGGCACTGATCAGGAACGACGGCATGTATCCACACAAGGATGTCGGCGAGCCGCTCGTGCACCCCGGCGATGCCGGCGTTGTGCGCGAGAGCTGGCGCTTTCTCGGCGAGGTCTACTACACGGTCGAGTTCACGGCCCGCTCGGTGTTCGTCATCATGGCGGACCACGAGATGATGCGGATGGGAACCGCGTTCGACGTCGCCTGACGTTCCCCAGCCTTCATGCGCCCTCCGCCAGTGCGGCCGCCGCATCTGCGCGCGTCCGCGCCACCATCGACCGGAATCCGTTCGAGCGCTGCGGTGTCAGGTGCTCGCCCAGCCCGAGCCGCTCGAACAAGGCGAGGGGATCCTCGCCCGAGATTTCCGAGGCCGGTCGTCCCGATAAAAGCGCGATCAGGATCGCGACCAGGCCGCGGACGATATGCGCATCGCTGTCGCCAGCAAAGGTGAGGAATGGCCTCCCGTCCCGATGCTCGAAGGCGGTCGCAAGCCAGACCTGGCTGACGCAGCCCTGCACCTTGTTGGCGTCCGTCCGCTGCTCCTCCGGAAAGGGCGTCAGCTTGCGGCCCAGCTCGATGACGTAGCGATAGCGGTCGTCCCACTCTTCGAGGAGCGAGAAGTTCTCGATGATATCGTCGATCGGAGTTGGCCGAGATTTCGTTTCAAGCTGCATGATCGCCTCGATGCATTGGTGAGATGCGTCAAGCAAGCTCCGTACCGCGGCGCGGATCGATGCCTTCCTGCAGAAGAATGCATAGTCGATGCCGTCTGGCGACGACACGCATTGTTTTGTTTCGAACAGCCCTTCGCGCACGCACATGTCGACATGATGCGATGTCGGGTTTGCAACAATCGGGAGCGTCGAACCTATCTGCCTCCAATCACTCCGGTTTTTGCCTTCGGCCAACGCTGGCACACTCGTTGCAAAAGTCCTCGTGCAAGGCGACCTCGCGGAGGAGATCGCGAGAGCGGCGCGCCGGTTCAGGCGTCCGATCGTTCACACAGGGATAAACCGAGGGATATTCGTATGAGCCTAGCAACCACCCAGAGCGTCGCCGAGATCAAGGCCCGCAACAAGCAACTGATCGACGAGGTCTTGAAGGTCTATCCGGAGAAGACCGCCAAGCGTCGCGCCAAGCACCTCAACGTGCACGAGGCCGGCAAGTCCGATTGCGGCGTCAAATCGAACCTGAAGTCCATCCCCGGCGTGATGACCATTCGCGGCTGCGCCTATGCCGGCTCCAAGGGCGTTGTGTGGGGTCCGATCAAGGACATGATCCACATCAGCCACGGCCCGGTCGGCTGCGGGCAGTATTCGTGGGCGGCTCGGCGCAATTACTACATCGGCACGACCGGCATCGACACTTTCGTCACCATGCAGTTTACCTCCGACTTCCAGGAGAAGGACATCGTGTTCGGTGGCGACAAGAAGCTCGCCAAGATCATCGACGAGATCCAGGAGCTGTTCCCGCTCAACCACGGCATCACCATCCAGTCGGAATGCCCGATCGGCCTGATCGGTGACGACATCGAGGCCGTCTCGAAGGTGAAGTCCAAGGAGTATGACGGCAAGACCATCGTCCCCGTGCGCTGCGAAGGTTTCCGCGGCGTCTCGCAATCGCTCGGTCACCACATCGCCAACGACGCGGTGCGGGACTGGATCTTCGACAAGGTCTCCCCGGAGGCGAAGCCGGCCTTCGAAGCCACGCCCTATGATGTTGCGATCATCGGCGACTACAACATCGGCGGCGACGCCTGGTCCTCGCGCATCCTGCTCGAGGAGATGGGCCTGCGCGTGATCGCGCAATGGTCCGGCGACGGCAGCCTCGCCGAGCTGGAGGCGACGCCCAAGGCGAAGCTCAACGTCCTGCACTGCTACCGCTCGATGAACTACATCTCCCGCCACATGGAGGAGAAGTTCGGTATCCCCTGGTGCGAGTACAACTTCTTCGGCCCCTCCAAGATCGCGGAGTCGCTTCGCAAGATCGCGAGCTTCTTCGACGACAAGATCAAGGAGGGTGCCGAGCGCGTCATCGCGAAGTACCAGCCGCTGATGGACGCGGTGATTGCCAAGTATCGCCCGCGCCTCGAGGGCAAGACGGTGATGCTGTTCGTCGGCGGACTGCGTCCCCGCCACGTGATCGGGGCCTATGAGGACCTCGGCATGGAGGTGGTCGGCACCGGCTACGAGTTCGGTCACAATGACGACTACCAGCGCACGGCCCAGCACTACGTCAAGGACGGCACGCTGATCTATGACGACGTCACCGGCTACGAGTTCGAGCGCTTCGTCGAGAAAGTCCAGCCGGACCTCGTCGGCTCGGGCATCAAGGAAAAGTACGTCTTCCAGAAGATGGGTGTGCCGTTCCGGCAGATGCACTCCTGGGACTATTCGGGCCCGTACCACGGCTATGACGGGTTCGCGATCTTCGCGCGCGACATGGACATGGCGATCAACTCGCCGATCTGGAAGAAGACCAAGGCGCCCTGGAAGGATGCGCCGCGGCCGAGCCTGATGGCGGCGGAATAACGAGAGACGACGTCCGGCTCTCCCCAATTCCGGGGAGAGCCGGGACAGGCGATCGAACACGAATCCAACGAGGTGCCACATGACACAGAATGCAGAACACGTGCTCGATCACTTCGAGCTGTTCCGGGGTCCGGAATACCAGCAGATGCTGGCCAACAAGAAGGCGCTGTTCGAGAATCCGCATGATCCCGCGGAAGTCGAACGCATCCGCGAATGGGCGAAGACGCCCGAATATCGCGAGAAGAACTTTGCCCGCGAAGCGTTGACCGTCAACCCTGCCAAGGCCTGCCAGCCTTTGGGCGCGGTGTTCGTCGCGGTCGGCTTCGAGGGGACGCTGCCCTTCGTGCATGGCTCGCAGGGCTGCGTCGCCTATTACCGCAGCCATCTTTCGCGGCACTTCAAGGAGCCGAGCTCCTGCGTGTCCTCGTCCATGACGGAAGATGCGGCGGTGTTCGGCGGCTTGAACAACATGATCGACGGGCTTGCCAACACCTACAGCATGTACAAGCCGAAGATGATCGCGGTCTCCACCACCTGCATGGCGGAAGTCATCGGCGACGACCTCAACGCCTTCATCAAGACGGCCAAGGAGAAGGGCTCGGTGCCGGCGGAATACGACGTTCCCTTCGCCCATACGCCGGCCTTCGTCGGCAGCCATGTGACCGGTTACGACAACGCGCTCAAGGGCATCCTGGAACATTTCTGGGACGGCAAGGCAGGCACTGCGCCGAAGCTCGAGCGCAAGGAGGACGGCAAGATCAACTTCATCGGCGGATTCGACGGTTACACCGTCGGCAACATCCGTGAGATGAGGCGCATCTTCGAGCTGATGGGGATCGAGTACACGATCCTCGCCGACAACAGCGACGTTTTCGACACTCCGACCGACGGCGAGTTCCGCATGTATGACGGCGGGACCACGCTGGAGGACGCGGCGAACGCCATCCACGCCAAGGCAACCATTTCCATGCAGCAATATTGCACGGAGAAGACGCTGCCGTTCATCGCAGGCCACGGCCAGGAGGTCGTCGCCTTCAATCATCCGGTTGGGGTCAGCGCCACTGACGACTTCCTGATGACGCTGTCGCGCATCACGGGCAAGCCGATTGCAAAGGCGCTTGAACAGGAGCGCGGTCGCCTGGTCGACGCCATGGCGGACTCGAGCGCACACATTCACGGAAAGAAGTTCGCGATCTATGGCGATCCGGACCTCTGCTACGGGCTGGCGGCGTTCCTGCTCGAACTCGGCGCCGAGCCCACCCATGTGCTCTCGACCAACGGCAACAAGGCCTGGGCGGAAAAGATGGAGGCGCTGTTCGCCAGCTCGCCGTTCGGCAAGAACTGTCATGCCTATCCGGGCAAGGACCTCTGGCACATGCGATCGCTGCTGTTCACCGAGCCGGTCGATTTCCTGATCGGAAATACCTACGGCAAGTATCTGGAGCGCGACACCGGCACGCCGCTGATCCGCATCGGCTTCCCGGTGTTCGATCGTCACCACCACCACCGCTATCCGGTGTGGGGGTATCAGGGCGGCATGAACGTTCTGGTGAAGATCCTCGACAAGATCTTCGACGAGATCGACAAAAACACCAACGTGCCTGCCAAGACCGACTACAGCTTCGACATTATCCGCTGACGTCGCAGCAAATGCTGCCGCCGCCCCGGACATGCGGCGGCAGACCACCAGTCTAGCCAGAGTGATCGAGACTGCGGGGCACGAGGCTCGCGCAGCGGGTCAGGGAATAGGAGAGACGCATGAGCTCGCTGTCGGCCACCATCCAGGACGTCTTCAACGAGCCGGGTTGCGGCAAGAACGCCAACAAGACGGAGGCCGAGCGAAAGAAGGGCTGCACCAAGCAGTTGCAGCCGGGAGGTGCCGCCGGCGGCTGCGCGTTCGACGGCGCCAAGATTGCGCTGCAGCCGTTCACCGATGTGGCTCATCTCGTCCACGGCCCGATCGCCTGCGAGGGCAATTCCTGGGACAATCGCGGCAGCGCCTCGTCCGGCTCCGATCTCTGGCGGCGCAGCTTTACCACCGACATGAACGAGACCGACATCGTGTTCGGCGGCGAGAAGCGGCTCTACAAGGCGATCAAGGAGGTCATCGAGAAATACGACCCGCCTGCAATCTTCGTCTACCAGACCTGCGTGCCGGCCATGATTGGCGACGACATCAACGCGGTTTGCAAGGCTGCGGCCACGAAGTTCGGCAAGCCGGTCATCCCGGTCAATTCGCCCGGCTTCGTCGGCCCGAAGAACCTCGGCAACAAGCTGGCCGGCGAGGCGCTGCTCGAGCACGTGATCGGCACCGCGGAACCCGACTACACCACGCCCTACGACATCAACATCATCGGCGAGTACAATCTGTCCGGCGAGTTCTGGCAGGTCAAGCCGCTGCTGGACGAACTCGGCATTCGGATCCTCTCCTGCATCTCCGGTGACGGGAAATATCGCGAACTGGCTTACTCGCATCGGGCCAAGGCCGCGATGATGGTGTGCTCCAAGGCGATGATCAACGTCGCCCGCAAGATGGAAGAACGCTACGGCATCCCCTACTTCGAGGGCTCCTTCTACGGCATCCAGGATTCCAGCGATTCGCTGCGCGAGATCGCCCGCCTGCTGATCGAGCGCGGCGCGCCGGCGGAGCTGATGGACCGCACCGAAGCGGTGATTGCGCGCGAGGAGGCCAAAGCCTGGACCGCGATCGAGCGCTTCAAGCCACGCTTCAAGGACAAGAAGGTGCTGCTGATCACCGGCGGCGTGAAGTCGTGGTCCGTGGTCGCCGCGCTCCAGGAGGCGGGTCTCGAAATCGTCGGAACCTCCGTGAAGAAGTCCACCAAGGAGGACAAGGAGCGGATCAAGGAGCTGATGGGGCAGGATGCCCACATGATCGACGACATGACGCCGCGTGAAATGTACAAGATGCTGAAGGACGCGCGCGCCGACATCATGCTCTCCGGCGGCAAGTCGCAGTTCGTCGCGCTGAAGGCGGCGATGCCTTGGCTCGACATCAACCAGGAGCGCTGCCACGCCTATATGGGCTACATCGGCATGGTCAAGCTGATGGAGGAGATCGAGAAGGCGCTCTACAACCCGATGTGGGCGCAGCTCCGCAGGCCGGCGCCGTGGGATGACGTTGGCGTGAACTGGCAGGCCAAGGCGATCGCGCAAATGGATGCGCAGGCCGCCGAGGTCGCCGCCGATCCGGCGCTTGCGGAGGCGGCCCGCCGCGCCAAGAAGATTTGCCACTGCAAGACCGTCGACCTCGGCAGCATCGAGGATGCCATCGCTGCGCACGGCCTTTCCTCCGTCGACGGCGTCAAGGAGCACACTAACGCCTCGGGCGGCTGCGGCGCCTGCAAGGGACGGATCGAGGACATCCTCGCGGCTCAGCCGACGCCCATCCTCCAGGCGGCAGAGTAGGGCCCAGCCAATGGCCATCGTCACGACCTCGAAGAAAGCTTGCTCGGTCAATCCGCTCAAGATGAGCCAGCCGATCGGCGGCTCGTTCGCCTTCATGGGTCTGCGCGGCGCCATGCCGCTGCTGCACGGCTCGCAGGGCTGCACCTCGTTCGGACTGACTCTGTTCGTGCGGCATTTCAAGGAAGCCGTGCCGATGCAGACCACCGCAATGAGCGAGGTCGCGACCGTGCTCGGCGGCTATGAGAACGTCGAGCAGGCGATCCTCAACATCTACAATCGCACCAAGCCGGAGATCATCGGCATCAGTTCGACCGGCGTCACCGAGACCAAGGGCGACGACGTCGAGGGTTTCATCCGCCTGATCCGGCAAAGGCACCCGCAGCTCGAAAAATTCCCGCTGGTCTACGTTTCGACGCCCGACTTCAAGGACGCTTTCCAGGACGGCTGGGAGAAGACCGTGGCGCGCATGGTCGAGGTGCTCGTTGACCCCGTAGAGGCCGGGGCTGCGCACGATCCGGCGCGCGTGAACGTCCTGCCGGGCTGCCACCTCACGCCCGCAGATCTCGACGAGTTGCGTACGATCATCGAGGATTTCGGCCTCAAGCCGTCCTTCCTGCCGGACCTTGCCGGCTCGCTCGATGGACACATCCCGGACGAGTTCACGCCGACCACGATCGGCGGGATCGGGGTCGACGAGATCGCGACCATGGGGCAGGCGGCCTGGACGATCGCGATCGGCGCGCAGATGAAGCGCGCGGCGGAAGCCATGCAGCAGAAGACGGGCGTGCCGTTCCGCCTGTTCGAGCGGCTCTGCGGCCTGATCCCCAACGACGAGTTCATCGCATTTCTCAGCGAGATCAGCGGCCGGCCGGTGCCGGCGAAGTACCGCCGTCAACGCGGCCAGCTGGCGGACGCGATGCTGGATACGCATTTCCACATCGGCGGCCGCAAGCTCGCCATCGGCGCCGAGCCGGACCTGCTGTTCGACCTCTCCAGCATGCTGCACGAGATCGGTGCCGAGGTCGCGGTCGCCGTGACCACGACGGTCTCGCCGGTGCTGGAGCGCGTCAGGACGCAGGAAGTCCTGATCGGCGATCTCGAAGACCTGGAGGAGCTTGCCAAGGCGCGCGACTGCGATCTCCTCATTACCCATTCCCACGGCCGCCAGGCGGCCTCGCGCCTCAGGATCCCGTTCTACCGCGCGGGTTTTCCGATGTTCGACCGTCTCGGCGCCGGACACCAGCTGTCGGTCGGCTACCGCGGCACACGCGATCTGATCTTCGATCTCGCCAATCTCGTCATCGCCGATCGCGAGGCCAACCATCAGCCGACGCCCGATACCTGGCGGACCACGGACAGCGGCGTCCAGGTCGTCCCGCCGCAACTGCACTGACGCAACAAGAGGGACCAGATCGATGAAAGTCGCCTTCGCCACCCAGGACCTCAAGCGCGTCGATGCGCATTTCGGCTGGGCCAAGAACATTGCCATCTACGACGTCAGCCCCGAGGGACACCGCTTCGTCGAGGCCATCCAGTTCGACGGCGACCTCAAGGAGGACGGTAACGAGGACAAGCTGGCGCCGAAGATCGAGGCGATCAAGGATTGTACGATCCTCTACGTCGCGGCGATCGGCGGCTCGGGCGCGGCGCGGGTCGTCGCCAACAACATCCATCCAATGAAGGTGACGCAGCCCGAAGCGATCGACGATCTCTGCGTCAAGCTCGAGGATGTTCTGAAGGGCGTGCCGCCGCCCTGGCTGCGCAAGGTGCTGGCCAGGGATCAGGAACGCAACTTTGACTTCGAAGACTGAGGACAATCATCATGGCCGATGCGGCTGAACTCGTTCAACCCGACGCCGCGGCCGAGGCGCCGTTCGTCAAGGAACTCATCAAGATCTGGCGGGCCCAGGACACCCATGGCGCCTGGGAGGGCAAGAAGGATCTCGACCTGCTCGAGCCCTACATCCTCGACAAGGAGAAGCGTCGTGCGCTGCCGATCGTCGGCGATCCCGACCCGGACACGATCTGGCGCATGGAGCTGTTCTTCAACGCTGTCGCGCTATCGATAGAGAGGGCGACGGGAGTGATGATCTCTCCGATGCTGAAGATGCATCACGAGGGTTTTGGCCGCATGGTTCTGATCGGGGGGCGGCTGATCGTCGTCAACAAGCAGCTGCGCGACGTGCATCGCTTCGGCTTCGACAATCTGGCCAAGCTCGCCGCCGAAGGCGACAAATACGTCGCCGGTGCCGTCGAGATGATCCGCAAATTTCCAGACGTGGCAAACTACTGAGGTTGAATATGAGCGATCTTGAAACCCTGAAGGCCGAGATCAAGAAGCTGTCGGCCAAGGCCACGCAGGCCAAGATGGATCTCCATGATCTCTCCGAGGAGCTTCCGATCAACTGGATCTCTATCCTGAGCGTGGCCCAGAAGGCCCACGACGCCTTCTCCGAGCTCGAGCGCAAGCGCGAGGACCTCAAGGCGCTGGAAAAGGCCTGAGGCGGGATTCCGATCATGTCCTACGCAACCCGCGACGGCCGCGACTGGAAACCGGACTATCTGGTGTCGATCGATGCCCAGAAGTGCATCGGCTGTGGCCGCTGTTACAAGGTCTGCGGCCGTGAGGTCATGACGCTGAAAGGCATCAACGAGGACGGCGAGATGATCGACCTCGATGACGACGATGACGAGGTCGAGAAGAAGGTGATGGTGATGAACGACGACGGCGCCTGCATCGGCTGCGGCGCCTGCGCGCGAGTCTGTCCGACGAACTGCCAGACCCATGCTCCCGCGGCCGTCTGAGGCGTGTGGGATCGGAGATGAGCAAGACCCGGTTCGCCAGGTACAACATCGGCCAGGTGATCCGCCACCGGCTCTATACGATGCGCGGCGTCATCTTCGACGTCGAGACATCGTTCGCCGGCACGGATGGCGAACCGGAGCCCGACGGGGCGGCGACGGGTCTGGTCTACCGGCTGTTCGCCGAGGACGATGAAATCCCCTACGTGGCCTGTATCGCGGAACGCGACCTAGAGCCCGATGATTCCGGCGAGCCGGTCAGCCATCCAGGGATCGGGGCCATGTTCGAGGTCGGCGAAGCCGGCGGCTATCGCCGGCGCCGGCACGTATTGAACTGACACGCGAGCGACGCTGCGATCCGCCCTACTCGATCCCCTGTTCGCGCGACTTCATCATCGCAGCGATGCGGAAACGTTCGTGGATGGCGACGGGATTGGCAAGCATGTCGGCTTCCGCCTGCCTGAACGCGGCGAGCACGATCTCGGCCTCCTCGCGCGTCAGGGGCACGCGGCCAGCCATGTGGGTCGCCTCCGGCGCGGCGGCACGGATCGCGCGGCGATAGGGGTGATCCTTCACCTCGATCAGCTCGTTCGCTTCGAGCTTGCCGCCGAGCGTGATCGCGAGTCCGACGACCTCGAGCTTGCGGCCGTCCTGCGTGGTCTTGACCAGGATCGCCATCACGGCACCAGCGGCATGGCAAAGCCGGGGCTGGGATGGGCGTCGTAATAGTCCGGGCGTTCCGGCCAGCCGCCTTCGGCGATGAACTTGAACGCTGTGATCTTCACGGGCGCACCTTGCGAGCAGGAGACCTCGACGAACTTGATCTCGCGCGGGCCGGGGCCGGCGGAAAAGTCCGCCACGACGGTCCCGTCGGCCTTGCAGGCTCGCGCAAAGCCCGGTGTGCCGACACTGCTTGCCGGCACCGGATTGGCTGCGAGGTTTACGCCTGCATCGCCGCTGAAAGCCGGGGTCGCAAACTTGAACGTGGCGAGGACGGCGCTGCGATCCACCGGCCGATCAGCGGTGATCGGGCGCGCGACCGAATAGACGGTCAGCGTGCCGCCATCGAGCAACGCCTTGATCTCGTCTTCCGAGCAGGCGGCGAATTCAGACGCGACGTTCATGTCATTCTCCATGCCAGGGGGGCCTGGCTGAACAGCATCAATTTCCATGCCACCTCGCATTCCCTTCCCGGGAGCTACGACGTCGCCAAAACCGGGAGAATCGGCGTGGAACTGGCCCCACATGCTCAGCCGGGCGAGTGACGACGCTGTCGCGTGTCGGATTCCTGACCTAGCGTCCGCCAAGCCTAGCGCGATTCTTGCACCAGTCGAACGATCCGACCGCGAACGAGGACAGCATGGACCAAAATACCGCCTATGCGATCTGCGCCTTCAATGACATCCCGAGCCAGCGGGCGATCGGCTTTCATCTCATGATCGTCGGCGAAGACGGGATGCCGCAGCCCTGGCCGATCGTGATCGTGCGCTGGGGCAAGCAGGTGTTCGGCTATCTCAACCGCTGCCCGCACAATGGGGTGAACCTGGACTGGGAGCGCCACCAATTCCTGGACGGGAACGGAACCAGGCTGATGTGCGGCAAGCACGGTGCGACCTTCGAACTCGGAACCGGCACTTGCGTGGACGGGCCCTGCAAGGGCGAGAGCTTGACGCCGATCGCGCTCGCCGTCCTAGACGGCGATATCTGCGTGACCGGTGTGACGCTGGTGGAGGACGACGAGACGGCCTGCGAGGAAGAGGCCTGACGACGATGCGTCAGACCGGGCGGTTCTCGTTGCGGTTCTTCACCGGCTCCATCTTCGCAACGCCGTCCTCGAAGGAGATCTCGGTATAGGAGCCGTCGAGCTCCCTGGCGGCATCGAGCAGATAGTCGAGCTTGCCCGCGGTATCGAGCTTCTTGATGTCGTTCTTGTCCACGCCGGCGAGGTCCATCATCTCCTTCCACACCGTCGATTCGTCGCACGGCAAGATACGGAATTCGATGTCCCCGATCCTGGTACGGTACTTCGCCAGCAGGTCGATGTTGTTGCAGAACATGAAGTAGCTGCCTTTCGGGCTCAACGCGCCGTCCAGCACCTTGGCGACGTCGGCGAGATAGGCGTAGGAATGTAGATAACCGGCGAGCACCGGAATGGTCTCTTCGCCTTCCTGCGCGACGGTCAGCACCTGCTCGATTGAATAATCCGGCGGACGCTTCTCGTCGGCGACCTGGGCCTGGAATTTCAGCGCGATGTCGCCGCGAAAGCCGAAGCGGCCGGGCTTGGTCGTGTCGCCCTTCAGCACCGCGTTCAGGAGCCGGCCTTCCTTGTCCAGGCGGCCAAGGGCGGTGTTGTCGATCGACGTCATGAATGTCTCCTTGTCTCATCTGCCGCGCGGCGTCCGGCCGGCGCGAAGCTCTCGATCGCCGTTATGCAAGGAGTTTGCCGCCTGCCTGCGTATCCGCCGAAAGTTCGAAAGCGGCGGGAATCCGGACTGCTCGGCGCGCAGCTGCACATCGCCCGGTATGGCAATGCCATTCCACTTGTCCACGCGCCGCGAACGCCCCCTGTCGCAAACCCGACAAGCGTCGCAAAGGCAACAGCCGGGTGGCGGAACGAAAATGCAGCAATTTCAGACGTGTGCGCTCTGGCACGAGACTTGCGATCCCTCATTGCAGCAGACCCAGATAGCGAGGGCGACCGATGATCAACCTGACAGACAGCGCGGTGAACGCGGTGAAGACCGCGATCTCCTCGGCGGCGCAGCCGACGAGCGGCTTGCGTATCATGGTCGAAACCGGCGGCTGCGCCGGCTTCAAATACATGATGGGCCTCGCCGAAGAAGCCAAGCCCGATGACACCGTCATCGAGCGTGGCGGCGTCAAGGTTTTCGTGGACAGCCAAAGCCACGAGCATCTCAATGGCACCACGATCGACTTCGTCGTGGCGCTGGAGGGCTCTGGCTTCACCTTCGACAATCCCAACGCGAAGTCGAGCTGCTCCTGCGGCAAATCGTTCAGCTAAGTCGCGACCGTCGTCGATCTGCAAGAGAAAGATGCGAAATGCTCGTCGAATCCGAACACCAAAACCAGTTGCCAGCCGCTGAACCCAATGAACGTGAACGCGTCGTTCGCGCCGTGCTCGACGAGATCCGGCCCAATCTCAAGCGCGACGGCGGCGATTGCGAGCTGCTCGAGATCGATGGCAACAAGATCATGGTCAGGCTCACCGGAGCCTGCGTGTTCTGCAAGCTGGCGAGCGCGACCCTCGAGGGTATTCAGGCCCGGTTGATCGAACGGCTCGGCGAGTTCGTTCGCCTGATTCCCGTCGCCGGAGCTGTCAAAGCGCGCCATTGAGGAGAGGGGTTCCGTGCGGCCGATCTACCTCGACAATAACGCGACGACCCGCACGGATCCCTCAGTCGTCGCGGCGATGCTGCCATTCTTCTCCGACCAGTTCGGCAACGCGTCCTCAGTGCACGCCTTCGGTAACGACGTTGCCGGGGCGGTGAAGGAGGCGCGGCGCAGCGTGCAGGCGCTGATCGGCGCCGCCTTTGACCACGAGATCGTCTTCACCTCAGGTGGCACGGAGTCGGACAATGCGGCGATCCTGTCAGCGCTCGCCACTCAGGAAGGACGGGACGAGATCGTCACCACCGCCGTGGAGCATCCCGCCGTGCTGTCGCTGGTCGAAGAGCTGGGCGGCCGCGGTATCAAAAGCCATCTCATCCCCGTGGATACACGTGGCCGCCTGGACATCGAGGCCTTTCGGCGCGCGTTGGGACCGCGTACCGCGATCGCGTCCGTGATGTGGGCCAACAACGAGACCGGCACGGTCTTCCCGGTCGAGTTTCTGGCCAAGATGGCGCGCTCGGCTGGCGCGCTGTTTCATACCGATGCGGTGCAGGCCGTCGGACGACTTCCGATCGATCTCAAGACCAGCGAGATCGACATGCTCTCGCTCTCCGGCCACAAGCTGCACGGTCCCAAGGGCATTGGAGCGCTCTATGTGCGCAAGGGAACGAAATTCAAACCGCTGCTTCTGGGTGGTCCTCAGGAACGCCGCCGCCGCGCCGGCACCGAAAACGTTCCCGGGATCGTCGGTCTCGGCAGGGCAGCCGAGCTTGCAGTAGTGACATTGGAGCAGGAGCGGGCGCAGATCGCCGCGTTGCGCGACCGGATGGAGCAGGGCATCCTGCGGCTCGGCCATTGCATGGTGCTGGGCGACATCAAGAGCCGGCTGCCGAACACCTCGAACATCGCCTTCGAGCATGTCGAGGGCGAAGCCATCATCCATCATCTGAACCGCGCCGGCATTGCCGCCTCGCTGGGATCGGCCTGCGCCTCCGGATCGATGGAGCCCTCGCATGTGCTGCGTGCGATGAACGTGCCGGCCGCGTCGTTGCGCGGCGCGATCCGCTTTTCCCTGTCGCGCGAAACCACCGGCGACGAGATCGACCGTGTCCTGCACGCATTGCCGGACATCCTATCGAAACTGAGAGCATTGTCTCCGTCGTGGCAAGGGCGCGCGAGCGACACCTCTCGTCCTGCGGAGATGAGCCTATGAAAGTCATGATTCGCCGTTCCCCGGAGACCGGCCTGTCGATCTACGTGCCGAAGAAGGATCTCGAGGAGCCGATAGTCGAAGCCGAGCACGAGACGTTGTGGGGCGGCTGGATCCGGATCGCGAACGGCTGGGTGCTCGATCTGCCGCAGATGGCTGCCGATACCAACCTGCCGATCACGATCAACGCCAAGAAGCGTGGCGGCGAGGGAGACGAGTGATGAACGCGCCGGTCCCGCAGATCGAGTTCGCCAATCCGGCCGATGCCGAGGCGATTTTCCGCGAGGTTGTCGGGCGGCTTCGTAGTGGCAGCGTCATTCCCTATCTTGGAACTGGCGTGACCGAGCTGTCCGCGCCAAGCGTGCCGATGAACCCGGAAGGTCTCGCGGCATTTCTCGGTAGCAAGGTTGCGCTGCCGCGGCGGGCCAGGGGCAACGCCTGGGCCGCGGCGCAGCACATCGAGAGCACGCGGCATCGCGCCACCGTGACGGCCCTGATGTCGGAGGCCTTTGCGACGCCGGTCGCGCCGACATCGTTGCATCGGTATCTCGCCACGCTGCCGCTCCCCCTGATCGTCGATAGCTGGTACGATGGCGCGATGCGCACGGCGCTGGCCGGTCGGGACGACTGGGGCGAGATCCAGGGCATCACTCGCGCCGGCATCGGCGAGGATCGCTGGTACCGGTTTTACGATGCCACCGGCCAGGAGGTCGACCGCGCCCGGGCCAAGGACTGGACCACCATCCTCTACAAGCCCCACGGCAGCGTCGCGCCGGCGAAGAACTTTCTGATCTCCGACGCTGACTATGTCGAGGTCTTGACCGAGATCGACATCCAGACGCCGATCCCGGACGAGGTGAAGGCGCGGCGCACGGGCCGGAGCTTCCTGTTCCTCGGCTGTCGCTTCAACGATCAGCTCCTGCGCACCTATGCGCGACAGGTGTCGAAGCGCTCCGCGGACACGCACTATGCAGTCGTCGAGCCGGACGCGCTGTCGAAGAACGAACTGCGCTTCCTGGTGAGCCAGGGACTGACCCCGCTCGCCATCCCGCTCCCGCGCGCCATAGAGATCGTGCTGGCGGGTTGAGACACCGGCCGTTTGCGAACTGTCGTCCCTTCTTCCCTCCGGGAGCGGGGCCGAACGCGTTTGCAAGGCGCCTGTCGTCATCAGGCATCACCGCGAACCTAACGACATCTGTCACCTTTCCAACATGCGTTGGCAACCCGACATTCTTCCGCACGAGCGCTAACTCCTTGAAGCAAGACAAGAATGTCGCCGGCGCGACGGTGGCATGCGGGTTGCTAATACCTTTCTAGAACCACTCTTAGGACGCTTCTCGAAATCCGAGTCCCGCAAAATCCGTTCGGCCTGCAAGGAGAACTGACCACATGGACGTTTCAGCGCAACACGACGCGAGCAGCAATGGCAACGGTGCCGATGTCGGTGAGATCATGCAGGCCATCGCCGAGCACAAGGGCTGCGGCACCAGTGGCGGTAGCGGCAAGGCGAGCTGCGGATCGCAGGCCGGGCAGGGCGATCTGCCGACCGAGATCTGGGAGAAGGTGAAGAACCATCCCTGCTATAGCGAAGAGGCGCATCATCATTACGCGCGGATGCATGTCGCGGTCGCCCCAGCTTGCAACATCCAGTGCAATTACTGCAATCGCAAGTACGATTGCGCCAATGAATCGCGCCCTGGCGTCGTCAGCGAGAAGCTGACGCCCGAGCAGGCCGCCAAGAAGGTGCTGGCCGTCGCCTCCACCATTCCGCAGATGACCGTACTCGGCATTGCTGGCCCCGGCGATCCCCTCGCCAATCCGGAAAAGACCTTCAAGACCTTCGAGCTGATCTACAACACGGCGCCCGATATCAAGCTGTGCCTGTCGACCAACGGTCTCATGCTGCCCGATCACGTCGACACCATCGCGAAGTACAATGTCGACCACGTCACCATCACCATCAACATGGTCGATCCCGAGATCGGCGCGAAGATCTATCCCTGGATCTTCTACAAGCACAAGCGCTACACCGGCTACGAGGCCGCCAAGATCCTCACCGATCGGCAGCTGCAGGGCCTGGAGATGCTCACCGAGCGCGGCATCCTCTGCAAGATCAACTCGGTGATGATCCCCGGCATCAACGACCAGCACCTGGTCGAGGTCAACAGGGCCGTGAAGTCGCGCGGCGCCTTCCTGCACAACATCATGCCGCTGATTTCCGCGCCCGAGCACGGCACCGTGTTCGGTCTGAACGGCCAGCGCGGTCCGAGCGCGCAGGAACTGAAGGCGTTGCAGGATTCTTGCGAAGGCGAAATGAACATGATGCGGCACTGCCGCCAGTGCCGCGCCGACGCCGTCGGCCTGCTCGGCGAGGACCGCAGCGCCGAGTTCACCACCGAGAAGATCATGGCGATGGAGGTGAACTACGACGCCGACACCCGCAAGGCCTACCAGGCCAAGGTCGAGGAGGAGCGTGTCGCCAAAGTCGCCGCCAAGCAGGAGGAGCTCGCCGAGCTCGCCGGCGCCTCCAGCGACATCAAGGTGCTGGCTGCGGTCGCGACCAAGGGCTCCGGCTTGATCAACGAGCATTTCGGCCACGCCAAGGAATTCCAGGTCTACGAGCTCTCCACGGCCGGTGCCAAATTCGTCGGTCATCGCCGCGTCGATCTCTACTGCCAAGGCGGGTACGGCGAGGAGGACAGTCTCGAAACCATCATCCGTGCCATCAACGATTGCCATGCGGTCTTCGTCGCCAAGATCGGCGGGTGCCCGAAGGGTGATCTGATCAAAGCCGGGATCGAGCCGGTCGATCAATATGCCCACGAGTTCATCGAGAAGTCCGCGATCGCCTGGTTCAAGGCCTATCTCGATAGGGTCAACAGCGGCGAGATCGAGCATGTGGAGCGCGGCGATGCCGCCATCCGCCAGGGCGCGCTGATCTCGGCGGCTTGAGGAGGGACCGATGCCGTTCAAGATCATCGCCTCGCAGTGCACGAGCTGCTCGGCCTGCGAGCCGGAATGCCCGAATGTCGCGATCCGCGAAAAGGGCGGGACGTTCGTGATCGATCCGAAGAAGTGTACGGAGTGCCTGGGTCATTTCGACGAACCGCAATGTGTGGCGGTCTGCCCGGTCGACAATACCTGCGTCATCGATACGTCGCTGCCGCGCTATCAGGCGCCTGCTTGAGGGAGGAAAAGGAGATGAACTTCACGATCACACCGGCGGCGCAGAAGTTCATGCGCATGATGCTCCGCGTCGACGGCGGAGCGGGCAGCGGCTTCCGCCTCGCGGTCAGCCCCGGCGGCTGCTCCGGCCTTGCCGCCGACATCAGCGTGCGCACTGAACCGCAGGCCGGCGACGCGGTGGTCGAGCGTGACGGCGTCAAGCTGTTCCTGCCCGCCGAGAGCCGCCTGCTGCTCGACGGCGTCACCATCGATTTCGCGGATACGGCGACCCAGACCGGGCTCGTGTTCCACGATCCGAAGCAGGTTTCCTGCGGACATCACTGAACAGGCGACAATGATGCCCGACACGTTTGTCAGCCCGCAGGTCGAGATCAACGAGGCGCTCGTCACCGGCGCCTTGCTCGGGCGCGGGCTGCCGAGCGAGGCGGAACATCATTTGTGGGAAGCCGGTCTCTCCTATCACCTGGACGACATCGCGGAGCGTCATTTGCGTGAAGCCGAGGCGCTGGCGCCCGACCACGCCGCTGTGCTGATCGGCCTCTATCGATTCTATTTCTACAAGGGCCGTCTCGCCGAGGCGCTCGCTGTCGCCCGTCGCTGCCTGCTCAAGGCGGCGCAGGAGAACAATCTTCCCGCCGATTGGCGCTCCGTGCGGGCTGGCGATGCCGAGTTTGGCCGCTACGAGAACATCCTGCCGCGCTTCTTTCTGTTCTCGCTGAAGGGCTACGCCTATTTGCAGATGCGCCTTGGCGAGACCGAGGAGGGGCGGCTCGCGGTCCAGAAGCTCCTGGAGCTCGATCCCACCGACAAGATCGGCGCCAGAGTGCTGCTGGGCGTGCTCGAGCGGAAGGGGAGCGACGATGAGTGATGACATCGACGAGGCCCTCGATTGGCAGAGCCAGCAGATCGATTGCACATCCTGCGCCCATCTGGCGCTCAACCAAGCCGGCGGCTGTCGGATCAAGCGTGCGTGTGTCAACGATCGCTACGCGCGCCGCATCGATCGTTTCTTCAACTGGAATCCGGGCCTCGCCGACGCCTATCTCGGCCATCCGCATTTCGAGGTTCGCGCGATCGCCGCAAAGTCTGCGAATCTGTTCCTGCTTCCGCCGTTGCTTGGCGACGTCGACGAGACGGTACGCTGGAACGCCGTTCGCCGCCTGCCCAGGCGCTATGCGCTGCAATTGCGCAAGGACTCGCACCGCGAGGTCCGGATGCGGGTCGCGACACTGATCGACGGCGATGATCTGCTGCCGATGGCCTCCGACGATGACTATTACGTCCGTCTCGTCGTTGCGCGCAGGCTCGCGCCGCTGCTGCTCGGCCGGATGATCGGCGACGAGGAGGCGGAGGTTCGCCGCGTCGTGGCCCGGCGCATTCCGGACGAATGGCTGCTCGGCATGATCAACGACCGCGACGCCGCCGTTCGGCTCGACGTCGCGCAGCGCCTGTCGCCGGAACTGCTGGCACTGATGCGCCGCGATCCGGATTGGCGCATCCGCTACGAGGTTGCGAGCCGTGCTGCGGCCGGCGAGATCATGGGGCTCGTCGAGGACCAGGACGGCCTGGTGCGCGAAATCGCGCGGTCGCGGGTCGCGGTGCGGCTGGAACGAGGAACGGGAGCCTCCCTATGAGCAATATCGTCCGCGACAGCGACGTGGTCGAGCTGTCGGCGCCTCCTTTCTTCAGCTTCGGCGAAAAGGTGCGCGCCAAGCGCACCATCCGCAACGACGGCACCTATGCCGGCAAGGAGATCGGCGACATCCTCGCGAAGAAGGGCGAGATTGGTTACGTGGTCTCGATCGGCACCTTCCTCCAGCAGTTCTACATCTATGGCGTCGAATTCCTCGAAAGCGGCAACCGCGTCGGGATGAAGCGCAAGGAGCTTGACCCCGTCACCCCGCGCGACGCGGTCGAGGACATTCCACTGCCGGAGACCGTGTCATGATGATCGAACCCAGATTGCCGAAGTATCAATGGGGCCAGCGCGTGAAGGCGGCGGTGGACCTGCACAATGACGGCTCGTTTCCGGATGCGCCGGCCGAAGGTCTCCTCGTCCGCGTCGGCGGCACCGGGGAAATCGTCCAGGTCGGCAGGCATACCGATGCCAACCTGCCGATCTACCTCGTCGAGTTCGGCGAGCGGCTGGTGGTCGGCTGCCTCGAGGAAGAAATCAGTCCGCTCTAGGGATGTCACTATGAACGCCGCGGTGCTCAGACAGCCGGACATGCACTTGCCCCCGCATCCCAACGAGCTCGATCGCAGGCGGATCGAGCGCGCACTCGGATCGCGCAAGCGCTATCGCTATGTCTCGCCGGTGGTGAAGGGCGTGACCGGCGGGTATCTCGTGGAGAGTCCGTGCTGCTCGCGGAACATCGATGCCGAGGGCGGCGTCATCGACGTCGCGCTCCTGCATTACGACGCGGCGGGCGCAAGCTGGAAGCTGTTCCGGAAGGATCACGAGACCGGGTCCTGGAAGCTGCACGGCGTGCATCAGCGGCTCGTGTCGGCGACGGAGGTCCTGAACGCCGATCCCGAGCGCGTGTTCTGGCAATAGCGGGAGTTGGAAAGATGTCGCTGGCAGCAATCGAACTGGCTGAAATCGAGCAGGTGCTGGCATCCTCGGATGCGGCGCCACAGGCTTATGTCGAGCTGCGGCAAAGATTCCCCAATCTTGCCTGTATCCGTTGCGACGCCTCCGACGTGACGGAGACGCCATACCGCAGCTTTGGGGCGTTCGACCTGCATCTGCTCGACAGCGCCGATCATTGCGCCGCGATCACCGACGATCCGGCACGCGCGACCGGCATCGTGCTGGCGAAGCGGGCAGTCGCGTCATGACGGAACCTGCTCTCGCCTATGACGGCGTTGCGGAGACGGACGAACTCGCGGTCGCGGCTGGCCATGACTTCATTCCGCTCTCCGACCCCGACGTTACGCTGGCGGAGATCGCGGCGGTGGACGCCGTCCTGCGCTCGCCGCGGCTGTCCAGCGGTCCGGTCGCGGAAGAGTTCGAGGCGGCATTTGCGAGCTATGTCGGTCGTGCCTATGCGATCGCGGTGCCGAGCGGCACCATTGGCCTCATGCTCGCGCTCAAGGCTTACGGCATCGGCGCAGGCGACGAGGTCATCGCCTCGTCCTATTCTTTCCGCGAGACCGCGCATGCGATCAGCCTCGCCGGCGCACGGCCCGTGTTCGCCGACATCGACTACTGGTCGGGGACGCTGGCGCCGCAGAAGGTGGAAGAGCGCATCACTCCCGGTACGCGGGCCATTCTTGCAGCCAACACCAACGGCCATCCGGCGCCCTGGTCGGAGCTCCGCGACATTGCGGGCCGGCACGGCATTCTCCTGCTGGAGGATTCCACCGAGGCGATCGGCTCGCGCTACAAGGGCAGGTTGGTCGGCAGCTTCGGCGACATCGCCGTGTTCGATTTCGCACAGCCCTCGCTGCTGACCTGCGGCGAGGGCGGCATGATCGTCACCGACGACATCGATCTTGCCGTGACCTTGCGACGTCACCGCTCACATCGGCTGAACGAGCGATCCTCCGTTGTCGTGAGCTCGACGGCGGCCCATCAGGCCGCGATCAGCGATCTCGCGGCAGCGCTTGGGCTGGCCCAGCTCAGGCGCATCGACGAGATCATCGAGCGTCGCCGGCTGGTCGAGCAGCTCTATGCGACGCATGTCCAATCGTTCGAAGGCATCAAGCCGCCCTATGTCGGTCCCGATGTGACCGAGGTGAACTGGTTCCTCTATCTCGTGCATCTCGGTACACGTTTCACCCGCTCCAGCCGGGATGCCATTTCCGAGGATCTCCGGGTCGAGCAGGTAGAGGCTGCGGCCTACAGCCATCCGCTGCATTTGCAGCGACACTATTTCGATCTCGGCTACCGGCGCGGCGACCTGCTGGTGACCGAGAAGATCGCGGATCGCGCTCTCGCGCTGCCGTTCCATACCCATCTGACAGATAGCCAGATCGAATTCATCGTCGAGACCATGAAGGACGCCTCGATCAATGTGGGCGCAGGCGCGGCGATCTACTGAAGAGCCGATCACCAACGAAAGAGGATGACGACCATGACCACACTGACCGTTCTGCCCGCAGGAAAGACCATCGAAGTTTCCGAGGGAACGACACTTCTGGCCGCGCTGCTCGGCGCCGAAATCGCGATCCCGCACAAATGCGAAGGTCAGGCGAAATGTGGCTCCTGCCACATCTTCGTGCAGGAGGGGCGCAAGGGGCTGTCGAAGATCGCGCGCCTCGAAAACGAGAAGCTCGACACCATTGTCGGCGTCGGATCGAAGTCGCGCCTCGCCTGCCAAGCCACGGTGCTCGGCACGGAGGACGTCAAGATCGAGCTCCTCGGCTTCTCGTCGGGCATCTGAGCGCGGGAGCAGGACGATGGATACGCAGAAGCTCATTCTTCACACGCGTTTTGCGCCGAACGGTACCGTGGTTGAGATCAGCGAGCGGCCCGAGGGCCTCACGCCGCAGGCCTGGTTCAACTTTCTCAGCGACAAGGCCGGCGACGTCTATCAGACGCTTGCCGGCGGCCGGGGTGTGTTCCGGCTGACACGGGAAGAGCTGACGGCGCTGAGGCAGGCGGCCACGCCGGCGGCCTGACCAGCTGGAGGAGTGACGATGGGAGCGAGAGAGATCGACGTCTTCGTCATCTGCGCCAGCGACGAGATCGAACGCGGCGGCGCGAGGGCGTTCAGCCTGTCGCGTTTCGACGCGTCCGGCGAAACCCGGCCGTTCCCGATCGTCGTGATCCGGACCCACGGCAACGACTATGTCGGGTACGTCAATGCCTGTCCGCATGACGGTGTCTGGCTCAACATCGGCAGTGGCGATTTCTTCACGCAGGACCGCGCGTTCCTGAAATGCGGTCGCCACGGCGCCACGTTCGAGATCGACAGCGGGCTCTGCATCGACGGCCCCTGCAACGGCAAGAACCTCGAGCCCATCGCGCTTGCCGTGGTCGACGGCGAGGTCTGCTTGTGCGGCGAGCGGCTGGTCGAGGACGACCGTCCGTTCGGCGCCTTCGACGACCATGACGAGACCATGGACATCATGATCCACCCGGATTAGGAGGGCAGGGCGTGACCGTCGCGCAATTGCTCGATCGCCTCAAGGATCTCCCGGGGGACGCCGTGGTGCTGATGGACAGCGGCGACGGACTGTCGCGCGTCTCCACGCTGGAATTTGTCGCCGATCAAGGCCCCGGCGCGCCGGCGGAGGTTATCCTGTCGCCGAGCATGGACGAGTAGGTACAACAGAAGGCATCGGCATGAGCGATACGGCGGTCACTGTTTCAATGTTCGAGCGGATCGGCGGGCCGGTTGTCATCGACCGCCTGGTGGAAAGCTTCTATCGCCGGATGGACGCGCTCCCCGAAGCCGCCGGCATCCGCGCCATGCATGCGGACGACCTGACGTCGACCAGGCAGGTGCTGAAGCGATACCTCACCGAATGGACCGGCGGGCCAAAGCTCTATTCGCCGGAGAAGGGCCACCCGCGGCTGCGTCAGCGTCACATCGGTTTCCCGATCGGTAGCGCCGAGCGCGACGCCTGGCTGCTGTGCATGCGCGGCGCGCTGGTGGAGACGGTCGCCGACGAAGCGGCGCGGGCAGAGCTCGATGCCGCGCTCACCAAGCTCGCCGACTGGATGCGCAATCAGGCCGGCAATCCGCACGATGCGCGCGGCGGGCACGGCTGAGGGGACGCAGCGTCAGTCCGACAGCGGCAGTCCAAAGAACTCCTCCTCGGCGCCGCCCCACGCCTTGTGCAGGGCAAGGCCGCTCTGCCACTTGCCGATCTCGATATCATTTGCCAGGCGGTGTGTGATCTTGCCCTCCGGTTTCTCGGCCAGCAGGAAGGTCTTGCCGTTGCGGATGAAACGATTGAGGTCCTTGGTATCGGTCGGCCGCACGACGCAGCGCGGCGCATCGTCAATGAGAATCGTCGTCGGCATCATCGCGCTGGACTCCTTCAATCCATCGGCGGTCCGAGATCGTCGTTTTCCTTCTTCTTTTTCTTCTTCTCGGTCTTGGCCTGGGCGTAGGCGCCGGCATTCTTCAACAGGATCGGCTTCTGTCCCTCGACATATTGCGAGATCCAGAACAGGGTCCGTTCCAGCGCCTTCGCCGCCGCGTCCTCGCGAAAACTGCCGCGCTGCTCGCAGCCGAAGCCCTGGGCTGCCTCCGGATAGGTGAAAGCGCTGACGTCGGGGCGCCAGGCGCGGAATTGGGTGATGGCCTCCAGCGACAGCTCAGGATCGCTTTCGCAGAAGTGCAAGAGGGTCGGCACCTTGCGCTTTTCGCGATAGTCGGCGACCGCGTTGCTGCCATCATAGCCGATCACGCAGGCAATGCCGTTGACCTTGTTCGCCGCGGAATAGGCGAGGTCGCCGCCCCAGCAATAGCCAACGAGCGCCACCTTGCCGGTGTCCTTCACAGCGTCGACCGTCGCCTGGATATCCGAGATCGCCTGCTCCTTGGCGATCTGCGCGCTGATCGCGGCTCCCTCGGCCTTGCCGTCCTGGTCGTGACCGAGGCTGACGCCCGGCTTCACCCGGTCGAACAGGGAGGGCGCGATCGCTACGTAGCCCTTGGCAGCGAATGCATCGGCAATCTTCTGGATCTCGGGCGTGACACCGAAGACGTCCTGGAGGACGACCACGGCGCCCTTGGGCGCTTCGGCGGGATCGGCACGATAGGCGGAGAAGCTCGCTCCGTCGCTGGCCGTCAGTTCGATCATTGTATCCTCCTGATGGGTCTCTGGTTGTTCCGCTAGAGCAGGCCGAGCTCGAGCTTGAGGTCGTCGGTCATCCGCGATGAGTCCCAGGGTGGATCGAACACCAGCTGCACCGCGACTTTCTCGATGCCGCCGATCTCGATGACAGCCTTCTCCACCCACGACAGCATTTCGCCCGCGACCGGACAGCCCGGCGCGGTCAGCGTCATGTCGATCTCGACCAGGCCGTCGTGCTTCGGCTCGATCCGGTAGATCAGGCCGAGGTCATAGATGTTTACGGGGATTTCGGGATCGTGAACCGTCCGCAGCGCGGCGATGATACCCGCGATCAGCGTCTCGTTGTCGGCAAGCTCTGTGGTCGTCATCGCCACCTCACTGAAGTCCCTCGGCGAGTGCCGCAACGACCGACCAGCCGACCGTCCCCGTCGGGTCAAGTTGACGCAGGGCTGCCAGCAGTTCGTGAGCCTGCTGTCGTTCGTCCTTGCGAAGATGGATGAAGGCGAGCGCCTTCAACGTATAGAGCGCGAAGCGGCCGGCGCCGTCCGGCAGCTCGGCCTGCGGCTGCCAGCGACGCCAATCGGGGTTCCAGCCGGCCTGGTGAGCGGCCTCGCGCAGCCCGCGCTCGGCGATTCTCTGGGCCTCGTCGAGACGCCCGCGATAGGTGTGGGTTTTGTAGAGGCAAAAATAGACTGCGAGCTCGGTCGGGGCTGCATCCAGGGCCTTGCGGAAGATCCGATCGGCCTCGAGAGGGTCGTGCCGGTAGCTCACCACGCCTTGCTGGAGAAGCGTGTCGATCTCGGGCGCGAGCTCGCCGAAATTGATGCCGTCGGAATCGACGAGCACGTTCGCCATCATTGGGATTGGGCGCTGATCGCTCAATCTGCTGGAGTCTGTGCGAGACAATTCGAGTTCCTCTTCTGGCGTATCGGAATACGGATGCAACCTTGCAAAGCAAAAGCCGGGCCGAATAAGAAACGCCGCGAAAGGCGCATCGTTTCGAGGCGCTGCGAGGCATCGTCGCAAGTGTTCGGAGCGAGGCCGTCGGCGTTCGTCACGTCATCGACATGCATGCCGGCGGAGTTGTCGCAAGTCGGACATCGCGGCGGCGCCGGGCACGCAAGTCCCTCTGAACACACATGTTCCGAAACTGGTTTGGCGTTTGCATGGACCAGGCGCAGAGCAGGAGTGTGCGACATGGCGATGGCAGGACCGGAGATCGAGCAATTGATCAGGGAGGCGTTTCCGGACGCTCATGTGATCGTGACCGATCTCGCCGGCGACGGCGATCACTACGGCGCGCGCGTCGTCTCGCAGGCGTTTGCCGGCAAGAGTCGGATCCAGCAGCACCAGATGGTCTACGCCGCCTTGAAGGGACAGATGGGCGAGGCGCTGCATGCGCTCGCGCTCGAAACGGCGGTGCCGACGTGAATATGGAAGGATAGAAGCATGAGCGAACCGACCGAACAACGCATCAGGGACATCATCGCAGGCAGCGACGTCGTGCTGTTCATGAAGGGTGTTCCAGCTGCGCCGCAATGCGGCTTCTCAGGCGCCGTCGTGCAGATCCTGAACGGCCTCGGCGTGCCCTTCACCGGCATCAACGTGCTCGCCGATCCCGACATCCGCGAGGGCATCAAATCGTTCTCGAACTGGCCGACCATTCCCCAGCTCTACGTCAAGGGCGAGTTTCTCGGCGGCTGCGACATCGTGCGCGAGATGTTCAAGCTGGGTGAGCTGGCCGCAGTGCTGAACGACAAGGGCGTTGCGGTGGCGGCGTCATGAGCGACGGAATGACGGAGGAGTTCGAGCTTCCGCAGCTCTATCGCCATCACGTCTTCGCCTGCCACACCCAGCGGCCTCCCAGCCATCCGCGCGGAAGCTGCGGAGCGTCAGGCGGCGGGCCGCTGTGGGAGCGGCTCGGCAAGGCCATTGAAGCGAAGGGGCTGACTGACGTCGGCTTCACCGCATCGGGCTGTCTCGGCTTCTGCGCCGCCGGTCCACTGATGGTCGTGTACCCCGACGGCGTCTGGTATCGGCCGACGACGCCGGAGGACATCGACGAGATTGTCGAGCAGCACCTCGCGCAGGGCCGGCGCGTCGACCGCCTGGTGATGGTGCTGGCGCGGAGTTGAGCCTCACGGCTCTGCGCAATGCGGCATTGCCTCCGGTCGTGTGCAGCCCTCGAGGTCACTTCGCTCGCCGCCGAGCAGGGATGGGACCGGCTCGCGGTCGAAGCCGGCGCATCTGGCGCCGTCAACGTCGATCAGCGGACGCCGGATCAGCAGGGGATCGTCCAGCATCAAGGCGATTGCATCTGCTGCGTCGATCTCTGCCGGCTTCACCTCACCGGATTTGATCCGCGGCGCGGCCGGGTTGAACCAGGACGTGACGGGCGTCGCACCGAAGAAGGCGAGCAGACGCTCTGCCGTCCACGGCTCGGTGAGCAGGCTCTTCGCGATCACCTCATGACCTGCCGCATCCAGCGCGCGAATCTGCCGAGCGTTGGTCCCGCAACCGGGCTTCTGGTAAAACAGGATGGTCGCCACGCGGGCGCTCCTATTTCATCATGCTGAGCTGGACCAGGGGCGCAGCGCCGCCACGCCCGAGGATGGTGTCCACCTTCTTGCGGACGCCTTCCAGCGTCAGCGGTTTCACCACGGCGCCATGGGCACCGGCCTTCATCGCTTCGACCGCGGTGGTCTCGTCGGATTTGTCGGTGACGACGAGAATGCGCACACCCGGAAACCTCGCGCCGAGCTCGCCGATCAGAGCAGGGCCGCGAGCCTTCAGGAAGGAGACGCCAAGCAGCACGACGTCGGGCTTCAGCCATTCCACGCCCTTCTCATAGGCCTCCTCCGGAGTGGCGAGCTCATGCGTCTCGATCTCGTCGTGCAGCATGAACTGAAGCGCTGCGCGGGTGATCTCGTCCTCGTCGACCACGAACACGCGCCGCTGGTCGACTGCCTTGGCCGTCTCGACACCGATCTGCATCCGTCATTCTCCTCGAATTGTTTCGCCTCGTGGATTAGCAATTTCCGTTCCGCGTGCTCGCCGCGGAAATCGCGGTGCGCTTGCACCGCAAGCGCCGCGATCCTTGTCCGGTTTCTGACAGAGGCCCTACCTCTGTAGGGTTCGACACAGCTTCTGTCGGCTGCCTGGGGCGAAATATTTCGCGAGCGCGATCAGCGTCTTAGTGAGCGCGCCGCGAATGGCACGCCAGTTGCTATTTGGATGCAGCAACAACGAGTGAGGGCTGAGAACACGCCGACGCCGCTGGCGAGCGATGTTTTCCTTCCCGAACCCCGCGGGCCCACGCTTCTGAGAGAGAAGCAATCTCGCGCGAGTAGCGCGGAGTCATTGGCAATCGGTTGATGGAGAGCAACATGTCTTCACTGAGACAAATCGCGTTTTACGGCAAGGGTGGTATCGGAAAATCGACGACGTCGCAGAACACGCTCGCGGCGCTTGCCGAGATGGGTCACAAGATACTGATCGTCGGCTGCGATCCCAAGGCGGACTCGACCCGCCTGATCCTGCACGCCAAGGCGCAGGACACCATTCTGAGCCTCGCGGCCAACGCCGGCAGTGTCGAGGACCTCGAGATCGAGGACGTCATGAAGGTCGGCTACAGGGACATTCGCTGCGTCGAGTCGGGCGGGCCGGAGCCGGGCGTCGGCTGCGCCGGCCGCGGCGTCATCACCTCGATCAACTTCCTGGAAGAGAACGGCGCCTATGAGGACATCGACTACGTGTCCTACGACGTGCTCGGCGACGTCGTCTGCGGCGGCTTTGCGATGCCGATCCGCGAGAACAAGGCGCAGGAGATCTACATCGTGATGTCCGGCGAGATGATGGCGATGTACGCCGCCAACAACATCTCCAAGGGCATCTTGAAGTACGCCAATTCCGGCGGCGTTCGTCTCGGCGGCCTGGTCTGCAATGAACGGCAGACCGACAAGGAGCTGGAGCTGGCGGAGGCCATGGCCAAGAAGCTCGGCACCCAGCTGATCTACTTCGTGCCGCGCGACAACATCGTCCAGCACGCGGAACTGCGCCGCATGACGGTGCTGGAATATGCGCCGGAGTCTCAGCAGGCCGAGCACTATCGCAAGCTTGCGCACAAGATCCACAACAACGCAGGCAAGGGTATCATCCCGACCCCGATCACGATGGACGAGCTCGAGGACATGCTGATGGAGCACGGCATCATGAAGCCGGTCGACGAGACCGTCGTCGGCAAGACCGCTGCCGAGCTCGCGGCAATGTCGGCCTGACCATCGTGCCGGCCTTCCTGAACGGGGAGGCCGGCACGTTTCGGCATCACCGGCGGAGCCCCTCCATGATTGAAGCGCAAGTGATGATCGGAACGACATCGCCGGCGGGCCCCATCGCCGATGGCACGCATGCCGGAATAGAAGTTTATCGCGTCTTGACCGGCAGCGAACCGGCCGAAGCCGACATTGGTGACGACGACGATTTCGATCGACACGTGCTCGCTTCGGTCCTGGCGGCAGCTGTCATGGACGGCGGTCCGATCGCGGAGCGGGTCGGCCTGCCCGAACGGGACCTCGATGCGCTCCTGGCGCAGTGTTTCCCATCCGTGCCGGCCCGGGCGTTTGCCTGGACAGGCGGGCGCGACGCGAGCGTCGACGACGAGACGGCCATGGTGCGCGATCTCCTGCTCACTCAGCGTTCGACCGAAGGCGATGTCGGTCGCTGGCTCGCGGCGATGGTGGCGCGGCGTGCGATGGAGCCAAACCACCTCTGGGAAGATCTCGGGCTGCGCGAACGCCCCGAGCTGTCACGCCTCCTGACACGTCATTTCGCACCGCTGGCGGTCCGCAACACCGGGAATATGCGCTGGAAGCGCTTCTTCTACCGCATGCTCTGTGAGGACGATGGCTTCGTGATGTGCACGACGCCGGTCTGCACGCAGTGCAACGATTTCGACCTCTGTTTTGGCGAGGAGAACGGCGAGAGCCGCATGGCCGAGCGCCGGCGGGACTATTTGCGGGGCGACAGCGATCGGGTCGATGCCGACCGATCGGCGTGAGGTGATCATGGACGCGTATTCCGAAAGCTCTCTTGTCGACGTGGCGGACGCAGGGCCACCGGCGTGCCACGTGCTCCGGGACGGTGGATGCTCCACGTTCCAGCGGTTGCGCGACGCTGGCCTGCGGCCGACGCGCCAGCGCCTGCTATTGGCAGATTTGTTGTTCGGCCAGGGACACCGTCACGTCACCGCGGAAATGCTCTTTGCCGAATCGGCAGAGGCTAACATCCAGCTGTCGCTGGCGACCGTCTACAACACGCTGAACCAGTTCACCCAGGCCGGGCTGTTGCGCCGAATCGGACCGGATGGCTCGCGGTCGTTCTTCGACACCAACACCTCGGTGCATCCGCATTTCTACCTTCACGGCGAGGATGTCCTGATCGACGTGCCCGAGACGCTCGTCCTTGCGCAGATGCCCGAGCCTTTGCCGGGCCACGAGATCTCGCGGCTCGACATCATCATTCACGTCCGCCGCAAGTCCGCCGACACCTGACAAGCCTGTCTGGGCCTGTCGCATTTGCGACAAAGCGGGCGGCGCCGAGAAGTCGTGGAATCCCAATTGCTTGGCGATTGTTCCGACAATGGCATGCAGGTTGCTGAACTCTTGATCGGAATGAATGACTGGAGTGCGCGGATGGTGTTTTCCAACCCGATGAAACGACTGGATGGCGGTCAGCTTCCGCTCGTCGTCCTCAACGACACCACGCTGCGGGACGGCGAACAGGCGCCGGGCGTCGCGTTCACCACCGCGGAAAAAGTCTCGATTGCGCGCGCATTGGCCTCGGCCGGCGTTACCGAGATCGAAGCCGGCACGCCCGCCATGGGCCATGACGAGGTGAGCGCGATCCGGGCCATCGTCGAGGCAGACTTGCCTGCGACCGCGATCGGCTGGTGCCGGATGCGGACGTCTGACGTCGATGCAGCGATCGAGGCCGGCGTCTCCATGGTGAATGTATCGATCCCTGCCTCCGACGTGCAGATCGCCGCCAAGCTCGGCGGCGGACGGCCGGCGGCGCTGGAGCAGGTGAGGCGGGTGGTCGGCTACGCCCGCGACAGGGGCCTCGACGTCGCGGTCGGCGGCGAGGATTCCTCGCGCGCCGATGTCGATTTCCTGGTTGAGCTGATCGCCACCGCAAAGGCCGCGGGCGCACGGCGTTTCCGCATTGCGGACACCTTGAGCGTGCTCGATCCTGACGCCGCCTTTGCGTTGCTGGCAGCACTTCGTTCGACCACCGATCTCGAGCTCGAATTTCACGGTCACGACGATCTGGGTCTTGCGACCGCCAACACGCTTGCCGCAATCAAGGCCGGTGCGACCCATGCCTCCGTCACGGTGATCGGTCTCGGTGAACGGGCGGGCAACGCGCCGCTGGAGGAGGTCGCCGTCGCGCTCAGGCAGCTCTACGGCCGCGAGACCGGCGTGGTGCTGTCCGAGCTGGAGCATGTTGCATCCGTGGTCGCGGCCGCGGCCGCGCGCGCCATCCCTCTGAACAAGGCGATCGTCGGCGAGCACGTCTTTACCCACGAATCCGGGATTCACGTCGATGGCCTCTTGAAGGATCAGCGTACCTATCAGGCGCTGGATCCGCGGCTGCTCGGCCGCTCCAACCGCATCGTGATTGGCAAGCATTCAGGGCTCGCGGCGATCACCGCGCTGCTGGCCGAGCTCCAGCTGTCCGTCAGCACGGAGGAAGCCAAGTCCGTTCTCGCCCGCGTCCGCCAGCACGCCGTCGAGCACAAGGGCGCCGTTGCGCGCGAGACGGTGACGGCGATCTGGCGCGAGGTGCGCGAGCGCTCGCTCCTGAATTGCGCGTGAGGGTGCCATGGCCTGTGCCGTCGATATTCCGCTCGCCGAACCGTCCGCTCCCGGACCGGCAAAGCCCTCCCTGCTGAAGTTGATCCGCGAGGACGTCGGCTGCGTGCGCCAGCGCGATCCCGCCGCGCGCGGCCAGATCGAGACGCTCCTGACCTATCCCGGCGTCCATGCCGTCATCTGGTATCGGATCGCGAACCGGCTGTGGACCCGCGGCTGGCGCTTTCCGGCGCGGCTGTTGTCCTGGTTCGGGCGCTTCGCGAGCAATGTCGACATCCACCCCGGCGCGCGCGTCGGCCGGCGTTTCTTCATCGATCACGGCGCCTGCGTCGTCATCGGCGAGACCGCCGAGATCGGCGACGACGTCACGCTTTATCATGGCGTCACCCTCGGCGGTACGTCGTGGTTTCCCGGCAAGCGCCACCCGACGCTGGAAGATCGGGTCGTGGTCGGAGCGGGGGCCAAGATCCTCGGGCCGATCACGGTCGGCGCCGGCTCACGCGTCGGGGCCAACTCGGTGGTGATCGACAGCACGCCACCCGACGTCACCGTGGTCGGCATTCCTGCGCGCGTCGTGCGTCCGCAACTTGGTCATCGCCGCGTCGTCGGGCGGATCGATCTCGACCATCATTTGATGCCGGATCCCGTCGGCGACGCCATCGCCGTGTTGCTCGACCGCGTCGAGTTCCTGGAAGCGCGGCTGAGCCACATGCAGAGGCGCGCCAGGGATGCCGCCGCACCCGCGCCACAGAACCTGATGGAGACCGACAATGGCTGATGGAATCCTGGCGCGACTCAACGAGGCCTCAGCGGCCGAGGAGTTCTTCACGCTGCTTGGCGTCGACTACGATCCGAAAGTCGTCAACGTGGCGCGGCTGCACATCCTCAGGCGCATGGGCCAGTATCTTGCCGGGGAAGATCTTGCCGGCGTGGCAGACGAGACCGTGGCGGAACGGTGCAAGATCGTGCTGGAGCGAGCCTATGCGGACTTCGTCGCATCCTCGCCGATCGACCAGCGCGTGTTCAAGGTCCTGAAGGATGCCGTCGCGCCGCAGCCGAAGCAGACGCCGACATTGGTGCAGATCGGTACGCTGAAGTGAGCCGGTGCTCTGTCGCATTTGCGACGTGTGTCGCAGCAGCGTTGTCGGCCCTACGGCCCGAAGCGGATGCAACCGATACCGTCACTCTACTAAGTTGCTGTGTCCGCATCTGAATTTCGTCGTTTGCGCAGTTGGTACGACACTTGCTGTTCCTGCTCTGAACGAGGTTTTCCGAAGACGAGTCCTGGAGAAGCGCATGCACATCGTCGTCTGCATCAAGCAGGTCCCCGACTCCGCACAGATTCGCGTGCATCCCGTGACCAACACCATCATGCGTCAGGGCGTGCCGACCATCATCAACCCCTACGACCTCTTCGCGCTGGAAGCGGCACTCGAGCTGCGCGATCAGTTCGGCGGCGAGGTCACGGTGCTGACCATGGGTCCGCCGTCGGCCGAGGATTCCTTGCGCAAGGCGCTGACCTTCGGTGCCGACCGCGCGGTGCTGCTGACCGATCGCTTCTTTGCCGGTGCAGATACACTGGCCACCACCTATGCGCTCGCAACCGCGATCCGCAAGATCTCGACCGAGTTCGGCGCGCCCGATCTCGTCTTCACCGGCAAGCAGACCATCGACGGCGATACCGCCCAGGTCGGCCCTGGCATCGCCAAACGGCTTGGGCTGTTGCAGCTCACCTATGTCGCGAAGATCAGCGCGCTGGACCTGCAGGCCCGCACCATCGACGCGGAACGGCGTTCCGAGGGCGGCGTGCAGATCCTGCGCACCAGGCTGCCGTGCCTCGTCACAATGCTTGAGGCGACCAACCAGATCCGCCGCGGTGCGATGGCCGACGCCTTGCGTGCGGCGCGCGCGCCGATCGTGAAATGGAGCGCGCAGGAGGCCGGCGTCGAGGACATCTCGAAATGCGGACTGCGCGGCTCGCCCACCATCGTCAAGCGGGTGTTCGCGCCCGCGGCGCGCAGCGACAAGGCGACGCTGATCGAGGCCGGCGAGCAACCGGCGGAGGCGCTGATCGACGCCATCTTCAAGCGCCAGCCGGCGCTGGAGACCGAGCTCGCCGCGCTGGCGCGCGGCTATTGAGGCGAGGGGAACGAGCAACATGAGCACCGCACCGAAAACCGCCGCACCCGCTGCGGGCCGCGCCGCGACCAAGAAGGAGCTGCCCGAGCACTTCAAGGCCTACAAGCACGTCTGGGTCTTCATCGAGCAGGAGCGTGGCCAGGTTCACCCCGTATCCTGGGAACTGATGGGCGCCGGTCGCAAGCTCGCCGACAAGCTCAAGGTCGATCTCGCCGCGGTCGTGATCGGTCCCGAAGGCGAGGCGACGCAGAGCGCCGCTGCGGAGTCGTTCTGCTACGGCGCCGATCTCGTCTACATGGTCGCCGACAATCTGCTCGCCGACTATCGCAACGAATCCTACACCAAGGCGCTGACCGACGTCGTCAATACCTATAAACCCGAGATCCTGCTGCTTGGCGCCACCACGCTTGGCCGCGACCTCGCGGGTTCGGTGGCAACGACGCTGCTCACGGGGCTGACCGCGGACTGCACCGAGCTCGACGTCGATGCCGACGGCTCGCTCGCCGCGACGCGCCCGACCTTCGGCGGCTCGCTGCTCTGCACGATCTACACGCTGAACTACCGGCCGCAGATGGCGACGGTGCGTCCGCGCGTGATGCCGATGCCGGATCGCGTCGTGCGTCCCCTCGGTCGCATCGTCAGCCACCCGCTCGGCCTCGTCGAGGACGACATCGTGACGAAGGTGCTGTCGTTCCTGCCCGATCGCGATTCCGCCAAGTCCAATCTCGCCTATGCCGACGTCGTCGTCGCCGGCGGCCTGGGGCTGGGGTCACCGGAGAATTTTCAGCTGGTGCGCCAGCTCGCCACGGTGCTGGGGGCCGAATATGGCTGCTCGCGGCCGCTGGTGCAGAAGGGCTGGGTCACATCCGACCGGCAGATCGGCCAGACCGGCAAGACCATCCGGCCGAAGCTCTATATCGCCGCCGGCATTTCCGGCGCGATCCAGCACCGCGTCGGCGTCGAAGGCGCCGACCTGATCGTCGCCATCAACACCGACAGGAACGCGCCGATCTTCGAGTTCGCGCATATGGGCATCGTCACCGACGCCATCAGGTTGCTTCCGGCCTTGACCGCGGCGTTCCGGGCCCGGCTGTCGCCGCATTCGCGCGACCGGATCGCCAGCTGAGACAGGAGTACGCCATGATCGAGGAGAAGTTCGATGCGATCGTCGTCGGCGCCGGCATGGCCGGCAATGCCGCGGCACTCACACTCGCCCAGCGCGGGCTGAAGGTGCTTCAGCTCGAGCGCGGCGAGTATTCCGGCTCGAAGAACGTGCAGGGCGCGATCCTCTATGCCGACATGCTGGAGAAGCTGATCCCCGATTTCCGCGAGGATGCGCCGCTGGAGCGACATCTGGTCGAGCAGCGCTTCTGGATGATGGACGACCGCTCGCACACCGGCCTGCACTACCGCTCCGATGATTTCAACGAGGAGAGGCCGAACCGCTACACCATCATCCGCGCGCAGTTCGACAAATGGTTCTCGCAGAAGGTTCGCGAGGCCGGCGCCACCGTGCTGTGCGAGACGACGGTGACTGAGCTCGCGCAGGACGCCTATGGCAAGGTGATCGGCGTTCGCACCGACCGCGCCGATGGCGAGATCCATGCCGATGTCGTCGTGTTGGCCGAGGGCGTCAATGGCCTGCTCGGCACCCGCGCCGGCCTGCGCGAACGGCCCAAGCCCGACAAGGTCGCGCTCGCCGTCAAGGAGATGCATTTCCTGCCGCGCGAGACCATCGAGGCCCGCTTCAATCTCAGGGGCGACGAAGGCATGGTGATCGAGGCCGCCGGCACCATCTCCCGCGGCATGACCGGCATGGGCTTCATCTACGCCAACAAGGAATGCATCTCGCTCGGCATCGGCTGCCTCGTCGCCGATTTCCAGCGAACCGGCGAGACGCCGTACGGGCTCCTAGACCGCTTCAAGCGGCATCCTTCGGTCGCCCCGCTGATCGAAGGCTCAGAGGTGAAGGAATATGCCGCGCACCTCATTCCCGAGGGCGGCTTCAAGGCGATCCCGCAGCTCTATGGCGAGGGCTGGGTCGTGGTCGGCGACGCTGCCCAGCTCAACAATGCGATCCACCGCGAGGGCTCGAATCTCGCAATGACCTCGGGCCGGATCGCAGCGGAGGCGATCTTCCAGGTCAAGTCACGCAAGGATCCGATGACGGCGGAGAACCTGTCGCTCTACAAGACGATGCTGGATCAGTCCTTCGTCATCAAGGACCTGAAGAAGTACAAGGACATGCCTGCGCTGATGCACACCCAGTCGCAGAATTTTTTCCTGACCTATCCGGAGCTCGTCTCGAAGGCGATGCAGAACTTCCTGCGCGTCGACGGTACGCCGAAGGTCGAGAAGGAAAAGACGACGTTCAAATCGTTCATCAAGGCGCGGTCGTGGAGCGGGCTGTTTGGCGACGCCTTCCGCCTCGCGCGCGCCTGGCGGTAACGTCAAGGAAACGCAACACTGGCGATGGAGGACCTAGGCCATGTCGATCGAGCCATCTGTACGTGTCGAGGACAAGCTGTTCTACAACCGTTATCTGGTCGACGCCGGCCGGGCCCACATCAAGGTGCGCCCGCACACCACGCCGTCGCCGGAACTCCTGACGATGCTGAAGGCCTGCCCGGCGCGCTGCTACGAGCTCAATGACAAAGGCCAGGTCGAGATCACAGTCGACGGCTGCATCGAATGCGGGACATGTCGTGTGATCTGCGAGGGTAGCGGCGACATCGAGTGGAGCTATCCGCGCGGCGGTTACGGCGTGCTGTTCAAGTTCGGCTGATCCATGAAGCTCAGTGCACGCAACATTCTTCCAGGAAGAGTCATCGCCGTCACCAAGGGCACGACGACGGCCCATGTGAAGATCGAGCTCGCGCCGGGCCTGGTGGTGTTTTCCGCGATCACCAACGAGGCCGTGGACGATCTCGCGCTGAAGGTCGGGGATACCGTCTCCGCCGTGATCAAGTCATCCGACGTGATGATCGGCAAGTAGCGCCGCAGGCGCATCGGCGGGCCGGCGCTCTGCGCGGGCCCGCTTTATCCGGGACGACAGGTCCTGCCACCAGCCCTCGATCGCTCCTCGCTCGCACAACAAGCTGGTGCCGATCCCGCCGGTAAAGTCATTCCAGGCGTCCAGGCATTTTTCCGGCACCGCCGTGAGCACGGGGATGCCTGCGCCGATGGCGCAGGCCAGTTCGTCGCGCAGGCCGTCGCCGGCAGCTTCCTGCTTGGAGAATTTGTTGATCACGACGAGATCGACGTCGGCCGCGATCGCGCGGGTGACGGCGACCGCCGCTTCGGCAAGGCCCGCAGCGTCGAGCTTGCACGCCATGGCGCCCGAGCCGAGCGGCTGGCAAATCGAGATCTCCGCGCCGGTCATGAGGTCGACCGCCTGCATGCCGATCTGGCAGTCCGCGCCATCCTTGACGTTGCGCTGGACCACGCCGCCGATCCGCTCGCCCGACCGGACGAGCTCCTGAGCAAAGTCGGCGAGCAGGCCGTCGACGTCGTCCTGCGGACGGTAGAGGATCGCGGCGACGCGGTTCGGGTCGATATCGTGAAAGTCGATCGGCATGGCAGTCATCCTCGTCGGGTTTCCTACGCTCTTCCGTCGTCGCGAGCAATCTCCATGCTGATCGCGGCTCCCGGCCAGCGGTATCGGATGGAGGCTGTGCAGCGGGCCGGAGCCGACGACGCGGCCTTGCTCCATCAGCACCAAGTGATCGGCAAAGCGCTCGATCTCCGCCATGTCGTGGCTGATATAGAGTACCGGCAGAGACAGCGTCTCGTGCAGCTGCTCGAGGAACGGGAAAATCTCGTCCTTGGTCGTGTGGTCGAGCGCGGACAGCGGCTCGTCCATCAGAAGGAGTTTTGGCTGTGACAGCAGGGCACGGCCGATCGCGACGCGCTGACGCTCGCCGCCGGACAGGCGGGAGGGCGAGCGGTCGAGCAGTGCGGCAAGGCCGAGCAGCTCAACGACCTCGCCGAACGCGATCTGCGCACGGGACGTGTTCGGCGCACCGAACAGCAGATTTCGTCGTACCGACAGATGCGGAAACAGGCTGGCCTCCTGGAAGACGTAGCCGATCGGCCGCCGGTGCACGGGCCGAAACGACGAACCGTCCTGCCAGACTTCACCATCCACCGCGCAGAAGCCGTCGGCCATGCGTTGCAGGCCGGCGATACAGCGCGCGACACTGGTCTTGCCGCAACCCGACGGGCCGAAGATTGCAGTGACGCCGGTGGCAGGCAGGCTGAGCTCGGCGTCGAGTGCGAAACTGCCGAGCCTGCCGCGGAAGGCTGCGATGATCCGGCCGGCCTGGGCCATTTTCATGCTGTCGTCCTCGCAGCGCGCTTGTCGACCAGCGTCATGGTCAGGATGACAGCGAAGGCGAAGATCACCATGCTGCCGGCGAGAATGCTCGCCTCGCGCCAGCGCGAGGTCTCGACATAGTCGAAGAGAGCAACCGACAGCACCTTGGTTTGGCCGGGAATGTTGCCGCCGATCATCAGCACGAGGCCGAACTCTCCGACGGTGTGCGCGAAGCCGAGCACCGCACCGGTCAGGAAACCAGGCCGCGCCAGCGGCACGGCAACGGTCCAGAACGTGCGGAGTGGCGAGGCGCGCAGGGTCGCGGCGACCTCGAGCGGCCGTTCGCCCATGGCGGCGAAGGCGTTCCGGATCGGCTGCACCACGAAAGGCATCGAATATACGACCGAACCGATGATCAAGCCCTCGAAAGTGAAGGCGAGCGTGCGCCCGCCCCACAGGCGCGCGATCCATCCGCCCGGCCCGTCGGGGCCGAGAAGGACCAGCAGATAGAAGCCGAGCACGGTGGGCGGCAGCACCAGCGGCAGCGCGATCACGCTCGCGACGATCTCGGTCCACCAACCCTTGGCGTGCGCCAGCCACCAGGCGAGCGGCGTGGCCAGCACCAGCAGGATCGCGGTCGAGATCGCGGCCAGTTCGACCGTCAGCAGAACCGACTGGCGAATCTCCGCCGACCAGATCTCCATGCGCGTCAGCTCTGCACGTCCAGCACGTAGCCGTATCTCTCGATGACGGCGCGCGCCTCGGATCCCCTGAGGAAGCTGATGAACGCGCCGGCGGCCTCGTTGCCGGCGCCCGCCTTCAGCAGGACCGCGTCCTGGCGGATCGGACTATAAAGCGCCTGCGGTACCACCCAGCGCGAACCGGCCTCGCTGCCGGTCAGCTGCGACAGCGCCACGAAACCGACCTCGGCATTCCCCGTCTCGACGAACTGATAGGCCTGGGTGATGGTCGCACCCTCCACCAGCTTCGGCTTCAGGGTGTCATAAAGGTTCAGAGACTTCATGGTTTCCACGGCAGCAAGGCCGTAGGGCGCGGCGGCCGGATTGCAGATCGAGAGTTTTGCAAAGGAGGCGGCCTTGAGCGTCTCCTCGCCCGTCACGACGCCCGGCGACTTGCTCCACAGCACAAGCTTGCCGATCGCGTAGGTGAAGCGACTGCCCGTGACCGCGAGGCCGTCCTCGACGAGCCTCTTCGGCCTTGAATCGTCGGCTGACAGGAACACCTGGAACGGCGCGCCTTGCGTGATCTGGGTATAGAATTGGCCGCTCGCACCGAAGCTCAGCACCGCCTCGTGCCCGGTCTTCTGCTTGAAGAGGGCCGCGATCTCCTTGGCGGCATCGGTGAAGTTGGCGGCCACGGCGACGTTGGTCTGCGCGGCCTGCGCCGATGCGCATACGAGCAGCAATCCTGCGACGACGGTGATCGAGCGAAGCAGCTTCATGATGAACTCCAGCGGCCGGCAATTGCTTCAGCGCAGCCCGATTGCTGCACCGCGCCGGCCGGAAGCATCCCAGCAATCGGCGTGCCGGATATGCGGTCGCAGCTCTGGTGTGCGCCTTGCAGGAATGGTGTCAAAAAAAGGGGGCTTCCCGCCTCTTGCAGCGGCGGGACCGATGATCCGTGTCGGCTTCCCGACAATGCCGTCGGCAAGCCGACACCAATGAAGGGAAGCACGACATGGCAACCGTTGCATCGCGCGCCGAGCTCGAAAGCCTGCTGGAGGACGACGTCCCCTATGGCGATCTCACCACCGAGGCGCTCGGGATCGGGGGTGCCATCGGCGTGATGCAGTTCGCCGCGCGCGCGCCGATGGTGCTGGCGCTCGCCGAGGAGGCCGCCGCGATCATCGCGCTCGCCGGCTGCGAGGTGGAACTGTTCGCCGCATCCGGCGCGGCGCTGGAGCAGGGTGCGCCGATCCTCGAGGCGCGCGGTTCGGCTGCAAGCCTGCTGAGGAGCTGGAAGGTGGCGCAAACCTTGATCGAGATCTGGTCGGGCGTGGCCAGCGAAACGCGCGCCATCGTCGATGCTGCGAGGGCGGTCGCACCTCATATCCCGGTCGCGTGCACCCGCAAGAATGTGCCGGGCACCAAGCGCTTTGCGGTCGCAGCCATCAAGGCGGGTGGCGCCGTGATGCACCGGCTCGGCCTGTCCGAAACTGTGCTGGTGTTTCCCGAGCACCGCGTCTTTCTCGGCGACCTGCCGCTGTTTCAAGCGGTCGAGCGACTGCGCCGGGCGGCGCCGGAGAAGAAGCTAGTGATCGAGGTGAAGACCGCCGATGCCGCACTTGCCGCGGCGGTCGCCGGTTTCGACGTGATCCAGGCCGAGAAGTTTTCGCCGGTCGAGATCGCCGCTCTGGTCAAGCGCATCGCGTCCATGGCCTATACGCGCGCTCGTCCGATCATCGCAGCCGCCGGTGGAGTCAACGCGGCAAACGCTGCGGCCTATGCCGAGGCCGGCGCCGATGTCCTGGTCACGTCGTCGCCGTATCAAGCGAAACCGAAGGATGTCCAGATGCGGATATCGGCCGCCGACGCGCCCATGCTCCGGTTCCGCCATTCCAACGACTCGAAGTCGGGCTCGCCCATGGCCACCGCAGCTCATATGGTGGATGGCTGTTAGGGGCGACCAGATTGCCTATCCCTGACGAAGATTGACTGACACTCTCGCCGTCGCACTGCTTCTCCAATGCATCCAGAAAGCTTGGTTGGGTAGCCGCCTGCTCGCCGCCTCACCAATTGCCGAGTCTGCCCTCGCGGGCCACTCGCACTTCCGCAGAATCGCAGCAGGAATTTCTGTTCGTTCGGTGATCTGTTCCCTCGTTGCGATGCATAGCAGCCAGCGGCGGTATCGCCTGTCGCGACGTGTTTAGCCATGTGCAAATGACCTCGACGCTGTCGCCCATCTCAGGCGCGCGTCGATTCCGAACATGTGCGACATTCGTACAACGTCTTCCACTGCGTGGCTCTGAGGAGCTCGGACGTTCTTGGTGCGCGGTCCAAGGCGGCGATGTTCTTTGTTGGGGTGGGCGAGAAGCATCCGGGTCTGCATGAATCCAATTGTGACTTGCAGGCGAGCTGATAGGAACTGGCGCAGGAATATTCATGCGGACGACACGCAACCGGCTCGGACAGATCGCGAATTCGAGACGGAGCAACAGAGTTTCGCCGAGATGTTGCATGCGGATCGAGATTAGAACGATTAGAAAATAGAAGCATTCAAAGATTGAACGACGTCATTCGAGGCTGACATCGATCCTCCAATCGCGACGGTTTCCCGTACAACCTTAGATAACTTCTAGGTCCCGATCCCTTTTCGGAGTACCCGCGTATGTTAGGAAGCGCGGGGACCTGTAATGGAATTGGGGTGCAGGAATGACGCGTGAACTCTCGGCCGGGAAAATCGTGCGCACGCTATCGCTGGGAGCAGTGAGCTATCTGGCGCTGTCGCTGGAATCGTCGGGTGACATTCAGCACGCATTTGCGCAAACGAATCTGCCGCCGGTGACGGTCGATGCTCCCAAGCCAAGAGTTCGGCAGTCGGTTCAAAGATCCCAGTCGACGCGCGCATCGCGGGGACAAAGATCCGTCGCCGCAGCGGCTCCCCGGCAGGCCGCGCCCGTACCCTATGTCGTACCGTCGACCGGTACGATCGGCACCGTACCGCCTGCCTATGCAGGCGGCCAAGTCGCAACTGGCGGAAGTCTCGGTCTTCTCGGCAATCGCGGCGTGATGAACACGCCGTTCAACCAGACGAGCTATACGGCCGAGCTGATCAAGAATCAGCAAGCGCGCACGGTCGGCGACGTCCTGTTCAACGATCCCTCAGTTCGGACGAAGACACCCGCGGGCAACGGCATCGACGGCGTTTACATCAGAGGCTTCTACCACGACAGTGGCGACTATGCCATGAACGGCCTCTATGGAATGGCACCGTTCTATTCAACGTCGGCGAACTTTCTTGAGCGCGTCGAGGTTCTGAAGGGGCCAGGCGTGCTTCTCAGCGGTATGCCGCCTGCGGGTGCTAATGGTGGCAGCATTAATCTGGTGACGAAGCGCGCGCCCGACTTCGACATCACGCAATTAACCGCACTCTATATATCGAAGTCCCAGTTCGGACTGCAGACGGATGTGAGTCGGCGATACGGCGAACACAAGGAATGGGGAGTTCGGTTTAACGGCGAAGCGCGGGGCGGATCGACCGCTTATGACCGACAGACCGACCAGTTTGGCAATGCTGTGCTCAATCTCGATTATCGCGGCGAGCGCGTCCGCTTTTCGACGGATATCGGGTATCAGGCTGAAGATCTCAAGCCACCGCTTCGGTTCTTGACGTTCACCACCAGTCCCCCTTTCGCGACCACGATTCCGGTTCCAGCCCTTCCGAAGCCCGGCGCTAACTACATGCCGGACTGGGCGACATGGAAACCGAGAGATGCGTTCGCCATGACGCGCGGCGAAGTCGATCTGACGGAGTCGCTAACTGCGTATGGCGCGGCTGGATATCACAAGAGTGAGATAGACTACGTCTATCCATCGCCCCGCATCACGAGTGCAAACGGCAACTGGACCGCGGCGCCGTTTAGTGGACGCGATGTTTATGACAACTATGCTGGCGAGGTTGGACTGCGCGCCTCGGTGGACACCGGTCCGATCAATCATCTCTTGACCGTGAACTACTCGGCCTTCGAACGAGACTATAGTTCGTTCGGCAGAGCAGGTGCGGCTATCAATTCAAATCTATACAATCCGCTGCCGGTCCCTTACCCGAACTTCGCTACAGTCGTTCAAAATCTTGAAACACGAACAAAGCTTACCAGCGTCGGCGTTGCTGACACGATGTCCATGCTCGACAACAGGCTTCAGTTCGTGATCGGGGCAAGGCGCCAGACTGCAGGTGTAGATAGTGTGAACCTGCTCACCTCCGCGAAATCGAGTGTTGATGTTCCGACCTGGAGTCCCGGTTATGCAGTCATCGTCAAGCCGCTAGAGAATATCTCGCTTTACGCAAATTACATCGAAGGCCTAAAGTCGCCGGAAGTTGTTACCGGAGCCACGTCGTACTCAAATGTCGGCGAGATCATTCCTCCCGCTCAGACCAAGCAAAAGGAAGTCGGGATGAAGGTCGATATGGGCCGGATCGGCTTTACCGCGAGCGTGTTCGACATCACTAGTCCGAACATCATCTCGGTCGCAGTACCGGGGCAAACCCTTCCTGCGAGGCGACTTGGCGGCGAGCAGCGCAATAAAGGCGTGGAACTGTTCACCTTCGGTGAGGTGACGCCGACGTTCCGGGTGCTGGGTGGCGTAACCTTCATCGACGGAGAAGTGGTTAGGCAGGCAGTCTCGGTTGGGTCGATAATTGTCAGCTATAACGGCAAGATCCCTGTCGGCGTATCTGCGGTCAACCTCAACCTTGGAGCCGAATGGGATACTCCGTTCCTGCCGGGACTGACCATGACGGGTCGGGTCATCTACACTAGCGAGAGTTACGCCAACGATGCGAACACGCAGGAGCTTCCTGCATGGACGCGGGTCGATCTTGGTGCGCGCTACACGTTCCTGTCGCCCTGGAACGGCAAGCCGATCGTCATTCGTGCCAGTGTCGAGAACGTGTTCAACGAAGCGTACTGGAATTCCTATCGCACGGTCAGCAGCGCAATATCACTCGGTGCGCCGCGTACATACCTCCTGTCGACGACGTTCAATTTCTGAGCACCGCGCCGATTCAGATACGTACCGCCGCGGATATTGTCCGCGGCGGTTTTTTGTTTGCTCTTATCGTCAGCAATGGCACGCTTATCGCACTGATGACAATGCGATGAACTGCGTGCGTGGCGGAACGCGCGATCGTGTCGTATCCGAAAAGTTCCTGCGTGCGCAGTTAGAATTGCAGCAATCTGCGGCCCGTCCCGAAATCTCGATATTTTCCTGCGTATTGGCCCGCAAGCGCGGAGGTTGCATTGTGTCTGTCCGTCGCCAGTTTTGAGGTCTTAAAAAAAGTCGCGTCGATATTGCTTTGACCATCGTTTGCTTCTGACCTAGTCAAACGTCTCTGCTTTCGCTTTCCGAAGAGGGGACCGAGCCATGATGGTGTTCGACAGAGACGACGTCACCTTCACCGTCGTCGTGAATCACGAAGAGCAATACTCCATCTGGCCGACGTTCAAGGAGATTCCGGGCGGTTGGAAGGCAGTGGGCAAGACGGGTAGCAAGAAGGAATGTCTCGACTATATCGAGCAGGTGTGGACCGACATGCGCCCACTCAGCTTGCGCAAGTTCATGGACGAAACGGCGCCTGAACAGTCGGCATAGTCGGCGGAGCTGGTCTTCCGATGCGGCTTCTTTGTTTGCCTTACTCCGGCGGCAGCGCCATGGTCTATGCGCGTTGGCGCAGGCTTCTGCCGTCATGGATCGACGTGCGGCCGGTGGAATGGCCTGGGCGCGGCGCGCGCATGGACGAGCCGCTGGCGACAGATCCCCGCGCGTTGGCAGCCCAGCTCGCTGGCGAGCTCAGCGCGCAGATCGACGGCCCTTACGCGTTGTTCGGGCACAGCCTCGGTGCGGTGATCGCGTTCGAGCTCGCGCACGACCTGCTGGATCGCGGCGCGGCTGCACATGCCATTCTCTTTGCCTCGGGCGCGGAAGCCCCGGCGGTCCGCAACGGCAGCAGGTGGCGCGAGCCAATGAGCGACGAGGCGCTGATGCAGAAGCTGCGCAATCTTCAGGGCACGCCCGACGAGGCGCTTTCGAATGCAGAGCTGATGCGATCCGCGCTGCCCGTGCTCCGTGCCGATTTTCTGATGTGCGGGGCCTATGTGTATCGGCCGCGACGTCCGCTGCCATGCCCGGTGCACGTCTTTGGCGGAGCTGATGACGAAACCGGCCGCGAAGCGCTCGAGGCTTGGCGACAGGAGACCTCGGCCTCATTCGCGCTCGATATCCTGCCGGGGCACCACTTCTTCATTCACACGCAACAGGCTGAGCTGATCGAGCGGATCGGCGCGGCGCTGGCCCGGCAGTCGGGTCGGACGATTGATTTGCATTGGAGCGAGGATCATGAGCGCGTTCTCCGTCCAGCCACTCATTGAGGGTAAACCCCTCCCTCTGCTGCTCAAGGCAGATGAAGTAGGGAAACCGCTCGGCAAGGCACTTCCCATGCTGCGCGAGACCATCGACCGACACCTGATTGACAGTGGCGGCATCGTGTTTCGCGATTTCTCGCTCGACGGTCCCGATGCGTTTCGGGCGTTCGCGGCCGATTTCGGCCACCCGCTGCTCACCTACGAGTTTGGATCGACGCCGCGTTCGCAGGTGACCTCGGGGGTCTACACGTCCACGGAATATCCGCCACACCAGCATATCCCGCTGCACAACGAGCAGGCCTATACCCGCGATTGGCCGATGAAGATCTGGTTCTATTGCATGCAGCCGGCGCTGGAAGGAGGGGAGACGCCGATTGCCGACAGTCGGGCCATCTATCGCGACATGCCGCCGGCCATACGCGAGCGGTTTGCCGAAAGGGGCGTGATGTATGTGCGGAACTACGGCAACGGCCTCGATGTCGATTGGCAGCAGGTGTTCGGCACCGACTCCAAGTCGGAAGTGGAGGCTTACTGCGCTCGCCATGACATCGACTGCGAGTGGAAGGAGGATGGCGAGCTCCGCACCCGCCAGGTCTGTCAGGGCACGGCGCAGCACCCGGTCACGGGCGAGTGGGTCTGGTTCAATCAGGCACATCTGTTCCACATCTCAAATCTCGAGCCGGAGGTGCGCGAGAGTTTGCTCGACGTGGTCGACGACGAAGCCGATTTGCCACGCAACGTCTTCTACGGCGACGGTTCGCCGATCGCGGATGAGACGTTGTCGATCGTCCGGGCCGTCCTCGAGAAGCACAAGATCAGCTTTCCCTGGCAGGCCGGCGACGTCGTGATGCTCGACAACATGCTCACCGCACATGCGCGCGCGCCCTTCAAGGGGCCGCGCAAGGTAATTGTCGCCATGGCCGAGGCTCATCGGCAGGGATGATCGGCCGCGCTCGTCATGAGGGCGGTGAGAAGTTCCGGCTGGCGGCCAGGACAGGGATTCGAGAACATGGACAGAGCCAACCTCGTCGAACGCTTGCGAGAACATGCCGCCTTGCGACCGGAGAGAGTGGCGTTGCGGTTCCTGGAAGGCGAAGGCATTGCCGATGAGCTGACGTTTGCCGCGCTCGACGTTCGGATCAGGGCGCTTGCAGCGTGGCTGCAGCAGATGGGCGGAGCAGGCGAGCGGGCGGTGATCCTGCTTCCAAGCGGGATCAATTATGCCGTGGCGTTCTATGCCTGCTTGTATGCCGGCGTGATCGCCGTTCCGGCGTATCCGCCCGAAGGTGGCCCCGAGCGCTATGCGGGGCGTCTCAACGGCATCCTGCGGGATGCGGCGCCGCGCTTCATCCTGGCAGAGACGGCCCTGCGCCATCTGATCGAAGCAACGCTGCCCTCATTGGATGACGTGCAAATCGTTGCGCTGGATACGATCCCGCCAGAACTTGCAGCGGAGTGGCGCGAGACGAGGCCTGCGGCTGATGCGATCGCGTTCCTCCAGTACACGTCCGGATCGACCTCGGAGCCGAAGGGCGTTTGCGTCTCCCATGGCAATTTGACGGCCAACGAACGCGCGATCGAAGCGGTCGCCGGCGGAACGCCGGATGATGTCTTTGTGAGCTGGCTGCCGCTCTATCATGACATGGGGCTGATTGGAGGGCTCCTGAACCCGCTGTTCACAGGCTTCACCGGCGTCCTGATGTCGCCGCGGAATTTTCTCGAACGGCCGCGACGCTGGCTCGAGGCCATCGACCGTCACGGCGGCACGATGAGCGGCGGCCCCGATTTCGCGTACTCGCTCTGCGCCGACCGCATCTCGGACGAGACCATTAGTCGGTTGGACCTCAGCCGTTGGAGATTCGCGTTCTCGGGCTCGGAGTTCGTCCGCCGGGCCACCCTCCAGAAGTTCGGCGACCGGTTTGCACGGGCCGGATTAAATCGGCGGGCATTGACGGCTTGCTATGGTCTCGCCGAAGCGACACTGCTGGTCGCGGCCGACGACATTGCCGAAAACACCGTCAGCTACACGCTCGATACCGCTGAGCTCGCCGCTGGCCGCATCACGATTGCCAGCGAAGGTACCGACCTCGTGGCGTGCGGCCGAACCGATGCATATCACGCTATCCGTATCATGCGCGTCGATGGATCGGCTGCGGCTGAAGCCGATGAGGTCGGCGAAATCTGGGTGAGTGGCCCCAGTGTCGCGCCTGGATACTGGAACAATTTGGAGGCCACGCGCCAAGCCTTCGTCGAGCGAGACGGCGCGCGATGGCTGCGGACCGGCGACGTCGGCTTCATCCGCGATAGCGCCCTGGTCGTGGCTGGGCGCCTCAAGGACCTGCTCATTGTTCGCGGGCAGAACGTCTACCCGACCGACGTCGAGCAGGCGGTCGAAGCTGAGGTCGAATCCGTCCGCGCCGGACGTGTTGCCGCCTTCCCCGTTGAAAGGGACGGACGAGAAGCCATCGGAGTGGCCGCTGAGTTCAGCCGCGCCGTGCTCAGGCGCAGCGATCCCGAGACGCTCGCGCAAGCGATCGGCGAAGCGGTGCTGCGGCAGGCGCAGGAATATCCGGCCGTGATCGTTTTGCTGAACCCGCAAGCGATGCCGCTGACCACGAGCGGCAAGCTGCAGCGGTCCGCCTGCGCGGCACGCCTCGCCGACAACACGCTCGACAGCTTCATGGTGTTCGAGAGGGGCCGTCGTCGCGGCGGCACATCCCTGACGGTGCCGGCGACAGATACCGAGCGTGCCGTCGCCTCGATCTGGTGCGATGCGCTTGGCGTCGCCGTGGTCCATCGCGAGGACGATTTCTTCGTGCTGGGCGGAAACTCGATCGCGGCCGGCCAGGTTGCCGCCGCGATCCGCGATCGCTTGAACGTGGAAGTGGAGCTGCGAACCTTCTTCGACGCACCTACACTCGCAGCCTTCGCCGGTCGGATCGATGCCCTCGCGGGCGCCGGTGCTGGACCGGCGTTGCCGCCGATCGCGTGGGCCGCCCCGGCCGATCGCGCGATGCTGTCGCATGCGCAGGAACGGCTGTGGTTCCTCTGGAACATGGACCCGGCCGGGACGGCCTATACCGTCGCAAGCACTATCCGTCTGAAGGGACGGCTTGATCATGCTGTGCTGTCGCGCGCGCTCGGCGAGATCGTCCGTCGTCACGAGATACTGCGCACCACGTTCGTCGCCAAGGACGGCCGTGGAACGCAGCTCATCCACGATGTCATGAGCATCGGCATACGGCACGAGGATCTGAGGTCCCATTCTGCGCGGGAACGCGCCGAGCGCGCGGAAGCACTGAAGCGTTTCGAGCTTGGTAAGCCGTTCGATCTCGTAAATGGGCCGCTGCTGCGCGCGGTGCTGCTTCAGCACGCGGACGATGCGCAGGAACTGCTGCTGCTGGCTCATCACATCATCGTCGATGGCTGGTCGCTCGACGTCCTGCTCGAAGAGCTGGCCGCTTTCTATCGCAGCGGTATCGGTCAAGGCGGACGCGCGTTGCCGAGCCCGGCGATTCAATATGCCGACTTCGCGGCCTGGCAACGAAACTGGCTCACGGGAGGTGAGGGCGATCGGCAGCTTGCCTATTGGCGCACCAAGCTTGGCGATGTTCATCCCATCCTGGCGTTGCCGCTCGATCGGCAGCGCCCGGCGATCCAGAGCCATGCCGGCGAGACCATTGGTCTTTCGATCGAGGGGGCGCTCGCCGCCCGCCTCCGGGAGGTCGCCGGAAAGCAGCGCGTCAGCGTCTTCATGCTGCTCCTCGGCGCATATCAGGTGCTGCTGCATCGCTATACCGGGCAGAACGATCTGCGCGTCGGCGTGCCGATCGCGGGCCGACGGCACACGCAGCTCGAGCGGCTGATCGGATGTTTCGTCAACACGCTGGTTCTGCGGACAGAGGTTGCGGGCGAAGCGAGCTTCCCGAGCCTGCTGCATCAGGTCAAGGAATCCGTGATCGAGGCGCTGTCGCATCAGGACCTTCCATTCGAAATGCTGGTCGACGGCCTTAGGCCCGAACGCAGCGGTGGCCACAACCCGCTGTTCCAGGCGAAGTTCAACTACATGACGGCGCCGGGCGGATTTGCCGGCGTCGAAGGGCTCTCCGCCGATATCGACATCATCGATCTCGCAGGTTCGCATTTCGACCTCGCGCTCGACGTCGTCGATGGCGCCGTCGGCATGAACGTGACGTTCAACTACGCCACCGATCTGTTCGATCGTCCGACCATCGCGCGGATGGCCGCGCAGTTCGGTTCGATGCTGCGTCAGATTGCCGACAATGCCGAGCGGCGAGTATCTGACTTCGTCATCGACGGTGGGAATCGGCAGGCCGTGTCAAGGCAGGCCGCGACGTTCGACTTCACCGACGTGATCAGCCTTCACCACGCATCGAGCGCCGATAGACAGACTGTCATAGCCATCCGGTGCGGGCGCGAGCAATTGACGTTCGCGGAACTCGCGCGCAGGTCGAACCGCGTTGCACATGTCCTCATCGACAGGGGCGTGACGCGCGAAACGCCGGTCGCACTGTGGATCGAGCGCTCGCCAGCCTTTGTCACGGCCGTGCTCGGCGTGCTGAAGGCCGGCGGTGCCTATGTCCCGCTGGATCCGAAATGGCCGCCGGAACGCATCCGTCGGATCCTCAAGGACGGCAGCATCGACATCGTGATGGCGGCGGGTGAGACACTGGCCGAAGCGCGGAGGCTCGATTGCCTGGTGCTCGATGCGGAAGCGGAAGCCGTGCACGAGGAGATGTCGAGCCTGCCGGTCGTCGCTGCGATTCACCCGGATCAGATCGCCTACGTCATCTATACGTCGGGATCGACCGGCGCGCCGAAAGGTGTCAGCGTCTCGCACGGTGCCCTGGCCAACTACGTGCAGGCAATGCTGCAACGCCTGAAGCCGCGTCGGTCGGCGAACATGGCGATGGTGTCGACGGTCGCGGCCGACCTCGGCCACACTGTCCTGTTCGGCGCGCTGGCGTCCGGCGCGACGCTGCATCTGCTGCCTTCGGATGCTGTGTTCGACGCGGATGCGTTCGCGCAAGCCATGCGCGAGGGGGAGGTCGACATTCTCAAGATCGTGCCGAGCCATCTGCGAGGGCTGATGAGGGCCTCGCGGTCGGCCGATCTTCTACCTCGCGACGCGCTCGTCCTGGGCGGAGAGGCTTGCGATCAAGCACTGTTGGACGAAGTTCGGCGGTTGCGGCCGGAGTGCCGCATTCTGAACCATTACGGCCCCACCGAAACGACCGTCGGGGCGTTGACGCATGAATGCACGACTGAACGCGAGGACAGCCCGATTCCGATCGGACTTCCGCTCGCCAATCTGCGCGCCCATGTTCTGGATGATTCGCTGAACGAAGTGCCGATCGGCGTCACCGGCGAGCTCTATGTCGGCGGCGCCGGGCTGGCGCGGGGCTATCGCGGCGCTGCGAGTCTGACCGCGGAACGCTTCGTGCCGGATCCGTTCGGAGATGCAGGCGAGCGGCTCTACCGAACCGGGGATCGAGTCCGCTGCGACGGAGCCGGCCGGCTGATATTCCTCGGGCGCACCGATGACCAGATCAAGTTGCGCGGCTATCGCATCGAACTCGGCGAGATCGGGCGCGTCATCAGGTCGATGCCTGGTATCGACGATGCGGTAGTGATCCAGCGTGCGATCGGCAGCAGCGCCGAACGCCAGGAGTTGGTCGCCTATTGTGTGCCCGAGGACGGCGCGGGCCCGCAGGCCGATGCGATCAAGCAACAGCTGGCTGCGATCGTGCCGGACTATATGGTGCCGTCGCACATCATCCTGTTGGCGCAACTGCCTCTGACGCCCAATGGCAAACTCGATCGTCGTGCGCTGCCTGAGCCGTCGCAAGACGAGGCGGCCGGTTATGCCGCACCCGCAGGTGAGATTGAAGCTGCGGTCGCAGCGGTCTGGTGTGAGGTGCTCGGTCGCGAGCGCATCGGCCGCAATGATAATTTCTTCGAGCTCGGTGGCGACTCGATTCTGAGCCTGCAGATCATCGCGCGCTTGCGCAAGCGCGGCATCCGCCTCACGCCGAAGCAGATCTTCAGCCAGCAGACGGTCGCCGGTCTGGCGACGGTCGCGGTCCTATCGTCTGGGACGACCGGGAACAAGGAGAAGCCGAAGGCGAATACGTCGACCGGCGGCGAGATCGAGCCTGGCATGCGTCACCTGATGCCGATCCAGACGCGCTTCTTCGCGGAGGACATCGCCAACCGGGATCACTGGAATCAGGCGGTATTGCTGCGGCCGCGGGCGCAGATCGATTGGGAGACACTGCGAGTTGCGCTCGCAGCCATCGTGGAGCATCACGATGCATTGCGCCTGCGGTTCAAGCAAGTCGACGGTGCTTGGCGAGCGGAGCAGGGGCCGCCGCCGTCGTCTTCGGCCCTGCTATGGCTTCATGCGGGCGTCGCTGGCGAGGCGCAGATCACCGAGCTCGCTGGTGCCGCCCAGGCGAGTCTATCGCTCTCGTCGGGGCCGCTGGTCCGCGCCGTTGGCATGGACCTGACGGACGGCGGCCAACGCCTGCTGCTTGCGATCCATCATCTCGTTGTCGATGGCATCTCTTGGCGCATCCTGTTGGAAGATCTGGCATTCGCTTATGGCCAGCTGGAGCGCGGCAGTCCCGTCGCTCTGCCTCCGAAGACAGACTCTTGTGCCTCGTGGGGCGAGCGGCTGCATGCCCACGCGGCGACCGCCGAGATTGCGACCGAATTGCCCCGCTGGCTTGATTGCGATGCCGGCGCGTCCCTGCCATGTGACGATGACCATGACAGCGTCGATTGCGTCGGTGACGGCGGCGAAGTGTCCTTGGTGTTCGACGCGGAAGTGACGTCGCGGTTGCTCGAACAGGCGCCCGCCGCCTATCGGACGCAGGTTAATGACCTGTTGCTGGCCGCCCTCGTGCGCACGATATCGCGGTGGAGCCAACACGACGAGGTCATGGTCGAGCTCGAAGGCCACGGCCGCGAGGACATCTTCCCGGACGCTGATGTGTCCCGTACCGTCGGCTGGTTCACGACGGCATTCCCGGTCCGGCTGAAGGATGCGCTCGACGAGGCCTCGCTGATCAAGGAGGTCAAGGAGACCCTCCGCGCAATTCCGAATCGAGGGCTCGGCTATGGCGTGCTGCGCTACCTAGGCTCCGAGCCACAGCGCGATGCCCTGGCGCAATTGGCGGAGCCGCAGATCGTCTTCAACTATCTGGGCCGTTTCGACAGCAGCATAGGTAGCACCCAGCTCTTCACTTTCGCGCCGGAGAGCGTGGGTCCCTCGCGCAGTGCCTCGTCGCCGATGCGCGGATGGCTGAACATCACCGGCCTCGTGCGTGAGGGCCGGCTGGAATTGTCTTTCGCTTATGGACGCAAGCGCTATCGGTCCGCCACGGTCGAGCGGCTGGCGGTGTACTACGAGGCTGCGCTGCGCGAGCTGGTCACGCATTGCTGCAACGGCGCATTCGGCCTGACGCCATCGGATGTTCCATTGGCCGGGCTCGCTCAGGCCGACCTCGATCGGCTCGCGGCGACCTTGGATATTCGCGGCATCGAGGACATCTATCCGCTCTCGCCGATGCAGCAAGGGATGTTGTTCCATGCGCTGCGTGACGGCGCCGACGACGCCTATGTGAACCAGATCGGGCTCGAGCTGTTCGGCGTCGATGCCGGCCGGCTGCGAGCTGCTTGGCAGGCGGCCAGCGACCGTCATGCCGCCTTGCGGACCCGGTTTGTCTGGCAAAACCTGTCGGGCGTAGCGCAGCAGGTGGTGTATCGCCATGTGACAGTGCCGTTCGTCGAAGAGGACTGGCGCGACCGCTCGCATGTGGATCTGGACGCCGCGCTAGGCGAGACATCCCGCCGTGAGCGCGAGAGGGGCTTCGACCTTTCGCAGCCACCCCTCCAGCGCGTTCGCCTGATACGCCTCGACGACGACCGTCATTGGTTGATCTGGACCCATCATCACATCTTCGTCGATGGGTGGAGTTCGGCCCGGCTGGTCGCGGAGGTCCTGCAGCACGTGGGCGGCGGCACTCTGCCAACCGCGCAGGGTGGCTATCGCGACTATATTGCTTGGCTGCAAGCTCGCGACCGCGAAGGCGCTGACAGGTTCTGGCACGAGGCGCTGGCAGAACTCGAAACGCCGACATTGCTCGCGACCGCGCTGGCGACCAGCAGAACCTCCGGTTCAAAAGGGCACGCCAGTGTCGAGCTTGCGGTGGACGAGGAACTTACCTCGCGTCTGAAGTCGTTCGCCAAGCGCGAGCGGGTGACGCTCAACACCCTCATACAGGGGGCGTGGGCCCAGTTGTTGCGCAGACATACGGGCCAGTCCGCGGTCTCGTTCGGTGTGACCATATCGGGCCGGCCGGCCGAATTGCCCGGCTCGGAGGAGATGGTTGGCCTCTTCATCAACACGCTTCCCATCGTCGATGCGTCGAATCCGCTGATCATTGTCGGCGACTGGCTACGCCATTTGCAGGAGCAGAATCTGGCTCTGCGCGAGCACGGCTGGACGCCGCTCTACCAGATTCAGAGGCTCGCAGGCCACGCCGGGCAGGCGCTGTTCGACAGCATCCTGGTGTTCGAGAATTATCCGATCGACGAGGGATTGCTCCGGGGCGGCGGCCCCCGGCTCGGGCGCGTGGCGCATGTGACGCCGACGAACTATGCGCTGGCGGTTGCCGTGTTCGCCGCGGGTGACAGGCTGAATATCGAATTCAACTACGATCGGTTCCGGTTCGATGAGGCGGCCATCCTGCGTATTCGCGACATTCTGCATGATCTGCTGGAGCGGATCGTGGCGAATGCGGAGCGTGTGCTTGGCGATCTCCGATCGGGTACCGATCAAGATGCGCGACGAATTCTTGACTGGAGTGGTGCGGCGGGCTTGCCGTCGGCCTTGTCTGCCGACGTTGTGACACATATCGAAGCGCAGACGGCGCAAGATCCTTCTGCCGTTGCCATTGTCTGGGGCGATCAGCGCATCTGTTATGGCGAGTTGAACACGCGTGCCAACGCGCTCGCACGGCGGCTTCGCCTCTGGGATGTCGGTGCGGATCGGCTGGCCGGCATCGCGTTGACGCGAAGTCCTGACATGATCGTCGCATTGCTCGCGGTTCTGAAGGCCGGTGGGGCCTACCTCCCGCTGGACCCGGACTATCCGGCCGAACGGCTGGCCTACATGCTGCGTGACAGTGGCGCGGCGTTGGTTCTGACCCAAGACGCGCTGCTCGAGCCGCTCGCGCCGGTACTGCGCGAGGCCGGGGTCGAAGCGCTCTGCATCGACGCGCCATTGGCGCCCACCCAGGACGAGGGCGGCAATCTGCACGTCGAAGTCCATCCGGACAGTCTGGCCTATGTCATCTACACCTCGGGATCGACCGGAACGCCGAAAGGCGTGGCTGTCGCGCGCCGACCGCTTGCGATGCATTGCGAAGCGATCGGCCGGCTTTACCGCATGACCTCCCGCGACCGAGAGTTCCAGACGGCCTCGATCAATTTCGATATCGCCCACGAGCGATGGCTGGTTCCGCTGATGACGGGTGGATCTCTCGTGTTGCCCTCCAAGCCCGGTCTCTTGATCGACGACCTCGCCAGCGAGATCGCGCGAAACGCGGTAACGTCGATCTTTCTTCCGCCGGCCTATGCGGATCAACTGAGCGCCGCGTTGCGGCAGAGCGGGCGCCGGCTTGCGATCAGGGCCTGTATCGTCGGCGGCGAGGCCTGGTCGGATATCGGGATCAAGGCATTGCGCGGAGCTGCGGATGTCGAACTTCTGGTCAACGCCTATGGTCCGACCGAGACGGTGATCGCGCCGACCGCATGGATCGTCGACGACACGAGGTTGAGGCCTGGCCAGTCGGCACCGATCGGACGGCCCGTCGGGGTGAGATCGGCGCACATCCTCGATTCCGATCTCAACATCGTTCCCGTCGGCGCAACCGGCGAGCTGTTTATCGGCGGGGTGGGCCTGGCTCGCGGCTATCTGAACCGGGGAGCATTGACTGCAGAACGGTTTGTCCCAGATCCTTTCGGGAATAGCGGCATGCGCCTCTATCGCACGGGCGATCTCGCGCGCTGGCGTGACGACGGCGTGATCGAATATGTCGGCCGAGGCGACCAGCAGGTGAAGATCCGCGGTTTCCGTATCGAGCTCGGCGAGATCGAGGCGCGCCTGCTCGAGCAGCGCGGCGTGCGTGCAGCGGCCGTGGTGGCCGGCGAGGGCAGGACCGGCCGGCAGTTGTTCGCCTATGCCAGCGGTGAACCGTCCCTCGACAGCCGTACCTTGCGCGACGCACTGTCCGCCATTTTGCCCGATTACATGGTGCCATCGACAGTGACGGTGCTGGAGCAGCTGCCGCTCACCCCCAATGGGAAGATCGATCGACGGACACTGCCCGTGCCGGGCGAGGATGCCTTGACGCGCCGCTCCTATGAGGTGCCCGAGGACGAGATCGAGCTCGCACTCGCCAGGATCTGGGCGGAGCTGCTCGATGTCGACCGGGTCGGACGCAACGATCACTTCTTCGAGCTCGGCGGGCATTCCTTGCTTGCGGTGCGGGTGCTCAGCCGGGTGTCGCAGGAGATCGGCGTATCGATCGCGGTCTCGGATCTGTTCGCTCATCCCGATCTCGCGTCATTTGCACGCGTCGTGTCGATCAGGCTGATCGAACAGGAATTCGACGCCCAAGAGCTCCGGGAACTGGTCGGAGCGGAGCAGTGAGCATGGCCGACACGGCAAGGCCGAGCTTGCGAGATCTGGATCCCGCGCAGATGAGAAAGCTCGTCTCGTTGGCCAGGGATCGCGGCCGGAGTGCGGACAGGAGCGGCGCGATTGCCATTCCCGCAGTGGCGCGCGGCGGATCACTGGAGATGTCCTTTGCGCAGCAACGGCTCTGGCTGTTGACGCAACTCGATGGCGCCAATTCCAACTATCACATTCGCGGAGCGTTGCGGCTCTCGGGCGACCTCGATGTCGAAGCCTTGCGTCGGAGCATCGACCGCTTGTTCGCGCGCCATGAGGCGTTGCGCAGCGTCTTTCGCGTGGTCGACGAACAGCCGCGCGTGATGCTGCTGCCTGATTATGAACGCGTGCCGCTGCTCCAGCATGATCTGCGCGGCCGGGACGACCGCGATCAGGAGCTCGCGCGCCTCTGCTGCGAGGAGGCTGCGACGCCGTTCGACCTCGCTCTAGGACCGTCGATCCGCGGCCGGCTGATCCGGACGGAGGAGCGGGACTATCTCTTCCTGCTCACCCAGCATCACATCGTCTCCGATGGTTGGTCGATCGGCGTGCTCATGCGTGAGCTCGGTGCGCTCTACCGGGCTTTCGTCGCGGGCAAAGACGATCCTTTGCCGCCATTGACGATCCAGTATCCGGACTATGCCGCCTGGCAGCGACAATGGCTCTCGGGCGAGCGATTGCAGCGGCAGGCCGAGTTTTGGCGACAGGCACTGGCGGATGCGCCGGCGGTGCTCGAGTTGCCGACGGACCGGCCGCGTCCGCCGGTCAGGTCGCTCGCCGGCGCGGCCTTGCCGGTCGAGATTGATGCCGAGCTGGCTTCTGCCATTCGCCGGCTGGGCCAGTCGCATCGAGCCAGCTCGTTCATCATCGTGCTGGCGGCCTGGGCTGCGGTGCTGTCAAGGCTCTCGGGGCAGACGGATATCGTCATCGGCACGCCGACGGCCAACCGAAACAGGCCGGAGATTGAAGGCCTGATCGGATTTTTCGTCAACATGCTGGCTGTCCGCGTCGATCTCTCGGCCGAGCCCAGCGTCGCCGAACTGCTCGGTCGCGTGCGCACTGCCGCGCTCGCTGCGCAGGATCATCAGGATCTGCCGTTCGAGCACGTCGTCGAAATCACTCAGCCGCTGCGACGACTGGAGCGGACGCCGATCTTTCAAGTCGTGTTCGCCTGGCAGAGCAACGAGACGGGGGCGCTCGAACTGCCCGGTCTCAAGGCCGAGGTCGCCGATATACCGCTCGAGCAGGTCAAGTTCGATCTCGAACTTGCTCTTGGCGAAATGGACGGACGTATTGTCGGGTCCCTGAACTATGCGACGGCGCTGTTCGACGGAGCGACGATCAGGCGCCACTGGGACTATCTGTTGGCTGTGCTGCGAGCTATGGTTGCCGACGCAGACCAAGTGGTCGATCGAATCGACATTATCGGTGCGGAGGAGCGCAGGCGCGTTCTCGATGCATGGAACGAGACCGCCTCACCATTTCCCTCCGAGCGTTGCATTCACGAATTGTTTGCAGAGCAGGTAAGAACGGCGCCGGACCCCGACGCGCTGGTGTACGGAGACGTTCGCCTGAGCTACGGCGAACTCGATGCCAGAGCGAATACGCTTGCGCGGCGCTTGATGTCCCTGGGTGTGGCGCCGGACCAGCCTGTCGCAATCTGCCTGCCGCGCGGTATTGCCATGGTGGTGAGCCTGCTGGCCGTGCTGAAGGCGGGTGGGGCCTATCTGCCGCTCGATCCCGCCTATCCGGCAGAGCGACTACGCCAGATTGCCGAGGATGCCAAGCCGCGAGTGCTGATCGCCGACGAGGCGGGAACGGCAATATTCCGGGATGGGACCTGTGAGATCGTCGATCCCGGGGTGAATGCGTCCGCCGTCACAGCGCAGGCGACATGCGATCCTAGCGGCCTCGTCGAAGGGCTAAGCTCGCGTAACCTCGCCTACATCATCTATACGTCCGGCTCGACTGGCCTGCCGAAAGGGGTGATGGTCGAGCATCGCGGCTTGGTGAATCTGGCGCGAACACAGCGGGCGCTGTTCGAGGTCAATTCGCTCAGCCGAGTCGTGCAATTTGCCTCGTGCAGCTTCGATGCCAGCATCTGGGAAATCGTCATGGCGCTGTGCTCGGGCGCGACGTTGTTTCTGGCTGGGCCGCGAGAGCATCAGGACACTTCGGAACTGTTCGGCTACCTCGCGGACAATGCGATTACGCATGCGACCTTGCCGCCGGCGATGCTGCACGGGCGTACCGATCTCGACCGCCTGGCCTCGCTGCGGGTCCTCGTCCTGGCCGGTGAATTGCCCAAGGCCGAGCTGATCAAGGAAATGCCTCCCGGTGTCGCGGTCTTCAACGGCTACGGTCCCACGGAAGCAACGGTCTGCGCCACGAGCTGGCTGCGGCCGCCGGACTTCGATGGCGACGCCGCCCCGATCGGCCGCCCGCTGCCGAATGTGCGGATCTATCTTTTGGACCGGTTCGGGAGGCCCGTTCCGCTCGGCGCGGTGGGTGAAATCTGGATCGGAGGCGTCGGAGTTGCGCGCGGTTATCTCAACCGGGCCGATCTGACGGCGGAGCGCTTCGTCCGCGATCCCTTCCACGGTGATGCGGAAGCGCGCATATATCGCACCGGCGACCTTGGGCGTTATTTGCCGGACGGAAATATCGCGTTTCTCGGCCGCAATGATCACCAGGTCAAGATCCGCGGCTTTCGCATCGAGCTTGGTGAGATCGAGTTTCGACTGAACGAGCACGCCGACGTGGCCGATTCCGTCGTGCTCGTGCACCGGGACCATAGCGGCGATACGCGGCTGGTTGCTTATGTGGCCGCGCGTCGTAGTGACGGAGCTGGGCTCGATGCCGGTGAATTTGCCGGAGCGATGCGCAATCATTTGCGGGCGTGCCTGCCGGACTACATGTTGCCGTCGGCCTTCGTGCGCCTCGATGCATTGCCGCTCACGCCGAGCGGCAAGGTCGACCGCAAGGCACTGCCGGCGCCGGACGACGATGCGTTTGCGCGGCGCCGTTTCGAGTCGCCGCGAGGCGATGTTGAGCAGGTCGTCGCGAACGTCTGGGCCGAGCTTTTGGGCGTCGATCGAATTGGGCGCAGCGATCACTTCTTCGAACTCGGAGGCCACTCGCTGCTCGCGGTCCGCATGCTGGAGCGGCTGCAGCGGCATGGGCTGAAATCGGACGCGCGCACGCTTTTCGCAAATCCGGTTCTGGCGGATTTTGCTGCCAGCCTCGATGACAGCGGAGAAGCCGACGTTCCGGACAACCGGATCACCCGGCAGACTACGACGATCACGCCAGAGATGTTGCCGCTGATCGCGTTGACGCAATCCGACATCGACAGCATCGTGGCCGGCGTTCCCGGCGGCGCCGCCAACATTCAGGACATCTACGGCCTGTCGCCGCTTCAGGACGGTATCCTCTTTCATCATCTGCTGTCGAAGGAAGGCGATCCATATCTGCTGGTCGGCCAGATGGCGTTTGCCAGCCGCGATCTGCTCGATCGTTATCTCGACGCGGTGCGGCAGGTGGTCGATCGCCACGATATTCTGCGAACGTCGATCGTCTGGAATGGCCTGTCCACGCCGGCGCAGGTGGTTTGGCGGCGGGCGCCCTTGGTTGTCAGCGAGATCGTGCTGGAGGGCGAAGATCCTGCCGACGAGCAGCTCGCGCGACGGTTCGATCCGCGGTTTCATCGGATCGATCTCGGACAGCCGCCGCTGCTGCGCTTTGCAGTCGCAGCCGATCCTGATCGAGGGCGGTGGCTGCTCCTGGTCTTGCTGCATCACCTGATCGGCGATCATTCCACGCTGGAGGTGATGCACGACGAGGTCGTGAAGATATTGTCCGGACGCAGTCACGAACTGCCGCCGCCATATCCGTTCCGGAATCTGGTGGCGCAGGTCCGTGGTTCGACGGCGAACGCGGAGCATGAGCGCTTCTTCCGTGGCATGCTCGCCGACATCGATGAGCCGACCACGCCGTTTGGGCTGGAGCGGGTGCACGGCGACGGTGGCGGCGTTGTGGAAGCCCGGCGGATGCTGCCGGAAGGGCTGAACGCAAGGCTTCGTGCCCACGCGCGGCGGCTGGGCGTCAGCCTCGCCAGCCTTTGCCATCTCGCCTGGGGGCAGGTGGTGGCGCGAAGCAGCGGGCGCGAGCGAGTCGTGTTCGGAACGGTCCTGTTCGGTCGCATGCAGGCCGGCGCCGGCGGCGATCGCACCATGGGCTTGTTCATCAACACCTTGCCGCTGCGGCTCGATCTCGATGATAGGGCGGTCGAGGACAGTGTTCGTGACGCACATGATAGGCTGACTGAGCTGATGGCGCATGAGCACGCCTCGCTGACGCTTGCGCAACGGTGCAGCGGCGTCGCTGCACCGGCGCCCCTGTTCAGCTCGATCCTGAACTATCGCCACAACACCATGCCGGCCGATTTGGCTGCGGACAGGGGCGGCTCCGGCATCGAATGGCTCGGTGGCGAAGAGCGCACCAATTATCCCTTGATGCTGGCCATCGAGGACTACGGTCAGGCGCTTGGCCTGACGGCTCAGATCGTCCGCCCGCTTTCGGCCGGTCGCATCTGTGCCTTGATGCAGCAGGCGCTGGAGCAATTGGCTGAGGCGCTGGACCGCGCGCCGCGCGCGCCGGTCCGGCAACTCGAGATTCTGCCCCCAGACGAGCGCCAGCTTCTGCTGGAGGCGTGGAATCGAACGCAGACGCAGTATCTGCGAGAGTCGTTCATCGCGCAGTTCGAGACACAGGTCCGGAACTCGCCCGAAGCGATCGCGCTGGTGTTCGGCGCGACGGCGCTGAGTTACAACGCGCTGAATGCGCGTGCCAACAGGCTGGCGCGGCGCTTGCGGGATCGCGGCGTCGGAACCGACGTCGTGGTCGGGCTGGCGCTCGACCGGGGCGCCGAGATGCTGGTTGCGCTGCTGGCCGTGTTGAAGGCGGGTGGGGCCTATCTGCCGCTCGATCCGGATTACCCGCCGGAGCGGCTGGCGCACATGCTGCGCGACAGCGGCGCGGCGCTCGTGCTGACGCAGATGGACTTGCGCGATCAGTTCGCCGCCGTGCTGGCGGAGACCGGGGCCGAGGCCTGGCTGCTCGACGGAGAGCACGGCGAGGGTGGGGATGCCGGCAATCTCGATGTCGCCGTTCACGGCGAGAGCCTCGCCTATGTGATCTACACCTCGGGTTCGACCGGCCTGCCCAAGGGCGTGATGGTCCGCCGTGACGCCGTGACGAACTTTCTGGCGACCATGGCGGAACAGCCCGGCATGACGGCCGCCGACCGCGTGCTCGGCCTGACCTCGCTGTCCTTCGACATCGCGGTCCTGGAGCTATGGCTGCCGCTGACGATTGGCGCCTGCGTGGTGCTGGCCGATCGTGCGGCGGCGCATGATCCCATCAGGCTCAAGGCGATCGTGCAGCGGCACGACGTGTCCCTGATCCAGGCGACGCCATCGACCTGGCGCATGCTGCTCGATCACGAGGGTCCCGCGCTATCCGCAAGCTGCCGGGTGCTGTGCGGCGGCGAGGCGCTGCCGCCGGATCTGGCGCGACGGCTGGTGGCGCAGGCCGGCGAGGTCTGGAACCTGTACGGCCCGACCGAGACGACGGTGTGGTCGGCGCGCCACCGGCTCGATGCGACGGACGATCGTCCGCTGCTGGGCGGCCCGATCGGCAACACCACGCTTTATATTCTCGACGGTGATCTCAACCTGGCGCCGGTCGGTGTTGCCGGCGAGCTCTATATCGGCGGTGCGGGGTTGGCCCGCGGTTATTGGCGGCGCGGCGCGCTGACGGCGGAGCGCTTCATCCCCGATCCGTTCGGTCCTCCCGGCGCGCGGCTGTACCGCACCGGCGACGTGGCGCGGTGGCGCTCCGACGGCGTGCTCGACTATGTCGGCCGTGCCGACCATCAGGTCAAGATCCGCGGCTTCCGCATCGAGCTCGGCGAGATCGAGGCGCGGCTACAGGCGCAGTATGGCGTGCGCGCGGCCGTGGTGGTCGCGCGTGAGGCCGCCGCTGGTCGCCAGCTGGTTGGCTATGTCAGCGGCGAGGCGTTGGATGGGGCGGCGCTCAAGACGGCGTTGTCCTCCGTCCTGCCGGACTACATGGTGCCGGCACGGATCGTGGTGCTTGAGCGACTGCCGCTGACGCCGAACGGCAAGATCGACCGCAAGGCGCTGCCGGCCCCGGATCAGCTTGCGGCGTCAGTCGAGCACGTCGCACCGCGCACGCCGGCCGAGGCGGCGCTGGCCGCGATCTGGGCCGACCTGCTGCGCCAGCCACAAATTGGCGTCACTGACAATTTCTTCGAGCTCGGCGGTGATTCCATCATCTCGTTGCAGATGGTGAGCCGTGCGCGGCGCGAAGGCGTGCTCATCGAGCCGCGTGACGTATTCCGGTATCAAACGATTGAGGCGTTGGCAGCGTCGTCCCGCGATGTCGGTTCTGGCAGGGACGATCCGGCATTGCGACCCGGCTCGCTCTCGGGACTGTCCGGCGCGCAGCTCGAGCGGCTCGGCCTGGACTTGGATCGCATCGAGGACGTCTATCCGCTGTCGCCGATGCAGCAGGGTATGCTGTTTCACAGCCTGCGCGATGCCGGCAGCGGCGTCTATGTCAACCAGGTCAGCGTCGAGATCCGCGGCCTTGATCCGCAGCGCCTCGGCAAAGCATGGCGCGAGGTGAGCGCGCGTCATCAGATGCTCCGGACCGGCTTTTTGTGGCGCGAGCTCTCCGGCTCCCCGCTGCAGGTCGTCTATCATGACGCCGTCACGCCGTTTGAGCAGGAAGACTGGCGCGGGCAGGCGATCGGCGACGAGCGCATTTCGGCTGCCCTTGCCGAGGAGCGAGCCGCCGAGTTCGATCTCCAAGCGCCGCCGCTCCAGCGTGTACGGCTGCTGCGGCTCCAAGACGACCTGTATCGGCTGATCTGGACGTATCATCACATCCTGATGGATGGCTGGAGTTCAGCGAGGTTCGTCGGAGACGTCCTGGAGTGCTATTACGGCGGCCGGTCTGCCGCGAACAAGACACGCTACCGCGATTACATCGCCTGGCTGCTGGCGCAGGACGCCAAGGCTGCGGAAAGCTTCTGGCGCGAGCAGCTCAGGAAGTTCGACCAGCCGACGCAACTGGCCGACGCCTTCCGCGCGCGCCGCCATCACGTGTCCGGCCACAATCGCTGTTACACGCGTCTCGGTGAGACGGCGACCGCGGAGCTGAAGGCGTTCGCGCGCCGCGAGCGGATCACGTTGAACACGATCGTCCAAGGCGTATGGACCATGCTGCTACAGCGCTACACCGGCCAGAGCACCGTGACGTTCGGCGTGACGGTGGCCGGTCGCCCGGCCAGCCTCGACGGATCGCAGCAGATGCTCGGGCTCTTCATCAACACGCTGCCCATGATCGAGACGCTGCCGCCGGCCAGCTCCATCGGCGAATGGCTGCGAGCGCTGCAAGACCGCAATTCGGCGATCCGGGACTACGAGCACACGCCGCTCTACGACATCCAGGGCTGGGCCGGCCGCGCCGGCCAGACGATGTTCGACAGCATCATCGTCTTCGAGAACTATCCGATCGAACGCAGCATGCATCGCGGCGACGGCGCTTTGCAATTCAGCGGTCTGAAGAATGTCGACGTGACGAACTATCCGATGGACCTGTCGGTGCTCGTCGAAGACACGATCCAGGTCGAATACACCTACATGCCGAGCCATTTCACGGCCGTGCAGGCGGCGCAGATCCAGGCGCAGTTCGAGCATCTGCTGGCTGCGCTGACGCGGGACGCCACGGCTCTGCTCGGTAGCATCGATCCCGTCACGGAGCTCGACGCCGCTCTTGCGGATCGCTGCAATCGTCACGCGATGTCGAGCGCCCCGCTGCCCCTGGTGCACGAGGCGATCAGCGGCCACGCGCAGCGTCATCCGGAGCGGACGGCGCTGACCATCGGCAGCACGGTGCTCTCGTTCGGAGAGCTCGAGCGCAGGGCCAACCGTCTGGCCCATCACCTGATCGCCCGGGGACTCAAACCCGAGCAGCGGGTCGGCGTGGTGGCCGAGCGGACCGACATCACGATGATCGCGTTGCTGGCCGTGCTCAAGGCAGGCGGGGCTTACGTCCCCCTCGATCCCGAATTGCCATCCGAGCGGCATGCCTTCGTCATGCGCGATGCTGCGATCGCGTACCTGTTGACGGGACGGCTCGAGATCGAAGGCAGCCAGGCTGGTGTCGAAAGGATCGCGCTGTCCACGTTCGACTTCGACTCCGGCCCCGACCATCCGCCGCAACCTGAAATGCATCCTGAAAACCTTGCCTATCTGATCTATACTTCGGGCTCTACGGGGGCGCCAAAGGGCGTCGCCGTCGCGCACGGGCCGCTGGCGATGCACTGTCACGTCACGGGCAGTCTCTACGAGATCGACGAAAGCTCCTGCGAGCTGCATTTCTTGTCGCTCGCCTTCGATGGCGCCCATGAACGCTGGCTGACGGTTCTGTCGCACGGCGCGCGGCTGCTGATGCGTGACGCCGAGCTGTGGACGCCGGAGCAGACGGTTGAAAACCTGCACGCCCATCGCGTCAGCCATATCGGATTGCCGCCGGCCTACCTTCAGCAGGTCGCGGAATGCGTCGAGCAGAACGGCATCCCTCCGCCGGTCAAGCTCTATTCGTTCGGCGGCGAGGCGATGCCGAAGGCGGGGTTCGACAAGGTCAAGCGCATCCTCAAGCCGCGCATTCTGATCAATGGCTATGGCCCGACCGAAACCGTTGTCACGCCGCTGGTCTGGAAGGTCGACGGGGCGGGCGAATGTGACACGCCCTACGCGCCGATCGGCGTTCCGGTCGGTGACCGCCGCGCCTACATTCTCGATGGCGCGCTCGACATCATTCCCGCCGGTGTTGCCGGCGAACTCTATCTCGGCGGATTCGGGCTTGCGCGTGGCTATCACGGCAGAGCGGGCATGACCGCCGAGCGCTTCGTCCCCGATCCCTTTTCCGCGATGCCGGGCGCGCGGCTGTACCGTACCGGCGATCTGGCGCGTTGGCGCGATGACGGCACCGTGGAATATCTCGGCCGCAGTGACGACCAGGTCAAGGTCAACGGCTTCCGGATTGAGCTCGGGGAGATTCAGACCTCGCTGCTCCGTCACGAGGCGATCGCACAGGCGGCGGTCGTGGCCGTGCCGGCGGCGGCCGGAAATCAGCTCCTCGCCTATGTCGCGCCGAAAGTGGCAGGCGACGCAGCGGCCGGCGCGGCCGAGGCGCTGGTCGAGCGCTTGACCGGTTTCCTGAAGCAGATTTTGCCGACCTATATGGTGCCGGCGCGGATCATGGTGCTGGAGCGATTGCCGACATTGTCGAGCGGCAAGATCGACCGGCGTGCACTGCCGTCCCCCGACGCGTCGATGCGCAGCTTCGTCGCCCCGCAAGGCCCGGCAGAGATTGCGATGGCACGCTTGTGGTCCAAGATTCTGAATGTGCCGCAGGTCGGCGCCACCGACAATTTCTTCGAGCTTGGCGGCAATTCGATTCTATGCCTGAAAGTGATGGCGCGGCTCCGCCAGGACAAGACGTTCGGGATCGAGATCAAGCTCCGCGATCTGCTTCAAAAACCGACGATCCGTGCATTGCTCGCCGACAACGCCAACACCGCGTCCGCCGTCGCGCCGGCGCCGTCGGCGCTGCTGCCGCTGAATGCTGCGGTTCGCGGCATTGCTCCGGTGTTCTGCGTGCATGGCGGCTTTGGCACAGTGTTCGACTACGGACCGCTGGCGCGTCGCCTCGAAGGGCGGCGGCACGTGATCGGGCTGCAATCGAGAATGCTGGTCGATCCGTCCTGGAGCGACAGTTCGCTCGAAGCGACGGCCGTGGACTACGCAGCTGAAATCAGGCGGATGCAGCCGCGCGGCCCGTATAGCCTGATCGGCTGGTCGCTGGGAGGGCTGCTGGCCAGTCTGATCGCGGCCGAGCTCGAACGCGGCGGTGAGTGCGTCGATGGTCTTGCCTTGGTCGACAGCTTCGTGCCGCGGCAACGAGATGAATTGAGCCGAGAGGTCATGGCTCACTGGGCCGACGACCTCGCCGGATTGCTGTCGGCCGTACTTCCGAACGCGGCGGCCTCTTGCATCAACGCGCCTGTCGAGGCGGCGAAACGCGCCGGCCTGCCGGAGATGCCGGAGAGCATCCGCGATGTGGTCGCTTCTGTCATGGAGCACGGCAGGAGCGTGAGGGCAGACGAGGCGTTGCTCGGGGTGGACGATGTGTCCGCCGCCTTCGCGGTTGGACGGCATCTCAACAGGCTGGCGCAAAAGGCCACGCTGCCGCGAGGCCTCGAAGTCGCGCCGCTCTGCTGGTGGACGTCGGTCCGTCTGAAGCAGCGCGATAGGCTGAAATTGCAAGTGCCGAAGGCCGTTGACCGCGGCGTCGCAGGTGACAACCATTTCACGATGCTGAAGCATGCCGGTCTGCTCGACGAGCTCTGCAGCCTGCTCGCGCCAGCGGAGGCGTCGACGATCGCGCAGAATACGATTCCGGAACCGGCGGAGTGAACCCTTGAGTCTTGATCCAGATATCGCAGCATTGCTCGAGATGGTGCAGGCGGGCACTGAAAGCGGCGCGCGCATTCCGTTTCCGCAATTGACCGCCGTGCAGGCGCGGGCCGATTTCGATGCGTCGTCGCCGCTGCTCGATGTCGATCCGCCTGCGCTTGGCTACGAGCGCCGCCTCTCGCTGCCGACGCGGGATGGAGCGATGATCGAAGCGCGGCTTTACACCAGCGTGGCGCCCAACGATCGCAATCCGGTCCCGGTCCTTCTCCTGTCTCTTATACACATCTGACGCTGCCGACGAAGAG
>NZ_LSIC01000142.1 GCF_001556045.1 Bradyrhizobium sp. CCH5-F6
CGAAGCTCTCTCATCCTGATTGACGCTCCACTGTCACCCTGATTGCCGCGCGGCAACTTCGCCAGCCCCGACTTGCCCGAGTCCGTCTTGATCATGAGCGTGATCGCGGTGGATGCTTGATCGGTTTCGTCGCTTCACCTTGAGAACGTTTTTCGCGATGGAACCATAGAAATTCGTCTGCGACCTGTCAACCTGCCGTTAAACTGCGTGTTGTTGTCAAGCTGACATTCCTTCTCTCCAGTGGCACAGACGGTAGCGATTACTCCGTCGGAGCTGGTCGGGGTTGCGGAGACGGCGATCGCAGCTGGCGAGACGATCGCTTAGCAGGATTGGATCAATCCAGACCACCGATGTCCGCTGTTGGAACGTTTGAAGAAAACTGCCGTTTGCAGCCTCGGAGCAGAGGGTGCTGCGGTGCGCTGCAAGCTCCAAGAGTGCCGATTGTAGTATCGGCATGAGTAGAACCATGAACATGAGCACACGCGGCTATGATGCGGCTATGATGATGTGTACCGGGCCGAGGAGAAGGCGCTGCATGTCTGACGGACCTGAGCCGGTCAGCGGCCGGAGCCGATCATGTCACCGATGACAATCCCGGCTATGGAGCCCTGATGTCGGCTTGGGCCTACACGCTCATCCCTGCCGTCGCGTCGGTGTTGGGGGCGGCCGTCACCGCCGTGCGCCAACCCGGCCCGTCGCTTGCCAGCGCCATCCAGCACCTCGCGGCGGGCGTTCTGTTTGCTGCGGTAGCGGGCGAGATCCTGCCCGACCTCAAGCACCAGCAATCTCCCATCGCGGTGATTGTGGGTGGAGCCCTCGGTGTTGCCCTGATGCTCCTGGTCAAGCGTCTGGGAGAGACAGCGAAAGGCTCGACCGGGCTCATCGTGACCGTCGGGATCGACATCCTGGTCGATGGGCTCGTCCTCGGTATCGGCTTCGCCGCCGGAGCAAAGCAAGGTCTGCTGCTCACGGGCGCACTCACGCTCGAGGTACTGTTCCTCGGGCTCGCGCTTGCGTCCGAGCTCAAGCAGACAAGCGGCTCGGCGGCGCGCGTAATCGGTATTGTGGCCGGTCTCGCGGTCTTGCTGCCGGTGGGCGCCCTCCTGGGCACGCCGGTCGGCGCGCTGCCCGGTCCCTACCTCGCCGGCTTCTTTGCCTTCGCGCTCGTCGCGCTGCTCTATCTCGTCACGGAAGAGCTGCTCGTAGAGGCGCATGCCGTACCCGAGAAACCCTGGACCACCGCGATGTTCTTCGTCGGCTTCCTGGGCATGCTGGTCATCGAGGAGATCGTCGCCTGAAGGAGTCCGCGCTCGTGCCGGCCATGTCTTCTGACCAGCGCAAATAAACGGCGGCCCTTCGGGCGCCGTGGAAGTTGGCCCTTACGGACATGGCTTGGACGTGACAGTGAGAGTAAGCCGTATCGCACGAGAGTAGCTTGCAGTTCTGTTTAAAGAGACCTTTTATTTACGTTTACAATCCTTGGTTTTTGGGAGGTGGCGTTTCACGTGATCGACCTCGCGGCTGCCTAAGCACTCGCGGTGCCGATCGGCTGGGACCGAGCGGGAGTAGCGCGCGGGCGGCATCCGGACCTTCCCCCTCGTCGCCGTCGCCTCCTGCGGTTCCGTGCTCGTCGCCATCTGCATGCTCGTGCGGGCTCGACACGACAGGCTCGCATCCTGGAAGGCTTGATCACGGGTGTGAGCTTCATCGGCGACGGTGCGATACCCAAATATGCCGGTCGCCCCTCCGGCACGTCAACCGCGGCCAGCCTCTGGGCCACAGGCGCGAGTCGGGCGGCGATGGGCTACGGCCTGTACTGCCATCTTGAGCCTCGTTACCTAACTGACGCTGCGCTATTTTGCGGGTGAAGCGGGCCGCGCGCCGCGGCGCGGGCGACGCCGATGCTAGGATCCGAAGCCGATCCAGAGGAACCGGGCACCAATACGGCTCTGCATTCATCGGCCGACGTGCCAAACCGGGGAAGGACAGCAGATTCGGTATCTCGCGCAGGTTCGCTTGAGGCCGTCCCAGACGATGAAGCGCCTTATCCCGGCAAGAGGAAGGCCTACCTTGTGCCTGCTTGCGGCAGAACAAAGATCAGGGGTGCGATGACGAGCCTGCGGCACCTTTGGACTAGCGACCCAGCGCGCCTGCTGCGTGCTGCCTTGGCAAGCCTCATGGTTTTCGCGTTCGCCTTCTCGGTCATCAGCTCCGAAACTGCGACGGCACTGAGTTCCATCCAGAGTGATGGTCTGCTGCTCGTCGCATCCGGCCCCGGATCATGCAAACTCGGGCGACCTAGCGGATGCAGGAATCCTGCTTCATGTCCAGTGCGGATGTCACCGTTTGATGCAGGCCGAGCCGGTCGCGTTAGAACCGGCCCAGATGGCTCACATGATCGTCTATCCCGTCCCGACCGAGCCGCTCGCGATCGGCGTCCTGCTCACCAGCGCTCCGTGGACGATGCGCTGATCCTGCATGCCAACATCCGCGGACCGCGCTACTAAAGCTAGGGGATCATCCCTTGCTCACCCATCCGACCCTCGATCGCCTCAACGTCCTCGGCCTCCACGGCATGGCCAAGGCCTTCGCCGACATCGAAGCTGCCGGTGAGGCGCGCGGCCGATCGGCCTCAAATCCCATATGACTCCAACGCTCACCGCCTCGGGAAGGCACGAGCGCATTGCGCCGCCTGAAATGTTCCTGAATGCTAGGCCGTTGCCTCACTCCCCAGTGGAATGGGACAGCGGGGGCGATAACGAGGCAACTGAGCATGGCGACTCGAAGAGAACTGACGGTCGCTGTGGGGCAGCGCTACAGAGAGGCGAGCCGCGCGGAGAAGGTGCGAATGCTCGACGGCTTTGTGGTTGTGACGGACTTTCATCGAAAGCACGTGATGCGCCTGCTCCGAAGGCATCCTCGGTTCGGCACAGCCGTCGCCGGATTTAAGAGGAAGCTGAACGAAATGCGCTGGTAGTTCTTTGGGAGGCCTCGGACCGGTTTGTGGCAAGAGACTGAAAGCGCTGCTGCCGCTCCGGATCGAGTCGATGGAACGGAACGGCCACATGGGCCTGGCGCCTGAAATCCGCGCGAAGCTGCTGGCGATGAGCGCGTCGACGGTCGACCGGGCGCTGGTCAAGATCCGACAGGAGGGCGGGCGCCAGCGCCGTCGGCCGGTGGCGAGCGCATTGCGACGGAGCAACCCGGTACGGACGTCCGCCGACTGGAAGGATCCGGCGCCGGACTTTGTTGAAGCCGATCTAGTCGCCCACAGCGGACCCTCGGCGCGCGGCAGTTTTATCCAGACGCTGGTGCTCACGGATATTGCGACCGGTTGGACGGAGTGTGCGCCGTTGCTGGTGCGCGAGCAACGCTCCTGAGCACCGTGTTGACAGAGCTTCGCCGTCAGCTGCCGATTTCGCTCCAGGGCATCGATACCAACAATGATTCTGTTTTCATAAACGAGACGCTGAAAGCGTATTGCGAGCAGGCGAACATTGTCTTCACGCGTTGCCGACCTTACCGCAACAATGACCAGGCATTTGTCGAACAGAAGAACGGAGCCGCGGTCCGACGGATGATTGGTTATCGGCGGTTTTAGGGGCTCGAGGCGGCTGCGTTGCTCGCAGAACTCTATCGTTCAGTGCGCCTGTTCTTAAACTTCTTCCGGCCGCCGTTCAAGCTGATCGGAAAGCAACGCGATGGCGCACGCGGCCAGAAATCTTATAGTGCGCCGACGACGCCGCATCAGCGGCTGACCGCCGACCCACGTACCTCCGATGCGGTTCGGGCCCGACTGCAGGAAATCTGCATCAGCTTGGACCCGGTCGCGTTGCTGCGTGACATTCGGGCGGCGACAAATTGCGGACCGTCATGTCCTCGATCATGCGTCGGCGGAGAGGGCTCACCTGGGTCATCGGAAAACCTCCTGTCTGAAGGGTTGGGCTCTGAAAACCCTCGATCCTCTCAGACAGGAGGCGGCCGTTACCACCTCTCCTCAAATGCCGCGCCAGCGGCTTCGTTCAATCCTCAAAACGAAATTGCAGGGTTCCGATGCCCGAAGCATCAAAACCCTGCAATCTCAAAACAGGTCACAACGAATAATCCGACCCCAGATCAATCGCTTAGCCGCTCTTCACGGACGACTTTTTAGTCCTCGATCTGCAACCTCACACGACAACGACCAATACACCGCTCAAGCTGCTGCAGCAGTTCTATCGTGTGCAATGTCGCTGCCTCGCCCATTTCCTTCTTGATGGACGCAGTCACCGCGTCCCTGCTGCTTTGTATTCCAGCAAGGTCCTTGAGAGCCTTCGGCGTAGCGGAAAGATAGACTAGTCGCTTATCAGTGCTCGAGCTTTTCCTTCGGATTAGGCCGAGTTCTTCCAATGGTCTCGATTGGTTGACGATGAACGAGCCATTTACTCGCAAAGCCTCAGCAACGGATTTGACCTGGAGACCCCCGCATTGGTGAGCCTCTGCGATGACAACCAACATATTCCATTGCGGAACAGTCAGCCCCATCTTGCTTGCCCATGCGGTTTGAACCTTCGAGATAAGAACATCAACAGATCGGACCGCTCTAACGATCTGTTCAACCAGTTCGGGGGGCCGTGCCCGGGCCTCATTGGGGGCCATAAGGTCCACCATCACTCAATAAAGCAAGAAAACCCCCGGCATTCCCGCCGAGGGCTCTTGGAGGTCACGTCGTTTGACTAAGCTTACCAGTTGCGCTGAGCGCGGAGGAGCAACTGATAGGTATCCTGGTCCTTCAACTCATACGCCGCTACCGGCTTACCGACAGCAGCATTCGCACCAGCGCCGGTGACGCCCGAGTACTTCTGATCCAAGCGGGTGTAGGTGAAATCAGCCGAGAACGTGAGGTTTTTGACCGGGGTCCATCGGGTGATTACCCCGAGCTGGGCGATGTTGTAATCCGGGTCGCAGTTGGTGAGACCAGCAGCACCCAGTGCCGCCCTCACCGTTCCACCGACACCACCGACACCGCACATCAGCGTCTTTGATGCGCCATTGTAGCGAACTGCAGCGTATGCACCGTAGATACCGGTGTTCCAGTACGGATCCCAGTTATGGGTGAAACCGCCGCGCATACCCCAAGTCTCAACGAGCTGAAGGTCACCGCCCGGGGCGTACACTGCATCAGGAGCGAACGCGATGCCGAGGCTCTGGTAGGCGCCAGCCACGCCAGTGCCGCTGTAGGTTGTCCACGCACCCGCACCACCGGCAAGGTCTTGGATGTTGTAGCGGGTCGCGCCGTTCGTGTAGACGCCCTGAACGTTGATCGTGTCACCCGCGCCTGTCGGGATGTTCTTGATCGACAAAGCAAGTTGCCCAGCCCAACCCCACTTGTCGCTGGCGCGACCCGAGAATTCGCCGGCACCAGTATTGTAACCAGCATGGTTCTCATGTGCGGCCACCGATGCCTGGAACAAACCCCAAGCTTGGTCAACGCGAAGCATGGCAACCAGATCAGGAGAGCGCGATCCACCGATGTTGCTGGTGCCGTAACCGAAGCCGCCCGGAGCACCGAGGTTGTTGATGCCTGCCTGATAGTAGGCGACCTGATCCTGCGCCGAGAACGACGCCGTGATGCCCTGACCGAAGTCAGCGGTGTAGGTGAACTGGTTGACGCCAGTGACCGTGCCGCCGCCACCGACGAGACCGTCGAAGTTGTTGCCGGGATAGTTGGTCCAGGGAGCGGAGAACTGGGAGACCGCCTTACCCATCGTGAAGCCAGCGAACTGGATGAAGGCGTAGTACACGCCGAGCGCACCACCAGCCACCTGTCCGCTGCCAGTTCCGGCGGGGTTGTTGCTGTCATAAGCGGTGGTTCCGCTACCGCTGTAGCCACCGCTGGTCCAACTGAACGTCGCATCGAAGAACGTGCGGACCACGCCGTATTCCGTCGCGGTACGGGTGTCAATGTTGAGGTCTTCACGAGCCCGCATGGTGTAATAGTTGCTGAGGGCGTTGTGCGCGCCCGCGACGCCGGAATAGTTGCCGGTGTAGACGCTGTTGGTGTTCAGCGCGACTTCAGCGCGCAGATAACCACCCAGCTTGATGCAGGTGTCGGTGCCGGGGATGTAGTAGAAACCCGCGCCGTAGAGCGAACAAATCTTCACGTATTCGACCGCCTTGGCCTTCACGGGAAGATCGGCTGCCTGCGCTCCGCCCACGGCGATCAGACCCGCCGCAGAGCCGAGCAAAAGGCTCTTTAGAGCTATGCCTGAATCTGGGTGACGGAGCCGATCAGGCGGCGTGGCTTTGCTGGG
>NZ_LSIC01000143.1 GCF_001556045.1 Bradyrhizobium sp. CCH5-F6
CGTCGAACTGCGACACGGCCTTACCCATGGTGAAGCCGGCGAACTGGATGAAGGCGTAGTACACGCCGAGCGAACCACCCGAGGTGCCGCCGTCGGTCGAGTTGATGGTGGTGGTACCAGCCGTCGTGGCGGTGTAACCGGTCGTGCCCGTGCCGGAGCCCGTGCCGACGTAGCCGCCGGTGGTCCAGGTGAAGACCGCGTCGAAGTAGGTGCGGACCACGCCGTATTCGGTGGCGGTGCGCGTGTCGATGTTGAGATCCTGACGAGCGCGCATGCTGTAATAGTTGCTCAGGCGATTGTGCGCACCGGCCGGAGCACCGTTCGAGATGCCGTAGTTGCTGTTGGTGTTGACCGCGACTTCGGCGCGCAGATAACCACCCAGCTTGATGCAGGTGTCGGTGCCCGGGATGTAGTAGAAGCCGGCGCCGTACAGCGAACAGATCTTCACGTATTCGACGGCCTTGGCCTTCACGGGAAGATCGGCTGCAAACGCACCGGAGACGGCCATCAGGCTGGCTGCCGTGCCGAGAAAGAGCGTCTTCGTCAACTTCATTAGTAAACCTCCAGGTCGGTTCAGGGGGCTCGGCTCCTCGGCGGAGGCCGCTTGACCCTCTTTAATTTCCGTTCAATTCAGATCCGCACTGAAGGTCCGGACTGAAACGACAGTGAGGTGCCCCCCCTCCGTCGTGACTCACGTATAGTTTATAAAATTCATTGCCTCAATTTGTTGATCTCGTGAATTGAAACTTCACGCGAGCATGTTGCTGCGGAGCAACAGCCGATCTTCAGACAACCAGTCAACATACTGTAATAAAAGAAAAAACCCTCAGGGGGCATCCTGAGGGCTTTCTTGGAGGTCTCACATCGCTGCTGATCGCAACGGTCAAGAGCAGCAAATTTTGAGTGCGAGAGACGTAATCCGATTAGTTGTTTTTTGCAAGCATCGAATCCCGGCTTGTTGATGGGATGCGGCGTTTACTGGCTCATCATTGCGCGAAGTCCGAGACGGCCCCCCGATATCCGGTTAGAACACTGCCCCAACAGCAATAAGAAAAACGGTCAGTGCAAAATTTGGGGGACCCGATGATCGAGAGGAAACTCGACAGGGCGATTACAGACTTCATCTGGAACGTCGTCGAAATTCACTCCCAGCTGGAGAACATTCACACCAGCTGGGCCGGACTGCTAGGCATTACCCAGCCGCAATGGCTGATCCTGATGGCGATCACCGAACTGGACCAGGGGCGCGGCGTCGCCGGGATCGACATCGCCAACAAGCTGCGGGTCCACCCGGCTTTCGTGACCAACCAGACCAAGACCCTCGAAAAAGCCGGCCTTCTGTCACGACGACCGGCGGCGGAAGATGCCCGCTTCGTCCTGATGTCGCTCACGGCGAAGGCGACGACCGAGATCGAGAAATTATCGAAGCGAAAGCTCGCCCTGAATTCGACGATGTTCAACGATTTGGACGAGAAGACCTTGGCTAAATTGAACGCATCGCTTGCAACGATCGCCAAGAACGCCCGGCTGGCTGCGCGATTGCTGGCTATCGACGCGTCCTGATCGGCCGATGCCGGGCGCAGAATGCGCGCCGGACGCTGCTGTCGTCGCGCCCCGGGGTCCTGCAATGCCGCCGGACTAGGCTAGAGGTGGGTCACCGGGTCGACCTTGCGGGCAGTTCCAAGCTTGCTGTCGAGCCACTCGACAATGAAGTCATCAACGGCGACGAAATTCTCGACCTCGCCGAGCGGGTGCGGGACGTTGTTGGGCACGACGACCGAGCAATCGGCTCCAATCCGCCGGTAGTCGGCCTGCAACTCGAGAGCATCCTGCTCCCACACCATGGAGCGACTCCCAACGACCATGAGCAGCGGGCACGGGACTCGACGCCGCGGCAGCATTGCCTCTCTCGAGACCTCTTCAGAGACGGCCTGCCCGAAGCCGGTCATCCAGCGAAGTGACGCCTGACACATGACCGGGCTCACAAGCCCGCCGTCGCACACGGCGGCCGCGATCCTGCGATCCGAGAGCGCAAGGCGGGAGGCATGAGCGGCGCCCGCCCCTTCGCCGTAGATACCGATCCGCCGCGGGTCGACATCGCGGCGGGCTTCCAGGTAGTCCAACCAGAACTGAAGCCTGTGCTCCGGCTTGAAGGAGCGATGAACGGTTGAATTGCCGGAATCGACGAGCAGCAGCGACATGGTCCCGCAGAGCGAGGCGGGCAACAGCCTGCTCATCATCGAGCCCAAGCTGGCATCGTCGTCGCTGACGCAGATCACCGCCGGCGCGGCAGAGCCGCGACGAAGCGCGGGCAGGAAGAAGCCGGCCAGAACGCCTTGATCGAAGCAATCGATCTTGACGCGCTCAATCGGCAGACCAGCCTCTGTCTCGAGGCCTCTCAGGCCGGCGCCGACCTCGTCTGCGAGGTCGGCACTCTCGACATCTCCCGGACTACTCAGACTTCTGACGACTTCGAGGGCCGTCAGCGAGCACAACCACGCTTCCCCGGCAATCCGAGCCGAACGCGTCTCGCGCGCAGCTTCGGCCAATGTCCGGTAGTCGTCGGCGACGCTCAACCAGTCCGAAATCCACAGATGCCGGTGCGACTCGTGCGCAAGCTCAACGACGGACAGGCTTTCGAAAAACTGGGAGGCTCGATCCCGCAAGTGAGCCAGATTTCGTCCGGCGCCGTCGCACGAACGGTGAGGCGAAGTTTCACCTTCCATGTCAGCCCCCGAACGCCGCCGCCAACGATTGCGCGGACCTGCGTCCAGACTCGCCGGCGTCGCGCTCTGCGCGGCGCCGCGCATGCCCGCCCGATCGCGTCTGCGTCACACAATGCCGCCTGACTCGGTGATGGTCTTCGCCGACATCTCGACGCCGCGCAGCAAAGCTGCTGCGCGAAGCGATTCGCGTTCCACAAGAGCGCGCTTGGGCACAGAATCCCGGCCGGCTCACCCCAATCGTCACGTCCCAGCTCCGTCGCTGATACACAGTCTAGCGCCACGCAACCTGCGAGTTTACGCAGCGGGCTTTGTCGTTTCTTGTCGCGATCGGCGAGTCAAAACCACTCGTGCCGACACAAGAGACATGTCTGTGTAGGCCCCGATTGTGAAAGCACAATGTGGTGAAGGGTGCAGTGCACTACCATCGTGTGCCAAGCCCGCAGGAAGACGCCAAGGTCTTCCATTGTGACAGTCTTTTGCGAAGGGTGTGCGACGACGACGGTCGCGCCCGCGATGAGTGGAATAGCCGAAACGCCAACCCAATTCGGGAAGCTCAATCGCCTTGAAAGAGCAAGGTCCCAGCCTCAGCTCCGGGCCAGCGGCGCGTCCTTGTATGCATTATCCCAGTTGCCAACAACGCGCAGTTCGCCTTACATGCCGCCAACTCGCCCGCGGAGAATGGGCAGGGGCTGAAAATTAGACACATTCAAAGGGACGGAGCATGGCGCGCAACATCTTGATTCTGGGGGCTTCTTACGGCTCCCTGCTGGGCACGAAGCTGCTGATGGCAGGGCATAACGTGACCCTGGTCTGCCGCGCCAAGACCGCGGAGCTGATCAACCGGGATGGTACCGAGGTGCGCATCAAGTTGCGCGACGAGGCAGTCCACCGGGCGATCTTCTCGCGCGACCTGCCCGGCAAGCTCGATGCGGTCACGCCGGCCGATGTCGACCTCTCCCGCTACGATCTGGTCGGCCTTGCGATGCAGGAGCCGCAATACACCAACCACACGGTGCGCGTTCTCATGATCAAGATCGCCGCGGCGAAACTGCCGTGCCTGTCGATCATGAACATGCCGCCTCTGCCCTATCTGAAGCGGATTCCGGCACTCGCCGATGTGGATCTCGAGGAGGCCTATACCAATGCGCAGGTGTGGGAGCGGTTCGAGCCGGGGCTGGTGACGCTGTGCTCGCCCGATCCGCAGGCGTTCCGTCCGCCGGAAGAGGCCGCCAACGTGCTCCATGTCGGCCTGCCGACCAATTTCAAGGCATCGGTCTTCGCCGACGAGAAGCACAACAAGCTGCTGCGCGAGCTCGAAGCCGACATCGATGCAGTGACGCTCGACGGCCATGACGTGCCGGTGAAGCTGAAAGTGTTCGACTCGCTGTTCGTGCCGCTGGCGAAATGGTCCATGCTGCTGACCGGCAATTACCGCTGCATCACGCCCAACGAGCCGCAGTCGATCCGCGACGCCGTGCACGGCGACCTCAAGCGTTCGCAGACGATCTACGACCATGTCGATGCGATCGCCCGCCGGCTCGGCGCCGATCCGCAGGACCAGGTGCCGTTCGCAAAATATGCCAAGGCTGCCGAAAGCCTGCTCAAACCGTCCTCAGCCGCGCGCGCGGTCGCGAGCGGCGCGCCCTTCATCGAGCGAGTCGATCTCCTGGTGAAGCTGATCTCGCATCAGCTCGGCATGCCGAACGCCGAAATCGACCGTACCGTCGACACCGTGGACCAGAAGCTGAACGAGAGGATCGTGCAGGGTGGATCCGGCGCGACGTAGCGCGTCCCGCTGCGGAAGTGACTCGTCTCACGCGATCACTTGCGCCACGGGCCGGCGCAGTGATTTGGGCAGCTCCGGCCCGGCACCGAAACGCACCACGAGATCCGGCAGGCGCGCGCCCAGGCCGAGATAGGCGGCGAGCTGCCGGCGAAGGCGCGCGACCTCGACCGGCTGGTTGACGAAAGCGTATTTGAGGCCGAGCGCCGTGGCCTGCAAGGCAAAACGCTGGCAGGCACGTCCCACCTCGATCCAGTGCGCGGCGTCGTCGCGCTCGGCGACGAATGCCGCGACACCCGCCGAACTTTCGATGCAGGCGCGATACCTGTCGTTCTCGCCGCGCTCGGTGAATACGTACGGCATCAGCCGGCGCGCCAGCCAGCGTGGCAGCGCCGGATTGCCCGATGCGCGCGAGAACAGGCCGTCCATCGTTGCGACAGCCTCACCCTCGCTGAAGCGGAGCCAGGCGACGAGCTCGTCCATGAATCTGCGGTCGCGCATCTGGCTCGTGTTGCCTTCGACCACGTAATCCGCAATCTCCGCCATCTGCTTGCGGTCGGTGAGAAGGATGATCGCAACGCCGTCCCCGGTGCCCGCCCGCTCCAGATCGCGCAGCACATCGCCGGAAACAGGCTGACCATCATAGGGCGCGCGCGTCGACTGCCGGTGCGGGATCGCCGCAAGCAGGGGCGAGCGCTCCATCGCGGCGCTCTCGAATTCCGCCGTGACGGCACCCGCTTCGAAGCGCAATGCCGGCCGCAACCCCATGGCCAGCGCCGCATGGGTCAGGTTCTCGGCCGCGCATCCGAGGCTGACGAACACATGGTGATCGTCTGGATCGACCACCGGACAGCGACGCGAGACGTCCGGCGCGATGGAGACGCTTCGCGGGGTCAGGGTGAAGCGCCACGGCTGGGTATTGTGACTATTGGCCGCCAGCGTCGCATAGCGGACGATTTCGTGCAGTCCGCCCTCGGTGCGCAACGGAGCCCAGGTGGCGCGTACCGCGTCTTCGTAGGTGACGGCCGTCGCCGCGTGGGATGGCTGCGGCCGCATCACGCTCGAACAGGCGAGACCCGCCATCAAACTTCGCCTGCTGACCATGAGATCGTCCACGCGGTTGCCACGGAGCAAGGATGCCAGCCGGGCGCTATTCCACATTGATGCCGCGCAAAGCCGCCGAAGTTGAACGAGACGCTCTTGCCGGGCGAACCTGGCGCGCTGCCGTCCATCTCAGGCCTCGGCCCTCACGCGCTCCAGAATGATTGGATCCAGATCAGGCCGGTCACCGTAACGAGCGTGATCGCGCCGATGCGCGTCACCAAATCGGGATGTCCGAGGCGGCGGGCGCCGCGGCCAAGCGTTGCACCAAAGGTCACCCATGCCGCGCCGGCCGTGACGATCTGAAGCGCGATCAGGAGAAGCCAGGGCAGCAGTTCGAGCGGCCCGGCGGGAGACGGCAGCAGCAGGAAGGCGAACACCATCGCCTTCGGGTTCAAGAGCGTGGTGAGCAGCACATGACCGAACGTCACGGGCGCCCCACTGCGCAACTCGCGGGCGCGAAAGCGCCAGAGCATCACGGCCAGGCACAGGATGTAGATCGTCACGGCAACGCGGAGCACCAGGGTCGCGACCGGGATATCGCTCACGATCGGGCCGAGCGCCAGCCGCAGCAGCGCGATGGCCAGCAGATAGCCGGCGAGCTCGGCCGCCAGCAGGTGAAGCGAGCGCAGGACGCCGACCCCTGCGCCCGATGTCGCGAGCAAGGTGTTCGTCGGACCCGGCAATGCCAGCAGGAAACAACTCGCAGTGAAGAAGGTCAGAAGGCTCATCAGTCCAGCTAACAGGACTCGGGCCGACGGTTATTGATCTGCATCATCGCCCGTCCGGCGCGGGATCGTCCGCCCTGTCCCGCCGCTCGCACCAGCTTCGGCGCGGCGCTGTTCCGGCTGTGGCGCAGACTCAACAACCGTCGCTGCTTCCCATTGACGGCATCGCCGTCACATCGCGCCGACGCGGGGCCCACGGATATCACGACTGCGTGAGACGACGGGATGTCGTGCGTCACATCGCGGCGCGTCGCAAGCAAAGCGCGCGGATTCGACGCGATGGCGCCCACCCTCACGTGCAGGCCCTCCATTCGCGCAAGCGTTGCATGCGCCCAGAACAGGTCGTGCTCCTTGCTGCGGGCAACGAGGTGAGCAAGATATCTTTCTAAGTCAGGTGTCTCAAACCTGTTTGCCGGTCTGCTGTTCCGGCGTGATGGCAATGCACGACTGAGAGAACAAGAACAACAACAATGGATCAGGCGATGCTGAGCGTCGTCCGCGCGGTGGAAGCAGGCGCGACGACCGTGAAGGGCGTGATCGACGCCACCGGACTGTCCCGTCTCAAGATAGAGCGTGCGTTGACCGCACTGGAGAAGCAGAAGCTGCTGGTCCGCGACGGACGGGGCTTCCGCGCGACCGGCCTGCCGAAGTCGGCGCGGCCCGCCCGGCAATGCGGATCGTGCAACGCCTGCTGCGATATCCTCGAAGTCGCTGCCGTCGAAAAGCCGGTGAACCAGCTCTGTAGGCATTGGCAGGCAGATACGGGATGCACCATTTACGACCGCCGTCCGCAGATGTGCCGATCTTTCACCTGCGCATGGCTGCAAGGCCATCTCGACGACGATTGGTTCCCCGAGCATGCAGGCCTCGTGGTGCATTTCAGCCAGGACGCCGTCAACGTCACGGTCGACGACGATTGCCCCGATCGCTGGCGCGAGGAGCCGTATTTCAGCAAGCTCGCCGAATGGTCGCTGAACGGCATCAGGCGGATTGGAAATCGCGGTTATGCCACCCTCATCGTATCAGGCGGAGAGCGCTTCCTGATGCTTGGACGCACCATCGTTCCCGAGCCGACGCCGTTCGGCACCGCGTTCCTGCCGCTCACGGCCGATACCTTCCGGTTCTGGCGGGCGACATCGCCGGCGCACCTGCAACGGCTGCACGAGCGCGTCGCCGAGATCGAGCGGATCCGGCAGGAGTTCGGCTCATGTGCGATTCCCGCGAACGAGGACGACGATCCGCAGCCTCCCTATCGGCCCGCACTTCTGCGGCAATCGAACCTCGCCTGAATGCCACCGTGGGCAACGCGACATGATTCGCACCGTAGCGCTCGACGCGCCCCGGCCGGGTTGGTAAGCCCCTGTCCGCGAATGGCGGGGACTTGAGTCGGGGACATGACGGTTGCGATCGAGATGGGGCAGACCACGGCAGGCGCCGCGGCGGCCATGGACCTCGAGGAACTGCTGGCAACCCGCCTCCTGGTGCAGGGCAATTCGGGCTCCGGCAAGTCGCATCTGTTGCGGCGGCTCCTGGAGCAGAGCGCGCCCTGGGTGCAGCAGGCCATCATCGATCCCGAAGGCGATTTCGTCACGCTGGCCGAGCGCTTCGGCCATCTGGTGATCGAGGCCGAGGATCACACCGAGCGCGGCCTTCAGGTCGCGGGCGAGCGCGCCCGGCTGCATCGGGTCTCCACCGTACTCAATCTCGAAGGGCTGGACGCCGAGAATCAGATGCGGCGTGCCGCGGCATTCCTCGGCGGCCTGTTCGACGTCGACCGCGACCACTGGTACCCGATGCTCGTCGTCGTCGACGAGGCGCAGTTGTTCGCGCCGGCGGTGGCCGGCGAAGTCTCGGACGAGGCGCGTAAACTGTCGCTCGGCGCCATGACGAATCTGATGTGCCGCGGCCGCAAGCGCGGGCTGGCCGGGATCATCGCGACGCAGCGCCTGGCGAAGCTCGCCAAGAACGTCGCCGCGGAAGCTTCCAACTTCCTGATGGGGCGGACCTTCCTCGACATCGACATGGCGCGCGCCGCGGACCTGCTCGGCATGGAGCGGCGGCAGGCCGAAGCCTTTCGCGATCTCGAACGCGGCCAGTTCATGGCGCTGGGACCTGCGCTCTCGCGCCGTCCGCTGCGTTTGAACATCGGCCCGACCGACACCAGTCCGCGCAACTCGACGCCGCGTCTGATGCCGCTGCCGGAGGCGACGCTGGAGGATGCGCGCGCCGTGATCCTGGCGGCACCGCCGCCAGATGCCAGCCGGTCGCAGCGGCGGCCTGCGCCGGATCTGTTGGAGCAGCTTCGCGCGGCGAAGGCGGCCGCAACGCCGGAGATCCGGCCCGAGGCGGTCGAAGTGCCGGTGAGCGCGGAAGAGCTTGCGGAGCGGCGCGAGCGCGTGGATCGCACCCTTCGTGCCGTGCTGGCGGAGCCCGATGCCGGCTTCCGCGCCATCGGCGTGCTCTATCAGGAGTTCGTCGTCCGCTGCCGCATCGAGGGCCTCGGCACGGCCGTGCCGGACCTCAACGAATTCCGCCGTATGCTGACGCATGCGCGCGCCGGCCTCGGAGCCGATCTGGCCGACGACGATGCCTGGCAGGACGTGGCGCTACGCGCCTCGATCCTGCCCGACGACATGCAGGGCGTGTTCATGATGATAGCACGCGCGGCGAAGGAAGGCTGGCCGTGTCCCGGCGATGCCGCGATCGCGCGTGCCTATGGCTCGCATTCGCTGCGACGCGCGCAGCGGCTGCTCGGCTACATGGAGGAGCAGGGCCTGATCGTCTGCCAGCTCGACGGCGGCGGACGCCGGATCGTGACGCTGGTCGAGCTCGCCTGGGCGACCGCACCGGGCGATCCCAATGCCGACGATCTGCCGGTGGAAAAGGCACAGAGCGCGGCTACGCTCTGAACGTTACAGCATGATCCGGAAGAGTGCGCAGCGGCGCTTCAGGCCGCCTCGGAACCTCCGAGATACGCATCACGCACGCGGGGATCGTCTTTCAGAACCCGCGCCGGGCCGGAGAGCACGATCCTGCCGGTCTGGAGCACGTAGGCTTCATGCGCGATCTCGAGCGCGAGGCTGGCGTTCTGCTCGACCATGAACACCGAGACGCCCTCCTGGTTGATGGTGCGGATCAGCTCCAGCACGCGATCGACATAGAGCGGCGAGAGGCCCATGGTCGGCTCGTCCATCACGATCATGCGGGGCCGGCTCATCAGCGCGCGCGCCATCGCCACCATCTGCTGTTCGCCGCCGGAGAGCGAGCCGGCGCGCTGCGACAGCCGCTGGCCGAGCTTGGGAAACAGCGTCAGCATCCTCTCGAGATCCTGCGCGACAGCATCGCGGTCGTTGCGCACGAAGGCACCCATCAGGATGTTCTCGCGGACGGTCATGTCCGCGAACAGCCGCCGCGCCTCCGGCACCGAGGCGATGCCGCGGCGGACGATCTGCGGCGTGGAGAGGCCGATCAGCGAGTCGCCGTCGAACGTCACCTCGCCCGAGCGCGGCTTCACCAGGCCCAGAATGATCTTCATCGTCGTCGACTTGCCGCTGGCATTGCCGCCGAGCAGGCAGACGATATGGCCGCGCGCGACCGATATCGACAGGTCGAAATGCACCTGTGCCTGGCCGTAGAACGTATTGACGTTCGACAAGGCCAGCAGCGGTTCGGGCGAAGGATTGGTCATGCCGCGCTCTCCTGCTCCGCCGCTCCCCTCAGCCCGTGGCCGAGATAGGCCTCGATCACCTTGGGATCGCTCCGGACCTCGTCGCCTCGGCCTTCGGCGATCTTCTTGCCTTCGTCCATGACCATGACGCGGTCGGACAGGCGCATCACCATCTCCAGCTTGTGCTCGATGAGGAGAATGGTCAGCCCTTCGGCCTTCAGCTCGGCGACGAGGCCCTGCATCTCCGCGGTTTCGGTCGGGTTCATGCCGGCGGTCGGTTCATCCAGCAGCAAGAGGCGCGGCCTCAAGGCGAGCGCCCGCGCGATCTCGACGCGGCGGCGGTTGGCGTAGGAAAGGCTATAGGCCGGCTGGTCGATCCGCGGCAGGAGCCGCTCGCCGAAACGCGCGAGTATGGCTTTAACCTCCTCGCGCAACTGTTCTTCTTCCGCCTTGACGCTGGCGGGCCGTAGCAGCGCCAGCCCCAGCTCCAGGAGCGGACCGATCACCGGCACGGCCGGCTTCACCGCCCGCAGACGGGTGTGCGCGCCGATCAGAACGTTGTCCATCACGCTGAGATTGCCGAACACGCGCCCGAGCTGGAAGGTGCGCGCAATGCCTTCGGCGGCAAGCCGCTCCGGCGAGAACCCCGTGATGTCCTGCCCCTCGAAGCTGACGACGCCGGCATCGGGCCGGTCGAGCCCAGTCACGAGATTGAACAGCGTCGTCTTGCCGGCGCCGTTCGGGCCGATGATGCTGATCAGTTCGCCCTTGGCGAGGTCGAGATCAATGGTGTCGACGGCGGTGAGGCCGCCGAAGCGGCGCGTCAGGCCGCGCAAGGACAACAGGGGCGCGTGCTGCTCCGTCATCAGATCGTCCCCAGCAGGCCCTGCGGCCTGAATCGCACGAGCAGCAGCAGCACGATGCCGTAGATCAGGATGCGGTACTCGGCCGCGATCCGGAAGACTTCGGGCAGGCCGACCAGCGCGACCGATCCGACGATCGCGCCGACGACGTTGCCGAGGCCGCCGAGGATGACGACCGTCAGCGCCAGGATGGATTGCTGTGTATTGAAGGTCTCGTGGTTGATGTAGGAATAGAGATGCGCGGCGATGCCGCCGCTGACGCCGGCCGCGAAGCCACCGAAGATGAAGGCCAGTGATTTGTAGCGGTTCAGGCTGAGCCCATAGGCGCGCGCCGCGATGTCGTCGTCGCGGATGGCGCGGAAGCTGCGGCCGAGATGCGAGCCGAGCAACCGCCCTTGAAGCAGCGCCAGCACGATCATCACGGCGAGACTGAACCAGTAGACCGATGACGGGCTGATCAGATCGTAGCCGAACAGCGACAGCGGCGGGATGCCGGAGATGCCGATCGGACCGCGGGTGACGCTTTCCCAGTTCAAGATCGCCAGCGCCACGATCTCGCCGATGGCGAGGGTGGCGATCGAGACGTAATGCCCGCGCAGGCGGAACGACGGCGAGATCAGGAGCGTGCCGAGCGCAGCGCTCATCAGCCCGCCGCCGATGACGGCGAGGCCGACCGGGACGGAGAGCGTCAGCGACAGCAGCGCGGACGTATAGGCGCCGATCGCGAGCAGCGCGGCGTGGCCGAGCGAAACCTGCCCCATCGTTCCCGCAACCAGTGTCAGGCTGAGGGCGAGCATACCGAGCAGCCAGGCATTGATCAGGGTCTGGAGCACGTAGAAAGACACCGGGAAGAACGGCAGGATTGCGAAGGCGGCAGCCGCGACCAGCAAGGCCCAGGGCGGAATGCGCACGGGCCGGCTCGGCGCGATGAAGGTTCCGGTGAGCGGCTCCGGCGGGGCCTGCCGGGCGCTGACGAGCAGGCCGTTCGGCCGCAGCACGAGCACGAGAACCAGCAGCAGGAACGCGAACAGATTGCGGTAGCTGGTGCCGAAAACGGCAACGCCGTAGCTCTCGACCAGTCCCAGCAGAAGGCTGCCGATCACCGCACCCGGCACGTTGCCGGCGCCGCCGACGACCTCGGCGACCACGCCCTTCAGCGTCGCCTGAAGACTCATCGCGGTGTCGATCTGGTTGTAGTACATGCCGACCAGCATGCCGGAGACGCCGCCGAGCGCAGCCGCGATACCGAATACCGCCTGATTGACGCGGTTGACGTCGACGCCCATCTGCATCGCCGCGTCGCGATCCTGCGCGGTGGCGCGCACGGCCCAGCCGAGCTTGGTGTAGCGCAGGAACACGAACAGCAGCAGCGCGCTGGTGAGCCCAACGCCGGCGATCAGGAGATCAAGCGGCCCGATGGTGCCGCCGCCGAGCTGGAAGCGGACATCAGGCAGCTGACTCGGCAGCGCGCGCGGATTGGGCGAGAAGATCAGCATCACCAGCTGATCGAGCACGAAGCTGATGCCGATCGTCGCGAGCAGCGGTGCAATGCGCACCGAGTTCTGGAGCGGGCGCAGGCCGAAGCGCTCGATGATCAAGCCGACCGCCGCGGCGGAAGCCGCCACCAGGATGATGGTCAGCGGCAGCGGTGTATGCAGCTGCACCACCGCAACCCAGCCGATATAGGCGCCGACCAGATAGATCGAGCCTTGCGCGAAGTTGATCAGCCGGCTGACGCCGAAGATCAGCGCGAGCCCGACCGCGACGAGGGCGTAGACATTGCCGACGATCAGCCCGTTGATCGTGTAGTCGAGCCAGGAAGACACGCAGCGTTCCCAATGTGGAGAGAAGAGCGGCTGGAGCGATCGCGCCGGCCATTACGTCAGGTCGGCTTGCCATCCAAGAGTGCGAACTTGCCCTTGCGCACGACGAGCTCGGCATTCATGGCGCCCTTGACGCGGCGACTCTCGACGTCGAACGTCGCCTGGCCGAAGATGACGCTGGAGACGTCCTTCACTTTGGCAAAGGCGTCGCGGATGGCGCGGCGATCGGTGCCGCCGATCTTGACCACTGCCGCCGCCATGTTCATCGCGTCGTAAGAATAGGCGTTGAACGCGTCGGGCTCCTGCCCGTTGTACTTGGCCTTGAAGCCCGCGATGAACTTCTTCACCTCGGGCCGCGGGTCTTCCGGGAAATAGCGCGTGCCGAGATGCACGTCCTCGACCGCCTCGCCGCCGAGCTCCAGGAATTTGGGCGAGTAGACCGAGCTGGCGGCGCAGATGGTCTGCTTCAAGCCGACCTGGCGTGCCTGGCGGGCGATCAGCGCACCGTCGGAATAATAGGAGATCAGGATCAGGCCATCCGGACTGGCATCGCGCACGCGCACCAGCGTCGAGCGGAAATCGCGCTCCTCCGCGATGTAGCCTTCGGTCACCGCGACTTCGGCCCCGTATTCCTTCGCCGCCTTGACGAAATAGTCGCGGCTGGTGCGGCCCCAGTCGGTGTTGAGGTGCAGCACCGCGAGCTTCTTCAGGCCGAGCCGCTTCACGGCATAGGACGCCAGCAGCGGCTGCTCGTCGGCCTGGCTCACCGACGTGCTCCACATGAAGTCGCCGCCCTTAGTGAAGTCGGGGTGCGAATTGGTGAAGCCGAACTGCACGAGACCGCCGCGCTGATAGATCGGCGAGGCCGCCATCGAGGCGGGACTGGAGAAGTCGCCGAGCTCCATGACGATGCGGGGATCGGAGACGAACTTCTGGGCAATCGCCACCGACTGACGCGGATCGCTCTGGCTGTCCTCGAACTGGTAGGCGAGCTTGCGGCCGTTGATGCCGCCGGCGGCGTGAATCTCGTCGAGCGCGAGATCAAAGCCCTGCTTCCATTGGGCGCCATATTGCGCGTTGGGCCCGGTCAACGGGCCACTGACGCCGAGCAGGATCGGTTCGGCGGATTGCGCAAGGGCGGCGCGCGAAAAGGCCGCTCCCGCCATCATGGCGGCGAGAGAGCCCCTGACCAGGGTTCGGCGATCGATGTTGCTCATGCACGGCTCCATCCATTCAATGTTGAAACAAGCAGCAATTCTCGTGCCGGTGGGATTGCCTATTTCGAAGGCTCGCCGAGCGACAGCATCAGCCGGTTTGCCCAATTGAAGAACGAGGCGCCGTTGATGACGTCGACGATCTCGGCATCGACGAGGCCCGCGTGGCGCAGCTCCGCGACATTGTCGGGACCGAACGCGATCGGCGTCGCGGCCAGTGCAACCGAGGCCCTGACCACGGCATTCCAGCGTTCGCCGAGATCGGCCTTGATGCCTTCGTCGAGCAGGCGCTGCACGTCGTCGCGGCGTTTGGAATAGGTGCTGGCAAAGCGCGCATGCACGGAGGCGCAGTAGATGCAGCCGTTGTAGCGCGAGGTCGCCGCCGCCGCGAGCTCGCGCTCGGCGCGCGGCAGTCCGTCGGCGGTGTTGTAGAAGATGTCCTTGTCGGTCCTGGTCCGGGCCTCCAGCACCTCGGGATCGCGCACCAGGAGACGGAAATACTCCGACTTTGCCCGGGCGCGGTCGACCAGGCCGGCGAAGTGCCGTTCGGTCAGCTCGGCCTCTGGCAGCGGATCGATCCACGAGACCCAGCCGAGCTCGTCCTGGGTGAAGACGACGGGCGGATTGACGGTGCTTGCAGTGCTCATGATGGTCTCCTTACGCACCGGCCGCAACGCGCCCGAGCGAGGCGCCGAGCACGCGCAGGCCCGTGACGACGCGCACCTGGAACGACAGGAACGCAACGAGCTGAGAAAGGGTGACGATGCCGGTCTCCGACCAGCCGGCGGCCAGCAGCGCCTTCATGTCGGCGGATGCGGCATCGCGCGGCCGGAACACCAGGAGGTGCGCATGCTCGAGCGCCGCTGCGAGCCTCGCGCCGAGGACGGGCCTGCGCTCCGCGCCGACGCGATAGATCAGCCCGGTCTGGTTCTCGATCGACAACGGTCCGGCCGGAAACGCGCCATACGGTCCGGAGGTCTTGCCGCGCTCGATCTCGGCCTCGATCGCCTCGAGCAGGGGCGGCCCATCCGCGGTGGTGGCGAGCTTCTGGCGATAGAAGGCGGCGACGGGGGACTCGCCATGGAGCCCGGTCACGAAGAACGCGACGGCCGCGCGCTCGGCGAGCGAAAACTCGCTCGCGTCGATCGGCTCGAACAGGGCGAGATAGCTCTTCTGCGCGTTCTCGCGCGCCTGCAGACGCCGCGCGCGGATGGCGTCGAGAGCCGATCCCGGCTCGATCCCGGCGAGCGTGTCTATGATATCCTGCGTACCCATCAGTCAGCCTCGTGCGACGCGATCATGTTCATTCCGGTTATCCCGCCAGCGCTACATCGGGTGCCGCCCGGATCCAGCCCAGCGCCGGCGCAACCTTCTCCGCGACGAGATCGATCGAGCGCAGGACGTGGGGATGCGGGGCGTCGACCGAATGTACCTGGAAGACGAGGTCGGTCACCCGCTCCAGCGTGGCATCCGAGCGGAGCGAGGCGATCACCTCGTCCGCGCCGCCGACATGGGTGTCGAACGCGGCGATCATCTCCTCCAGCGTCTCGCCCGGCCTCGCGTGGCCACCCTTGAGGAACTGCGGCAGCGCGCGTCGCAACCCGATGTCTGCGAACCGTAACGCCTCGCGATGGTCGTCGGCGACGAAGACGCTGCGCGAGGCCATGATGCGCGGCTCGCAGCCCGGCGGCAGCGCCGCCAGATAGGCATCGATGATCGGGTTCTGGATCTCGGCCAGCGTGGCATTCGGCGCCTCCTTGGCGCGCGGCTGCGTGCGCGACAGCAAGAGACCGTCGCCGGCCTTGCCGGCCCGGGCACCGCCCGCGACCGAGAATGTCGCCTGCCAGATGCGCTTGTCCAATTGCGGCCGTTGCGGATAGAGCGTGTCGCCCCCGTCGAGCGGCTTGCCGACCAGGGCCGCGCGGACGACGTCCAGATTGCGCGCGAAGATCTCGTTGCGCTGGGCACTGTCGAGGCCGAAGGCGGCAAAGGCCGACGGGTTACCGCCGGTGCCGACACCGAGCTCGAAGCGGCCGTTGCAGAGCAGATCGAGAACCGCGGCGTCCTCCGCCACGCGCACCGCATTCTCCAGCGGCAACGTGACGATGCCGGTGCCGAGGCGGATGCGCGAGGTCTGCGCGGCGACGTAGCCGAGGAAGGTGAAGGGCGACGGCAGGCCGCCCTCGCGCTCGTGGAAATGATGCTGCGCGATCCACGCGGAATCGAGCCCCGCCTTTTCGGCGCGCACGATCTGCTCCGCGGCGAAGCGATAGCGGTCCGCCGGCGGCGCGTCGTCGAGCAGCCGCGTGAAAAATCCAAGTCTCTTCGGCTTTGCCGACCGTGTCATGCCAACCATCGTTCGCTCACGAGCCTCCGGAGTCCAGTCTCTTGCCGTGCCATCATCCAGCCTTGCCCCCGGTCTCCGTTTCCGCGAAGACCCGCCGCGCCACGCGGACTGCGTCCAGCGTCGCCGGCCAGCCGCAATAGGGCCCGGTGTGGATCAGGATTTCCCGGATTTCCTCCCGCGTAAAGCCGTTCCGTATCGCGCCGCGCAGGTGGATCGCGAGCTCGTGAGGCCGGTTGAGCGCCGTCAACATCGCGAGATTCATCATCAGCCGCGCCTTGATGTCGATGCCCGGACGCTTCCACACCGTGCCCCATCCGGCCTCGGTCATGACCTCCTGCATGGCCATCGCGAAATCGTCGTTCTGCGCTTCCGACCAGGCGCGGTCGACATAGTCGTCCCCGAGCACCTTGCGTTTCAGCGCCATGCCCTCGTCAAAATGAGCCGACGTCATCTCGTCCATCTCCTTGCGGATCCCTGCCTCGCGCAAACCTGCGTCGTCGTCCCGGACTGCCTATGCATTGCCAACCGCCACATGTGCGGAAGGCGCCACCCAGCGCTGCCCCGGGATCGAGCCAAGCAGCAATTGCGTATAGGAATGCTCGGGCCCGGCGAACACGGACGCCGTCGGCCCCTGTTCGACGATCCGTCCGTTCTGCATCACCGCGACGAAGTCGCAGATTTGCGCGGTGACGCGCAGATCATGGGTGATGAACACCAATGAAATGCCGAGCCGCTGACGCAGCTCGGCGAGCAGATCCAGCACCTGGGCCTGCACGATGACGTCGAGCGCGGAGACCGGCTCGTCGGCGACAAGCACCTTTGGTTCGAGCGCCAGCGCACGTGCAAGGCCGATGCGCTGGCGCTGGCCGCCGGAGAACTCATGCGGATAGCGCTCCAGCGCGGCGGGATCGAGACCGACCATGGTGAACAGTTCGGCCGCCCGCGCGTAGGCGGTGTTGCGGGGAACACCGAGCTCGAGCAGGCCCTGAGCCACCAGATCGCGCGCCCGGCGCCGCGGATTGAGCGAGGCGAAGGGATCCTGGAAGACCATCTGCATGGCCTGCGAACGCTTGCGCAATTCCCGCGGCTTGAGCGCGCCGTAATCGATGCCGTCCAGCCAGATCTTGCCGGCGTCCGGTTCGAGCAGGCGGACGATGCAGCGCGCCAGCGTCGACTTGCCCGATCCGCTTTCGCCGACGACGCCGATCGTGGCGCCGCGCGGCAATTCCAGACTGACCTCGTCGACGGCCAGCGTCTGCCGCTTGCCGAAGCCGAACAGACCCGGTGAGGCGTAGACCTTCGAGACCTTGTCGAGCACCAGGACCTTGTCCTGAGCCTGCGGGCGCGGCGGCGGCGCGATCAGCTTCGGGACCGCGGCGATCAGCCGGCGGGTATAGGGATGCTTCGGTGCACCAAGCACCTGCTGCGCCGCGCCCTGCTCGACGATGCGGCCCGACTGCATCACCGCGACGCGATCGGCGATGTCGGCGACGACGCCGAAATCATGGGTGATGAAGAGCACGCCCGTGCCGGTCCTGGCCTGAAGCTCGCGGATCAGGGCGAGGATCTGCGCCTGCGTGGTGACGTCGAGCGCGGTGGTCGGCTCGTCGGCGATGAGCAGGCGCGGTTTGAGCGCCAGCGCCATCGCGATCATCGCGCGCTGACGCTGCCCGCCGGAGATCTGGTGGGGGTAGGACCGCATGACGCGCTCGGGATCGCGGATGTGAACGCTCTCGAGCAACGCAAGGACGCTGGCGCCGATCTGCTCGCGGCCGAGATCGGTGTGAAGCTCGAACACTTCGGCAATCTGCCGTCCGATCCGCTTGATCGGATTGAGCGTCGTCATCGGGTCCTGGAAGATCATGCCGATGCGCGCGCCGCGAATCCGGCGCATCGCGCTTTCCGGCAAGGAGGCGAGATCCTGCCCTTCGAACAGGATGCGGCCGCGCGCAATCGAAGTCGAAGGCGGCAGCAGGCGCATCACGGCGCTTGCCGTCATCGACTTGCCCGAGCCGCTCTCGCCGACGACGCAGACGACCTCGCCGGGCTTCACATTGAGCGACACGCACTCGGCGGCGAACGCGCGATCGGCCCCGGGGGGAAGGCTCACCGCGAGGTCGTCGAGCTGGAGCAGCGGCGCATCGCGGTCTGCACTGACTGACAAGTCCATCGCACTCACGCCGCAACCCCCGCGATCGTCATAAGCCTTTGATGATCTCCAGCCGGCCCGGGCCCGATGATGTCGATAGCTTCCGCCTTGCACAAGGCGGCATTGTGCAAGGCTGCTACGTCGTTATTCGGCCCTTCGCAAGCCGGAGACCGGAACACGCGCCGTGCGGCTGAAATCGGAAAATCCATTCTCTGCCCGGCGCCGCGCATGGAAGCAATCAACCTCCGACACGGGCGCGCGGCGGCGCCGCTTGAATCGGCTCCGCACGCGCCGGATCCGACGACACGTCGGGCACGGCAAGCATGGCTTCGAGCTGCCGTTGATAGGGCGCGCAAGACAATTTGCGTTTCGCGAGCCAGGTATCCTCGAACAGCGTGCTGCGATAGCGTTCGCCGGAATCGCACAGGATCGTGACGAGCGCGCCGCGCTCGCCGGCCGCGGCCATCTCCTGCATGATCAGCAGTGATGCCCAGAGGTTGGTGCCGGTCGATCCGCCGCAGGACCTTCCGATCAACCGGGACATCACCCGCGCCGCGGCGATGCTCGCCGCATCCGGCACCGCGATGGTGCGCTCGATCAGGTCCGCGACAAAGGAGGCTTCGACCTGCGGCCGGCCGATGCCCTCGATCATGTGTCGGTGGTAGACCGATTCCACGGGATCTGCGAGGCAGAGCCGCGTGGTGAGACCGCGATAGCGGATGTAGCGGCCGATCGTCGCGGCCGTGCCGCCGGTGCCGGCGCCGCACACGACCCAAGTCGGAACGCGGTGCTCTTCCTCGGACATCTGATGGAAGATCGACTGGGCGATGTTGTCGACCCGCCAGTCGACCGCGCGCTCGGCAAAGGTGAACTGGTCGAGATAGCAGCCGCCGGTCTCATCGGCGATGCGGATCGCAGCGGCGTAGATCTCGCCGGGCTCGTCCACGAGATGGACCTCTCCGCCGTTCGCGACGATCTCGGCCTGCTTCTCCGCCGTCGTCGTGCTCGGCATCACCGCGATGAAGCGCAGGCCGAGGAGGCGCGCGAAATAGGCTTCGGACACGGCCGTCGAGCCGCTGGAGGCCTCGACCACCGTCGAGTTCGGGCCGATGCGCCCGTTGCAGAGCGCATAGAGGAACAGCGAACGCGCAAGGCGATGCTTGAGGCTGCCGGTCAGATGCGTCGTCTCGTCCTTCAGGTACAACGTGAGGCCGGGCATGCTGGGCAGCTCGACCTTGAGCAGATGCGTCTCGGCGCAGCGCGTTCGTTCCATCTCGATGCGGCGTATCGAGGCATTGACCCATTCACGACAAGGCGGCGTCATCGGCGAAACTCTTCCAGCGATGCCGCGAGCGTAGCGAAGCCGGGCCGCAGTTTGCTTGCTTCCTGCCGCCTTTGACGGCAGCGTGACGAATTTTTTTGCTCGCAAACGCGAATATCCAGCAATAGCATTGTCGTGGAATTGAGCTCGGCAACACGAAACTTCCACTCCCTTCGCTGCATTCGGAGACCGCATGCTCGACGAACTCGATCGCAAGATACTGGCGACGCTCCAGGTGGACAGCAGCCTGTCCGTGCAGGAGGTCGGAGACCGGGTCGGACTGAGCTCGACGCCGTGTTGGCGCCGGATCCAGAAGCTGGAAAGCACGGGCTACATACGCCGCCGCGTCGCCTTGCTCGACGCCGACAAGCTCAATCTCGGTGTCAGCGTCTTCATCGCGGTCAGGACCAACCAGCACAACGCCGAATGGGCGGCGCGCTTCAAGAAGACCGTGATCAGCTTTCCGGAAGTGGTCGACTTCTTCAGGCTCAGCGGCGACGTCGATTATCTGATCCGCGCGGTCGTGCCGGACATTGCCGCCTATGACGACCTCTATCAGAGGCTGATCGCGAAAATCGATCTGCACGACGTCTCGTCGATGTTCGCGATGGAGCAGATCAAGTCCACGACCGAACTGCCGCTGATGTATGCCTCGACCGGCCGCGGCCGCGAGGGCTCGTCGCGGCACTCGGCGGCGATGTGAGTTCGCCGCTTCAGCGCGCGACGGCGGCCGGCCTGTAGCCTTCGTTCGGATCCGACACGTCGTAGGCGGCGAACTGCTCGTAGAAGACGTCCGCGTCGGCCTGGAACAGATCGCGCGAGATCGCCTGCACCAGCGCCGAGACGCCCCAGGGCATGCCGTTGATGCCGGTGCAGATCGGCCCCTCGCTCATGAGGCCGGCGCCGTTGAGCAGATGCAGATTGCGCAAGGCACGATCCGCCTCCGGGGTTCGCCCCACCGCCTGGATGCCCGGCGTCAGGTACGGATAGTTTGCGATGTGGGTGTCGACCCGGTCGGAGCCCGGCGTGAAGCGATCCCTCCAGAACAGCATGTCCGGAACGAGGGGCGCCAGATAGGGCACGTTGGCAAGGTCGACCTTGAAGCCGGTGCCGAGGATGGCGAAGTCGGCCTCGAAGGTGCCGTTCGGCGTGGTGATCGCAAGTCCGTCGCCGGCCGCCTGCATCGCGGTCCAGCCGTCCGAGAGCCTCAGGTCAAGATTGGCGTGGGCGCGGCAGCGCTCCAGCGTGTCGGCAGGCGGAGGGGTCGGCAGCGCGAAATAGCGGCGCATGAAGCGCAGCTTGCGCGCATCGTCGAGCATGCGGAAATTGCGGAAGAAGCCGGCGAATTCGAGATAGCGCAATGCGCTCACCTCCGGCAGCCGCGGCCGCCGCACCGAATGCCGGACTTCGCGCGCGCCGGCCTCCAGTGCAGTCGCGGTGTTGTCGAACGCCGATGCGCCGGCGCCGAGCACGGCAACTCGCTTGTCCTTCAACGCCGCAAAATCGATCGGCTCGGAACTGTGCGCCCATAGATGCCGGGGCGCGCCATGCGCGAAAGCCGGGATGTTGGGGCCGCCGGCACCATCGATGCCGGTGGCGACCACCACCTTGCGCGCCACCACGACGCGCGAACCGCGCGGCGTCTCCAGCGTCACGCGCAAGGCCTCGCCCGCGTATTCGATCCGCTCGACGCTGGTGTTGTTCTCGACCGGCAGCGCGAGATAATCGCGAAGCCAGAGCAGATATTCCATCCACTCTTCCTTCGGGATGCGCACCAGCTCGTCCCACGCCCCGGCGCCCTTGCGCGCTTCGTACCAGGAACGGAATGCGGCTGCGGGCAAGCCGTTGTCCGGCCCGGTCAGCTCCTTGACGGTGCGCAACGTCCGCATCCGCGCCCAGGTGACCCAGGGCCCCTCCTGGCCGGGATCGCAGCGGTCGACCAGCAGGACGTTGGTGATCTGCTCGCGCAGCAGCCCGAAAGCCGCCGCGATGCCCGCCTGCCCGGCGCCGACGACGAGAACGTCGACCATCGAGGTGCCGTCCTCGGCCTGGTGCTTCAACGGCCAGGCGCGTGCCGGGTAGGAAAACAGCTTCATCTCGTGGCTGAGCTTGTCTTCCAGAGCCTTCAGGGAGCTGTTCATGTCGATGCCGTCTGTTCGGATGGGGTTTCGATCAACGGCGCCTGCGCCTTGGATCGAAGGTTTCATTGAGCGCCTCGCCGACGAGGTTGATGGCGATGACGGTCACGAAGATCGCGATCCCCGGAAACACCGAGAGATGGGGCGCGCTGCGCAGCGCCGGCCGGCCGATGGCGACCATGCCGCCCCACGAGATCACGTTGGGGTCGCCGAGCCCGAGAAAGGACAGCCCCGCCTCCAGCAACACGGCGGTGGCCACCATGATCGAGCTCGTGACGATCACCGGAGACAGGCAGTTCGGCAGGATCTCGGCGAAGATGATCCTGGCCGGAGGCACGCCGACGAGGCGACAGGACAGCACGAATTCGCGGTTTCGCAGCGACATGAACTCGGCACGCACCAGACGCGCGATCGGCGGCCAGGACACCACCGCAATGGCGCCGATGATGGCTCCGATCGAGGGCTTGAGGATCACCACGAGCGCGATCACGAAGATGAAGTTCGGCGGGGTCTGGAAGATCTCGGTGATGCGCATCAGGAGATCGTCGACCCAGCCCTGCACATAGCCGGCGATGGCGCCGATCAGGATACCCACCGCGATCGCGGCGGCGGTCGCGGCGACCGCGACGATCAAGGACACCCGCGCGCCGTAGAGCAGGCCGGCGACGACGTCGCGCCCGAGCGTGTCGGTGCCCAGAGGCGTCGCCGTGCTCTGGAACGGCGGCGTATAGGGCGTGCCGACCGCGGGCCAGGGTCCCTCGGGAAACAGCAGCGGCGCGAACAGCGCCGCCGCCAGAATCGCGAGCAGGATGGCACAACCGACCAAGACCTGCGGCCGCCCCCACGGCGTCTGCCGGAATGCACGCAAGGTCATGCGGACACCTCGATGCGGGGATCGATCCAGGCCGAAACCAGATCGGTGACGAGATTGGTGATCACCACCAGCAGCGACGAGCAGAACAGGATGCCGAGCAGCAGGTTGACGTCGCGGGCGAAGATCGCATCGAACGTCAGCCGCCCGAGGCCGGGCCAGCCGAACACGGTCTCGACCACGACGGAGCCGCCAAGGATGCCGCCGGCGTTGACACCGAGCATGGTGATCATCGGCAGCAGCGCGTTGCCGACGACATGTTTCGTGTAGGCCTGCCGCCGGCTCATGCCCTTGGCGTAGGCGGTGCGAACGAAATCGAGCGAAGCGACGTTCAGCACGGAGGCGCGCATCAGGCGGATGAACACGGCCATGTAGAATACCGTGAGCGTCAGCACCGGCATCACGGCGTGGCGGGCATAGCCGATCAACGCCAGGAGCGAGATGACGACGTCGGACAGCGAGTTTTGCCGGACAGCGGCGAGCGTGCCGAGGCCGATCCCGAGCAGGAACGCGGTCCCAAGCGAGGCAATCATCAGGATCGCGGTTGCCGCCAGCTTGTCGGCAATCAGGGTGGCGACCGGCATGTTGTCCTTGAAGGAGTAGCCGAGATCGAGACGCAGCAGGTTGAAGGCGTAGCGCTGGAACTGCACCCATAGCGGCTGGTCGAGACCGAACCGCTCGCGCAGCAGCGCGACATAGCCGGCATCGCCGCCGCCCCCCTGCCCGGCCATCACCTCGGCGAGATCGCCTGGCGCGAGGTGAACCACCGCGAAATTCACGCAGACGATGCCCACGACGATGATGCAGGCCTGCGCGAGCCGGCGGAGCAGAAATGTGGCGTAGCGGGACAATGGCGTCTTGCGTCCTTGCTAGCGGGCGAGATAGGCCTCGGCAAAACTGCCGTGAGCGCCGAGCGGATCGACCTCGATATTCATGACCGTCTTGCTCTTGATGGTGATGTAACGCGCGTCGGCGATCGGAAACAACGGAAGGTCCGTCATGACGATCTTCTGGAAATCGCGGAACAGCGCGGCGCGCTTGGCGGGATCGACCTCGGTCTGGGCATCTTCCAGCGCCTTGTCGGCCTCCGCGCTGCTGTAGCCGCTGCCGTTGGAGAAGGCGACACCGGGCACGATGTTCTTGGACCAGTAGAAGCGCTGGATCCCCACGGTCGGGTCGGTCAGCCCGAATGCGCCTGTCGAGGTGGTGTCGAAATCATAGTCCTTGTAGACGCGGCGGTAATAGGTCGGGAAGTCCTGATTCCTAATGTCGACGGCGATGCCGAGCTGCGCCATCTGCTGCTTGAAATAGTCGCCCGTGCGCGAGAAGTGGTCGCCAGCCGGCAGCGGATCGTGGGTGATCTTGAAGCGCAGCCCGTCGCTCTGACGCTTCATGCCGGCCTCGTCGAGCAGCGCATTGGCCTTGGCGATGCTGAACTCATATTGAGGGACATCGGCCGTATAGAACTTTGCGTTCTCGTAGGAGATCGGCCCCGTGGCCGCCTTGGCGAAGTCGAAATAGATGCTCTTGCGAACGAAGTTGCGATCGATCGCGTGGTACATCGCCCGGCGCACGCGAACGTCCTGGAAATAGGGACGCCGCAAATTGAGCTCCATGAAGGCCTGAAACGCCAGCGCCTCGCTGCCTTGCACCGGGATTTCCAGCGTCGGCAGGGCCGCAAGCCGGTGGGCATCGGCCAGCGGCACCGGGATCGCGCCGGCAACGTCGAGCTCGCCCGCCTCCAGCGCGACCGCACGAGACGCGGCGTCCGGTATGATCACCATCACCACGCCGTCGAGATAAGGCTTCGGCGCATCCCAATAGTCGGGATTTCGCTCGAAGATGATGTACTGGCCGCGTTGCCACTCCTTGAACTTGAAGGGACCGGTGCCGATCGGCTTCAAATTGGCGGGATTGGTGAGGATGTCCGTGCCCTCGTAGAGATGCCGAGGCAGGATCTGGGATTCCACGGAGGCGAGAGAGTTCATGACATAGGGCGAGGGCCGCTCGAACTTGAAGATCGCCGTCAGCGCGTCAGGCACCTCGACGTCGGCCAGATAGCGGTAGGTCGAGCGTCCGCGCGGATGCAGCTCTTTCCAGACTTTCAGCGCCGAGAACTGGACGTCGGACGCCGTGAACGGCTTGCCATCGTGCCACTTCACGCCGGGCCTGAGCTTGAACGTGATCGACTTGCCGTCGGCGGAGACATCCCAGGACAGCGCGAGCTGCGGCTTCGGATTGAGATTGAAATCGTAACACGCAAGGCCGTCGAACAGCTTGCCGGAGATCTCGTAGATCTGCCCGGTCGAGTTGAAGGCGCCGGTCAGCATCACCGGTTCGGCGATCCACATCCTGAGCAGGCCGCCCTTCTTCGGGGTCGCGGCGTACGCGCGAGATACGACGGCGGGCATCGCGACGCCCGCAAGCCCGGCCGCGGCAAAACCGGCGAACACATTCCGTCTGGTGAACGACATCGGCAAAACCTTCTCGCGTTGAATTTCGTCAGTCGGAGTAGACAAATCCGCCGGATGCCTGACGGGTCGGATAGGCATCGATGCGGCTGATGTTGACATGCGGCGGAGCCGACAAGGCGAACATGATCATGTCGGCCATGTCCGCCGGCTGCAGCGGCTCCTTGCCGTCGAGAAACTTTTCCCTGGCGAGCTTTGCGTCGCCGCTCGACACCGCGAAGGCCTCGGTCGCCACCCGGCCCGGTACGATCTCGGTCCAGCGAATGCGCGACCCGTTGGTGTCGAGCCGCATCACGTCGAGGAATTGCGACACCGCCGCCTTGGTCGCGGAGTACATCGCCGAGCCGAGCATCGGATAATGGCCCGCCATCGAGCTGACGATGACGACGTGTCCCTTGTTGCGGCTCATCATGCCTGGCAGAACGCAGCGCGTCAGGTGCGCCACGGCTCGGAAATTCAGGTCGATCAGCTGATCGATCTTCTCGAAAGGGTAATCGTAAAGCCGGGCATTGTGCGAGGCGCCGGCATTGTTGACGAGGATATCGACATCGAGGTCGCCGATCGCCTTGCGGCAGGATTCGGCGTCGGTGATATCGAGCGCGTGCGCGATGCAGCCCGTGCGTTCGCTCAGTTCCTTCAGCCGCTCGGCGCGCCGGGCGATGGCGTGCACCTCAAATCCCGCGGCGGCGAGTTTTTCGACCGTCGCGGCCCCGATGCCGCTCGATGCTCCCGTCACCACAGCCGTTCGATACGAACCATGACCCGCCACAAATCTCTCCCAAATCGCGCGTTCCGTCATGAAATGATCGCATCACGGCATTGGAATTTTTTTGCCTTTTTGACCGAAGAGCCGGATGACTGACCGAAGTTTCATCTCAGCGGGGCCGATTTCGCGCCCTCTGCGCTCTCCTGCCAGCTCGACGGCACGAGCGCCCTCGAGCCTGGCCGAGCGAACCGAATTCGCTGCTCCGCCGCGCGAAATCAATGAAATGGAAAACCATATTGCCGGGCCCTCGGCGGGCGCACGTTCTCCATTCGACATCAAGCGGAAAACTAACCGTGCCGAGCGCCTTTCATGTGTGGCGATTTCCCGGCGGCGGCAATGATTCTTTCGCCAGCGCAACACTCCGAAACTTGATGGATCCGCGCCTGCCGGGTTAGCTTTCCGGTGCGGCCTTAGAACTTCCCCAAGTTCACCTAGATCGCACCGGATCGCCCCTGGATATCCCAGGCGGCGATCCGGCTCCGTCGCCCGAAAGCGGCGCTCTCCACATCGTCATTTCGTCGCATTCCCGCCCTGCCGGCATTGCCGCCCCGGCCGTCATGAAACATGATGGCTGCCTGGTGAGGCGTAGCGCAGGTGGAGGACATCCGATGGACGAGAACGAAATCCGCGGTTTGATCGCCGAGGTGAAGCAAGGCCGGCTGTCGCGACGCTCGTTCATCCTGAAAGTCGCCGCAATCGGGATCGCGGCACCGGTCGCGAGCCAGATCCTGGCGTGGCACGACGTGGCGATGGCGGACGCCACGCTTGCCTACAAGCCGACCAAGGCCGGCGGCGGCGGCCTGCTCAAGATCCTGCTCTGGCAGGCGCCCACCCTGCTCAATCCGCATTTCGCGCTCGGCACCAAGGACCAGATCGCCACGCGCATCTTCTTCGAGCCGCTCGCCGGATGGGACAAAGACGGCAATCTCATTCCCTGCCTGGCCGCCGAGGCGCCGACCAAGGCGAACGGGGGCCTTTCGGCCGACGGCATGAGCGTGACCTGGAAGCTGAAGCGCGGCGTGACGTGGCATGACGGCAAGCCCTTCACCGCCGACGACGTCGTGTTCACTTGGCAGTACGCCGCGGACCTCGCGACCGCGGCCTACACCACGGGCTCCTACAAGGACATCAAGGTCGAGAAGATCGACGACTACGCCGTCAAGGTGCTCTTCAAGGCGCCGACGCCGTTCTGGGCCGATCCCTTCGTCGGCTCGGTCGGCCAGATCCTGCCAAAGCACCATTTCGGCGACTATGTCGGCGCAAAGTCGCGCGAAGCCCCGGGCAATCTGAAGCCGGTCGGCACCGGACCGTACAAGTTCGTCGAGTTCAAGCCCGGCGACATGATCCGCGCCGAACGCAACCCCGACTATCACGTCAAGAACCAGCCGCATTTCGACACGCTCGAGGTCAAGGGTGGCGGCGACGCGGTATCCGCGGCGCGCGCCGTGCTCCAGACCGGCGAGTACGATTTTGCCTGGAACATGCAGGTGGAGGAGGAGGTCCTCAAGCGCATGGAGGCGGGCGGCAAAGGCAAGCTCGACATCACGCCGTCCGGCAACGTCGAGTTCATCATCCTCAACACGACGGATCCCTGGACCGAGGTCGATGGCGAGCGTTCCAGCGTCAAGACCAAGCACCCGACGCTGTCCGATCCCGCCGTTCGCCGGGCGATCAATCTCCTGATCGACCGCGATTCGATCCAGAAGTTCATCTATGGTCGCGGCGCCGTCGCAACCGCGAGCTTCGTCAACGCGCCCAAGCAGTTCAAGTCGCCCAGGCTGAAATACGAGTTCGACATCGACAAGGCCAACAAGATCCTCGACGAGTCCGGCTGGACCAGGGGCGCGGACGGCATCCGCGAGAAGGACGGCAAGAAGCTCAAATACGTCTTCCAGACCTCGACCAACGCCCCGCGCCAGAAGACCCAGGCCATCATCAAGCAGGCCTGCCAGAAGGCCGGCATCGAGATCGAGATCAAGGCGGTCACCGCATCGGTGTTCTTCTCCTCCGACGTCGGCAACCCCGACACCTACTCGAAATTCTATGCCGACATGGAGATGTACAACACGACGCAGCCGCAGCCCGATCCTGAGCGATTGCTGAACCAGTGCGTATCCTGGGAGATCGCCACCAAGGACAACAAATGGCTGGGCCGCAACAACTCGCGCTATTCCGATCCCGAAGCCGACAAGGCCTACAAGGCCGCGCAGAACGAGCTCGATCCGGTCAAGCGCGCCGCGCTGCTGATCAAGGTCGACGAGATCTTCTGCGGAGCCAACGTGTTCCTGCCGCTGCTGTCCCGCCACATCGTCAACGCCAGCGTCAACAGCCTCATGACCGACATCTCGGGCTGGGACACCATCACGTGGAATCTGGCAGCGTGGCATAGGAGCTGACGTGGTTGCAGGTACCCGCGTGCATCTGACCACGCGTTCGCCATCATCTTTTCCACTGTGTGCTCCAGATCACAGCAAAATCACGTACCTTGCCCTACAAAGATGAGGCATGGCCGCAAACAAGGTAACGGCGGTACGCACGAGCTGCGGAGGCGATCAACAGCTACGGACTTTTCGAAGCCGTCAGGATGAAGAACCCGGCGGCTTTTCCTTTGCAAGGGACACGCAAGCGGGAGAGGGAGCCCACTCGACCATCGCGGCTCATCTCATCCCGCTTCAGTGCCACGTCGTGTCCGCTTCGACGATCACCACTCTCGTTTCGGGATCTTCGGCCGTGTTGCAGGTGCAGGGCATCCCCTCGCCGCAGCGGCAGCCGCCCAGCTTCTCGCTCCAGGCCCGGAGCGGATGGTTCTCGCAGACCCATCCGAGACCGTGGCAGAACGGGCATGCCGCGTCGGTCAAAGCGAATCCGGCGTGCGCAACGTGCTCGACTTGTCCTCGTTGCGCAGCTCCTGCTCGGCGGCGTGCCAAAAGTCCTCCTCGCGGCCTTCGGGCTTGCCGGCCTGCTCCCACAATTGATGCGCGCGTTCTCTGATGTCTTGCTCGGTCGGCTCGGCCATTGCATCTCCTGCTTGTGAAGCACGGCCCCACCCGGGGGGCATGGGGGCTTGGAGGTGGGGTCGTGCAGGCCAGCCATCGGCGGCGAGGCCGGCCCGCGGATTCAAGTTCCGACCATGCGCAAGAGTTCCTCGCGCCAGCCGCCCGCCATGCGAAATCCGTTCCGGCCGGCGAACCCGCGGCTGGCCTCGCTCGTCGGGCAGCGGCCACGGCTTCGCGCTCTCGCGGCGCAATCCGCCCGAGCTTTGCTTCGTCGCTCTCCCTCTCGAGTCAAGAGGGCACAGGGAAGGCCGGGTGCTGACAACGCACCCGCGGTCTGCTGCGCAAAATGCACACGCAGAAAACCGCACAGCAGCATACAGGTGGTGCCGATCACTCGGCCTTCCCTGCGCGATGGTCGGACGGCTTATGCCG
>NZ_LSIC01000144.1 GCF_001556045.1 Bradyrhizobium sp. CCH5-F6
GTCCGAACGCTCGGCCAGTCGATCAGTTCTGCAACCACGCGAGTATCGCTGGCTTCCAGTGCCCGATCAAGCCGATACAGGGTCACATACGGATAGGATAAATAACTCGCGAGCAAAGTGCCGAGAAGCACATATGCCACCGTGCGGCGGCGAATGTGCCGGTGCGCCGCTATCACCTCGGTCTCCAGGTATGCCATGTCGATCTCCCGTCGCAGCTTCGCCACCTGTTCCGGTCCCCAGCAGGACCATTAGGTTGCCATGCAAGCCCGTGACGTGTGTTGATCTGTCTCAAACCTAGAAGAATGGGATCGCCATCGTGATTGATCACGCGGGATTGGTGGAGAATTCGAGTTCTTGGTCTTCGTTGCCCGGACAGCGGACTTTGTCTTTCTCCGATCGCATCAATAGGACGAAATGGCCGTGAGCTCTTGATTCAGATGACGCCCGTCGTTTTCTGTGCGGACCGATTGATAGGTCGTTCGATCTGTACAACCATTGCTTTTCGGACCGTCACAACCCGTCGAGGAATAAATGGCATTCAAGTTCAAGGAGGTGTTCTCGAGCGCGCAGGCCGCGCTGAGCGCTGACCCTGCCCAAGCGTTAGCGACCTTCCGAGCGCAATCCCGTCTCGGAGACGGCGTTGACAGCGCCGTCGCGATTCGCCAGTTCAGCGTCCAGGTCGACGAGCCGGCGGGCCTCGGCGGGCAGGACACAGGGCCGAACCCAGTGGAGTACATTTTGGCTGCCCTGGGCTCTTGTCAGGAAATCACCTACCGCCTCTATGCCGACGCGCTCGGCATTCCCCTCAATGGCGTTTCGGTTCAGCTTTCCGGCAGGATTGACTTGCGCGGCTTGTTCGACGTCGAAGGGGACGTTCGGCCGGGTTATCAAATCATTGAAGCCGAGGTAATTTTGGACAGTCCGGCTCCCGAAGCCGAGTTGGCGCGCCTGAAAGAAATCGTCGACCGTCATTGCCCCGTGCTGGACATCTTACAGAATCCGACCCCGGTGCAGCTTTCACTTCGTGCGGACCCATTGCGGAGCGCGGCTGAGTGAGCCGCCTGCCGTTCGCGTCATCCCCCGGAAGGTCGCATTCGAACGATCCAAATGCTGATCAGTTCAGGAGGAGAATAGTCCGGTAAGCCGGCTCTTTTGGCGGAGGCGGCTCGAGGGCTTCTGGCCCCGAGCCTCCTCGTTGAGGGTACGTGCGGTCTTCCACCGCACAGCAGCATTTGAGCTTCCGGTTGCCTTACCCCTGCGGGTTACCACGAAATTCGCGAGAATTCCGCGCCCCCTCCGAATGTGTCAGCTGAACCGGCGAGCACCGCACGGAGACGCGCGTTCCACATCGTACCAGAAACCGCGTCATCTTCTGAGCGAATTGCGTCCAGACCAATGCCCGCTAGATAATCATGATGCTCAAGGGATGATCACTTCTATAGTAGGTAAGGCGTCACTGCATCCAACCAGCACGCGTAGGCTTGTTTATCGATTGTGCAGCTGTTTAAGGTCTCTCAGTTGAACGAGACCGCAAGATGTCAGACAGTCTTTCCGACCGCGGATTGCCGCTCACAACCAGGGGGGCATTGGTACTCGCCGCCTTTGCGACCGCTCTGGCGTTCAGCATCATTCTGCCAAACTTGCCGTCGCGAATTGCGGCCGTGTCCGGCCTCGACGACCCCGCGACGATATCCCGGCATACAGGTCTCATGGCGGCGGCTTACACGGCCGCCATTTTCGTTTCCGCTCCCTTCCTTGGAAGGATCTCGGACGGCTGGGGCCGTCGTCCGGTGCTCGTCCTGGGGCTTGCGGGATTTTCCGCCAGCCTGATGCTGTTCGAACTTGCAGGCAACTTGTTGTTTCTTTACACGGCACGAGCGCTGGCTGGGGTTTCGGCAGCGGCAATCACACCCGTAGCCCTCGCCACCGTTGGTGACTGGTCGCCCGACGACGGGTGGCGTGCGCGGCGCTTTGCCTGGATCGGAGCTGCAACCATGATCGGCTTTATGGTTGGTCCGCTGCTCGGCAGCACCTTGTCCATCCTGAGTTCGAAGCAAGCACAACTTGAGGCCGGAGCTCCGCTGTTTTGGCCAATCGTGCTTGCGCTGGTTAGCGCTTGCGTGATCGCGAGGACTGTTCCCGTCACGAGGAGCGAACCCAGTTCACCTGCCAATACAATCGGGCTCCGCGGTACCGATGAACCGCGGACGTCCCAAAGCCTGCTTGTGCTGGCGGCGATTGTTGCGGGTTCGGTCGCTGCGTTTGACGTTCACCTGGCCTTGCGCGGCAATCTTGGCTCAAGCACCTCCGGGTTGACCATCGGATTGATGCTCGCCGAGTGCAGCGCCGTGATGCTGCTCGCCCAAATACTCGTGTTCTCGCCGCTTGTGCCGTCGAAGGCGACGCGCTGGTTGATCGCGCCCGCGCTGGGCATGCTTAGTCTGGCGCTTGCGCTCGCGTCGGCCGCGACAACTGCGCCAGCACTCGCGCTTGGCGTCGGCGCGATTGCGATGGCTGCGGGTGTAGCCGCCCCGATTATCACCTACTGGACCTCTCTGATTGCAGGCGAGCACCAGGGCGAGGATTTGGGCCGATGGATTGCGGTGACCAGCCTTGGTCAGGCCGTGGGCTCGGCCGCCGCCGGCTTGTTGCTGTCACATGGGTTGTCCAACGTCATGTTCGCCGTCGCGAGCGCGCTTGCACTCGCCGGGATGATCATCGCCGCGTGGTTGGCAAAGCAGTTGGCATAGCCTAACACTGGGATCATCTGGTTTTCCTCAGAAATCGGGAGCTGCGCCGAGCCGGTATCACCCGAGCGCGCCGAGTTGGCTCCGGAACAAATAACTTCTTCCATGGGTCCGTAGCGATGTGCAGTCGGAAACGGCATCAGCGGCCATCGGGCGTGCGTACCCCGAACCAGGAATCCCTGACCTGGTGATAGTGTACTGACAGATCATAGGATTCTGTCGCCAATCCAAGAACGCCAGGAGCGAGCCGGCCAAGGGCCGCGAGCAGCACGTAGGAGGACGTCACCCGCTCCCGCTGAGTCATGACAAGAGCGATCCGCGCATTCAGCAGCTCCTGCTGAACCGTGAGCAGCTCGAGCGTACTGCGCTGGCAGGCGCCGAACTTGCGTCGGACGGATTTGAGTGCGAACTCGGCCGCCTTCACCTGAACTTGCGCCGAATCCAACTGCCGCCCTCGTTGCAGTCACCGCGCTCCAGGCCTGTACGATGGTGGCGCGTGCGAGCTTGCGCACGGCTTCAAGCGACAGCCGGTCATTTCCTTCGCGATGGCGCGTCAGTTTGCCGACGCCATGATTTGGGCCATCATGCGCAGAAACTGGCGATGGCTTTGGTCCGACATAAACGGCAGGGCTATCAGCAAAGTTAGGAAGGTCGCGATGATTTTGGGAACGTAGATCAGCGTCTGTTCCTGGATCTGCGTGAGCGCTTGGAGCAAAGACACGAGAACGCCAACGATTGTCCCGATGATCATCAATGGCGCTGATACCAACGCAACGGTCATAAGCGCATCCCTCGCAGCGTCGATGACTTCAGCTCCCGTCATCCGAATTCCTTAAGAAAATATTGAGATTCTGTGCATAGCCAACATTTGGTTAACACTTGGTTAATCGTTCGCGTCATGGAGAGAGGACATTGGCCGTCTCCGCCAGAGGGGCGACAGCTCCCACTCAATAACCGGCCTGAGCTTAACTATTCTTCCGTTGATTCGCGATCGCGGAGGGTGAGACGACGCTGATTCACCTGTCGCGCTTGATTGCGCGTCAGCGCAAACTGGATGTGACGGCCACAAAATGTAGGCGAACGCAAACACGACCGGGTTTCGCGCCCGGGAGCTTGCTTTTCGGGAATACCTTAAGCCGGAGAAAGGGGGCGATGAAGCCATGTTCGGCATCGCGAGCGCGCTGGCACTCGCTGGGATGATCATCGCCGCGTGGTTGGCAAAACGGTTGGCATAGCCCAACATCGGGATCAGCTGGCTTTCCGCGGAAATCGGCAGCTCCGCCGAGCCGGTATCACTCGAGCGCGCCGAATTGGGTCCGGAACAAATAACTTCTCTCACGGGTCCGTAGCGATGTGCAGTCGGAAACGGCATCAGCGGCCATCGGGCGTGCGTACCCCGAACCAGGAATCCCTGACTTGGTGATAGTGCACGGACGGATCATAGGATTCTGTCGGCAATCCGAGAACGTCGGGAGCGAGCCGGCCAATGGCTGCGAGCAGCGCGTAGGAGGACGTCACCCGCTCTCGCTGAGTTAGGACGAGAGCGATCCGCGCATTCAGCAGCTCTTGCTGAACCGTGAGCAGTTCGAGTGTGCTGCGCTGGCCGGCGCCGAACTCGCGCCGAACGGATTCCAGTGCGAACTCGGCGGCCTTCACCTGAGCTTGCGCCGAATCCACCTGCGCCCTCGTGGCAGCCACTGTGCTCCACGCCTGCACGACGGTGGCCCGTGCGAGCTTGCGTACGGCTTCAAGCGACAGTCGTTTCTGACCGGTCATTTCCTTCGATTGGCGGATCTTGGCGTACTCGCTACCCCCCTGATAGAGGGGAATGACCACCCGGCTGATGATCGACGCATCGGTGCTCGTCGCCGGAAATATCAGATTCTGGTCGGGCATGACATCCCAGCGGCGTTTCACACTGCCTTCCAGCGTCACCATCGGGTACAGCGCCCCTTCGGCAATTTTGGTCTGAAGAAGGGCGATGTCGACGCCGTACATGGCGGCAAGAACGGCCGGGTGTTGGGTGCGCGCAAGTGCGATGGCGGCCTCGAGCGTCGCAGGAGCAAAGCGGTCCACAGGTTGGCCGGGCGTCAATTTGCCGGGCTCGCTGCCGATTATGCGCGTGAATGTGGCGCGCGACGAGTTGTACGTCGCCTGTGCCGCGAGCACGGCCGTCCGCGCCGCGGCAAGGCGAGCTTCCACTTGCGCCACGTCGGCAGTGGTTAAGTCACCGCTCGCTTGCCGGTTACGGACCAGATTCAGTTGCTCACCTAGCAAGTCGAGATTGCGTTTCTGCAGTTCAAGGATCGCGGCATCGCGCAGCACATCCATGTAGGCGGTGGCGGCATCCACCAGCACGGTCTGCTCCATAACGCGGAGCGCCTCGCGGCCGGCAAGCACCTGGTTCTCGGCGGCACGCAGCCGGTTTGCTGTCTGGAATCCGTTGAAGATCGACTGTGTCGCCGTCACCCCGACGCCGCGCGGCGTGGTGGTCGAGCTTTGCTGCGCGCCATCGGCCCCCTTTTCGTTGAGGTAGCGAGAACCACCGTCCGCAGTCGCTTCGATGCGCGGGCGGTAACCGGAAAGCGCCTGGGGCACCTCTTCGTCCGTGGCGCGCAAATTGGCGCGTTCTGCATTGAGCGTCTCGTTGTTGCGGTAGGCCTGAGCCAGCGCCTGGTCGAGTGTCTGCGCCGCTCCGGCGTGAACAGAGCAAACCGCCACGACAGCCACGGCCAGCAACCGAATTGACGTACGCGCAATGCTCATTGAAGCCCCCGGATCGCGATACCGAGCCAGGTCTGCTCCCCGCCCTCCGGCGTCATCCTGCGAGATTACCCAGCCCCCGAATGCGACAATAGCGTCTGGACAGGAGATGTGCAAAGCTCGCGCTCTTAGCGTTGGGCGCGCCGTGGGGGAGTTTTTGTCGTTGTCGTGTCGCGCCCCTGCCTTCGGTGAATGGCTATGGCCATGTTGGGCGTCACCGCCGACGGCCAAGTTTGAATGGAATGCGCAAGCAACGAAGCGTGGGGTCAAACGCGCGCAAAGGGGGCATTGGCCAAGCCGGACGCGCTACCGATCCATGCGGGTCGGGCGAGTCCTTGAGGTCGTTGATAATGACTGGCAACAGCAATTTTGTTTCTGATCCAATCATCGCTGCGCTGCTCTCGGAAGTGAGCGCAAAGTTGGCGGAGATCGTCAAATCGGGGACGACTTTTCGCATCGATCTCCGACGGCTTCCATTGCCTGCAGGCGCTACCGCTGCGCTGCGCGACTTTCTTGGCAACGGGCAGGTGGAGGCAAGTTTTAGAGGCGTGGGATCATGCATCTTTTCGGAAACGGCCGTGGCCGGCGTGTGGTGGGGTCAGCAGTACAACACCGACGGTGATCTTGTCGGCGAATTTATCGAAATTGCCTATGTCCCTGAACTACTGAAGTGCGAGACCGCCGAGATTGAACAGGCCATGAAAGAGCTTTGGCTCAAGATTCGCGACGCTCAGCAGATTCGTGGCAGCGGGTCGGAATCGAGCTCCTCGACCAACCGTTCGCCGCCGAGCTCCGTTTCCAACACGACGTAAGGCCCGTCTTCGCCCACGACGCCGATTTCTGCTGCGTCTTCTCCGCCCGGCAGGTCGCGCCAAGCCTGCACCAGCCGTTCGGCTGAAGGCGGGTCAGCGACAGCCACGATCCTGCCCTCACAAGCCAGATAGAGCGGATTATAGCCGAGCATATCGCAGACGGCCTGCACCTCACCGCGCAGCGGAATCTTGCGCTCGAGCAGGCGCACGCTTTTGGCCGTTGATCGAACGATCTCGTGGGCGACGCTTGCCAGTCCGCCGCGGGTCGGGTCGCGCATGAATCGGATACCCGGCTGCATTAGGGCGCATCTAGCAAGCGGAAGAACACTGGCGCAGTCCGACTGCAGCGTCCCCGAAAGACCAAATTGCTTGCGGGCCAGCAGGACGGCCGTTCCATGATCGCCGATCGAGCCGCTGACAATGATGCGGTCGCCGGGGAGGATCTGATCGAGGCCAAGGGCGACGGCAGGGTTGCGAAACCCCAGTCCGGTCGTCGCCAGGTAAAGCCCGCCACCCTCGCCGTTGCGGAGGACTTTGGTGTCGCCCGTCACCACCTTGACCGAGGAGGCCCGCGCCGCGGCGGCCATGGATGCGACCAGGCGCTCGAGGCGCTCCCGTTCGAAGCCCTCTTCGATGAAGCAGTTCAGCGCGATGTAAAGCGGCTCTGCCCCCGACACTGCGAGGTCATTGACGGTGCCATTGATGGCCAGACTTCCGATGTCGCCACCTGGAAACTCCAGCGGATCCACCGTAAAACCGTCCGAGGTCAGGGCCGGAAAACTGCCGGCGGGCAGCATCGGTAAGATCGCTGCATCGGCATTTGTATCGAACAGGTCGTTGTGGAGATGTCGGCGGAAGACCCCTTCAATCAGCTCACGCATCCTTCTGCCGCCATTGCCGTGCGCCAGCGAAATGCGGCTCAGGTCGCGCGAGCAGTGCTTGTCGTCACCAGGTTTCATGGGGCTTTCCGCGCAGAAAATTCAACGACCTGGCCATAACTCAGTCCACCGTCATTCATCGGTATGCGTTCATGCAAGAGAACCTGGAAGCCGTGGCTGGTCAGAGCGGCCGCCGCATGCTCGGTGAGCAGCTTGTTCTGGAACACGCCGCCTGTCAGTCCGATGATATTGGTGCGATTGGCCGCGCCATGATGCAGGGCCTCGCGAACCAGGGTTGCAGACAACGAACCGTGGAAGCGTCCAAGCCGCTCGCGAACGGACAAGGACGAATCCACGAGCATTGGAACAAGTGGAGTCCAGTCGATCCGCCGGATCTTGCCTTCGGGGCGGACCGGGAGAGCGGGCTCGATGCTGACTTCACCTGACATGCTCTCAACCAGCGCCGGCGCCTGGCCATCGTAACTGCAGTGCTCGATGAGGCCCACCATTGCTGCGGCGGCATCGAACAATCGACCGACCGAGCTGGACATCATGCCGGCCCCGGCAGCCCATGCGCGGCGGTAGGCGGCTGCATCCGTATGAACGCATTCCCAGTGATGATGGGCCTCCAGCGCCAGCGTGTACGCGCTGCGCCACGGCTCGAGTGCAACGCGGTCGCCGCCGATGAGCCGAAACGGACGCAGGCTGCCGACCCTCTGCCAATGTCCGGGCGAGCCGAACAAGGTCTCGCCGCCCCACAAGGTGCCGTCGGACCCAAGCCCCAGACCGTCCCAGGTGAAGACCAGCATTTTCTCCCTGCAACCATGCTCCCCGGCCAGCGCAGAAGCATGGGCTACATGGTGCTGGATCCCGGTTGTGGGCACGTCTTGCCGCAGGGCCCACCGTGTCGTCGTGAAATCCGGATGCGCGTCGTGAAGGATGCATGTTGCATCGGTCGCATAAAGTCTTTGAAGATCGTCGGCAACCTGTTCCAGCGTTGTCTGTGAGCGCAAGGATCCCATGTCCCCAATGTGTGGAGACACGACGACCCGGTCGCCTAGCCCGAGCGCCACCGTGGCCTTGAGTTGCCCTCCGCAGGCGAGCACGGCGTCAGCCGCCCTATAAGAGTTGTGCAGGGTGATGGGTGCCGAGCCGCGGCCAAGCCTGATCGATCTGGCCCGCCCGCCCATCACCCGCCAGACCGGATCGTCGGCAGGGCGCTGGATAGGACGATCATGGTGCAGGAAGGCGTCGCAGCAGCGAGCGAGCCGCTTCTCGGCTTCGTCCGGATCGGTGATCACGGGTTCGCCGCTGATGTTGCCGCTCGTTGCGACCAGCACACCAGCAAATTCGCTCAAGATCAGGTGGTGCAAGGGGCTATAGGGCAACATCAACCCGACCTCGCCAAGGCCAGGCGCAACGGCGGCCGCACGATGGGCCGAACGGGGTCGCACAGGGCCGCTTCTTCGATTTCATCAAGATCAGCGATCGTTCTGGCAAATCGATGCCGGTTGTTGCCGCCCGGCACCATCACGGCAAGCGGCTTGTCAGGCCGTCCCTTCCTGTTGCGAAGCCTGAGCACCGCGGTCTCATTCGTCGCATCACATATCAGGTGGTACCCGCCGATACCGCGAACGGCCAGCGTCAGGCCGTAGCTCAAGGCCTCGACAGCGGCGGCAAGCGCTTGTCCGCTGCCGGAGATCTCCTCGCCATTCGCTTTCCTGAAGACCAATTTCGGGCCGCATTCGGGACACGCCAAAGGCTGCGCGTGAAACCGGCGGTCCTGCTGGTTCTCAAACTCGTGCCGGCAGTTTCGGCACAGTTCGAAGCCCGCCATCGAGGTGTTGGGGCGGTCGTAGGGCAGGGCGGTGATAATGGTGTATCGCGGGCCGCATTGGGTGCAATTGGTGAAAGGATAGCGGTACCTGCGCTCTGATGGATCATCTATCTCGGCGAGACAGTCGTCGCAGAGGAACAAATCGGGCGGAAGCTCCGCATCGCGGGTCGAACCAGGTTTGCTTTCGAGGATCGAAAATTCGCAACAATCGGCTGGTGGTCGCGGGCTGACCGACCTAATCATCGGCCGCGCCAACGGTGGCCTTTGGGCGATCAGGCCGGCCGCAAAGCGGTCGAGCGCGTCAGGCTCGCCGCTGGCAAGCACGGACACGTGGCTTGCCTCGTTCTTCACCCAGCCCACGATCTCGTGAGCGTCCGCGAGACGCTTCACGAACGGTCGAAATCCGACACCCTGGACACGACCGACGATTTCGAACAGCCGTGTCTCGCTGCGCGTTTCGATGGTCTCATTCCTGTTCATCCGGGCACCGAGACCTGATCGGCGCAGATCCATTTGCGAGCCAGGCGCAGCACCAATCCGGCAGCCAACGGCACCGCTGTCGCGACTCGGTCGCTCAGGCCTTCGCCCCAATCGATGCATTGAGGATGAATACCGATCAGCGCGCGCCGGCGCGGCAGAAGGTCCTCCATCCGGGCCATATCGAACAGTTCCTTTAGCCCGATCTCGTGCGCGGTATGCTTCGAGGTGCCGAGGAACGCGTCGAGCTCGTCACCAACCAGGCAGCGAACCGCCCCGGCCTCATCTCCGATCATCGCAGCATCGATGACGATGAGACGACCGGCGGTCTCAATGATCGGCAGCAGATTGAAGCTCAGCGTCCCGCCGTCGACGATCGCCAGGTTTGCGCTCGGTTGCGGCCAGTCGCGCAGGTACCGGATCACATGAACGCCTACCCCCTCATCACCGAGGAGCACGTTACCGATGCCTAAGACAGTGACTGGTGGACCAGCGGCATGCGGTGCGGAAGGCATCGGCGCTCACCTTGCTGCGCGGACCGCGCCGCCGCCCCCAAAGGCATGGCGGCCGCTGCGGTAGCCGGCAGTCCACCACACCTGGCAGGCCCCTTCGTCCGACACCATGCAAGGACCTATCGGCGATTCGGGCGCGCAGCCAGAACCGTACAATCGGCAATCGGTTGGCAGGACTTTGCCGAGAATGACCCGCGCGCAATCGCAACCTGGTGGCATTTCGCCGCGACGAGGGCGTTCTGTTGCTTCGTCCAACGGAAATTCTATCCTTGCATCGTGGTCGGCATATTCGGGCCTGAGGCGGAAACCGGACCGGGGGATGACGCCGATGCCGCGCCAGGCGGCGTCCGTCACCTCCAGGGTTTCGGTAAGATAGCGGCGTGCGACGGCGTTGCCGCCGGGCCTGACGCTCTTGGGATAGCAGTTGTCAAGAAAGTACCGGCCTTCGAGCCGTTGCCGAAGCGTCGAATAGGTGGCTGCCAGCAAGGCGTCAGCCGTGAAGCCCGCGATCGCGGTGGGCATGTGGTGACCGCGAACCACAAACTCCCATTCCTCGGGGCCCATGACGGTTGCGACGTGCCCCGGCGCGATCAAAGCATCAAATCCCGGCTCTTCGGACTGAAGGAGCATGGCGACCGCTGGCCATGTCAGCCGCCCGGAAATCAGGAGCTTAAGATTCGGCGGAAGGCCCATCGCGATCAGCGCCGCGACGGGAGCAAGCGTGGTTTCAAAGCCGGCGACGAAGAAAACCACCGTCTTGCGCGGATTCTCCCTGGCAATAGCGGCAGCTTCGCTCGGACTCGCGATGGGGCGAACATCCGCGCCGAGCGCGATTGCCTGCTCAAGGGAGCGCGGCTGGGCCTTCGGTCCATTGACGGGGACGCGCAGCATATCGCCGAACGCAACCAGGATGACGGAATTTGTCAGCGACAGTTGGATAGCATGGAAGACATCCTCTTCCGGGCAGACGCAAACCGGGCATCCGGGTCCCGGAATCAGCTGCACCGCGGGTGGAAGCAGGCTTCTGATGCCTGAGGTCGCAATCGTCCGCTCGTGGCCACCGCAGACGTTGAGGATTCGAACCGGCCGATCGAGCGGGAGGTCCTTGATCCGGTCCAGCCAAATGCGAGCAGGCGAGCTCATCAAGCCTCTCCTGCTTCAACCGAGGTGGTTGGGTTGAGGAATAGCCCGGCGCGATGATCGGCAAGCCGCTGGCGGAGCCACGCCAGCCATTCGCCCACATCGGCCGACTTGGCAGCCGACGTTCTCAGAAGCGGACCGTCGTAACCTGATGCCTTGAGCGTTGCTGCTGCTCGATCCACCTGAAAGTTGTCCAGGTACGGCAAAAGATCCGATTTCGTGAGCATCACGAGATCGCTCTTGCGGAAGATGATCGGATATTTGGCCGGCTTGTCGTCACCTTCCGTGGCCGACAAGAGCGTAACATTGCAGTGCGCTCCAAGATCGAATGAAGCGGGGCATACCAGATTGCCCACATTCTCAATGAACAAAACGTCGACGCCGTTCAGATCGAGCTCATGGAGCCCGTGATGCACCATGGTCGCATCGAGATGACAGGCGCCGCCGGTCGTAATCTGGAGGGCGGGGACCCCCTTTGCTCGGATCCGGGCAGCATCGTTCTCGGTTTCAAGGTCGCCCTCGATGACGGCGAAACCGAGTTCGGGGCCGAGAGCATCAATTGTTGCTTCGAGAAGCGAGGTTTTGCCGGATCCGGGCGAGGACATCAAATTGATCGCAAGCAGACCGCTCTCATCGAAATGCTGCCGGTTGTGGCTGGCGATCCGATCGTTGGCGGCGAGAATATTGCGGATCACGCCTTCCTCGTGGGCAAGCCCGTGTACCGACGCAATTGCGCCATCTTCCGAACCCCTATGTGGCAGATGAAGCCGGTGCTTGTTATTGGCGGCGCAGCCGCAATGGCTACACATGCGGCGCCTCCCTCTCCGTGTTCAGTTTCCCTGGTCCGCCGGCTACTGGTGGATCCGAGGTGCCGGGGAAGCCGGTTGCGGCAAATTCGACCGCCGCGCTCGACAATTCGTCGCCGCCGATGACCTTTACCCGAAATGAACCGCAGAACGCGCAAAGCAAGCGATTGGGACGTGTCACATTTTCCAGGCCGCACTCCGTGCATTTGACACGCGGATCGCAGAGCTCGATCGTGAGATACGCATGTTCCGCCTTCGTGCCCGAGCGCGCGACCTCGAACGCGCGAAGAAGCAGGCCCGGGTCCGTACCCGAGAGCTCACCGACCCGGATCGCGATATGCGCAATGCTGTCCTCGCCCGCCTCCTGCGCGAGGCGCTCGACTTCGGAAATCAGAGCCCAGCACACCGAAAGCTCATGCATGCGAGTGGCTGTCCCCTGCGGCCAGCATGGCGTCGAAGACTTCCCAGGTGGACTTGGCCTCCCGCTCGTCGATGAGCTGGATCGCATAGCCCAGGTGAACCAGGACGTGGTCACCGACCGAGACGTCCTGGTCCTGTAGCAGGAACAGGTTCACCTCGCGAGAAACGCCCTTGACGGAGCATTGCGCGAGGAATCCGTCGATTCTATCCACCCGCATGGGGATGGCGAGGCACATGATAGTTCTCCGACGATCTACGGTGGGATGGAGGCCAGGATCGGTCTGAGCCCCTCGACAAGCCTCTGGCGCTGTTGATCCGACAGGTTCGCATTGAGGCGCGCAAGCGCGAGCCCAACGGCGCGCATGCTCGCCACGTGTTTGGATGATTGCAGCTCATGAACCTTGAGCAACGTCACCGGATCCTTGGTGGCAGCTTCGGCAGGACCGGAAGGACGCTGCAGCGCGCGAGCGGCTGCGTCGAGAAGGTCGAGCCAAGCCGGCTCCTGTGCCGTCGTGATTCCGACCGCATCATGTAAGGCCGCCATCTTCCGAGACAGCTCCTCGTCTGACGGCGCTGGCTGCGCATCCGCCTTCGGTTGACTCTCGGAGGGCGCAGTATTGGGTTGCGCGCCCTCCGGCGTCGGCAGAGATGGACTTGGGCCCGGCGGCATACCCATTGGGCTTGTCGAGTTCTCAGAGGCTTCTGCCGTTGCGCTTTTAGGCCCCGGAGGCAACTTCTCTCCGGGCACGCGCGCCGTTTGGGTGCTATCGGCCCCCCCAGGACAGAAGAAGCCGAAATCGCCGGTTGTTCGTCCTCTGATGAACTCGTTCCAGTTCGGTTCGATTCGATGTTCGGGAGACGTGTCGAAGGTGCCAAGGTGGTGGCACATCGCGCAATGCGGCTGGTGCGCGCGGACCCGCAAGCGGCCACGTTCGATGCAATAGTTGTCGATCAAGTCGCCATAGCCATTCCCAGGGCGGGCGAGGACAGGGGACATTTGCCAACCAAGCAGAGTCAGGACGAATATGGCGACCGATGAGAAGACGCTCCGTCGCCGCTGCCGGTCTTTCCTCGCGGTCTTGTTCGAGTTCAGCATTAGAGCACCTTCACGCGAACCAGTTCTTCGCCGTTAGGGTCGACGACATGAACGGCGCAGGCCAGACACGGATCGAAACTGTGGATCGTGCGCAAGATCTCCAAGGGACGGGAAGCATCCTGTAACTTGTGGCCGCGTAACGCCGCCTCGTAGGGCCCCTCTCGCCCTGCGGCATCGCGGGGGCCGGCATTCCAAGTGCTGGGGACGACGGCCTGATAGTTGCCGATCCGTCCCTCCTCGATCGTGAGCCAATGAGCCAGTGCGCCGCGAGGCGCTTCCATCATGCCCACGCCGCGGGTTTTCTTCGGCCAGGTCGTGGGATCGAACAGCACATCATCGAAGGTGCGAAGATCGCCACGCGTGATGTTGGCCATCAGCGCATCGTACATGCCCGGCATCATGTCGGCGATCAATTTGGTCTCGATGGTGCGGGCAGCGACGCGGCCGAGCGTAGAGAACAGGGCGGAGATCGGAAGTCCCAACCGTCCGAGGCTGTGGTCGACGAGGCCTCGCGTCCGCACCTCTCCGCTTGCATAGAGAATCAGAACACGCGCAAGCGGCCCGACTTCGACCGGCAGACCCTTCCATCGAGGCGACTTGATCCATGAATAGGACTGGTCAATATCGAGCTGCTCGTAAGGGGGCTTCGGTCCCGTATAATCGAGCTTCGTTTCGCCGTCGTAGGGGTGCAAACCGACCTGCTTGCCTGCCGAATAGCTGTACCAGGAATGGGCGACGAATTCCTGAATCTCGGTCGGATCCTCAAAGTCGACCGGCTGTATCTTCGAAAGGTCCCTGTTGATGATGACCCCGGCGGGAAACTGCAATGTCGCTCGCTCGGCGGCACCTACCCCGGTCGGAAATTCACCATAGGACAGGAAATTGCCGACGCCTTCGCCTCGCGTTGTCCAGTCCTTGTAGAATCCGGCGATCGCGAGCGTGTCGGGCAAGTAGACCTGGTCGACGAACTCCCGCATCTTGCTGATGACCTGGCCGACGAGACGCAGATTTTCTGCATTCACCGCGGTTGCATGCGAGGTTTCAGAAATCGCACAGGGGACACCGCCGACGACAAAATTGGGGTGGGGGTTTTTCCCGCCGAAGATGGCGTGAATCTTGACCACGTCGCGCTGCCAGGCCAACGCCTCCAGATAGTGCGCGACCGCGAGCAGATTCACCTCCGGCGGAAGTTTGTACTCGGGATGACCCCAGTACCCATTCGCGAAGATTCCAAGCTGGCCACCCTCCACAAAACCTTTCAACTTCTGCTGAACTCCGCCGAAATACGCCGGCGAGTTGTTCGGCCAAGGGCTCAAGCTCATCTGCAGTCTGGAAGTCGCGGCCGGATCTGCCTTGAGAGCGGAAACCACGTCGACCCAATCGAGCGCATGCAGATGGTAGAAATGCATGACGTGGTCATGCACATATTGCGCGGCAATCATCAGATTGCGGATGAGCTGCGCATTCTCCGGGATCACATAGCCGAGTGCGTATTCGACAGCCCGGATCGAGGCGATGCTGTGGACGACCGTGCAGACGCCGCAGAAACGCTGTGTAAACGCCCACGCATCCCTGGGATCACGTCCCTTCAGGATCAATTCGATGCCGCGCACCATCGTGCCTGAGCTGGATGCGCGGGTGATCACGCCCTGAGCATCCGTCTCCGCTTCGATCCGAAGGTGCCCCTCGATTCGCGTAACGGGGTCGACGATGAGCCGCCGAGGCTGCGAGCCGGGCGCGGTCTTGGCCGCAGCCGTGGACTTTTCGCCGGCCTTCTTAGAAGAGCTTGCCATAGAAGCCGCCCTCGCGATCCCAGAATTTCGGTTGGGCACAGCCGAGGCAGCCGTGGCCCGAGAACATCGGGAAGCTGGTCTTCTGGTTCCACTTCACCGTCGTGCATGCGTTGAACGTCGTCGGTCCCTTGCAACCAAGATCTTTCAGGCAAAAGCCCTTCTGCGCGCCTTCATCATCAAAGCTCTTGGCGAACAGCCCCTGATTGAAGAAGGGCAGTCTCGGACAATCGTCGTGAACGGTCCGCCCGAAAAACGGAAGGGGGCGTCCCAGATTGTCGAGATCAGGCGGTTTCCCATACGTGAGAAAATAAACCACAACTCCGGTCATCACCTCCGGGATCGGCGGACACCCCGGAACGTTGATGATGGGAGCCGCGACGTCCTTGGCGTCGATGAGCTCGCGCAGGGCATCGTGAACTCCGCCTGCTCCGGTCGGGTTGGGCGAGGCTGCAGGGATCCCCCCATAAGTGGCGCAAGTGCCGACCGCAATGATGAGCGCCGCTCCTTTTGCTGCACCCCGCACGAGATCGCGTCCGCTCTTTCCGCCGGTTGTCGAGTAATATCCATCCCGATCAAGCGGAATTCCGCCGTCAACCACAAGCACGTATTTGCCGAAGTTTTGCTCAATCGCCCTGTCGCGCGCCTGTTCGGCGGCGTTTCCTGCGGCCGCCTGCAGCACATGATGATAGTCGAGAGAGAACTGATCGAACATCAGGCTTTCGAGCGTCGGCTCGAACGATCGCAGAATCGACTCGCTGCAGCCGGTGCATTCCTGGACGGAGAGCCAGATGACGCTGGGGCGAGGCTTGGTCGCAAGCGCTTGTGCGATCGCCTGGCTTGCACTCGGCGGGAGGGCAAGAATCGAAGCCGTGTAGGCGCACCAGTTCAAAAAATCGCGCCGCGACACGCCTTGACGGCGAAGATGGTCCAGCAGCGTTGTATGGTTGTTCCGTGCTTCCATTGCCGCGTTGCCTCCCCGCAAATGCTACCTTTGCGCTAAATGCCCCGCAAGAGCCAAAGCGACACGAAACTGTTTCTCGAGTGAGGCAATTAGGCGAGCCAACTCGCTGACAAAGACGCTAAGGGTCGCTTTTTATTACAGTGCGCAACGATAGGCTGCTGGTGCTGTTTGCTCGCTGCTCACGACGAGTCCGAGCAAATCGCGATGGCCGAACACGCCATCATCGGCCGACTCGATTGCGGAAGAGGAACAGCGCCTTTCATCGCCGGGATTCTCGATCGAGCGTTCGCGGCGAGCCGGTCGGGAAGGCCCAGGCCGGGGAGCACTATCCCATCCACCCGGGCTTCGCCGTCTCCAAAATCAGATCGGCATGTTCACCATGCCTCTACAATCACGAGCACAGTCACGACAGAGCGAGGCGCAGTGCGCCATTTGATCGTCTCCAGTGATAGCCTCGCAATCCTTGGCACAGGCGTCGCACAGTTGCGCACAGGCGCCGCAAATCGCTCCGTGCTGCGGCGATCTGCGCATTAGCGAGTTGGCCGTCATCTGGCACATCTCGGCGCAGTCGAGCAGCAGCGCCAAATGCGTGGGCGCAACGTGGTCGCCGCCCTTTTCGAAACAATATCGCGCGGTCTCAAGGCACATTTGGTGCGACTTGATGCAAATATCGATGCAGCTCTCTCGGGTCATTGGCCCCTGTCCCATGCCCGGCATGCCCATTCCCGACATGCCAGGCGCCTGAGCCCGAGCGATGCCGCTGGATGCGGCCAACACCAAGCACGATCCCAGAACTTTACGTCGATTCCACATGACTAAATCTCCTGTCCTAATCGTAAGAGCGGCTAATGGGATGCCTAACGCCTACTCGGACCTAGGTGAGGGGCGGGCGACTGTCGCGGCCGAAGTTGGCGATTGGCCATCGAGCAGGTGACGGTAACGCGACGCCGCGCACGACAGTCCAGGCACGTCCAACCCGCAAGACAGCAACTTATTCCAAATCTCCTCGGCATTTTCGGCAAAACGAAACAGCGTGCAGTCCGACTTGTCGACGGTGCCACTGGCGATCAGCGCATCGAAGTTGACCGCCGCGCGCCAGTACTTCTCGTCAAACAGGACGATCGGGATTGGCGGCGACTTTCCGGTCTGACGGAGCGTGAGAATTTCAAAGAGTTCGTCGAACGTGCCAAAGCCGCCGGGAAAGGCGACCAAGGCGTTGGCGCGCATTGCCAAATGCATCTTGCGCATCGCAAAATAGTGGAATTGGAAGGTCAGTTCGGGAGTCGAGTAACCGTTTGGCGCTTGCTCCCGCGGAAGTCTGATATTGAAGCCGATCGAGGGGGCGCCAGCGTCGTGCGCGCCGCGATTGGCCGCTTCCATCAAGCCGGGACCGCCGCCGGTCGCAATCACGTTGTCGCGCACGCCGCCATTGTCGGTCAGCGCGCCGCCACGTTGCGACGCTATCAACCCGAATTGGCGAGCTTGTTCATACCAGTCGGCGTGTCTTCCCTGCCCGTTCTGTCGAACGCGCGCTGATCCAAAGACCACGATGGTCGATCGTACGCCCCAGTTGCGCAACGCTTCTTCGGCCTTCGCGTATTCGAGCAGAAACCGCACGCCGCGCATCGAATCGCCCAACAAGAAGTCTTGGTCGAGGGCGGGCAGGATGTACGATGCTGAGCTCTGCGCTGCGCCGGCTGCCGCAGCCTCGCGGTGCGAACCGTGGTCGGACAGGAGCCTTTGCGAGAAATTATCGTCGGTCATTGTGGCTGCTTTCGCCCCGGCCCGTCTCGGGTTTCGCCGAGACAGGCCGGAGCCGATGCGCTATTTGCAGCCGGAGTTCTGGGTCGTCTGGGTTTGGGTCTGCCCCGGTCCGCAGGGGGGAGTCCCCATCTGGCCATGCTCCATGTTCTTCTCATTCTGCATCATCTTCTGGCCCTGGTCCCGCATCATGCGGCCGTGCTCCATGCCTTGCGGCGTGGAAGTGGTTCCGGTCGTCTGTTGATCGGTTGCTGTCCCTGGCTGGCCGGGCTGAGCTTGCGTGGTCGACGGCTGATTGCCAGTCTGGGACTGGCCGTTGTGCATCATTTTCTGACCCTGGTCGCGCATCATGCGACCGTGCTCCATGCCCTGCATCGGCATGGAATTGGTCCCAGTGTTCGGTTGGTCGGTCGCTGCCCCCGAGGACTGGCCGGGTTGGGCTTGGGTCGGTTGGGTGCCGGTCTGTTGGGACTGAGCCAGTGCGGCGCCAAAGGAGAGAGCGATCGTTGCGGCGATGGCTGCAGGGATTGCGATCTTCGAGAAGTGGTTTGACATGGTGATTTCCCTATTCATGAATTGAGGGGGCCGACGGCCCTGGAGCGAATTGAAGGTTAGAGCGGCTCGCGCCCACCCAGGTTGATCTAACTCAACAAGGGATCGTGACAAATCTGTAACAAGTTCCACGCTTGGATTGGCGAAGAGCGTTCGAATGCGAGCATCGAAAACTGCTCTGAACTGATGCGGTCAGCGACGAAATCTGAAGGATATTTTGCATCGTGATAGGTCGGGCCATTTCAAATCGCGCCCTCACCTACGTCGTGAAGCAGGCTCACCGCAGCTCGTTCGCACCGCTCCTTGGTGCGGTCTCGTTTGCCGCGACAGTCACGATGAGCCTGCCGGTCGAGCTTATCGTCGTTGCGGGCACGCTGGCCTCACGACGCGCGTGGGTCGGAATTGCCGTCTGGGCTGCGGCGGGCAGCGCCCTTGCGGCCACCGGCCTTTATTTTGCATTCCATCATCTCGGGTGGAGTCTCCTGGCCAAAAGCTATCCGGACCTTGCGCTCACCCAGGCTTGGCGACAGGCAACTGTCTTTCTCTCGCAATATGGGACGGTGGCGATATTCGCCGTGATGGCGCTTCCGCTGCCTGTGCCCAAACTTGCCCTGTTGGCGGTCGCTGGAATCTACCGCCTGCCGGTTCTCCACGTCTCCCTGGCAATTTTCTCGGGCAAGCTCATCAAGTACATCTTGTATGCCTATCTCGCCCTGCGGTTTCCTGGGTTCTTTCAACGCTTGGCACATCGCGGCCACCAATCCGACGCCCCACAGGGAGTGGGGTTAAGTCGCAGCGAAGTGCCTGCACATTCGAGAGTTCGTCGAAAGCTGATCTTCTAGCAACCGCACCGCAGGAAAGAGTCCTCGCGGCAGGAGCGGCACATCTCGAGCAATCGCTGCCTGAGCTGGCCGCGTGCGCGATGCAGCCGCACCGTCAGCGCATTGACTGTCAGCCCAAGGGCGGCTGCTGCCGCAAGCCTGTCCTCGGCCTCCAGGTCAATCCGGCGGATCACTTGCGCATATTCCGTGTTGAGCGCAGGCAAAATCAGGTGAACGCACTCGCACGCCGCGGCCTCGCTTTCATCGCCAATCGGTTCCGGCGAACCCTGTTGCAGCAGAAGCTCGTTCTCATTGCGGCGCCGCAATGCCTGGCGGCGCTGGTGATCAGCAACAGCAGACGCGACGATGCGGCTGAGCCAGCCTTGGACGGCGCCTTCATCGCGAAGCGCCTCGGCTTTCTCCATCGCGCGAAGAATGACTCCATGCAGAACATCCTCGGCGTCGGCCGCATTTCCAAGCCGACGGACAAGGTAAGCTCTCAGACGATCATAGCCCCGAGATAGCGCGTCCGCGACGACGGCCTGCTGCGGTGAGGAGATCGTCTGAAGAGCAGGCGAAACGGACGGCTTCTCTGACATTTTGGTGCCAAGCTTGAATGCGACGGGGCCGTGCTGAAGGAGGACGGCCGTTGTCGGGCAGATTAGGCGACCAGATGGCTTTCCGCTTGATCCAGCTCAACAAATACGAAGGGCAAGCCGGATACATTTCGCCTCAAGCAAGATTGAGAGCAGGAGGAATCGCAGCTTGTCCACCGTATCCTCATTTGGATCGCTTGGTCCTGACGCTGCCCTGCGCGTTCGACGACTCATGCCAATGTCGGTGCACGCAACCGGTGCGCCTGACGACTTGTGCGGGACGGGCGCTTTAATGCAGGCTGAATTTGTTTCGATGGCAGCGCAAGACTTGGCGCGCCGACAAAAACAGCCCGATCACGATCCAAGAAGGTTCGGAGTTCTGAAGGAGACCGTTACGTGACCATCAAATTGAGCTTTCTCGGCGCCGCTGGTACGGTCACGGGATCCAAATATCTTTTGGAAAACGGATCGCAACGACTACTGATCGACTGCGGGTTATTCCAAGGCGAACGAGAACGCCGCGAGGCAAACTGGGCGCAATTTCCGGTCGATCCGGCAAGCATTTCAGCCGTAATGCTGACCCACGCCCATCTCGATCACTGCGGCTATCTTCCCGTGCTGGTCAAGGGCGGCTTTCGAGGGGATGTCCTGTGCAGTGAAGCAACCGCCGACCTCTGCGAGATCCTGTTGCGCGATGCTGGGCACCTCCAGGAGAGCGATGCGCATTTTGCCAATCGCCACGGATTTTCTCGCCACAAGCCAGCTCTTCCCCTCTACACGGTTGAGGATGCCGAAGCTGCGCTGCGGCAGCTGTGGACCATTCCCTTTCATCAGACTCAAACGTTGCCCGGCGGCGCGCAGCTGCGTCTCTTGCGCGCCGGACACATTTTGGGTGCGGCATCGCTCCAAATCGAATGAGGCGGGGTAAGTGTCCTGTTTTCTGGCGATCTCGGGCGGTTCAATGACCCCTTGATGGTCGACCCTGAGGCGCGTCCCGATTCGCAATATGTCGTCGTCGAATCAACCTATGGCGATCGCCGGCATCCGCAAGCCGACCCGCAGAGCGAACTCGACGACATTGTCAATCGTACGGTTCGGCGGGGCGGAACGGTCGTCGTACCAGCCTTTGCGGTCGGGCGGGTGCAGAGCCTGTTGTTCTACTTCGAACGCCTGAAGGCGGCCGGAAAGCTCGCACACGTCCCTATTTTTCTCGACAGCCCGATGGCGGTTAATGCCAGTGAGATCTTTTGTCATCATCGAAGGGACCATAAACTGTCAGAACCCGATTGCCGCAGTTCGTGTGCGGTGGCGACCTACATCCGCAGCGTGGAAGATTCGAAGCGATTGAGCGCCATGACGATACCCAAGGTCATCATATCCGCGAGCGGGATGGCGACCGGCGGACGCGTCCTGCACCACCTCAAGCGCTTTGTGGCCGATCCGAAAAGCACGGTTCTGTTTGCCGGCTATCAGGCCAAAGGGACGCGCGGGCCGGCGATGATGGCGGGTGCGAGAGCCATCCGGATCCACGGTGAGGACATTCCGGTCCGAGCCGAGGTCAGGAATATCAGCGCGCTGTCGGCTCACGCGGATGCCGAGGAAATCATGGCGTGGCTGAGGACCGGCAAGTCCGCCCCGAGCATGACATTCATCACCCATGGCGAGCCCGCTGCGTCGGACGCATTGCGCTCGCGCATTGAGCGCGAGCTTGGCTGGAGCGCGACGGTTCCGGCCCAGATGGAGGTCGCGGCCCTTTCTCTACCCGAGCCTGTTTCAACCGCCGGCGCAAAACGTTCCTGATGTGGCCAATACAGCGAGCGCTTGATCAATAGATTCGAACCTCGCTCGCTCTCCTGTGATTGTTGCTTTGCAAACCGGCAGTTCGGTGATCGAGTTGGCACCTCGTCATCCGCGCACCTGGGCGAGTGGAACGGCAACGAGGCGCGCACGATCGAGAGGAGCCCCACGATACCCCGCAATTTGCACGTGGTGGGAGCTTCGAGTTCGCCCCGATATTCCGAATAACCGACGAACCTTGATCCAACGCAAGCTCCGACACCACATTCGGATACAGTATTTCAAGACAAAACTCTGAACGGCGATCGAGGCAAGCGGTGAAGGTATATTTCATTGGTGGTGGCATCGGGTCGCTCGCGGGTGCAGCATTCCTGATTCGCGATGCTGCCGTTCCCGGGCGCGACATCATCATCTACGACGCGCTGGGAGTGTTCGGCGGCAGCCTTGACGGTGCCCAATTGCCGAACGGCGCCTATTCGCTGCGCGGCGGCCGCATGCTGACCACTGATCACTACGAATGCACCTGGGACCTCTTGTCGTCGATCCCGTCGGTCGAGCGCCCGGGCGTGAGCGTGCGTGACGAGACGGTCGCCTTCAACGAGGAGAACAAGGCGCATTCCCGCGCACGTCTCGTCGATCGCAACCGCTTCAAGGTCGACGTCTCCCATATGGGCTTTTCCGCGCGCGACCGGCTCGAGCTCTTGCGGCTGGTGGAGACGTCGGAAGAGAAGCTCGGCTCCAGCCGCATTACCGACTGGCTGTCGCCGCCATTCCTTGAGTCGAACTTCTGGTACATGTGGCAGACCACCTTCGCCTTCCAGCCCTGGCACAGCGCGGTCGAGCTGAAGCGCTACCTGCACCGCTTCATGAACGAGTTTCCGCGCATCGAGACGCTCGCCGGCGTCAAGCGCACGGTCTACAATCAATACGACGCGATCGTGCGGCCCTTGATCGACTGGCTGAAGCGGCACGGGGTGCAGTTCGTACAGGACACACGTGTCACCGACATGGCGTTCGAGGCAGAAGGCGAGCGCCTGCGCGTGCGTCAGCTGGTGCTCGACCGCGACGGCCGTACCTCCAACGTCCGCCTCGAGGATGGCGACCTCGTCTTCTTCCAGAATGCCTCGATGACGGACGCCTCGAGCCTCGGCTCGATGACCGAGCCGCCGACGCATCTGACCAAGGTTGACAGCCAGGGCTGGGCGCTGTGGGAGAAGATCGCCAAGGGCCGTCCCGAGTTCGGTAACCCGGCCGCGTTCAATACCTCGATTCCCGAATCCTATTGGCTGTCCTTCACCGTCACCTGCCGCGACAGCCGCTTCTTCGATCAGATGGAGGCGTTCTCCGGTAACAAGGCGGGCACCGGCGGCCTCGTCACCTTCAAGGATTCCAACTGGCTGATGTCGGTGGTGCTCTATCATCAGCCGCATTTTGCAGGACAGCCGAAGAACGTCCAGGTGTTCTGGGGCTACGCGCTGCATCCCGACCGCGTCGGCAATTTCGTCGCCAAGCCGATGTCGGATTGCAGCGGCGCCGAAATCCTGAACGAGCTCTGCGGGCATCTGAATTTCGATCGCACGGTGTTCGAGGACGCGATCTGCATCCCCTGCCGCATGCCCTACATCACCAGCATGTTCATGCCGCGTGCGAAGACCGACCGGCCGCTACCGGTGCCGAAGAATTCGGTCAATCTCGCCTTCGTCAGCCAGTTCGTGGAGATTCCCGACGACGTCGTGTTCACCGTCGAATATTCGGTGCGCGCGGCGCAGATGGCGGTCTATCAGCTCATGAAGATCGATCGCCCGATCCCGGGCGTGACCCGCCACGACAAGTCGCCGGCTGTGCTGCTGAGGACCGTTGAGAAAGCGTTTGCTTGACTTAACCGCTGAATGCGAGGTGTTGGATGACAATGCGACTCGCCCATCTATTTGGTGCAATTGCGCTCGCGCTTCCAGTTTCCGGATCGGCGCACGCCGGCCAGTGCGCCCAGGAGATCGCGGCCTACGAAGGCGCGGTTGCCGACCTTGCGGCGCGGGGTTGGTCCGTACACCAGTCAGTGCGTGCGCAGATGCATCGCCAGCCCACGATCAGGTCCGCGACCGAGGCCGACGCGCAGGCAAAGATCGATGCGGCCCACGATCGGGCCGCGTTGGATCGCGCGCGGAAAGCTGACGAGGTGGGTGACGAGGCCGGCTGCCTCCGCGCCTTGTCGCAGGCGCGTCGCCATCCGCATCGTCAGAATGATTGAAAACGCCACTTTAATGCTCGGCTCTATCGCCACGAACCCATAGAATTCAGGTCTTTGGCGATAGGACTAGACCTGAAGATGTTTTGAGCGGTTCGCAAGCGCGAGCCGCGGCAATACCCCGTTACGGGAGCTGCTTCATTGCTGTGCGAGGAAATCATCCAGGCAGGTAATCTGGCCGATAACAGCGTGACGATCAGCGCAGCTGTGCTCCGGTGCCGACCGACGCGGCATGCACCATACTGCTCACAGCGCGATGATTCACGGCTCCGCTTGAGCTATTCGGGAACATTTGCCAACTTGTTGATGTCGTCGGCATCTTGCGAGCTCTTGAGCAATCTGCCGACCATCTCGTAGGTTCGGGTAATCTCCGCGAGGCGGCTCATTTCGCGCGTGCTCTGCACATTGGATTTCTCCAAGGCGCCGCTCGTGAGGGTGATAGCCGGCGGAGCGATGTCAGAAGGTGGGTCGTCGGACCTGAATAGAGTCCCGCCGATGGGTTGAAGTAACTGCGGCCGTTCGAAGCGAACCACGCGGAGCTGACCGAGGAGGAAGCCTTGCTTCGTGCTGAGAATTCCAGTAGGCGAGATCTCCAACTCCCGCTGGTTAGGTGGGACCTGCAGTGGGCCGTTTTGGCCGAGGATAGGTTGTCCTTCCAGCGTAACCAGACGGCCACCGCCATCAATCGTGAATGCGCCGTTTCGCGTGAAGCGCTCGCCTCGCTCGGTCTGTACGACGAAATACCTCTGGCCATTGATGGCAACATCGAGCGGGTTGCCAGTTAATTCAGTGGCGCCTTGGGAATTGTCGGTGAATTGAAATCGTGGGTCGGACAGCGACAGCGGCCGCTCTCGCTGCCCCGCTTCGTTCAAACCTTTTTCCGGCTTGAGGTATTCACGAAACGACAGTTCCCGCGCCCGAAATCCAGCCGTATCGAGGTTTGCCACGTTCTGCGCCGTGACATCGAGCTTCCGCTGCAGCGGATCAGTCGCGACAGGTGAATCAGGGTCGTCCCTGTCGCCGAGAGCTACGTCGATGGTGAGAGGGTAACCGCGGTTGCGCACCGGCACCCGTCGTTTCGATCTCGGACAGGAAGGAAACGTCCGGCATGGACCGAGGCCTTGCAGGTTATGCGGGTGCAGAGCCCAATCGGCACCCCCGGGACAAGGTCCACAATGGCTTACATCAAGCCATGGAAGCCGAAGTTGAGATGCTGGTGGTGGGGACGATTGCGAAGATCCATCGCGCCTATTTGTTTATGGTCAGCACCATCAGTCGCACCAAGAACCGGGCTTCCAGGCGCCAGTCGGCGCGACACTACCCCCTTCCGCTCCGCGATCCGTCCAGCCGACGCATCATTCATATGTTCGACTAACGAAGAGATCTTGGGAGCGCGTCTCCGTTTCCTGACCCGCGCTTCGGAGTTCGGATCACCGGCACGGGAACTTGTTCAAGGGCCGCGACTTATTTGGTCGGACTACCCTGCGACAACATCGAGAGGATCTCATGCGCAAATTAGCTCTTCTTGTTGCGACCGGTGTGATGCTTGCGGGCGGCGACTTCGCTTCGGCCGCCCCGGCCTCCCCCGCTTCAGCCGACCCATGGCTCAGCCGAGGGGAACCCTTGGTGATCTCCGTCGCGCAAAAGAAAGGCAAGAAAGCCAAAAAAAGTAAGCCATCGTCCGGGAATATGGGAGATATGAAAGGCATGCCGCCCGGTCACAAGATGTAAGGAGTGGCCTCGTCCGCCAGTTGGCATCTGTGCCATCGGCATCGCTATGATCTGATCCGTAACGAAGCGATGCCCATGGGGCCGGCAGCGATGGCGTGGTCTTGCTCAGTCGGTGCCGGTGATCACCTTTTCCGAACTATCTTTCCTTTCTCCGAGTTATGGCCAAGTTTTGGTGACGGCCAGGGCCGTCAGGCGGCGGCGATTTGGGCTGACGGATCCCGTGGACTTCTACCCCGTCGGTGAACGTCACCGGGAATGAGTTTTGGTGGCTGCGCAACGCCTGATCTCAACGGCACACCTCTACGCGCCGGAAATAGACCCGTCCATGTGGTCCCACAACGCGCCGCCGCACGAGATAACAGTCGCCACCTCCATAGTAGGCGTAACCACCATAATAGGGGTAGCCGTAGCCACCATAGCCCAAGCCATATAGGCCAAAGCCAAAAC
>NZ_LSIC01000145.1 GCF_001556045.1 Bradyrhizobium sp. CCH5-F6
GCCGCGATAGCGGCGAGACGGGTGAGGGGGATCTATCCGCGAATCCTCCTGTTGTTTTGAATCTGCGGATAGATCCCCCTCATCCGGCGCTTCGCGCCACCTTCTCCCACAAGGGGAGAAGGGAAGGCAGTTGTGCAAGTGGAGAGATCTACCCGAACGCCTGCCGCAGCCGTCGGGCCATGTCGAACAGCATCTGGTTCTGCTTCACCAGCCGCTTGCCGCGGCTGACCGAGGACATCGCCATCGCCGCGAGCCTGCCGCGGGAGGTCAGGGGGACGAAGCTGTCGAAAATCTCTTCGTCGTCCTTGCAGAACATCCGCTTGTACTCGTCCGTGCCGATGCCGAGGTCGAGCGAGCGGTAGCCGCGCTCGGCGTAGCGGTCGATGATGTAGCGCATCAGGATGAGCCCGGGACTGTAGCGTGCGTGCTCGGACATCGTGTAAGTGTTGAACATCATCGAGAAGCGCTGGCCGTCGGCGACGCCGGCGAAGATCGCGATCACCTCCTCGTCGCATTCAAGCGCGTGGATGTCGATGACACGACCGTCGCCGCGCGGCGCCAGGCAGGCGCTGCGGACGAACTGTTCGACGCCGGGCTCGGCGAAGACGTTCGGGAGCTTCTGTTCCGCCATCCGCACCGGCTTGACGCGGAAGAACCAGTCGAGCAGGCGGGTGATGTCTGCGTCCGAGGTGGCGAGGTGATAGCGATAGCCGGCGAGCGCCTGGAGCTTCTTCTCCTTGCTCTTGAGGCGGCGGCGGAAGGAGTTGCTGATCCGCGACGGTGGCGGGCCGTCCGGCTCCATCACCAGTAGCGGGCAGCCGTTGATCGCGCTCTGCCGCGGCAGTTGCGCAAACGGGTTGGGCTGGTCGTGCCAGCGCAACGGCTGTTGCGTCAGCGCCAGCACGTCGGCATGCTCGCGCAGCGGCGCGAGCAGCGCGTCGAGATCGGCACTGTCAGCCTGCGCTGCGAAGTCGGCGTTCCACAGGCCCATGTTGAAGGTCGTGTGCTTGCCGCCCATGAAGCAGGCCGTGCGCACGCCGTGGCCTTGGCGTTGCGAAAGCGGCAGCAGCAGGAGCGGTTGTCGATCGGCGTCGCGGGCGATCACGATGAGCGGCCGGGCACCTTCGCGGGCCCCGACATGTCGCTGCCACGGGCCGAGCAGATCGAAACGCTGGTAGGGCGTGAAGAGGTGGCCGCTCATCTCGAAGGCGCGCCAGACCGGCTCGGCTTCGGCCAGATCGGTGACGATATCGACCTGCGCGATACGGCTCGCTTTCGACCGCGCTGGCGCTTCTGCCGTCCGGCTTTGCATCGCCGCAGCCATGGTCATTCGCGAAACCTGTCGAGAAATCGTAAATACGTATTTCGGCCTGTGGCCGACCTTTGCAAACAAAGGTCAACAAAGGGTAATGACAAGGGGAGAGGGATCGGCCGCCGGGCGAGCGTGAAGGGTGGGATTTTGGCATCCGACGACAGATGGCCGGAACGGCTGCGCCTCGAATTGGCCTGGTTCACCGGGCAGGCCGTGCTGCGCAGTCGCGGTGCCGGCGCTATCTTTCGCTTTGCACACGTGCGGCCGCGGCGGCGCGGGTTTCAGCCGCTGCGGCCGAACGAGATCTCGCCGCAATTTCTCGACCGCGCCATTCGCGCGCTGAAGCGGTGGAAGTACGATTTCCTCGGCATGGACGAGGTCTGCCGGCGCGCGGTGACACTGCCGGAGAAGCGCCGCTTCGTGGCGCTGACCTTCGATGGCGCGCCCAAGGATCTCGTCAACTTCGCCTATCCGGTGCTGGCGCGCCATGGCGTGCCCTTCACCATCTATGTGCCTACTGCGTTTCCGGACGGCGTCGGCGAGGCATGGTGGCTCGGGCTCGAGCAGGTCATCGCGCGCGAGAGCCGCATCAGCCTGATGATGGGCGAGAAGGAGCAGCGTTTCACGGTGACCGACAATGCCGGGAAGCAGGCGCTGTTCTCGTATCTCGAGAGCTGGCTGCGTTCTTTGCCGCCGGCGGATTTGTCGGCCGCGATCGCCGATCTCTGCACGCGCTACCGGGTCGACCTCGCCGCACTCTCGCGCGAGGCGTCCATGGATTGGGAGGATCTTGCGAAGCTCGCCGCCGATCCGCTCGTCACGATCGGGAGCGCGACCGTGAACTATCCCGTTCTCGCCAACATGAAGGATGCCGCCGCGCTGCGCGAGATGACGATGGGCAAGGCCGTCGCGGAAGCGGCTTTCGGCCGCGAGATCAGGCATCTCGCGTTCCCGTTCGGCGATCGCTCTTCGTTTCGGCGCAGCCACGTCGTGATGGCGGAGGAGGCCGGTTTCGCCAGCGCGGTGTCGACGATCCCGGGCATCGTGGACGCGGAGGGGCGCACCAATCTGCGCGCGCTGCCGCGGATTTCCTGGGACGGACGGGTGCGATCGTTGCGGATGCTGCGCGTGCTGGTGTCGGGCGCGGCGTTCGCGCCCGTGAAGCCGACGGGCAGCGTTATCGGCCAGACTTGACCCGGTCGGGCCGCTGCATCCAGCTCACGATCGGCATCGCCGGCAGCACCCAACCCATGCCGACCACGACGTAGTAGACCGCCTGTCGCCAGCCGGATTCGGCGATCCAGGGCATCTGCGCCAACGCCATGCCGAGCAGGGCCCAGACGGTGGCCAGCACCAGGAGCAGGATGGCGCCGAGGAACTTGCGGGTGCGGATCGTCATGGCGGGAGCTTGCTGCGTTCGCGTAACTTGCGCTGCGGGAGCGGGGGACTATAAGGGGCACGCAGTCCGGTTCAAGCCTGGTTTTTGCTCCGAATGACGTCGATTTCCACCCCGTCCGAGCCGCTTCGCGTCGTGCGCTGGTGGCTGATCGCAGTGGCCGCGCTGATCGCGCTGATGGTGCTGGTCGGCGGTGCGACACGGCTGACGGAATCCGGCCTCTCGATCGTCGAATGGAAGCCGGTCACCGGCAGTGTTCCGCCGCTCTCGGAGACGCAGTGGATCGAGGCATTTGAGGCTTACAAGAAGATCCCGCAATATCGCGAGCTCAACGCCGGCATGAGCCTGTCCGAGTTCAAGGAGATCTTCTGGTGGGAGTGGGGCCACCGGCTCCTCGGCCGTTTCATCGGTGTCGCTTATCTCTTGCCGTTCCTGTTCTTCCTCTGGCGCGGTGGCCTGTCCGGTGAGCTGAAGCGGCGGCTGTGGCTGCTGTTTGCGCTCGGCGGGCTTCAGGGCGCGGTCGGCTGGTGGATGGTGGCCTCGGGCCTGACGGAACGCACCGAAGTGTCGCAATATCGGCTGGCGACCCATCTGGTGCTCGCGCTTCTGATTTTCGCCGGCATCGTCTGGACGGTAAGGCGGCTCGAGGAGCGGCCGCAGATCGCAGCGCCGGCGCGGCTGCGGTTCACGAGCGCGCTGCTTCTCGTCGTGACGTTCGTGCAGATCTATTTCGGCGCGCTGGTCGCGGGCCTGCGCGCCGGGCGTGCCTACAACACCTGGCCGCAGATCGACGGCGCGTTCATCCCGTCGGCGGAGCGGTTGTGGTTCGAGACGCCGTGGTGGCGCAACATGTTCGACAACGTGCTGACGGTGCAGTTCGAGCACCGCATGACCGCCTATCTGCTTTTCGCGCTTGCGGCGCTGCACGCGATCGACGCGGTGGGCTCGCGTGCAGGCGCGGCGGCGGGCGGCGCGTTGTGGCTGTTTGCGGCAGTGAGCTTGCAGGCGGTGCTCGGCATCCTCACGCTGCTCAACCAGGTGCCGATCGATCTCGCGCTCGCCCACCAGGCGGTCGCGATCGTGGTGCTGACGCTTGCGGTGTTGCAGGTGGAGCGTCTGGCCGCGCGGCACTCCGTCGAAGCGCAGCCGCGCGCGGTTCCGGCCGGTCAGCCCGGCTGATCACCATCAGTCCGCTGATCAGAGATCAGCAATAGCCGTAGACGCCGCACGCGTAGGGCAGGCGCCAGAAGTAGTCGACCTGCGTCCCTCCGTAATACGCGCCCTGATAATCGTAGCTCCAGGGGCGGCCGTAATAGCCCGGCAGCGTGTGGGAGCCGGGCAAGAGCGGCGTGCCCGGCAGATTGCCGACGTAGACTTTTGGCGGGTCCTGCGGCGGCACGGCAGCCCGCCGCTTCGGCGTCGCCGGCAGATCGGCGGCGAGCGCGCTTGAAACCGTCAGCATCGCCGCAAGGGCAGGCACCATCCAGCGCAGCATCGTCGGCTCCGAATCAAAAAGGGGCGATCCAAGGACGATGTATGAGGCAGATATGGTTAATGACTGTTAACTGGCAAGGGTCGCCGATGTCATTCCGGGGCGGTCCGGCAGGACCGAACCCGGAATCCAGAGATGAGCAGATGTCGTCGAGGTTCCGGGCCCGGTGCTTCGCACCGCCCGGAACGACGAGGACTACGCCGCCAGCGCCTGTTCCAGATCCGCGATCAGGTCTTCCTTGTCCTCGATGCCGACCGAGAGCCGCACCACGTCGGGGCCAGCGCCGGACTTGATCTTGGCAGCGTCGTCGAGCTGGCTGTGCGTGGTCGAGGCCGGATGGATCACCAGCGAGCGGGTGTCGCCGACGTTCGCCAGGTGCGAGAACAGCTGCAGCTTCGACACCAGGTTGACGCCGGCGTCATAGCCGCCCTTCAGGCTGAAGGTGAACACCGCGCCGGCGCCTTTCGGCGCATATTTGCGCGCGAGCCGGTTGTACTTGTCGCTCGGCAGGCCTGCGTAGCTCACCGAGGCCACCGCCGGATGGCCGGCGAGGAATTCGGCAACCGCCTTGGCGTTGTCGCAGTGCTTCTGCATGCGCAGCGGCAGCGTCTCGATGCCGGTGAGGATCATGAAGGCGTTGAACGGCGACAGCGCGGGGCCGAGGTCGCGCAGGCCCAGCACGCGGCAGGCGATCGCGAAGGCGAAATTGCCAAAGGTCTCCTGAAGCCGGATGCCGTGATATTCCGGCCGCGGCTCCGACAGCATCGGATATTTGCCGCCCGTCGACCAGTCGAAGGTGCCGGCATCGACGATGATGCCGCCGAGCGAGTTGCCGTGGCCGCCCAGGAACTTCGTCAGCGAGTGCACGACGATGTCGGCGCCGTGGTCGATCGGGCGGATCAGATAGGGCGAGGCCAGCGTGTTGTCGACGATCAGCGGCACGCCCGCCTTGCGCGCCACCGTCGAGATCGCCTCGATGTCGGTGATGCTGCCGGCGGGGTTGGCGATGGACTCGATGAAGATCGCCTTGGTGCGCGGCGTCACCGCGCGCTCGAAGCTCGCAATGTCATCGGGATCGGCCCACACCACGTTCCAGCCGAAGCTCTTGAACGCGTGCGTGAACTGGTTGATCGAGCCGCCATAGAGTTTGCGCGCGGCGATGAACTCGTCGCCCGGCTGGAGCAGCTGCTGCAACACTACGACCTGCGCGGCATGGCCCGAGGCCACCGCAAGCGCGGCCGTGCCGCCTTCGAGTGCGGCGACGCGCTCTTCGAGCACGGCATTGGTCGGGTTGCCGATGCGGGTGTAGATGTTGCCGAACGCCTGCAGGCCGAACAGGGAGGCGGCGTGATCGGCATCGTTGAAGACGAAGGACGTCGTCTGATAGATCGGAGTCGCGCGCGCACCGGTGGTGGGGTCGGGCTGTGCACCGGCATGCACGGCGAGAGTCGAAAATCCCGGGAGGCGATCGCTCATTTGGGCGTCCTATGTCTCGTTGTCTGAAAATCGGGCGGCATGCTGATCGGCGCCGCGCTCGCCGTCAAGGCGCGGCTTCACATTGAAACGATCGTGCTACGCATTGTCGCGTTCGCGAAAGAAATCCTTCGCAATTGCGTCAGCTCTGCTCGGTCTTGTTTTTCGCGGCGCGATCGGATGCTGCGGTGTCGCCGCCGCCGACGCTCATTCGATTGAGGGATAGCCGCATGCCTTGCGTCGGTGCCGGCGCCCGCTTGGAACTGAGCGTGCGCGAATTCACACCCATCCAGGAGATTTCGGACGACAGGCGGCCATATTCGATCTTGGGGCAGCGGTTCATTACGACCTTGATGCCGACCGACTCCGCTTTCGCCGCCGCCGCGTCGTCGCGCGCCCCGAGCTGCATCCAGATCACCTTCGGCAACGGGTCGAGCGTGAGCGCCTCTTCGACGACGGGCATGATGTGGCTGGAGTTGCGGAAAATGTCGATCATGTCGACAGGACGGCCGATGTCCGAGAGCGAGGCGATGAACGGCTTTCCAAGCAGGTCCTTGCCGACATGGCCGGGATTGACCGGGATCATGTCGTAGCCGCGCTGCGCCAGATATTTGAACGCGAAATAGCTCGGCCGCACGTTGACCGGCGAGGCGCCGACCATCGCGATCGACTTCACGCTGTTGAGGATGCCGCGGATGTAATTGTCGGGATAGGAGTCGTGGTTCATTGCTCGTCTTTTTCCTTGTCATTGCGAGGAGCGAAGCGACGAAGCAATCCAGCCTGTCGCTGCGGAGCGATTCCTGGATTGCTTCGCTTCGCGCGCAATGACGATTTCACTCGTCCCGCCACGTCGGCGTGCGCTTCTCGATGAAGGCGCCGATGCCTTCCTCGGCGTCGCGTGCCATCATGTTCTCGGTCATCACCTCTGCCGCATAGCGATAGGCGTCTGCAAGGTTCATCTCGGCCTGGCGATAGAACGCCTCCTTGCCGAGCTTGATCGTGTAGGCGGATTTCAGGGCGACCTTCTGCGCCAGCGCAATCGCGGCATCGCGCTCGGCCCCGGCGGCAACGACGCGGTTGATGAGCCCGATCTCGCGGGCGCGCGCCGCCGGAATCGGCTCGCCCGTCAGCAGCATCTCCATCGCCTGCTTGCGCGGCACATTGCGCGACAGCGCCACCATGGGCGTCGAGCAGAACAAGCCGATATCGACGCCGGGCGTCGCAAAGCTCGCCGCCTCGGAGGCGATCGCGAGATCGCAGCTTGCCACGAGCTGGCAGCCGGCCGCCGTCGCGATGCCCTGGACCGCGGCGACCACCGGCTTCGGCAGTTGCACGATCGCCTGCATCATCGCGCTACAGGCATTCATCATGTCGGCAAAGAACGCTCGGCCGCGATCCGGATCGGCGCGGCGCGCGGTGAGCTCCTTCATGTCGTGGCCGGCGGAGAAGGCGGGACCGTTGGCCGCGATCACGACGCCGCGGACGGCCTTGTCGTCGCGGATCCCGTTGAGCTCGGCATGCAGGCTCGCGATCATCGCCTCAGAGAGGCTGTTGCGCGCGGCCGGGCGGTTGAGCGTCAGGACCGCGATGCTGCCGATCGTCTCGCGCAGCAGGATCTGAGGTTGCGGGGAGGGAGCGCGGGCGGCCTGGACGGACATTGACGCGGTTTCCGCTAGATGATTGCAATTGGATGACGCAGATAACTTAATGTAACAGGACAAGCGAAGCGAGGGTGGGAACGGCATGGCGTTAGCGAAAATGAGCGTCGCGGAGCTCGAGCAGTTCCTACGTGCCGAATTCCCCCAGGCCTTCAGCGGTGACGACATCACGATCGAGAGCGCGGACGGCCAGACTTGCCTGCTGCGCCAGCGCTACAGCGAGCGAATGCTGCGGCCGGGCGGAACCGTATCCGGCCCGACGCTGATGGCGCTCGCCGATTTCGCGATGTACGTGGTGCTGCTGTCCGCGATCGGGCCGATCGGACTCGCGGTCACCACCAATCTCAACATCAACTTCCTGCGTAAGGGCCAGCCGGGACAGGATGTTCTCGCCGAGGCGAGGCTCCTCAAGCTCGGGAAGCGGCTGGCGGTCGGGGAGGTGAACCTCTTGTCGGGCACTTCACCCGATCCGATTGCCCATGTCACTTCGACCTATTCCATTCCAAATGTTTGAAATTTTTGAGGGTAATATAGCACCGTATTTATAAGCGTTTGATTTCATTTATGTAATTTCCGTCCTTGGGCATTGACCGTTGCGCGTCTCTTCTCTAGAAAACCGCGCAGTCCGGTGCGGTGTTCGCGCCGATGTCTCCCTCACGGAAATTCTGACATGAAAACCTTTTCGGCAAAGCCGGCCGAGGTGAACAAGAAGTGGGTGCTGATCGACGCCAAGGGTCTGGTCGTCGGCCGTCTCGCCACCATCGTCGCCATGCGGCTCCGCGGCAAGCACCTCCCGACCTACACCCCGCACGTCGATTGCGGCGACAACGTCATCATCATCAACGCGCAGCATGCGGTCCTCACCGGTCGCAAGCGCGAGCAGAAGACCTACTACAAGCACACCGGCTATGTCGGTCACGTCAAGGAGCGCACCGCGCGCCAGATCCTCGAGGGCAAGCATCCCGAGCGGGTGCTCGAGAAGGCCGTCGAACGCATGATCCCGCGTGGTCCGCTCGGTCGCGTGCAGATGGGCAACCTCCGTGTCTATGGCGGGGCCGATCATCCGCACGAGGCGCAGCAGCCCGAGAAGATCGATATCGCCAAGTTGAACCGCAAGAACACGAGGGCCGCATAACATGGCCGAATCCATCCAGTCGCTCGACCAGCTCTCGCAGCTCAAGACGGCGGCAGCGCCCGAGGCGCCCAAGCACGAGAAGAAGGTCGACAAGTTCAACCGCGCCTACGCCACCGGCAAGCGCAAGGACGCTGTCGCCCGCGTGTGGATCAAGCCCGGCGCCGGCAAGGTCACCGTCAACTCCCGCGAGGTCGAGGTCTATTTCGCCCGTCCCGTGCTGCGCATGATGATCGAGCAGCCGTTCTCCGTGGCCCAGCGCTCCGGCCAGTACGACGTGATCTGCACGGTCGCCGGCGGCGGCCTGTCAGGCCAGGCCGGTGCGGTCCGTCACGGCATCTCCAAGGCGCTCACCTATTTCGAGCCGGAGCTGCGCGGCGTGCTCAAGAAGGGCGGCTTCCTCACCCGCGACTCGCGCGTGGTCGAGCGCAAGAAGTACGGCAAGGCCAAGGCCCGCCGGTCCTTCCAGTTCTCGAAGCGTTAATCGCTTTTGTCGCATTCGCCGCGAAAGCGGCTTCAATGAAATGCAAAAGGGCGCTGATTTCAGCGCCCTTTTTGCTGTTCGTTTGTATGCAAATTGATGGCGTGTTTCCTGAAAACTTGGATGCCGGCGAAAACCTGAATGGAACCCGCCGGACATAGCGTCCCATTCGGAAGGGCGCGCAAATCGGATGTGCCGATCGCGTAACTGCTATGTTCTAGAGGGGGCCGACATGATGTCGCTCGATAGCATCACGCTCTATTTGGTCGCCACCATGGTTGCCGCACTGCTCGGCGCCATGATGGTGTTTTTCGGCAAGCAGGAGAACAGCCTCGCGCTGAAATGGTGGGGCACCGCCTATCTCCTCGGTGCCGCCTCCGTCGCGTTATGGACGGCGGCCGGCGACAAGCTGGGCCCCCACATTTACCTTGCGCTGAACGCCGTCGGCTTCGTCGCCTGCGGCATGGTGTGGAATGCGGCGCGCGTCTTCCACGGTCGCAAGCCGAACTGGCCCGGGCTCGTGCTGGGCGCGCTCGCGTGGGCCGCCGCCGCGACGCTGCTCGACCCGACCGCGTCCATGCTGCGCATGATCGTCGGCGCCGGCATCGTCTCGGTCTACGCGGCGCTGACCGCGAGCGAGCTGTGGACCGAGCGGCGCAAGAGCCTGCAAAGGCGCTGGCCGGCCTTCGTGGTGCCGGTGCTGCATGGCTGCGTGCTGATGCTGCCGATCCTGATCGGCAGTTTCCTGCGTCCGCACGATACCGGCTTCTCATCGAGCATCTGGGTGACCGTATTCGTGGTCGAGCTCGTGCTCTACGCCGTCGGCACCGTGTTCGTGATCTTCATGCTGGTGTCGGAACGCACCGTCACCGCGCACCGGACCGCGGCGTCCACCGATCCCCTGACCGGCATGCTCAACCGCCGCGGCTTCTCGGAAGCCTGCGCGCGCGTAATCGAGCGCGAGGCGAAGGCCGGGCGGCCCGTGACCGTGATGATCTTCGATATCGACCACTTCAAGTCGATCAACGATCGATTCGGCCATCCCGCCGGCGACGAGATGCTGAAGCTGTTCTCGACCGTCGTGGTCAACAACCTCCGCATGTCCGATCTCTCGGGCCGCATCGGCGGCGAAGAGTTCGCCGCGCTCTTGCCGTGTTCGCTGGAGGAGGGCGTGCTGGTCGCCGAGCGCGTGCGCGAAGCGTTCGAGACCTCCGGCGTCGTGGTCGATGAAGGCCCGGTCGATACCACCGTCAGCATCGGCGTCGCCGGCGGTCCTGCCGGCACCGAGCTCGAGGTGCTCTTGGCCTCCGCCGACACCGCGCTCTACCAGGCCAAGCGTGGCGGCCGTAACCGCGTCGAGGCGGCCGAGGAGCTGCCGCTGTCGCTGGAGAACTGGCGGCGCCAGAGCGCCGCGCGTACCGGCGCAGCGCAGGTGCGTCCGGCCACCGCCTGAGCCGCGGGGGCTTGCGGTAATTTTCTGTTTACCATTCGATCCCTACCATTGCGGCCATGGAATCGATCCGTCGACAGAATCCGCAAATCACCCTGATGTCGCTCGAAGCCGCCGCGGCCTCCGCACGCGGCGGTTTCGCCTGTCTCTTCTCGACCGCCGATGAATACGAGACGGCGCTGATCGCCGCGCGTCGCGCGCAGGGGCGCTATGGCCAGCAACGCAGCTATTGGCCGTTCGCAATGTTCGTCGGTTGCGTGTTCATCGTTGCGGGCACCGTCTTGCTGCTCGCCTGACAGGGCCTGCACCCAAGAGACCTGCATCATCCAGCGAGCCAGGCGCCGATCGGCGCCTTTTTCTTTGTCACCGTCTGCGGTAGACACGCGGATCGAACGAAAAGGGTGGAAACCAATGATCACCGAGATCGCGCAAATCGACGTCAAGCCGGGCAGCGAGAAGGATTTCGAGGCGGCCGTCGCCAAGGCCAAGGCCGCCTTCGGCGGTTCCAAGGGGTTTCACGGCTTCGAGCTGCACAAATCAATCGAAAAGCCGCAGCGCTACCGGCTGATGGTGAAGTGGGAGACGCTGGAGAACCACACCGTCGACTTCCGCGGCTCGGAAAATTTCACCGAATGGCGCGGCCTCGTCGGCCAGTATTTTGCCTCGCCTCCCGAGGTTGAGCACACCGAGACCGTGCTGACGACATGAGGGCCTGAGCGACGTCAGGCCGCCTCTGCCAGCGGCGCTACCTCGTCCGTCTTGAAGTGGTCGATCATGACCTTGGCGATGGCGACGAGTGGCAGCGCCAGCGCGAGGCCCCAGATGCCGAACACGACGCCGAGCAGGATCTGGAACGCGAACAGCGTGGCCGGCGGAATGTCCAGTGCCTGCCGCTGCAGGATCGGCGTCAAGATGTAACTCTCCATGGCGTGGACGCCCATGAAGAGAAGAAAGGCCGACAGCGCGGCGATCCAGCCCGAAGCAAGGCTGGCCAGCACCACGACGACACCGGCGATGATGGCGCCGACGGTCGGGATGAAGGCGAGCAGTCCGGCCTGGATTCCCAGGATGAACGCGCTGGGGATACCGATGATGGCAAGGCCGATCCAGGTCACCGCGCCGACCGCCAGCATGACGGTAATCTGCGCGATCAGCCAGCGCTCCAGCGTCACAGCCGTGCGGTCGATGATGAGGGCAATGCGGGTGCGATGCTTGGCCGGTGCGAGGTACAACAGGCCGTCGTGATACACGGAGGGCTGGGCGGCGAAGGCGAGCCCCAGGAACAGCACGATGAAGATGTTTCCGACGCCGTGGATGGTGCCAAGCAGCAGCTTGAAGGTCTGGCCCACGATCGCGCCGCCGCTGGAGGCGAGTGCGCCGGCGCTGGGTAACGGGCCGCGCGGGGTCGCGCCCGGGGAGGGCGTCGCGTTCTCCGGCGCATCGGCCGACGACTCGGCTGCGGCACTGCCGAGATCGAAGAAGCTGGTGTCGATGCCGTGGCTATCGAGGAGGCTCCGGACGTTGGTGATCTGCGACCTGATGGTCTTGCTCAGCACCGAGGCCTGCTGGGCGATGGTGGCGCCGCCGAGATAGGCGACACCCCCCAGCATCAGGCCGAGCGCGGTGCAGACGATCGCGAGGCGGACCGAATGGGGCAGGGGCAAGCGGCGGCCGAGCGCGCCCGTCAGTGCGTTGAGGCCGAGGCCGAGCAGCATGCCGGTGAAGATCAGCAGCAGGGTGGCGGCAAAATACCAGGTGAAGACCAGGAGAGTGGTGAACAGCACGACGCCGATGCCGCCGACTGCAATCGCCCAGGCCAAATCGGTGCGGGTGCGGGGGCGTTGCTCTGCTGGGATGGTCACATCAAGTCCTTTGGGATGCTGCGGCTGCGGGCGTGCACTCTTTCGACAAACGCGCTTTCGATCAAGAGCCGCGTCAACGCGCTGGTTTGACGCTGCCGCACGACCGTGCAAAGCGATGAGCAAGAACAGGTGAGGGCGCTTGAGTTTTATCAGCAAGTGGATCGGTGTGCTCGGGCTTCTGGCCGTGCTCGTCATCGGCGACCAGATCCGGATCAACCGGCCGGGCCACAAATATCGTCTCACCGTCGAGGTGACGACGCCCGACGGGATCAGAGCCGGCTCGGGCATTCTCGCCGTCGTGCCCGATCGCAACTACAACCGCGGCGGCCGCACCACGACGCGCGGGGAGGCGGTGTTCGTCGACCTCGGCCAGGGCAAGAACCTGGTGGCATTGCTGACGCATCGGCAGGGCGCCAAGCTCGACCTGGACGACATCAACTATGTCGCGCTCCGCGCCTATGGCGCCGCGCGCGGCAACCGCGTCTCGTTCAACGACATCAGCCGGCAGACCGGCATTGTCCCGGTGCAGGGCGACTTGATCCCCGTGCTGTTGAGCTTTGGTGATGCCGCGGATCCCGCGAGCGCGCGCCTCGTTGCGAGCGACGATACGGGAGCAGTCCTTGGCGACGGCTACGCCATCGGTGGCCTCACCGCCGAGGTGGTGCCCAACGGCTTTTGGCCGATCGACTTCGGTGGCGCGCTCGGGGAGCCCGTGACGCGTGGAATCCATGCGAAACTGCCCTGGCTCGCTGCGCCGGGCGACCCCGCGGCAACCGCGCTGAAGGCCGCCGGCCTGCCTGTCGGGAGCGTGATGGAAGCCCAGGAGGCATTTGCGCGAAAATAGCATTGCCGTCCCGCGATCCCTTCTGTTGAATTTGTTCCACCCCGGGGGCATGTTTGCAGAATCTTCTTGCGGGAGGCGCAGAACGACAGATGAGAAAGCCGGTCGTCGGCGTGATCGGGAATTCCCATCGCGTCGAGAATCGATTTCAGGTCCAGATGGTCGGCGAGCGAAACCTGCGCGCCGTTGCCGAAGTCTCCGGCGGCTTGCCGGTGATGTTCGCAGGCTCCCCTGACATCACCGATATCGCGGCGCTGCTCGATACCGTGGACGGCATCATCCTCACCGGCGCCCGCGCCAACGTGCACCCGACCCGTTTCAACGTCGATCCCTGCGAGAAGCACGAGCCCTACGACATCCACCGCGACGAGGTGGCGCTGGCGCTCTCGGTCGCCTGTGTCTCCCGCGGCATCCCGCTGTTCGGCATCTGCCGGGGCCTGCAGGAGATGAACGTCGCCTTCGGCGGCTCGCTGCATCCCGAAATCCGGGAAATCCCCGGCCGCATGAACCACCGCATGCCCCGGCTCGAGAACGGCGAGATCCATCCCGATCCGACCGTGGTGTTCGCCGACCGTCACGACGTCGATCTGACGCCGGGCGGGGCGTTCGCGAAGATTCTCGGCTGCGAGAAGATCCGTGTGAATTCGCTGCACGGGCAGGGCATTCTGGAGCCCGGCAAGCGCGTGCTGATCGAAGGCATCGCCGAGGACGGCACCATCGAGGCCATCCGCATCGCGGAAGCCCCGGCCTTCGCGCTCGGCGTGCAATGGCACGCCGAATACGACCCGCAGCACAATCCCATCAACCGCAAGCTGTTCGAGGCTTTTGGCGAGGCGCTGGTGGCGCGGCAGAGGGCGGCGGCGTAGGCGACCGGTGCGGTGGGATCTGCAGCGATCTCTCACATTGCGTCTTCTCCGAGCGATCTCGGCGGCGACGTGCCTTTCCAAATGTCGGACGGCATAAACCAATCAGTAGGAATTGGTTCGTGCCGGTTTTCGCGGCTCTGATTTGTTCTTTGAGAACGAAGTGGAGTCAGATCCAGAACGAAAGCTGACGGCTTCGAAGCGCACGCCGCAGCTTCGCTCTCAAACGAAAAGGCGCCTCCTTTCGGAAGCGCCTTTTGCTTGTCGCAAAAAGTTCGAACCGATCAGCCAGAATAGTACATCTCGAACTCGACCGGGTGCGGGGTCATCTCGAAGCGGGCGACCTCGGTCATCTTCAGCTCGATATAGGCGTCGATGAAGTCGTCGTCGAACACGCCGCCAGCCTTGAGGAAGGCACGGTCCTTGTCGAGGTTTTCCAGCGCTTCACGCAGGCTGCCGCACACCGTCGGGATCTGCTTCAGCTCCTCCTTCGGCAGATCGTAGAGGTCCTTGTCCATCGCCGGACCCGGATCGATCTTGTTCTTGATGCCGTCAAGGCCGGCCATCAGCATCGCGGCGAAGCCGAGATAGGGATTGGCCATCGGATCGGGGAAGCGCACCTCGACGCGCTTGGCCTTCGGCGAAGCGGTGTAGGGGATGCGGCAGGAGGCCGAGCGGTTGCGCGCGGAGTAGGCGAGCAGCACGGGCGCCTCATAGCCCGGGACCAGACGCTTGTAGGAGTTGGTCGACGGGTTGGTGAAGGCGTTGATCGCCTTGGCGTGCTTGATGATGCCGCCGATGTAGTGGAGGCAGGTCTCCGAGAGGTCGGCATATTTGTTGCCGGCGAAAACCGGCTTGCCGTCCTTCCAGATCGACTGGTGCACGTGCATGCCCGAGCCGTTGTCGCCGTAGATCGGCTTCGGCATGAAGGTGGCGGTCTTGCCGTAGATGTGCGCGACCTGGTGGATGCAGTACTTGTAGATCTGCATGTGGTCGGCCATCAGCGTCAGCGTGTCGAACTTCATGCCGAGCTCGTGCTGGGCGGAAGCGACCTCGTGGTGATGCTTCTCGACCTTGACGCCCATCTTGGCCATGGCGCCGAGCATTTCCGAGCGCATGTCCTGCACCGAGTCCTGCGGCGGGACGGGGAAGTAGCCGCCCTTGGTGCGGATGCGGTGGCCGAGATTTCCGCCTTCATATTCGGTATCGGAGTTGGTCGGCAGTTCCGAGGAGTCGAGCCGGAAACCGGTCTTGTAGGGGTCGGCCGAATAGCGCACGTCGTCGAACACGAAGAACTCGGCTTCCGGACCGACGAACACGCTGTCGCCCACGCCCATCGACTTCACCATGGCTTCCGCCTTCTTGGCGATGCCGCGGGGGTCGCGGTTGTAGGGCTCGCCGGTGGTCGGCTCGAGCACGTCGCAAGTGATGACCATCGTGGTCTCGGCGAAGAACGGATCGATCGTCGCGGTCACCGGATCTGGCATCAGGCACATGTCGGACTCGTTGATCGCCTTCCAGCCGGCGATCGAGGAGCCGTCGAACATCGTCCCTTCGGCGAAGATGTCTTCATCGATCATGCTGACGTCGAACGTCACGTGCTGCCACTTGCCGCGCGGATCGGTGAAGCGCAGGTCGACGTATTTGACGTCGTTGTCCTTGATCGATTTCAGGACGTCTTTGGCGGTCTTCATGCATACCCCTTTTGGCTCTGCGGGTCGGTTTCCAGATGAGCAAAATTATTCTCGCTTGGGCGAGTTTTGCGCGACCGCACAAACGAAATCAGGCCGCCGAAGCAGCCTTATTTCTTGTCGGAGTGTCGCAAAGTGCGGGATAGCACCCGGCTCAGATAGCGTCCAGCCCGGATTCGCCGGTTCGGATGCGGATCGCCTCTTCGATGTTCGAGACGAAAATCTTACCGTCGCCGATGCGGCCGGTCTGCGCGGCGCGGCGGATCGCGTCGATGGCGCGCTCGACCAGATCGTCGCCGATCACGATCTCGATCTTCACCTTGGGCAGGAAGTCGACGATGTATTCTGCGCCGCGGTAGAGTTCGGCGTGCCCCTTCTGCCGGCCGAAGCCCTTGGCTTCGGTGACGGTGATGCCCTGAAGGCCGACTTCCTGAAGCGCTTCCTTCACCTCGTCGAGCTTGAACGGCTTGATGATGGCTTCGATTTTCTTCACTGCGCGCCTCCCGGCCTTTCGATCTGATAGCAACGTCTTCGTCAGGATGCGCTTTTCTTAACGCACGATGTTGTCTTCGCTGTGCCGGAATCCCTGACAAGTCCGGCAACTGCGGCCCGGCTACACCCTGATAGTTGCCAGTGAGCGCGACGAACCGAAGCGGCTTCCTCGAAAGCAGGGTCTATGCCAAGTTGGAAATGCCCTGATTGTTGGAGCGTTATCAGCCTTTTAAAGAGCATCTCTGAGGGTGGTAGCGACCTGCACAAGATATCGAAGACTGCGAAATAGGCAAACAGTTCAATATATATGCAGATCGTTGGTCCGTGGGGTGGATCGGCATGGAACGTGCCTGTTGAACGGGCGTTTGGACCAGGGAAGTGGCATGGAAGTTCTGACCACCGCTGAAATGCAGCGCGCCGATCAGCTCAGCATCGCGGCAGGCACGCCTGGCTTCAAGTTGATGCTCAGCGCGGGCCAGGCGGTCGCGGAGGCGGCGAATGCGCTGGTGGAGGAGGGGCCGATCCTGATCGTGGCCGGCCCCGGCAACAATGGCGGCGACGGTTTTGTCGCAGCCGCCGAGCTCGCCGCCCAGGGCCGCGAGGTCTCGGTGATCCTGATGTGCGAGCGCGACCAGCTCCAGGGCGATGCGGCCTCCGCGGCGCGCGGCTGGAAGCACCCGGTGCTCCCGTTCAATCCACAGGCGATCGGAAAGCCATCCTTGATCATCGACGCCCTGTTCGGTGCCGGCCTCAGCCGTCCCGTGGACGGCGAGGCGCGCGCAATGATCGAGGCGATCAACGCCAACGGTGCTCCGGTGCTCGCCGTCGACCTGCCGAGCGGCATCAACGGGACCAGCGCGGCGGTGATGGGCGTTGCGGTGAAGGCCGACGAGACCGTCACCTTCTTCCGCAAGAAGCCGGCGCATCTGCTTTTGCCCGGCCGCGTGCATTGCGGCCGCGTGCGCGTCGCCGACATCGGCATCGACGCCCAGGTGCTGGACGAGATCGCGCCGCGGACCTTCGAGAACGATCCGGACTTCTGGGGCGACGCCTTTCCGGTGCCGCGCATCGACGGCCACAAATACGCGCGGGGGCACGTGCTGGCGGTTTCCGGCGATGCGGCCGCAACCGGGGCGGCGCGGCTCGCCGCGCGGGGGGCGCTGCGCGCCGGTGCGGGCCTTGTCACGCTGGCGAGCCCGCGCGATGCGCTCGCGATCAATGCGGCCGCGCTGACGGCGGTGATGGTCCGCACCATCGACAGCGCGATCGAGTTCGGCGAACTGCTCGGCGACAAGCGTTACAACACCTGCATCATCGGCCCCGGCGCTGGGATCGGCGAGCGCACCCGCGATCTCGTCCACACCGCTCTCACGGCGCAACGGCATCTGGTGCTGGATGCGGATGCGCTGACGAGCTTTGCCGCCATGCCCGAGCGTCTGTTCGAATCGATCAAGTCCTCGCAGGACAACGCCGTGGTGCTGACCCCGCACGAAGGCGAGTTTCCGCGCCTGTTCTCCGATCTCAGCAACAAGCATCCCGGCCGTTCCAAGCTGGAGCGCGTCCGCGCTGCCGCCGAGCGCTCCGGCGCCGTCGTGCTCCTGAAGGGGCCGGACACGACGATCGCCTCTCCCGACGGCCGCGCCACCATCGCCGCCAACGCGCCGCCCTGGCTCGCCACGGCGGGTGCCGGCGACGTGCTCTCCGGCATCATTGCCGGGCTCCTGGCGCAGGGCGTGCCGGCCTTCGAAGCCGCCAGCATCGGCGTCTGGATGCATGGGGAAGCGGGCCGCGAAGCCGGGCCGGGCCTGATTGCGGAAGATCTCACCGAGACGCTGCCCGCCGTGCACCGGCGAATCTATGACGCGCTGGGCGTTGAGTACTGAACGCTCACTCCACGCCGTACCAGCGCACCAGCCGCGGCGCGGCCCAATCGGTTGCCACGGACTCGAGCAGCCATCGTCCAGGGGAGGTCGCCGCGAACGCGATACGCTGGGTTTGGCCGGGCTCGATCGCGAGCGTGTCGAGCCAATAGGGTTTCCAGCCATCGTCGAGCTTATCGAGCAGACGGAAATGGTGACCGTGCAAGTGAAACACCGTCGTGACGGGGGCCGGGTTCTTCAGGGCCAGCACGACGGTGCGGCCGGTCTTGGCGCGGAACGCCGGGGCGGAGGCGGTGGAGAAACTTGCAGGCCGAATCCAGCCGGGGTCGGGTGAGCCGAGCGCGACATCGAACCGCAGGGCGCCTCTCAGATCGAGCTTCTCGGGCAGGTCGTTTGAAGGAAGCGGCGGAGGAGGCGCCAGCGGTGCGCGCCGCTCCGGCTTGCCGGAGATCGTGAGACTTCCGGCCTGGCGTGCCTCCTTGCCGTCATGGAGCAGGAATGCGGCCGATGTGGCTGCATCGACAATGGCATCGGCCCGTCCGCCGGGGGCCAGCACCAGAGCGCCGTTGCGCGCCGAAAACGGCTCGGCCGGCTGTCCGTCCAGGGCCATCACGCGGACCTCATGGCTTTCCAATTTGATCGCCAGAACAGTGCGTTGGGATCCGTTGATAAAGCGCAGCCGCAGCCGTTCATTGCTTGCGGCTGAGAGTTCGAATGAGGTTCGCCCATTGATCGTGTAGAGCGGTGTCGTGTCCTGGGGATCGCGGCCCGCGGGAAGCGCGGTCCCGTCCGGCCGCAGGCGCCATTCCTCGATCAACAGGACCTCGTCGCGATCGACGGCGAGGCGGTTAGTCTCCTCGACGATGATCGGAAGCGGCCGCGCCGACTGCTTCAGGCCGTCCTCGAAAAGCCGGAAGTCGGCTAGCAGGGTTCCTGCATTTGGCATTGAAATGATTGAGGTTTCAGTCGCGTCCGGTGGTGTCGGGGCGCGCCCCCGCAGCGGATCGGAAGCGGCCGGACCGTTCAGACCGTACCAGGCTGGGGCAATCGGCACAGGCAGCTCGTTCCGGAAGACCACCTCGCAGCGGTCCCCGCGCTTGAGACGAACATTTCCCAAATGGCTTGGGGCGGCCAGCTCCCAGATTGGTGTAGCCGGCTGACCCGGCCTGAGAGCCAGCATGGCCGGCTTGGCCTGGAGGGAGAGCTGAGCGGTTACGAGCGGGCCGGCGCCACCTGCGATCAGGCCCGTCGCGCAGGCCCCAAAGCCCGCCAAAACCTCGCGTCGGCTCGGGTCGAAAATCCGCTTTGTCATGGGTCGATCCGGACCACGGCGCGCCGGATAAGTCCAGCCATCGTGCCCACTTGAAGCATGCCTCCAACCGGCCATTTTTTTGCTGCGAACAGTCAGGCACATGCTATAAGCCCGGCCGCCCGCGGCATCGCGGCCGGTCTTGATGCAAATTTACGCGGGCGTGGCGGAACTGGTAGACGCGCTGGATTTAGGTTCCAGTGACGAAAGTTGTGGGGGTTCGAGTCCCTCCGCCCGCACCAAGCGCTTATCGCGTTTGCACGGATTACGAGACCTGATTCCGCGCGGATGATCGTCCGTCGGAAGCCGGTCCGATGAAGCACCGGCGTCGAGGCGATTGCCTCGCGCCGGATCGATTAATGAGCGTCCCGACGCGCGACGTGCCGGGACCGAACGAGAAGAAGATTGGACGCCATGCAGGTCACAGAAACCCTCTCGGAAGGTTTGAAGCACGAGTTCAAGATCAGCGTTCCCGCGTCTGATCTCGATGCCAAGGCCGGCGCCAAGCTCGTCGACCTCAAGGACAAGGTCCGCATCAACGGCTTCCGTCCCGGCAAGGTGCCGGTGGCGCACCTCAAGAAGGTCTATGGCCGTTCGGTGATGGCCGAGACCATCGATCAGACCATCCGCGACACCAACACGCAGCTCTTCTCCGAGCGCGGTTTCCGCCTTGCGACCGAGCCGAAGATCACGATGCCGAGCGAGCAGGCCGAGGTCGAGGAACTGCTCTCCGGCAAGACCGATCTGACCTATACGGTCGCGATCGAAGTGGTGCCTTCGATTGCACTGGCCGACTTCAAGACCTTCCAGGTCGAGAAGCCCGTTGCCGACGTCACCGATTCCGACGTCGACGAGGCGATCAAGCGGATCGCCGATACCAATCGCGGCTATGCCGCGAAGGCCGAGGGCGAGAAGGCCGCCTCCGGCGACCGCGTCACCATCAACTTCAAGGGCAGCATCAACGGCGAAGTGTTCGAGGGTGGCACCGGCGAGGGCATCCAGGTCGTCATCGGCTCCAACACGTTCATTCCCGGCTTCGAGGAGCAGCTCATCGGCATCGGCGCGGGCGAGACCCGCACGCTGAAGGTGTCGTTCCCCAAGAACTACATGAACGACAAGCTGGCCGGCCAGCCGGCTGAGTTCGAGACCACCGCGACCCTGATCGAGGCGCCGCAGGACGTCGCGATCGACGACGAGTTCGCCAAGTCGCTCGGCCTGGAATCGCTCGACAAGCTGAAGGAGGCCGCACGCGAGCGGCTGACCGCCGAGTTCGCGACCGCGACGCGCCAGCGCGTCAAGCGCGCGCTGCTCGACCGCCTCGACGAGGCGCATCGCTTCGAGGCGCCGCCCTCGCTGGTCGATGAGGAGTTCAATCTGATGTGGAACTCGGTCAAGGCCGAGATGGATTCCGCCGGCAAGACCTTTGCCGACGAGAACACCACCGAAGACGCCGCCAAGGAAGAGTACCGCAAGATCGCCGATCGCCGCGTCCGGCTCGGTCTCGTGCTCTCCGAGATCGGCGAGAAGAACAAGATCACCGTGACCGACGACGAGGTCGGTCGCGCCGTGATCGAGCGCGCGCGCTCGATGCCCGGCCGCGAGAAGGAGGTCTGGGACTATTACCGCAGCAACGCCCAGGCCTTGGCCCAGCTTCGCGCACCGATCTATGAGGACAAGGTGGTCGACTTCATCCTCGAGCTCGCCAGCGTGACCGAGAAGAAGGTCTCGCGAGAGGATCTCTACAAGGACGACGACGCGGAAAAGACCGCAGCCTGAGGGGGTGCGACAGTCTTCCATTAAGGATGATCGGCGAACAGGCCCAGCTAGCCAGATGGCCGGCTGGGCCTGTTTGTGCGAATCAGCTTCAACTGCCCGACGGATTAAGCCTTAATGCGCTCCGCACTTGTCAGGAACGAATTGGGCTATATCTGTCGCTAAGCCTTCCAGCTCTACCAAGTTCCTGCATCACGGGACGTCCATCGCCATCCGGCAATCCAGCCCAGCTGGCAGCCACGTCCGGCGATGTCCGTCTCTCCAAACCCTAGGTGACTCATGCGCGATCCGGTTGAAACCTACATGAACCTCGTGCCCATGGTGGTCGAGCAGACCAACCGTGGCGAGCGCGCCTACGACATCTTCTCGCGCCTCCTGAAGGAGCGCATCATCTTCCTGACCGGCCCGGTCGAGGACGGCATGTCGACGCTGGTCGTCGCGCAGCTCCTGTTCCTTGAGGCGGAAAATCCGAAGAAGGAAATCTCGATGTACATCAATTCGCCGGGCGGCGTGGTGACGTCGGGCCTTGCGATCTACGACACCATGCAGTTCATCCGCCCGCCGGTCTCGACGCTGTGCACCGGGCAGGCGGCTTCGATGGGTTCGCTGCTGCTCTGCGCCGGCGAGAAGGACATGCGCTTCTCGCTGCCGAATGCGCGCATCATGGTCCACCAGCCCTCCGGCGGCTTCCAGGGCCAGGCCACCGACATCATGCTGCACGCTCAGGAAATCCTGAACCTGAAGAAGCGGCTCAACGAGATCTATGTGAAGCACACCGGCCAGACCTACAAGTCGATCGAGGATGCGCTGGAACGCGACAAGTTCCTGACCGCGAACGACGCCAAGGAGTTCGGCCTGGTCGACAAGGTCATCGACAAGCGCGCCGAGGAGCCGGCGGCGGCCAAAGCCCCGTAGCATTACTGGGGCGTAGCGGCGAACCCCGTGTTCGCCGTGGACCCGGCAGGGCAACGTTCACGTTGGGTGCGCACCGTGCGTCGCAAAAAGCGCGGCTTTGCGCCCTGCGACAGGCGGAAAGTTCCGCTTTCGTGCTGGTTTTTCGTGGCAGTCCAGCAACGCCGGGGTGATTTCGGTCACTTCTCTCGTGCCAAGACCGGAAATCACGGTATTGTCACGGGTAGCCGGCGGCGCCCGATTAGCGAATTCTTGATAGTCGGGTGACAGCATGGTTGGCTACGATTGATCGGCTATGATCGCGGAGAATCGAGCGACCGTGATTCGCACGGGATGTTTCGCACGGGATGTAATGCGTAGGGTCTTTTTTGGTACGGAATTTGCTCTACTTAAGCTTCATGCCGACCATCGTGTCGGAATGGAGCGATCGAGCGGAACGGGATCGAACCGCGGACGGAGACATGAATGAGTAAAGTCGGCACGAGCGACTCCAAGAACACGCTATATTGCTCGTTCTGCGGCAAGAGCCAGCACGAAGTCCGCAAACTGATCGCGGGTCCCACGGTCTTCATCTGCGACGAGTGCGTCGAGCTCTGCATGGACATCATCCGCGAGGAGAACAAATCCTCGCTGGTCAAGTCGCGCGACGGCATTCCGACGCCGAAGGAAATCTGCAAGGTGCTGGACGATTACGTGATCGGACAGAGCCATGCGAAGAAGGTCCTGTCGGTCGCGGTGCACAATCACTACAAGCGCCTCAACCACCAGACCAAGCACAACGACGTCGAGCTCGCGAAGTCGAACATCCTGCTGATCGGTCCGACCGGTTCGGGCAAGACGCTGCTCGCGCAGACGCTCGCCCGCATCCTGGACGTGCCGTTCACGATGGCTGATGCGACGACGCTGACCGAAGCCGGCTATGTCGGCGAGGACGTCGAGAACATCATCCTGAAGCTGCTCCAGGCCGCCGACTACAATGTCGAGCGCGCCCAGCGCGGCATCGTCTACATCGACGAAATCGACAAGATCAGCCGCAAGTCCGACAACCCCTCGATCACGCGTGACGTGTCGGGCGAGGGCGTCCAGCAGGCGCTGCTCAAGATCATGGAAGGCACGGTGGCTTCGGTCCCGCCGCAAGGCGGCCGCAAGCATCCGCAGCAGGAGTTCCTGCAAGTGGATACCACCAACATCCTGTTCATCTGCGGCGGCGCGTTCGCCGGTCTGGATAAGATCATCTCGGCACGCGGACGATCGACCTCGATCGGCTTCGGCGCCCAGGTGCTCGCGCCGGAGGACCGCCGTACCGGCGAGATCTTCCGTCATGTCGAACCCGAGGACCTCCTGAAGTACGGCCTCATCCCCGAATTCGTCGGCCGTCTGCCGGTCGTGGCGACGCTCGAGGACCTCGATGAGACCTCGCTGAAGAAGATCCTCACGGAGCCGAAGAACGCGCTGGTGAAACAGTACCAGCGGCTGTTCGAGATGGAGAACATCGAGCTGACCTTCGCCGACGAGGCGCTTGGCGCGGTCGCCCGCAAGGCGATCGAGCGCAAGACCGGCGCGCGCGGGTTGCGTTCGATCCTCGAGGCGATCCTGCTCGAGACCATGTTCGACCTGCCGGGCCTTGAAGGTGTGGAAGAGGTCGTGATTTCGCGAGAAGTCGTCGAAGGCACGGCGCGTCCGCTCTACATCTACGCCGATCGGTCTGATCGCGCGGTCGAGAACGCCAGCGCTTGATCTGACGGCGCTGGAACGCTCCAATCGTCCCCCACAAGGTGGGCTGCGGAACTGTATCTCCGCAGCCGGTGTTGCGTCGCTTTCCTGCGTGCGTAAGCGCCTGATGGCGCGCGTTTTTCAATGACTTGACACCCCCCGGGTCGATAGCCACCTAATGTCGGCGGCGAGCAGAAACTCTCTTCAAGATTCGCCTCAGTTCCGATCCGGCGAGCCGGTCCAACCCGCAAAAGGACCGACCGTCTTGCGGATCACCTCGGCACCTTGTGGCGGTTGCGCATGATCGGCGGGCTGCGTGCGAGGGGGCAAAGCAAAAGGAAAAGGCCATGACAAATCCCAAACCCCGGCCAACCATCGTCCATGGCGAAACGCACGCTTATCCCGTGCTGCCGCTGCGCGACATCGTCGTCTTCCCGCACATGATCGTGCCGCTCTTCGTCGGCCGCGAGAAGTCGATCCGCGCGCTCGAAGAGGTGATGAAGAACGACGCGCTGATCATGCTGGCGACGCAGAAGAACGCGTCCGACGATGATCCGGCGCCCGATGCCATTTACGAGACCGGGACGCTTGCCAGCGTGCTCCAGCTCTTGAAGCTTCCGGACGGCACCGTGAAGGTGCTTGTCGAAGGGCTCGAGCGCGCGCGCGTGGCAAAATACACCGACCGTGCCGACTATTACGAAGCGACTGCCGTTGCGCTCGCCGATACCGATGCGAAGTCGGTCGAGGCGGAGGCGCTGGCGCGCTCGGTCGTGTCCGACTTCGAGAGCTATGTGAAGCTCAACAAGAAGATCTCGGCGGAGGTCGTCGGCGTCGTGCAGGCGATCACCGACTTCGCCAAGCTCGCCGACACGGTTGCTTCGCATCTCGCGGTCAAGATCGCGGATCGTCAGGGCATCCTGGAGACGCTGTCCGTCACCACGCGCCTCGAGAAGGTGCTGGGCCTGATGGAAAGCGAGATCTCGGTGCTGCAGGTCGAGAAGCGCATCCGCTCGCGCGTCAAGCGCCAGATGGAGAAGACCCAGCGCGAGTATTACCTCAACGAGCAGATGAAGGCGATCCAGAAGGAACTCGGCGACGACGACGGTCGCGACGAGCTCGCCGATCTCGAAGAGAAGATCTCCAAGACCAAGCTCTCCAAGGAAGCGCGCGAGAAGGCGCAGCATGAATTGAAGAAGCTGCGCCAGATGTCGCCGATGTCCGCGGAAGCGACCGTCGTGCGCAACTATCTGGATTGGCTGCTCTCGATCCCGTGGAACAAGAAGTCCAAGGTGAAGAAGGATCTGGAGCAGGCGCAGGCCATCCTGGATTCCGATCACTACGGGCTCGAGAAGGTCAAGGAACGCATCGTCGAGTATCTCGCCGTGCAGTCGCGCGCCAACAAGCTGACGGGCCCGATCCTGTGCCTCGTCGGACCTCCCGGCGTCGGCAAGACCTCGCTCGGCAAGTCGATCGCGAAGGCGACGGGGCGCGAATTCGTGCGCGTCTCGCTCGGCGGCGTGCGCGACGAGGCCGAGATCCGCGGTCACCGCCGCACCTATATCGGCTCGATGCCCGGCAAGATCATCCAGTCGATGCGGAAGGCGAAGTCGTCCAATCCGCTGTTCCTGCTGGACGAGATCGACAAGATGGGCGCCGATTTCCGCGGCGATCCGTCCTCGGCGCTGCTCGAGGTCCTCGATCCCGAGCAGAACGGGACGTTCAACGACCACTATCTCGAGGTCGACTACGATCTGTCCAACGTGATGTTCATCACGACCGCGAATACGCTCAATATTCCGGGCCCGCTGATGGACCGCATGGAGATCATCCGGATCGCAGGCTACACCGAGAACGAGAAGGTCGAGATCTCGCGCAAGCACCTGATCCCGAACGCGGTGTCCAAGCACGGCTTGGAGTCGAAAGAGTTCTCGATCGACGACGACGCGCTGCTGCTCCTGATCCGCCGCTACACCCGCGAAGCGGGCGTGCGTAACCTGGAGCGTGAGCTCTCGACACTCGCCCGCAAGGCGGTGAAGGAGCTGATGATCTCCAAGAAGAAGTCGGTCAAGGTCACCGAGAAGACTCTGGAAGAGCTGCTCGGCGTGCCGAAGTACCGCTTCGGCGAGATCGAGAGCGAGCCGCAGGTCGGCATCGTCACCGGCCTTGCCTGGACCGATGTCGGCGGCGAGCTGCTGACCATCGAAGGCGTCATGATGCCCGGCAAGGGCAAGATGACGGTCACGGGCAATCTGCGCGACGTGATGAAGGAGTCGATCTCGGCGGCGGCGTCCTACGTCCGCTCGCGGGCGATCACCTACGGCATCGAGCCGCCGCTGTTCGACCGCCGCGATATCCACGTGCACGTGCCGGAGGGTGCGACGCCGAAGGACGGCCCGTCCGCGGGCGTCGCCATGGCCACCGCGATCATCTCGGTCATGACCGGCATCCCGGTCCGCCACGATGTCGCGATGACCGGCGAGATCACGCTGCGCGGCCGCGTGCTGCCGATCGGCGGTCTCAAGGAGAAGCTGCTGGCTGCGGCCCGCGGCGGCATCAAGACGGTGCTGATCCCCGAGGACAACGCCAAGGATCTCACGGAGATTTCCGATGCGATCAAGGGCGGCATGGAGATCATCCCGGTTTCGCGCCTCGACGACGTCATCGCCAAGGCGCTGGTGAGGAAGCCGGTGCCGATCGTCTGGGAAGAGGACACCAAGGTGACGGTGAAGCCGGACGGAGATGAAGCCGCCGGCGGCCTGACCGCTCACTGAGATCGCGGCTCAAAAGGATGATAGAACGGCGCCTTCGGGCGCCGTTTTTGTTTGGGGGAAGGGGAGGAGGCAATGCACATCGATGGGCAATGCCATTGCGGGAAAATCACCTTCGAGGCCGAGATCAATCCGGAGGAGGTCTCGGTGTGCCATTGCACCGATTGCCAAACGCTGACCGGTTCGCCGTTCCGCGTGACGGCCGTCTGTTCGAGAGCCGACGTGCGCCTGACCCGCGGCACGCCGAAAATCTACGGCAAACGCGGCGACAATGGCCTGATGCGTTTCCAGCACTTTTGCGCCGAATGCGGTTCTCCGCTGTTCACCAGTGGCGAGGGCGACCAGGCCTACGATTGGGGCATCCGCTGGGGCAGCATCCGCCAGCGCGACGCCTTGCGACCGGTGCGGCAGATCTGGTGCCAGTCGGCGGCGGTCTGGATCGACGCTGTGCCGCTGCTGCCGGGGAGGCCGCAGGATTGACGTTCGGCTCTTGCTCCGAGGGGGGCGGGAGGGCTAAAGAGGCGGCGAGGGCGGTTAGCTCAGCTGGTTAGAGCATCTCGTTTACACCGAGAGGGTCCGCGGTTCGAATCCGTGACCGCCCACCAGCCCTTCCTCCGAGCTCCGCTGGAGGGCGCATCGTTCATCAGATCGCTTCCCTGACGCGGATGGCACAGCGGCTTCCCTGCCAAGCGATGCGTCGCGAAGGCCGCGACGCAGAAAGCCCCGGAGGTACCGGGGCTTTGCCGCATCGATGGATCTGCTGTGAGGCGATTAGTACTTCGCCACGACGGGGCCTCCGCCCCAGTTGAAGCGATAGACCAGCTGGCTGCGAACCGTATGGACCCACTTCTCGGAGTCGATCGATGTTCCGATCGGCAGACCCGTTGCCCTGTCGCGTATGGCATTCGTCCCGACATCGAATTCAGAAAAACGATACTCTGTCTTCCAGAACAGGCCGGGCACAATCTTGAGAGCATACTCGTCGCCGGCGCCGATGAACCAGCCTCTGTAGGTACGCTTGTCCATGTAAACAGTGCTGGGAACACCAACCGGTACGGCATTCACCGTAAAATCCGTGCGGTCGAAATTGGCTTCGGTATAGCCGACAGAGAAATACGTCAGGAGGTTCGGGGTCGCCAACCAGCCGAGCCGCCCGCCGCCCGCCCATGCTGAGCTCATCTTCTCCTCGCCAACGATCCCGAAACGCGGGGGGCTGAGCTGGCCCTTGAGGCTGCTGAAATCATAATCGCCAAATGCGCCGACGACGAAGCCGGCGCCTGCTGCCGCAAACTGGTAGTCGCAGCCGCCCTGCACGGTGCCGAAAAAGCCGCGGCCGCCTGTCGTCGCCGTATCGCTAAACCGGGTTCTGGGAGGACCGTCGAGGTAAGTCGTGTTGTCCTGATTCCAGAGTCCATAGCCGCCGCCACCACCAACGTAGCAGCCCGTCCAGTTCGTCGCCGGCGCAGGCGCCGGTGGGGCCTTCAGATAAGTCTGGGCCGCCACATCCGCGGACGGGCCGCCCGTGTTGAAACGATAGACCAGCTCGCTGCGAACGGTGTGGACGAACTTCTTGGAGTCCTCCGAGAAGCCGGTCGGCAATCCGGTTGCCGTGTCCCTGATCGGATTGGTCCCGACGTCGAACTCCGAGAACCGGTATTCGGTCTTCCAGAACAGGCCGGGGAGGATGCCCAGCGCATATTCGGCGCCGGAACCGATGAACCAGCCCTGGTAGGTTTGCTTGTCCAGATAGCGTCCGGCCGCTACTCCGAGCGGCGGAAAGTTCAAGGTGAAGTCCGTGCGGTCGAAGGTTGCCTCCGTGTAGCCCGCCGAGACATAGGTCAGCAGGTTAGGCGTCGCCACCCAGCCGAGACGGCCACCGACGCCCCATGCCGAACTCATCTTTTCGTCACCAACCATCGAGAAGCCGGAGGGGACCAATCTTCCGGAGAGACTGGCGAAATCGTAATCGCCAAAAGCTCCGATCACGAAGCGCTCGCCGGCCGCCGCGAACTGATAGTCACATCCCGCCTGCACCGTTCCGAAGTAGCCGCGACCCCCGGTGGTGATCGTATCGAAGTTCTGAAAGCGGGGCGGGCCGTCGACATAAGTCGAATTTTCCTGATTCCACATACCGTAGCCGCCACCGCCTGCGACGTAGCAACCGGTCCAATTGACCACGGCCGTGGCGACCGCCGGTGCTTTGGAATATTTGCGCGGCAGGTCGGCCGCAAATGCTGATCCGGAAAATGCTGCCAATGCCGCCAGAGCGGACGCAACCTGCTTCATTCCAATATTCCCATTCCACCAAACCGCGACCAAGCGACCGCACGCCAGTCAAGGTCGACTCCTCAGGACAAACATACGAAGTTTGATCTAGAATGCTGTTGCAGGGGGGCTACAATCGCAGAAACTGTGTTGCTCGCATGCGCCTACCAGGCCGCGAATCTGGCTTTTCGCGACATCGCTCTTCCGCCCTAAACGGGCGCAAGCAGTGCTTGCGAGCGTTCACGTCAACGAGACCAGATGGACGTTCAGAGGAATGTCTTTAGCCCCCGAGGGGTGTGACGGTCCGAAATGTGCTGGCAGGATGACGCAGCGCCTCAGCATGGTTGGATAGTCGGTCTCGATTGGGGGCGGTTTTTGACCGGCCGCCAGGCACGACGCGGCAATCCGTCGCGACCTCATGACGCTCTCGCTCGTGCTTGGCGTGGTCGATCTCGGCTTTTCGACCGAACTGACTTCTATGATACGAGCAAGGGATGATGGAGCCCCGCATGCAACAACCCGCCGGACACGCAGAGAACGCCGACCAGATCGCCTATTGGAACGGCCCGAGCGGGCAGCGCTGGGCCGATCGCCATGCTGTTCAGGAGACGTTGCTCGGACCGATCGCCGATGTCTTGATTGATCGGGCAGAACCGAAGCCGGGCGAGCGTGTGATCGATGTCGGTTGCGGGTCCGGTGCGACGACGGTCGCCTTCGCAAAAGCGGTGGCGCCTGATGGCTTCGCGCTCGGCCTCGATGTCTCCGAGCCGATGCTGTCGCAGGCGCGCGCGTTTGCGCCGAAGGGCTTGCCGCTCGATTTCGTGCTGGCGGATGCGACCGTGCATCCGTTCGAGCCGGCGAGCTTTGATCTGCTGGCCTCCCGCTTCGGCGTGATGTTCTTCGCCGATCCCATTGCGTCCTTCACCAACCTCCGCCGTGCGCTGAAGCCGACCGGGCGGCTTGCCTTCGCCTGCTGGCGCGAGCCGAAGGAGAACCCGTGGATGATGGCGCCGCTGATGGCGGTCTACAAGCACGTGCCGAAAATGCCGCCGGTCGGGCCGGAGGAGCCGGGTCCGTTCGCTTTCGCCGCGGAGGAGCGCGTGATGCGCATCCTGAAGGGCGCAGGTTTCACCGACGTGGCGATGGAGTCGCACAACCTTCCGATGGATATCGCAATCGGCGGCGGGCTCGATGCCGCGGTCGAAGGCTCGCTCCAGATCGGCCCCGCCAGTCGCGCGCTGCAGGGCCATCCGCCGGAAACATATGAAGCCGCCAAAGCCTCGATCCGCGAGACGCTCGCGCCGTTCCTGAAGGGGCAGAGCGTCGAGTTGCAGGGTGCGATCTGGATCGTGACGGCGAAGGCGAGGTAGGGCGCGGCGTTCTCTCCACGCCCGTCATTGCGAGGAGCCCGCGACAAAATTGCGAAGCAATTTGGCGCTGGCGACGAAGCAATCCAGAGGCTTTCTGCGGAAGGATTCTGGATTGCTTCGCTGCGCTCGCAATGACGACGTGGATGGATTTCGTTTATCCTACACCACATCATCCGGTGCCAGCGCGCAGCCATTGTCGGGATGCGTCTCGACCTGGAGCGTGGCGTGGCCGATGCGGAAGGATGTCTTCAGCAGCTGCGCCGTCTCCATCAGGAACGCATCGCCTGCGCCTGTGGGTATGACGAGGTGGCAGGTCAGCGCCGTCTCGGTGGTCGAGATCGGCCAGACGTGGAGATCGTGGATCCCCGAGACGCCGGGACGCGCGAGCAAGAACGCCCTGATCGCGGCGAGGTCGGTGCCTTTGGGCGCCGCTGCCATCGACATGTCGATGGAGCCGCGCAGCAGGCTGGTGGTGCTCCAGAGGATGGTGGCGCAGATGACGAGGCTGGTGATGGGATCGAGCCAGAGCCAGCCCGTCCAGATGATCAGCGCCGCCGAGACCACGACGCCGAGCGAGACCGCGGCGTCGGCCGCCATGTGCAGGTAGGCGCCTTCGATGTTGATGTCGTCCTTGCGTCCGCTCGCAAACAGGAGGGCGGTAAATCCGTTGATGAGGATGCCGATGCCGGCGACCACCATCACCGTAACCCCTGCGACCGGCTCCGGCTGCTGCAGGCGCAGGATCGCCTCCCAGCCGATCGCGCCGGTGGCGACCAGCAGGAACACCGCGTTCGCAAGTGCCGCAAGAATCGTGGAGGCGCGCAGGCCGTAGGTGAAGCGGCCGCTCGGGGCCCGGCGCGCTGCGATCGAGGCGCCCCAGGCCACCACCAAGCCGAGCACGTCGGAAAGATTGTGACCGGCGTCCGCGAGCAGGGCGGTGGAGTTGCCGATATAGCCGTAGATTGCCTCGGCCACGACCAGCGCGGTGTTGAGCGAAATCCCGATCGCGAACGCCTTGCCGAAACTGGCGGGCGCATGGACATGGACATGGGCGTGGGCGTGGCCATGCTCATGAGCATGGTCGCCATGATCGTGGTGGTGATGACCGTGATCGTGACTGCCCAAGCCTAGCGCTCCCCGGAACCCGCCAAATCGGCCGCCATTGTAGGCGCTTCGGTGACTTCGTCACGGCGGAACAGCACGTAGAGCGCCGGCAGCACCAAGAGCGTCAGCATGGTCGAGGAGATGATGCCTCCGATCACCACGGTCGCAAGCGGCCGCTGCACCTCGGCGCCGGCGCCGGTGGCCAGCGCCATCGGCACGAAGCCGAGGGAAGCGACGAGGGCCGTCATCAGCACGGGCCGCAGCCGCGTCAGCGCGCCTTCGCGGACCGCGTCCACGACGGATTGCCCTTCGCTGCGCAGACGCTCGATGAAGGCGATGATGACGAGGCCGTTGAGCACGGCCACGCCCGATAGCGCGATGAAGCCGACGCCGGCGCTGATCGACAAGGGAATGTCGCGCAGCAGCAGCGCCGCGACACCGCCGGTCAGCGCCAGCGGCACCCCGGAAAACACCAGCGCCGCATCCGCCGCCGATCCCATGCCCATGAACAGCAGCAGGAACACCAGCAGCAGCGCCACCGGGACGACGATCGTCAGCCGCTTCGTCGCGGAGACCAACTGCTCGAATTGTCCGCCCCAGCCGATGAAGTAGCCGGGCGGCAGCTTGACCTTCTCGGCGACGGCCGCTTCCGCCTCGCTCACGAAGGAGCCGAGGTCGCGCGCGCGGACATTGGCGGTGACGACGATGCGCCGCTTGCCGTTCTCCCGGCTGATCTGGTTGGGGCCTGGAGTCGCATCGACGGTTGCGACCGACGACAGCGGCACATAGCGGATCTGGGTGAGGGGATAGGCGGATAGGGCCGGTCGAATGGCAGAGCCGGAGCCGGCTTCCTCGCCGGGTGGCAGTGGAATCGGGATGGCCCGGATCGCTTCCAGATTGCCGCGCAGATGCTCGGGCAGGCGCACGACGATCTCGAAGCGGCGGTCGCCCTCGAACAGCTTGCCGGCCGACTTGCCGCCGACCGCGATCTCGACGATGCCCTGCACCTCGGCGACGCTCAGGCCATAACGCGCGAGCGCCTGGCGGTCCAGGCGCACCGTGAGGATCGGCAGGCCCGCGACCTGCTCGATCTTGACGTCGCTGGCGCCGCGGATGCCGCGGATCGCGGCCTCCACCTGCTTCGCGGCGCCTTGCAGGATGTCGAGATCGTCCCCGAAGATCTTGACGCCGATGTCGGTGCGCACCCCCGAGATCAGCTCGTTGACGCGGAACTGGATCGGCTGGGAGATTTCATAGGCGCTGCCGGGAATGTCGTCGGCGGCATGCTCGATCGCCTCGATCACCTCCGATTTCGTCTTGTCCGGGTCGGGCCATTCCGCACGCGGCTTGAGCATGACGTAGCCGTCGGTCTGCGCCGGCGACATCGGGTCGGTGGCGATCTCCGCGGTGCCGATGCGGGTGAAGAATTCCTTCACCTCGGGAATCTGCATGACACGCTTTTCCAGCGCCTTCTGCAGGTCCAGCGACTGGGTGAGGCTGGTGCCGGGAATTCGGATCGAGGCCAGCGCAACGTCGCCTTCGTCGAGGCTCGGAATGAACTCGCCGCCCATGCGCGCGGCGGCGATGCCGCTTGCAACCACGATGACGACAGCCATGATGGCGACCGCGCCTCGGTTGTCGATCGCAAAGCGGAGCAGGGGGAGGTAGCCGCGCTTCGCCAAACGCATGAACAGGTTTTCGTGCTCGGACACCTTGCCGGTGACGAAGATGGCGACCGCCGCCGGTACGAACGTGATCGAGAACAGCACGGCCGCGCCGAGCGCCATCAGCACCGTCAGCGCCATCGGCGTGAACATCTTGCCTTCGACCCCCGTCAGCGTCAGCACCGGCAGGTAAACCACCGCGATGATCAGCGTTCCGAACAGGCTCGGCTTGATGACCTCGCTCGACCCGCGCAGGATCGCGCCCAGTCGTTCGGAGGTCGTCAGCAGCCCGCCTTTTTCGCGCTGGGCCACGGCCAGCACACGGAGGCAGTTCTCGACGATGATCACGGCACCGTCGACGATGATGCCGAAATCGATGGCGCCCAGGCTCATCAGGTTGGCGCTGACCTTGGTCTCGACCATGCCGGTGATGGTCATGGCCATGGACAAGGGGATGACGCAGGCCGTGACCAGTGCGGCACGGATGTTTCCGAGGATCAGGAACAGCACGGCTACGACCAGCGCCGCGCCTTCCAGGAGGTTGTTCTGCACCGTGCGGATGGTGGCTTCGACCAGGTGGGTGCGGTCGTAGACGGTTCGCGTCACGACGCCTTCGGGCAGCGATTTGGCGATCTCCTCGAGACGGGCTGCGACGCGGCGGGCCACGGTGCGGCTGTTCTCGCCGATCAGCAGCATGGCGGTGCCGAGCACCGTCTCCTCGCCGTTCCACGTCGCAGCGCCCGTGCGCAGATCGCGGCCTTCAGTCACGGTCGCGACGTCCCTGATCCTGACGGGATTGCCGCCGCGCGCGCCGATCACGATGTCCTGGATTTCGGCGATGTTGCCGACCTGCCCCGGCGAGCGCACCAGATATTGCTCGCCATTGCGCTCGATATAGCCGGCACCGACATTGGCGTTGTTGGCGGCAAGTGCCGTCATGACGTCGCGAAAGCCGAGCCGGTAGGCCATCAGCTTGCCGGGGTCCGGCAGCACGTGGAATTGCCGTTCGAAGCCGCCGATGGTGTTGACCTCGATCACCCCCGGCACGTTACGAAGCTGCGGCCGGATGATCCAGTCCTGCACGGTGCGCAAGTCCGTCAGCGAATAGTCGTGGCCGGCTTGCGTCTTCGCACCTGCCTTGGCCTCGACGGTGTACATGAAGATTTCGCCAAGCCCGGTCGAGACCGGACCCATCGCGACCTCGACGCCGGCCGGAAGCTGGTCCTTCACCTGCTGGATGCGTTCGCCCACGAGCTGGCGGGCGAAATAGATGTCAGTGCCGTCCTTGAAGACGATGGTCACCTGGCTGAGGCCGTAGCGCGACAGTGAGCGGGTATAGTCGAGCTGCGGCAGCCCGCTCATGGCGGTCTCGACCGGGAAGGTGATGCGCTGCTCCGTCTCGAGCGGCGAATAGCCGGGCGCGCGGGTGTTGATCTGGACCTGGACGTTGGTGATGTCGGGCACGGCGTCGATCGGCAGGCGCTGGAAATTCCAGGCGCCGAAGGCGACGGCGCCGAGCGCAAGCAGGAGGACCAGCCAGCGCTGATGCAGCGAGGCGGCGATGAGGCGCTCAATCATGCTCGGCCTCGCCCTTGCCCATCTCCGCCTTCACGACAAAGCTGTTCTCGGCGACATAATGCTCGCCGGCGGCGAGCCCAGCCTTGATTTCGACGAACCTCGGATCGGAATCGCCGAGTTCGACCGGGCGCGCCTCGATCTTGTCGCCGTCCTCGCGGACGAACACGATGGTCCTGTTCTCCAGCGTCTGGATCGCGCTGCGGCGCACGGCGACCGCGACGTTGCGCGCGGCGAGGATCAGCCGCGCCGTGACGAACAGACCGGGACGCAGGCGGCCATCGGTGTTGGGCAGCACCACGCGCGCCAGCGCGGTCTGGGTCTCGCTCGAGCCGATCGGCGCCATGTAGGAGATCTTGCCCTTGATCTCGCCGCGGCCGTCGTCGGGATCGATCAGCACCTCGTCGTTGAGGCGGACGCGCCTCAAGTCCTGCCGGTAGATCGACAGATCGACCCAGATGGTGGAGAGGTCGGCGACGACGAAGGCCGGCTTCTGCTCGGAGGCATATTCGCCGAGCGAGATCTGCCGCTCGATGATGGTGCCGGCGAACGGCGCCTTGAGCTCGTAGACGGTGAGGCTCTGGTTGCTTTCGATGGTGGCGAGCAGATCGTCCTTGGCGACCTTGTCGCCGATGCGCTTCAGGATGGATCTGACCACGCCCGGAAAGCGCGGGGTCACCTGCACCACGGCCTCCTGGTTGGCGCGCAGGATGCCGTTGAAAGCGAGGGTGTCGGTCAGCGTGGCGCCCGCGGCTTCGGCCAGCGTGACGCCTGCGGCCGCGAGCTTGACGTCGGAGATGCGGATGCGGTCGGCGCCGTGCTCGTCCTGCTCGACGCGGTCGTTTGGCTTCTTGTGTTCGGAATGCTCACTATGCTCGGCATGCTCGGTGTGCGCGAGCTTGCCAGGTGCGAGCAGGGAATAACCGTAAGCGCCGAGTGCGGCCGCGATAATAGCCACGACGATGGTCGACGACGTCTTCATCGCGTGCTCTCCCGGGCCAGCGCAAAGGGATTGCCGACGAGGCCCTCGATGATGGCCACGCCCGCATGGAAAGTCTGCAGCGCCTCCTGCTCCCGCAGTCGCGCCTGGGTGACGCTGGCCTGGGCGTCGAGCACCTCGAGCAGGGTGAACCGGCCCTGGCCGTAGCCTTGCGAGATCGCCTCCGACGCTTCAACGGCCTTGGGGATCGCGGTCTCGCGCAAGACCGCGAGCTCGCGCAGCGAGCCTTGCACCGAGTCGTAAGCGCGGCCTGCGATCACGATCAGCGCGTTGCGGTTGGCCTCACGCTCGGCCTTGGTTTTGGCGAGGCTTTCCTGCGCCGAAAGGATGTTGCCCTGGTTCCGGTCGAACACGGGGATGGGCACCGAGAGGGTGAAGCGTACGGCATCGTCGCTGGTTTCGTTGTAATGACGCCAGCCGGCGGCGATCCGCACGTCGGGATAAGGCCTGAGCCGCGCCAGCAGCAGCTCGGCATTGCGCTGGGCAAAGACGGCGGTCCAGCGCACCAGTTGCGGATTGGCGTCGATGGCGGCGACGACGGCCTGGAACGAGGGCGGTCGTCCGGTCGTGTCGAGCCGGCCGGAGACATCGCCGAATTTCATGGCAGGGTCGCCCATGAGCACCGCGAGCTCGCGCCGGGCGCTGGCCAGCGTCGCCTTGAGGCGCTCGCGGTCGGCCTTGACCAGGGCGGAGGCGACCTCGGCGCGGCCGGTCTCGGCCGGAGAGGAGGCGCCCGCCTCGACCCGGCGGCGCAGGAGCGGCGTCAGGCGGTCGATCGCGGCGATCTGCTCGTCGAGGATCTGGATGCGCCGCTGCGCGCCGAGCACGCTGAGGAAGGCGATTGCTGTCTCCGACAGCACCTCCAGCCTGACGGCGCTGCGCTGGATCGCGGCGACCTCGATGCCGGCCTGCCCCGCGGCGATCCGGGCATCGCGCTTGCCGAACAGCTCGAAGGCCTGGCTGATCTGGAGCGTGGTCTCGGCGGATCGCGTTCCGCGATATTTGCCGGAGCCAAAGGAATCGTCCTGTTCGTAGGTCAGTTCCGGATTGAGCAGGGCGCCGGCCTGGATGCGCTGACCGGTGGCGATGCCGACGTCGCGCTCCGCCGCCGTCAGCCGCGGGCTCGCAGCCAGCGCGCGGGACAACGCGCTCCGCATCGTCAAGGTCTGGGCCTGCGACGGAGCCAGCACCACGCCGGCAATCAGACACGCCGCCGCGCACGCAAGGCGCGCGGCCATTCTCCTGCAAAACATGAAACCGACCTGTGAACGATGAACTCAATGGGCGCCGGACGCCCGACCAATCCGTTCAGGCAATCTGTTTTGGAGGCGGGGAGTCGGTATCCAGGACAATACCGGCGAGCCGGAGCGCCTGTTGCGGGCTCGCCGCGGAGGCAAGCGCGACCAATGCGGTCAACGGCGCCGGCTGCGTTACTGCCAGCGAGAAGCAGCCATGGCAGTGATGGCTGCCGATGCTCTTGTGGTCGCTGTGCCCTGCGGGGGCATCGAGCACCGAAGCTATCTCCGAGCCGCCGCCCGGCGTGGTGACGTCTATGTCGTGCGAACCGTGCAGCGTGCTTGCGAGCAAATAGACGGCCGCGAGCAGCACGGACAGCAGCCCGCGCCAGTCGCGTGAGCGGCAGGTTCCTGAGGGCTGGCGGTTTGCTAGCACGACGTCACTCTGGTTGCGGTCTGTGCCCGGCCTAGCATGGGGGCGGGAACAGTGTCGACCCGCAACATTGTTACGTCACCGGAACAATTGCCGCAGTGCGTCGCCTCTTACTGGTGGGTCACGACGCGCCGATCTGAGGTCATGGTTTTGATGGCAGCCGTGCGGGCCTCGTTACGATAGGGCACGGAGGCAAAGCCGCTCGCAACGCGAAAGGCCCCAGCCGGGCTGACCGGCTGAGGCCTTCGTGCTCACACTCTCTATCCTTGGGACTTGAGCAGGTAACCCGCATCTCCCCCGTTCGTTCCCGACGATCACGCAAATTAGGAACGTTCATCATGCCTCGCGATTAGCGACAAGACGAAACCGAGGAGGACGGACAATGGACGGACTGATTTATCTGATTGGCTTGATCGTCGTCATCATGGCGATCCTGTCGTTCTTCGGCCTGCGCTGAGAGCGCCGCGATGACGATCGAGACTCTGATGCGCGAAGAGATCATTGAAGGCGGGCTGGACGGTGATGCTCCCCGAAGCATCCAGTGGAGTTCGGTGTTCGCAGGTGCGCTTGCCGCGGGCGCGATGTCGTTCATCCTGCTTGGCTTCGGTGTTGCCGTCGGCCTTGGTGTCAGCTCGGCCTCACCGACCTGGCGCGATGCCTCGTCTGCACTGGCGCTGCTTTCCGGACTGTATCTGATCATCCAGGCGGTCATCAGCTTCGGCTTCGGCGGTTACATCGCCGGACGGACGACGCGGCCGGCACCTGCACTGGTGACGATCGAGGACGACGGCGAGCGGCGGGACGGGCTTCACGGGCTGACCGCCTGGGCGCTGGCGGTGCTGACCGGCGCAGCTCTGCTCGCGCTTCTCGGCGCATCGGCGGTTGACCGTTCGCCGTTGCGCAGCTCGGCCAGCAACACGTCCGCGGCCGAGCCCCTGCTGAGCTATGAGCTCGACAAGCTGTTCCGCGCGCCGCGGCGTCCGCCCAACCCGGACCTTCGCGAACCGCGCGCCGAAGCGGGACGCATCCTGATGACGTCGTCCAGCCACAGCGGCGTCACCACCGACGACAGGGCCTATCTCGTGCAGCAGGTGGCCGCGCTCACGGGTCTTGCGGCGGCCGATTCCGAAAAACGGGTCGATGCGCTGATCGCGGAGTCCAAGACGGCCATCAACCGTGCGCGACGCAACTCGATCATCGTGGCGTTCTCGGTTGCGGCTGCAACCCTCATCGGTGCCGCCGTCGCCTGGGCCGCCGCGGTCGCCGGCGGGCGACACCGCGATGGCGAACCGTTGCCGAACTGGATGGCGAGTTCAAACCGCTTCCATCGTACTCCGCGCGCGATGCCGGTGCCGTAGTCTCAACGCAAATGGCCGGGCGTGAGCCCGGCCATTTCGATCGACGACGGTGGGGAGGCGCTAGGCCCGTTCCTCCCAGATCATCGCGAGATGGACGATGGTCTCTACCGCCTTTTCCATGTCCTGCCGGCTGACCCATTCGAGCCGCGAATGAAACGCGTGCTCGCCGGCAAAGATGTTGGGGCAGGGCAGGCCCATGAAGGACAGGCGCGAGCCGTCGGTACCGCCGCGGATCGCGGTGCGCATCGGGCGCAGGCCGGCGCGGCGGATCGCCTCGATGGCGTATTCGAGGACGTGCGGGTGACGATCGATCACCTGCTTCATGTTGCGGTACTGCTCCTTGACCTCGAATTTGTAGGTCGAGCGCGGATAGTCCTTCATCACGTCCTTGACGACGCCCTCGAGCAGGACCTCCTTCTCCTTCAGCCCCTCCTCGGTGAAGTCGCGGACGATGAAGGAGAGCGTCGCCTGTTCCAGCGCGCCCTCGATGCCGATCGGATGCAGGAAGCCCTGCTTGCCCGAGGTCGTCTCCGGCGAGCAGCCTTCCTTCGGCAGCCGCTCGACGATGGCGGCGGCGATCTTGATCGCGTGCTCCATCTTGCCCTTGGCGTAGCCGGGATGGGCACTGACGCCGTGGATGGTGATGGTGGCTCCGTCGGCCGAGAAGGTCTCGTCCTCGACGCAGCCGGCGCTCTCGCCGTCCATGGTGTAAGCGAAATCGGCGCCCAGCTTCTTCAGGTCGACATTGTCGACGCCGCGGCCGATTTCCTCGTCGGGCGTGAACAGGATCTTGATCGTGCCGTGCTTAACGTCGGGATTGTTCAGGAAGAAATGCGCGGCATCCATGATCTCGGCCACACCGGCCTTGTTGTCGGCCCCCAGCAGCGTGGTGCCGTCGGTGGTGATGATGTCGTTGCCGATCTGGTTCTTCAGCGCGGGGTGCTCGGCAAAGCGGATCACCTGGCTGGTGTCGCCGGGCAGCACGATGTCGCCGCCGCGATAGTTCTTCACCATTTGCGGCTTGACGTCCTTGCCGGTGACGTCCGGCGAGGTGTCCATGTGCGAGCAGAAGCAGATCACCGGCACCTTCTTGTCGGTGTTGGCCGGGATGGTGCCATAGACATAGCCGTAATCGTCGAGATGGGCGTCAGCGACGCCCATGGCCTTCAATTCGGCGGCGAGCACGCGGCCGAGATCCTTCTGCTTTTCGGTCGAGGGCGAGCTGGGGGATTCCGGATCGGACTGGGTGTCGATCGTGACGTAGCGCAGGAAGCGCTCGGTTACGGTGTGCGAAAAGGTGAGGGAGGACATTCTGGTCGAACCGCCGAACTTGAGGGAAGAACGCGGTATATCAGAAAAGCGGGCGGTGATGCGGCCGGAACGAGCTCGGATCTGGCTTAACAGATCGTAACTGCTAGATCGCCTCCTTCAGTTCCTTCACCGGGCGGAACGCGACCTTCCTGCTGGCCTTGATGTGGATCGCTTCGCCAGTGCCGGGATTGCGGCCGGTGCGGGCGGCGCGCTTGCGGACCTGGAGGATGCCGAGGCCCACGATGCGGACACGGTCGCCCTTCTTGAGGTGCTTGGTGATCAGGTCGACCATGTCGGTCAAGACGGCTTCGGCGTGCTTTTTCGACAGGTTCTGGCGCTCGGCGATGTCCGCGGCGAGGTGCTTCAGCGTGATGGTGGCGGGGGCGGCGGCCTTCTTCGCCGCTTCCTTCTTAGCCATGACTGGCCTCCTCGGTTTGCCCAATGACGGGGAGTCCCTGGAAAGGCCGAGAATGCGCGGGGATCCCTCTAAGTCCTTTTCAGGCGTAGACGATTCGGGCGCAGGCTGACTACGGTAGCAGCCGGCCGGACGCAGGCAGCGGCCCGTAAAGTCGCGAAAGGCGGCGAGAAGTTTGGGCTAAGACTATGAAGGGATTGCCAAAATGGCGCGAGAGACGGGGCTCGAACCCGCGACCTCCGGCGTGACAGGCCGGCGCTCTAACCAACTGAGCTACTCCCGCGTGGTTCGCTGAACGCGCGCGGAACGAGGGGGGACTTAAAGGGGGGACATGGTGAAGTCAAGGACGTTGCGCTTTCCCCAGGTGCCTAGGCTTAAGTATTGCGCTGGAAAACAAAACGGCCGCCCGGAGGCGGCCATTGGTCAGCCCGGAGGGGACGTGTCAGCGGATCGCCGAGGTGCCCGCACTGGTCACGGCCACCGGCTTTCCGGCCTTGATCACGGGGGTGGACTGAGCCGTCTGGCTGTAATCGGCATTGGTACGGGCTGCGATCCCGAAGCCGGCCACCGCGATGCCGGCCACCAGCGCCACCACCACGATCTTGAGGTGGGTCGCTCGATCAGCAGAGTGAATTGAGTGGTTCATCTGAGCCTCCCGACGGGCTTGGCCGCCGTCTATGGGCCTTGTCTTAAGGACCATCTGTTTCCGGATGGTTTCGCGGGTTCCGCAAAATGGTTTCATCTCCTCGTTTGGCGGGTTTCGTCCGGGGGGCTGAAGCGGCTGCCTAAGTTCCCTCGCCGACGTCAGCCGGGTCGGGCGGCCGACCTGGACAAGCAGCACGTCGCGGCGGCCGTCGCGGTCACGACGGGCCGCGCGTTCGCCGATCCCCTGTCGCGTGAGCAGATTCAAAAATCCGGAAATCCGCACGCCGCTGCGGGACGTTGATCTCGCTGCATCGCGCGGGAACATTGCAGGATTTCTAAGAGCCTTTCTAAGAAGCTTTCAATTAGGGAAATCGCGCACCCTCACATAAGCGTCATCGAAAGCGCATGCCGTTTCGGGACAGGCGGCATCGCGCATCGAACATGCAGCTTCGGGGTGGCGCGTTGAACAGTCTTGGAATGCTGCGGTCGGCCGTGTTGGCGACCGCATCCGCTTGGGTCTTGATGCCTCAGGCATCGCTTGCACAATCCTCCGCGCAAGGTGGCGCTCAGAACATTCCGTCGGTGACGGTCACGGCACCGGAAGTGCGCCGCCGGGCCGCGGCGGCTCCTCAGCGCCGCGCGCCCCGGTCCGCCGAGCAGGCCGCCAGCAGGAACCGGCCGCAGCCGCAGCGCAATGTCGGCTTCGTCGAGACGCCGCGCGGTCCGGTGAACGGCTACGTCGCCGGCCGCAGCTCGTCGGGCACCAAGACCAACACGCCCATCATGGAGACGCCGCAGTCTGTGTCGGTGATCGGTGCCGAGCAGATCCGCGACCAGAAGCCGAACAAGCTCGACGAGGTCCTGCGCTACACCGCCGGCGTGCGGGCCGGAACGTTCGGCACGGACACCCGCAACGACTGGTGGCTGATCCGCGGCTTCAAGTCCGAGGACATCGGGCTTTTCCTCGACGGCATGCAGCTGTTCTACACCTCCTATGCGAGCTGGAAGCTGCAGACGCCCAACATGGAGCGCGTCGAGGTGCTGCGCGGTCCGTCTGCCGTGCTGTATGGCGGATCGAGCCCGAGCGGCATCGTCAACGTCATCAGCAAGATGCCGCCTGCCGAGCCCATCCGCTACATTGAGACCGGCGTCAACAATTTCGGCAATGCCTATGTCAGCTTCGATTTCGGCGGACCGGTCGCGACGAGCCCCGAGAACGGCAAGCTGTTCGCCCGCGTCGTCGGCCAGGTGCAGAACGGCGGCACGCAGGTCGACTTCACGCCCGACAACAACTACTTCATCGCGCCCTCGGTTACCTGGAAGCCGGATGCCGACACGACCTTGACGGTGCTGGCCTCGGCCTCGAAGCAGGACACCCGCGGCATCAACTTCCTGCCTTACCAGGGCACGGTGACCAACGCGCCGTTCGGCAAGATTCCGACCAGCTTCTTCGTCGGCGATCCCAGCGTCGACAAGTTCACGCGCGAGCAGGAGATGCTCGGCTACCAGTTTTCGCGCAACCTCACCGACGATCTGACGTTCCGTCAGAATGCGCGCTTTGCGCATGTCGACATCACCTATCGCGGCTATGTCGGCAACGATTGGGCCAACATCAACACGGCCACTCTCAATCGCTACAATTGGTACGCGAAGAACACCGCCAACCAGGCCAATCTCGACAACCAGCTCGAGTATCGGTTCGACACAGGCCCGGTCAGGCACACGATGCTGTTCGGGGTCGACCTGAAAGGCCATCAGATCGACGATTACCAAGCCTTCGGGTTCGGCGTCTCCTCGATCAACGTCTTCAATCCGGCCTACGGGGCGTCCGAGGTTGCGCTACCGAGCGCTCCGTTCCGGAACTTCCTGATCACGCAGAAGCAGGCCGGCACTTACCTTCAGGACCAGATGAAGCTCGGCAACTTCACGCTGGTGCTGAGCGGCCGCAATGACTGGGTCGAGACGACGCAGGAAGCCCGCGACACCGGCGCCTTGGTTGGCAGCCGAGAGGACAGCAAGTTCAGCGGCCGCGCGGGGCTGATCTATAATTTCGACAATGGCATCGCGCCCTACGTCTCCTATTCGACGAGCTACAATCCGATCATCGGCCTCAACGCCCAGAACCAGCTGTTCCTGCCGGAGACGGGCAAGCAGGCCGAAATCGGCGTGAAGGTCGCGCCGAGAGGCTTCGACGGCTATTTCACCGTCTCGGCTTTCGATCTGGTCCGTCAGAACGTCGCGACCACATTGCCGGGCAGCGTTCCGGTTCTGCAAAATCAGACCGGCGAGGTGACCTCGCGCGGCATCGAGCTCGAAGCGGTGGCCAATGCCACCAAGGAGCTGAAGTTCATCGGCTCCTTCACGTCCTATAACCTCTTTGTGAGCAAGGATCTCGATCCGACCCTCGTCGGCAAGACGCCAACCAACACGCCCGAACTCCTGGTGTCGGGCTGGGCCGACTACACCTTCAGGGACGGGCCGCTCGCAGGGTTCGGCTTCGGCGGCGGTGTGCGCTACATCGGCTCGTCCTGGGCGGACACAGCCAATACGCTCGAGGTTCCCGCGGTCGTGCTCGGCGATCTCGCGCTCCATTACGAATGGCAGAATTGGCGGACGGCGCTGAACGTGATCAACGTGACCGACAAGATCTACGTCGCAAGCTGCGCGTCAGCCTCCTCCTGCTTCTACGGCGACCGCCGGCGTGTGACCGCCAGCGTCTCCTACAAATGGTGAGGTGAGGCGAGGGCAGGATGTCGTGGCGGCAGGCTCCGAGACCGGCTGATCGCGATCGTCCTTCTGCTCCGCCCGGCCGTCCGATTGCCGATCTTCCGTCAGGAGATCGATGAGCCTGCGGGCTATGCCCCCCAGCCCGAAGCTCATCCGAGCGCGGCGCGAGCGACCGACCAGGTCGCCGCCGCCGCGCTCGCGGCCGGGCCGGGATAGCGCGCCTGCCGACGCATTCGCCAGGAGAGACCCGGCCTCGTCGTGACGCATGGCTCTTCCGATCGCTGGCAGCTGTGGATGGCTTTCCTTCGCTGCAAGCCCTGATCGTGGTCGGCGTATGCCGCTGGAAGGAGGGAGAGCGCCCTGTGGCGGTCATTGCCGGGGTTCAGCGTGCGCTACCGCACCAAGAAACCGAACATTTAGCTTGGTCAGCGCTCGGCAAATAGCTGCCGCGGCCCCAGCGCCGCAATCTCAGAACTGCCGACCTGCAAAACCGTGACCGCCCTTGCTGGGGCAGGCGATCTGCTCCATACCAGCCGCGGGGTGATTCCGGGATTTCGACCGTTCTGGGAGCGGCAAAGGGCCTAAAAAGAGCGTGTCTTGCGCCCATTGGTGCACTGCGCTAAGGCTCAGAATAATTCCAAATCGGACGAATCCGTGGCTGTCCCGAGGCTGCGGGAAAAAGGGCTCGTCAATGAGCGGCATTCTTCAGAACTATCTTCCACTCGTCGTCTTTATTGGGGTGGCCGGCCTCATCGGCCTCGTGCTGTTGATCGCGCCCTTCATCGTGGCGTTTCAGCAGCCCGACCCGGAAAAGCTGTCGGCGTACGAGTGCGGTTTCAACGCCTTCGACGACGCCCGCATGAAGTTCGACGTCCGCTTCTATCTGGTCGCCATCCTCTTCATCATCTTCGACCTCGAGGTGGCGTTCCTGTTCCCCTGGGCGGTGGCGTTCGGAAAGCTTGGCGCGACCGGCTTCTGGTCCATGCTGGTGTTCCTCGCCGTGCTGACGGTCGGGTTCGCCTATGAATGGAAGAAGGGAGCACTCGAATGGGATTGACCCCTGCATCGTCCGCGGGTCCGGTCGTGGCGCCGGCCCCGAAGGGCATCCTGGATCCGTCGACGGGCAAGCCCGTCGGGGCCAATGATCCGTTCTTTCTCGAGGTCAATTCCGAGCTGTCCGACAAGGGCTTCTTCGTGGCCGCGACCGACGACCTCATCACCTGGGCGCGCACCGGCTCCCTGATGTGGATGACCTTCGGTCTCGCCTGCTGCGCCGTCGAGATGATGCAGGTGTCGATGCCGCGCTACGACGTCGAGCGCTTCGGCTTCGCGCCGCGCGCCTCGCCGCGCCAGTCCGACGTGATGATCGTCGCCGGTACGCTGACCAACAAGATGGCGCCGGCCTTGCGCAAGGTCTACGACCAGATGCCGGAGCCGCGCTACGTCATCTCGATGGGCTCCTGCGCCAATGGCGGCGGCTATTATCACTATTCCTATTCGGTCGTGCGCGGCTGCGACCGCATCGTGCCGATCGACATCTACGTGCCGGGCTGCCCGCCCACCGCGGAAGCGCTGCTCTACGGCGTGCTGCTGCTGCAGAAGAAGATCCGCCGCACCGGCACCATCGAACGCTAAGGTTTTACGTCATGGACGACGCCAAGCTCGACGCCCTGGGGCAGACGATCGTTAGCGCGCTTCCGGGCGCCGCGACCGGTCATGCCGTCGCCTTCAACCAGCTCACCGTGGATGTCGAGGCCGGCAAGATCGTTGAGGTGGTCAAGTACCTCCGAGATGACCCAAACTGCCGTTTCGTCAACATCACTGACATCACGGCGGTGGACTATCCCGATCGCGACAAGCGCTTCGACGTGATCTACCATTTCCTGTCGCCGACCCTGAACGCGCGAATCCGCCTGAGGGCCCAGGCTGACGAGACCACGCAGGTGCCCTCGCTCATCGACGTATTCCCCGGTGCCGACTGGTTCGAGCGCGAGGCTTACGACCTCTACGGCGTGTTCTTCGTCGGCCATCCCGACATGCGCCGCATCCTCACCGACTACGGCTTCGAGGGCCATCCGCTGCGCAAGGACTTTCCGACCACCGGCTTCGTCGAGGTCCGCTACGACGACCAGGAGAAGCGGGTGGTGTACGAGCCGGTGCGGCTCAACCAGGAATTCCGCAAGTTCGACTTTTTGTCGCCGTGGGAGGGGGCCGACTATCCGGTCCTTCCGGGCGATGAAAAAGCAGGGCCGAAGGTCTGATCATGAACGAGCAACCCGAACAGCTTCGCAACTTTACCATCAACTTCGGTCCGCAGCATCCTGCGGCGCACGGTGTTCTGCGCCTCGTGCTGGAGCTGGACGGTGAGATCGTGGCCCGCGTCGATCCCCATATCGGCCTGCTTCATCGCGGCACCGAAAAGCTGATCGAGCAGAAGACCTATCTCCAGGCGATCCCGTATTTCGACCGGCTCGACTACGTCGCGCCGATGAACCAGGAGCACGCCTTCTGCCTCGCGGCCGAGAAGCTGCTCGGCATCGAGGTGCCGCGCCGCGGCCAGCTGATCCGCGTGCTCTATTGCGAGATCGGCCGCATCCTGTCGCATCTGCTCAACGTCACCACGCAGGCGATGGACGTCGGCGCGCTGACCCCGCCGCTGTGGGGCTTCGAGGAGCGCGAGAAGCTGATGGTGTTCTACGAGCGCGCCTCGGGCAGCCGCATGCACGCTGCTTTCTTCCGCATCGGCGGCGTGCATCAGGACCTGCCGCAGAAGCTGGTCGACGACATCGAGGCTTGGTGCGATCCGTTCCTCAAAGTGGTCGACGACCTCGACCGCCTGCTCACCGCCAACCGCATCTTCAAGCAACGCAACGTCGACATCGGCGTGGTGTCGCTGAAGGAGGCCTGGGAGTGGGGCTTCTCCGGCGTGATGGTGCGCGGCTCGGGCGCGGCCTGGGACCTGCGCAAGTCGCAGCCTTACGAGTGCTACGCCGAGATGGATTTCGACATTCCGATCGGCAAGAACGGCGACTGCTACGACCGCTACTTGATCCGCATGGAAGAGATGCGCCAGTCGGTGCGCATCATGAAGCAGTGCATCCAGAAGCTGAACGCGCCTGAGGGCAAGGGTCCCGTCGTCGTCGAGGACAACAAGGTCGCGCCGCCGCGGCGTGGCGAGATGAAGCGCTCGATGGAAGCGCTGATCCACCACTTCAAGCTCTACACCGAAGGCGTCCACGTACCGGCCGGCGAGGTCTATGTCGCGGTCGAGGCGCCCAAGGGCGAGTTCGGTGTCTATCTCGTCGCCGACGGCACCAACAAGCCCTACAAGTGCAAGATCCGCGCGCCGGGCTTTGCGCATTTGCAGGCCATGGATCACATCTGCCGCGGCCATCTGCTCGCCGACGTCTCGGCGATCCTCGGCTCGCTCGACATCGTGTTCGGAGAGGTCGATAGGTGATGGGCCAGCAGGCGCCAATCCAGTTCGACCGCGCCTCGGGGGCCCTTGAAGGGGCCAACCTGTGGGAGCGGACGGCTGCCTTGGCGCTGGTGACGGGATCGAAGATCTCCTCGCACTTCTCGCACATGGGCTACATCGCCTGCGCCAATCTGCTGCGCAAGACGCTGCCGGAGCGCAATATCGCGATCAGGCTCAATCCCGACGCCGTGTTCGAATTCCCTTACGGCGACGGTTACTGGAGCAAGCTGCTCAACCGCTCCTACAATTACGAGGACGAGCTCGAGCTGCTGTTCGCCGACTCCATCGATGTCGACTACACGCTGCTCGATTGCGGGGCCAACTACGGCTACTGGTCGGTGCTGGTGTCGAGCAAGCCGTTCGGCGCGCACAAGGCGATCGCGATCGAGCCGTCGGGGCAGAACTATCCGAAGCTCGCCAACAATGCGCGCGTCAACGGCAATCGCTTCGAGACCATGAAATGCGCCATCGGCGCGGCCCGCGGCACCGCGCGGCTCTCGGGCACCAAGCACGAGGCCTTCAGCATCGCCGGCGATCCGTCGGCGGGAGGCGAAGAAGTGCCCGTGATCGCGCTCGACAACCTCATCGACGACGGCAAGATCGCCGGCACCGGCAAATATCTGATCAAGCTCGACGTCGAGGGCGTCGAGATCGAGGCGATCAAGGGCGGCGCGCGGCTGCTCCAGGCCGACAGCGTCATCATGTGCGAGGAGCACGGCAGCGACCGCTCTCATGCCGTCTCGCGCTACATCCTCGAACAGACCCCGCTGAAGCTGATCGTGTTCGATCCGCGCAGCAATCGGATGGAAACCGTGACCGAGCTGTCGATCCTCGACCGCATCAAGGTCTCGACCCACGTCGGCTACAACGTTTTCGGCACCGCGAGCGCATTCTGGCAGGACAGGATCGAAGCCATGAATGCCAAGAACTTGAGTGCGAAGCCCGTGCGCCGCATGCAGTGAGAGATTGAAGAGATGTCCGTTCGCCGATTAGCACCGAAGGAAGTCCAGCCCGCGAGCTTTGCGTTCACGGACGAGAACCTCGCATTCGCGCGTCAGCAGATCGCGAAATATCCGGCCGGCCGCCAGGCGTCCGCCGTCATCGCCATTCTCTGGCGGGCGCAGGAGCAGAACGACGGCTGGGTCTCGGAAGCCGCGATCCGCGTCATCGCCGACATGCTCGACATGCCCTATATCCGTGTGCTGGAAGTCGCGACCTTCTACACGATGTTCCAGCTCGCCCCCGTCGGCAAGAAGGCCCACGTCCAGGTCTGCGGCACCACGCCGTGCCGGCTGCGCGGCGCCGAGGATCTGATCCACGTCTGCGAGCACCGCATCCATCACGAGCCTTTCCATCTCTCCAAGGACGGCAATTTCAGCTGGGAAGAGGTGGAGTGCCTGGGCGCCTGCGTGAACGCGCCGATGGTCATGATCGGCAAGGATACCTATGAGGACCTGACCAAGGAGAGCTTTGGCAAGGTGCTCGACGGTTTCGCTTCGGGCAATCCGCCCAAGCCGGGCCCGCAGAACGGCCGCCAGTTCTCGGCGCCGATCACCGGGCCGACCACGCTGAAGGAGGTCACATGATGCGTGATCTCATCGCAAACGGAGGGACCGCGGCCGTGAAGAAATGGGGCTTCGTCGCCATGCACGCCGCGGTCGCGGCTACCTTCATGTTCCTGCTGCAGCGTTTCTTCATGAACGCGTCTCAGGAGACCAGTCTGCTCTGGGCGCTGTTCTTCGCTGCCTGCGCCGCCGGACTTGCCTACAAGCAGTCCATTCGTTGATCGGAAAGCACTGACATGCTCGAGGACAAGGACCGCATCTTCAAGAACCTCTACGGCCTCCACGATTGGGGGCTCGAGGGTGCGCGGCGCCGCGGCGCCTGGGACGGTACCAAGAACATCATCGACAAGGGCCGCGACTGGATCATCAACGAGATGAAGGCCTCGGGCCTGCGCGGCCGTGGCGGCGCCGGCTTCCCGACCGGCCTGAAATGGTCCTTCATGCCGAAGGAATCGACCGACGGCCGGCCGAGCTACCTCGTCGTCAACGCCGACGAGTCCGAGCCCGGGACCTGCAAGGATCGCGAGATCATGCGGCACGATCCGCATCTGTTGATCGAGGGCTGCCTGATCGCTAGCTGCGCGATGAACGCGCACACCTGCTACATCTACGTCCGCGGCGAGTTCATTCGCGAGCGCGAGCATCTCCAGGCCGCGATCGATCAGGCCTATGACGCCAAGCTGGTCGGCAAGGACAACGTCAATGGCTGGCCGTTCGACATCTACGTCGCCCACGGCGCCGGCGCCTATATCTGCGGCGAGGAGACCGCGCTGCTCGAAAGCCTGGAAGGCAAGAAGGGCCAGCCGCGTTTGAAGCCGCCGTTCCCGGCCAATGTCGGCTTGTTCGGCTGTCCGACCACCGTCAACAATGTCGAGTCCATCGCGGTCGCGCCGGACATCCTGCGCCGCGGCGCAGCCTGGTTCGCCGGCATCGGCCGTCCGAACAATGTCGGCACCAAGCTGTTCTGCATCTCCGGCCATGTCGAGCGTCCCTGCAACGTCGAAGAGGCCATGGGCATCCCGTTCCGGGAACTGGTCGAGAAGCATTGCGGCGGCATTCGCGGCGGCTGGGACAATCTCAAGGCCGTGATCCCCGGCGGCTCGTCGGTGCGCATGGTGCCGGCCGAGCAGATCATCGACACGCCGATGGATTTCGACTCTTTGAGCAAGCTGCGCTCGGGCCTCGGCACCGCCGCCGTGATCGTGATGGACAAGTCCACCGACCTGATCCGCGCGATTGCCCGCATCTCCTATTTCTACAAGCATGAGAGCTGCGGCCAGTGCACGCCCTGCCGCGAGGGCACCGGCTGGATGTGGCGCGTACTCACTCGCATGGCCGAAGGCCGCGCCCACAAGCGCGAGATTGACATGCTGCTCGAGGTGACGAAGCAGGTCGAAGGCCACACCATCTGCGCGCTCGGCGACGCAGCCGCATGGCCGATCCAGGGCCTGATCACGCATTTCCGTCACGAGATCGAAGCGCGCATCGACCAGTATTCGCATAAGGCCGACATCGACGATATCGGCGTCCGCGATCCCGTGAACATGGTCGCGGCGGAGTAAGAGACATGACCAAGCTCATCATCGACGGCAAAGAGATCGATGTCCCCGCCGAGTACACGCTGCTTCAGGCGTGCGAAGCGGCCGGCGCCGAGATCCCGCGCTTCTGCTATCATGAGCGGCTGTCGATCGCCGGCAATTGCCGGATGTGCCTCGTCGAGGTGAAGGGCGGCCCGAAGCCGGTCGCGAGCTGCGCATGGGGCGTGCGCGACTGCCGTCCGGGCCCGAAGGGTGAGCCTCCGGAGATATCGACCCGTTCGCCGATGGTGAAGAAGGCACGCGAAGGCGTGATGGAATTCCTTCTCATCAACCATCCGCTGGATTGCCCGATCTGCGACCAGGGCGGCGAGTGCGACCTGCAGGACCAGGCGATGGGCTATGGTGTCGACACCAGCCGCTTCGCCGAGAACAAGCGCGCGGTCGAGGACAAATATCTCGGCGCGCTGGTCAAGACCTCGATGAACCGCTGCATCCAGTGCACGCGCTGCGTCCGCTTCTCGGCGGAAGTCGCCGGCGCGCCCGAGATGGGCGCCACCGGCCGCGGCGAGGACATGGAGATCACGACCTATCTCGAGCATGCGCTGACGTCGGAATTGCAGGGCAACCTCGTCGACATCTGCCCGGTCGGCGCGCTGACCTCGAAGCCCTATGCCTTCGCTGCGCGCCCCTGGGAGCTCGGCAAGACCCAGTCGATCGACGTGATGGACGGCCTGGGATCGGCCATCCGCGTCGACACCCGCGGCCGCGAGGTGATGCGTATCCTGCCGCGCATCAATGAGGCCGTGAACGAGGAGTGGATCTCCGACAAGACCCGCCACATCGTCGACGGCCTGCGCACCCAGCGCCTCGACCGTCCCTATATCCGCGAAGCCGGCAAGCTGCGCGCGGCGAGCTGGCCCGAGGCCTTCGCTGCCATCGCTTCCAAGGCCGCGCGCACCGACGGCAAGCGCATCGGCGCGATCGCCGGCGATCTCGCCGGCGTCGAGGAGATGTTCGCGCTGAAGGATCTGCTGGCCAAGTTTGGCTCTGCCAATCTGGCGGTGCAGGGCGGCGATGCCTTCGATCCGGCGCTCGGCCGCGGCTCCTACATCTTCAATCCGACGCTCGCCGGCATCGAGCAGGCCGACGCGCTGCTCATCATCGGCGCCAATCCGCGCAAGGAAGCGGCCGTGTTCAACGCCCGCATCCGCAAGCGCTGGCGCGCCGGCGACTTCAAGGTCGGCGTGATCGGCGCCAAGGCCGATCTCACCTACGATTACGACCATCTCGGCGCGGGCACCGACACGCTCGGCGAGCTCGCGGCCGGCAAGCACTCCTTCATGGACGTGCTGAAGAACGCCAAGCACCCGATCATCCTGGTCGGCGGGGGCGCCGCCTCGCGTCACGACGGCGCGGCGGTTCTGGCGGTCGCAGCCAAGCTCGCGCTCGACGTCGGCGCGGTGAAGGAAGGCTGGAACGGTTTTGGCGTGCTGCACGAGACCGCCTCGCGCGTCGGTGCGCTCGACGTCGGCTTCTCCGCCACGGCGGGCGGGCTCAACGCCGCGCAGATGACCACGTTCGGCACGCTGGACCTCCTGTTCCTGCTCGGGGCCGACGAAATCAAGGCGCCGGACGGCACCTTCGTGGTCTATATCGGCACCCATGGCGACCGCGGCGCGCACCGCGCCGACGTCATCCTGCCGGCAGCCGCCTACACCGAGAAGTCCGCGATTTACGTCAACACCGAGGGCCGCGTGCAGATGACCGGCCGCGCCGCGTTCCCGCCGGGCGAAGCCCGCGAAGACTGGGCGATCATCCGCGCGCTGTCGGAATCGCTGGGCAAGAAGCTCGGCTACGACTCGCTTGCGGCTCTGCGCCAAGCGATCTTCAAGGCCGTGCCGCATCTGATGCGTCTCGACCAGATCGAGGCCGGCACCGCCGACCAGATCAGGAAGCTCGCAGGGAAGGGCGGCGCGCCGGAGAAGGCCCCGTTCAAGCCTCTGATCGAGGACTTCTACCTGACCAACCCAATCGCGCGTGCGTCTGCCGTGATGGCGGAATGCTCGCGCCTCGCCTCCGGGCACATGCTGACCGCAGCGGAGTGAGCGTGATCTGATGGAATTCTTCGAAAGCGCATTCTGGACCGGGTTCCTCTGGCCGCTGATCATCATGGTCGCGCAGAGCGTCCTGGTGCTCGTCGTCCTCCTGGTCGCGATCGCCTACATCCTGCTCGCCGACCGCAAGATCTGGGCGGCGGTGCAGATCCGTCGCGGTCCGAACGTGGTCGGCCCGTGGGGCCTGCTGCAATCCTTCGCGGACCTTTTGAAGTTCGTGCTGAAGGAGCCGATCATTCCGGCCGGCGCCAACAAGGGCGTGTTCCTGCTGGCGCCGCTGGTGTCGTGTGTGCTCGCGCTTGCCGCCTGGGCGGTGATCCCGACCAATCTCGGCTGGGTGATCGCCGACATCAATGTCGGCATCCTCTTCATCTTCGCGATCTCGTCGCTGTCGATCTACGGCATCATCATGGCCGGCTGGTCGTCAAACTCGAAATATCCGTTCCTGGCCGCGCTGCGTTCGGCGGCGCAGATGGTGTCCTACGAGGTCTCGATCGGCTTCGTCATCATCACGGTGCTGCTCTGCGCCGGCACGCTGAACCTCACGGCCGTGGTCGAGGCCCAGCACACGCGCGGCCTCGCCAGCCTGATCGGTCTGCCGCAGCTCACGATCCTGAACTGGTACGTCTGGCCGCTGTTCCCGATGTTCGTGGTATTCTACGTCTCGGCGCTGGCGGAGACCAACCGTCCGCCCTTCGACCTCGTCGAAGCCGAATCCGAGCTCGTGGCCGGCTTCATGGTCGAATACGGCTCGACCCCGTATCTGCTGTTCATGCTCGGCGAGTATGTCGCGATCGTCACGATGTGCGCGATGGCGACGATCCTGTTCCTCGGGGGCTGGCTGCCGCCGGTGGACCTGCCGCCCTTCAACTGGGTGCCGGGGATCATCTGGTTCTCGCTGAAGCTGTTCTTCATGTTCTTCCTGTTCGCGATGGCGAAGGCGATTGTGCCCCGCTACCGCTACGATCAACTGATGCGCCTCGGCTGGAAGGTGTTCCTGCCGCTGTCGCTGGCGATGGTGATCGTGGTGGCCGGCGTGCTGCATTTCGCCGGCATCGCGCCGAAGTGAGGGCCGTCATGGGTATCAACATCAACGCCACTGCACGCTCGCTTCTGCTGTCGGAATTCGTCTCGGCGTTCTTCCTCGCCATGCGCTATTTCTTCCAGCCGAAGCCGACGCTGAACTATCCGTTCGAGAAGGGCCCGATCTCGCCGCGCTTCCGCGGAGAGCACGCGCTGCGCCGCTATCCGAACGGCGAGGAACGCTGCATCGCCTGCAAGCTGTGCGAGGCCGTCTGCCCGGCGCAGGCCATCACCATCGAGGCCGGCCCGCGCCGCAACGACGGCACCCGCCGCACGGTGCGCTACGACATCGACATGGTGAAGTGCATCTATTGCGGCCTCTGCCAGGAGGCCTGTCCTGTGGACGCCATCGTCGAAGGCCCGAACTTCGAGTTCGCGACCGAGACCCGCGAGGAACTGTTCTATGACAAGGCCAAGCTGCTCGCCAACGGCGATCGCTGGGAACGCGAGATCGCGAAAGCGATCGAGCTCGACGCGCCGTACCGGTGAGGTGAGGGCATGATCCTTCCCGCGCTGTTCTTCTATCTGTTCGCCGGCGTCTGCGTCGCCTCGGCGGTGATGGTGATTGTCTCACGCAATCCCGTGCACTCCGTGCTGTACCTGATCCTGGCCTTCGTCAACGCCTCCGGCCTGTTCGTGCTGATGGGCGCCGAATTCCTCGGCATGATGCTGATCGTCGTCTATGTCGGCGCGGTCGCGGTGCTGTTCCTGTTCGTGATCATGATGCTCGACGTCGACTTCCTCGAGCTGCGCGAGGGCTTCATCGAATACCTGCCGGTCGGCCTCGTGATCGGCGGCATCTTCCTGTTCGAGCTGCTGCTCACCGTCGGCTTCTGGGTCATCAACCCCGGCGTCTCCAAGACGATCACGGCGGCGATCCCGGCCAATGTCAGCAACACCGAGGCGCTCGGCCTCGTGCTCTATACGAAGTACATCCACTACTTCCAGCTCTCCGGCATGGTGCTCCTGGTCGCCATGATCGGCGCCATCGTGCTGACGCTGCGCCACAAGGCGAGCGTGAAGCGGCAGGACATCAACGTTCAGAACGCGCGCACGCCCGAGATGGCGATGGCGATGCGCAAGGTGGCGCCGGGGCAGGGGCTCTCGGATGCCGACGCGGCGGAGTGGGTGAAATGACGATCGGGCTCGGACATTATCTGGCGGTCGGCGCGATCCTGTTCACGCTCGGGATTCTCGGCATCTTCCTGAACCGCAAGAACATCATCGTCATCCTGATGTCGATCGAGCTGATCCTGCTCTCGGTCAACATCAACCTCGTCGCGTTCTCGACCTTCCTCGGCGACATCGTCGGCCAGGTCTTCGCGCTGCTGGTGCTGACGGTTGCGGCCGCTGAAGCCGCGATCGGTCTCGCCATCCTGGTGGTCTATTTCCGCAACCGCGGCTCGATCGCGGTTGAGGACGTCAATCTGATGAAGGGCTGAGCTCTCAAATGGTTCAGGCAATCGTTTTCCTGCCTCTGCTCGGCGCCATTCTGGCCGGCTTGATCGCGCTGTTCGGCGCGCATGCCCGCAACCCCTCGGGCGACGAGGTCGAGCATCATGGCGATCATGGCCACGGCGCCCATGCCTCGACGGCCCATGACGCCCATGACCACGATGAACACGGTCACGACGACCACGGCCATGGTCCGACCGAGCCGCCCGCGGCCGGTTCGCGCGCGGCCGAGCTGATCACGACGGCGCTGCTGTTCGTCTCGGCGGCACTGTCCTGGATGACGCTGGTCGACGTCGGCTTCATGCATCACGACTACAGGATCCAGCTGCTGCCCTGGATCTTCTCCGGCGACCTCCAGGTATGGTGGACGCTGCGCGTCGACACGCTCACCGCCGTGATGCTGGTGGTGGTCACGACCGTGTCCTCGCTCGTGCACCTCTATTCCATCGGCTATATGGACGAGGATCCGAACCGGCCGCGCTTCTTCGGCTATCTCAGCCTGTTCACCTTCGCCATGCTGATGCTCGTGACCGCGGACAACCTCGTCCAGCTGTTCTTCGGCTGGGAAGGCGTGGGTCTGGCGAGCTACCTCCTGATCGGCTTCTGGTACCAGAAGCCGTCGGCGAACGCGGCGGCGATCAAGGCCTTCGTGGTCAACCGCGTCGGCGATTTCGGCTTTGCGCTCGGCATCTTCGCGATCTTCATGCTGGCCGGCTCGACCGATTTCGAGACCATCTTCCATGCGGCGCCCAGCCTCACCGGCAAGACCATCAATTTCCTCGGCTGGCACGCCGACGCGCTGACCCTGACCTGTCTCCTCCTGTTCATGGGCGCGATGGGCAAGTCGGCGCAGTTCCTGCTGCACACCTGGTTGCCGGACGCGATGGAAGGCCCGACCCCGGTCTCCGCGCTGATCCACGCCGCGACCATGGTCACCGCCGGCGTCTTCATGGTGGCGCGCCTGTCGCCGCTGTTCGAGCTCGCTCCGAATGCGCAGGCCGTCGTGATGTTCTTCGGCGCCACCACGGCGTTCTTCGCCGCGACCATCGGCCTCGTCCAGAACGACATCAAACGCATCGTCGCGTACTCGACCTGTTCGCAGCTCGGCTACATGTTCGTGGCGATGGGGGCAGGGGCCTACTCGGTCGGCATGTTCCACCTGTTCACGCATGCCTTCTTCAAGGCGCTGCTGTTCTTGGGGAGCGGCTCGGTGATCTACGCGATGCACCACGAGCAGGACATCCGCAACATGGGCGGCCTCTGGAAGAAGATCCCCTACACCTATGCGGTGATGGTGGTCGGCACGCTGGCGCTGACCGGCTTCCCGCTCACCGCCGGCTACTTCTCCAAGGACGCGATCATCGAAGCGGCCTACGCCTCGCACAATCCGTTCGGGGTCTACGGCTTCCTGATGACGGTCGTCGCCGCGGGCCTGACCTCGTTCTACTCCTGGCGCCTGATCTTCAAGACGTTCCACGGCGAGCCTCATGACGAGCATCACTACGAGGCCGCGCACGAGGCCCCGATCTGGATGCTGATCCCGATCGGCGTGCTCGCCATCGGCTCGTTCGTGGCGGGTCTGCCGTTCAAGGAGCTGTTCGCCGGCCACGGCATCGAGGAGTTCTTCCGCGAGTCCCTGAAGATGAACCCGCACATCATCGAGGAGATGCATCACATCCCGCAGGCTATCGCCTTCCTGCCGACGGTGATGATGGTGCTCGGCTTCCTGGTGTCCTACCTGTTCTACATCCGCCGGCCCTATTTGCCGGTCGAGCTCGCGAACACGCAGCCGATGCTGTACAAGTTCCTGCTCAACAAATGGTACTTCGACGAGCTCTACGACGTCATCTTCGTCCGTCCGGCGAAGTGGCTCGGCTATCAGCTCTGGAAGAAGGGCGACGGCTTCGTCATCGACGGCTTCGGCCCCGACGGCGTCTCGGCCCGCGTGCTGGACGTCACCCGCAACGTCGTGAAGATACAGACCGGCTATCTCTATCACTACGCATTCGCCATGCTGATCGGCGCCGCCGGCCTGATCACCTGGTTCATGTTCGGCTTTGGAGGCCAGTAAATGACGACCTGGCCCATTCTTTCGGTCACGACCTTCCTGCCGCTGGTCGGCGCGCTGATCGTCTATCTCAGCCGCGGCGATGACGAGGCGGCCAGGCGCAACTCGCGCTGGATCGCGCTCTGGACCACGCTGATCACCTTCGCGGTGTCGGTGATCCTGGTCATGCGCTTCGACCCATCGAACCCCGACTTCCAGTTCGTCGAGAAGGCGAACTGGCTCGCGACCGGCATCACCTATCACATGGGCGTCGACGGCATCTCGCTGCCGCTCGTGATCCTCACCACCGCCGTGATGCCGTTCTGCATCATCGCGAGCTGGAAGGCGATCACCAACCGCGTCCGCGAATACATGATGGCGTTCCTGATCCTGGAAACGCTGATGATCGGCACCTTCTCGGCGCTCGATCTCGTGCTGTTCTACCTGTTCTTCGAAGGCGGCCTGATCCCGATGTTCCTGATCATCGGCGTCTGGGGCGGGCCGCGCCGGGTCTATGCGTCCTTCAAGTTCTTCCTCTACACGCTGCTCGGCTCGGTCCTGATGCTGCTCGCCATCATGGCGCTGTACTGGAACGGCGGCACCACTGATATCCCGACCCTGATGCACACCGCCGTGCCGCGGTCCCTGCAGACCTGGGCGTGGCTGGCCTTCTTCGCCTCCTTCGCGGTGAAGATGCCGATGTGGCCGGTGCACACCTGGTTGCCCGATGCGCACGTCGAGGCGCCGACCGCGGGGTCCGTGGTCCTTGCCGCGATCCTCCTGAAGATGGGCGGCTACGGCTTCCTGCGCTTCTCGCTGCCGATGTTCCCGCTGGCCTCGCACGACTTCGCCCCGCTGGTCTTCACGCTCTCGGCCATCGCCATCATCTACACCTCGCTGGTGGCGTTGATGCAGGAGGACATGAAGAAGCTGATCGCGTACTCGTCAGTGGCGCATATGGGCTTCGTCACCATGGGCATCTTCGCCGGCACCATGCAGGGCGTCGCCGGCGGCGTGTTCCAGATGATCTCGCACGGCATCGTCTCCGGCGCACTCTTCCTCTGCGTCGGCGTCGTCTACGACCGCCTGCATACCCGCGAGATCGCGGCCTATGGCGGCCTCGTCAACCGGATGCCGCTCTACGCGATGACCTTCATGGTCTTCACCATGGCCAATGTGGGCCTGCCCGGCACCAGCGGCTTCGTCGGCGAGTTCATGACGCTGATCGGCACCTTCAAGGTCTCGATCCCGACCGCGTTCTTCGCCAGCTTCGGCGTGATCCTGTCGGCGGCCTATGCGCTGTGGCTCTACCGCAAGGTCGTGTTCGGCGCGCTGGTCAAGCCGTCGCTGGCGAATATGAAGGATCTCACCTTGCGAGAGTGCGTGATTCTGTTCCCGATGATCGCGCTGACGATCCTGTTCGGCGTCTATCCGAAGCCGGTGCTCGACATGTCGGCCGCCTCGGTTCAGCAACTCGTCAACAATTACAATACCGCCGTGACGGCCGTGAAGGCCGCCGCACTGCTCCCGTGATCGGGCAGATCAGGACATCGCCATGAGCTTTGAGACTGCAGGATATCAACTGGCGCCGGTGCTGCCCGAGCTCGTGCTCGCGGTCGGCGCGATGGCGCTCCTGATGCTGGGAGCCTTTCGCGGGCAGGGGACGACCAAGACCGTCACCTCGCTGGCGGTGGTGCTGCTGATCGTGGTCGGCGCACTCGTCTACATGCAGCCCGCGGGCAAGCAGGTGACCTTCGGCGGCAGCTTCATCGTCGACGACTTCGCCCGCTTCATGAAGATCCTGGCCCTGATCGGCTCCGCCGTGACGCTGGTGCTGTCGACCGAGTTTCTGTCCGATCCGTCGCGGCGCATCTTCGAATACGCCATCCTGGTGCTGCTCTCGACCCTCGGGATGATGGTGCTGATCTCGGCCGGCGACCTGATCTCGCTCTATCTCGGCCTCGAACTGATGTCGCTGGCGCTCTACGTCGTGGCGGCCGCGAATCGCGACGACGCCAAGTCGACCGAAGCCGGCCTGAAGTATTTTGTCCTGGGCGCGCTGTCCTCGGGCATGCTTCTCTACGGCGCCTCGCTGATTTATGGTTTCACCGGCACGGTCAGCTTCACCGGCATCGCTGCGGCCGCGACGGTCTCGAATGTCGGCCTGCTGTTCGGCCTCGTCTTCCTGCTCGTCGGCCTCTGCTTCAAGGTCTCGGCCGTGCCGTTCCACATGTGGACGCCCGACGTCTACGAGGGCGCGCCGACCCCGGTCACCGCCTTCTTCGCCTCCGCGCCGAAGGTGGCCGCGCTCGCCGTCTTCACCCGCGTTACGCTGACCGCATTCCCCGGCATCGTCTCGCAGTGGCAGCAGATCCTGGTGTTCGTGTCGATCGCCTCGATGGCGCTCGGCTCCTTCGCCGCGATCGGCCAGACCAACATCAAGCGCCTGATGGCCTATTCCTCGATCGGCCACATGGGCTTCGCGCTGGTCGGCCTGGCCTCCGGCACCGTCGAAGGCGCGCAGGGCGTCCTGATGTACATCGTGATCTACGTCGCGATGACGCTCGGCTCGTTCTCGGTTATCCTCGCCATGAAGCGCAACGGCCAGGCCGTGGAGCAGATCAGCGATTTCGCTGGCCTGTCGCGCACCAATCCGCTGCTCGCCTTCATGTTCGCGATGCTGCTGTTCTCGCTCGCCGGCATCCCGCCGCTCGCCGGCTTCTTCGCCAAATGGTACGTGTTCGTCGCCGCCATCAAGGCCAATCTGTTCACGCTCGCCGTCATCGGCGTGCTGACCAGCGTGGTCGGCGCCTACTATTATCTGGCCATCGTCAAGACGATGTATTTCGACGAGCCGGCCGGCCAGGTCGATCCGGTGCGCATCGAGGTGAGGACGGTGCTGGCGGTCGCGGGCCTGTTCAACCTGCTGTTCGCCGTGTTCGCAGGCCCGGTGGTGAGCGTCGCCTCCGCCGCCGCAAAGTCGCTGTTCTAGGATGGCATTCGCGCTCGGTCCTCGCGCACGTCAGGCGGGCTACAAGCTCGCGGCTTTCGAGCGGACCGGCTCGACCAATAGCGACGCGATCGAGCGCGCCCGCGCTGGCGAGCGCGGCCCGATGTGGTTCGTCACGTCCGAGCAGACCGCCGGCCGCGGCCGCCGCCAGCGCGCCTGGATCGCGCCGAAGGGCAATCTCGCCGCCAGCGTCCTCGAAGTCCTGGACGTCGCGCCAGCGGTTGCCGCCACTATCGGGTTTGCCGCCGGGCTGGCCGAGGAGGCCGCGCTCGAGAAGGTCAGCCTCGAGGCCGCGCTACGCCTCGGCGAGGGCCGTCCCCGCTACGCCCTGAAATGGCCCAATGACGTGCTGGCGAACGGCAAGAAGCTCGTCGGCATCGGCCTCGAGGCCGAGGCGGTCGGCGACCGCCTCGCTGTCGTGGCCGGCATGGGCACCAACGTCGTGGCCGCGCCGGAGGGGACGCCAACGCCCGCCGTGTCGCTCGCCGCCCTCGGCGTCCAGATCAGCGCGGAGGAGCTGTTCTCGGCCCTCTCGGACGCCTGGGTCGAGTTCCGCGGCATCTGGGACAATGGCCGCGGATTTGCCGAGATCCGGAAGCTGTGGCTCGCCCGCGCCGCCGGCCTCGGCGAGCGGGTGGCGATCCACACGGGAACGATGACGCTCGAAGGCATTTTTGACACCATCGACGACAGCGGCTGCCTGATCGTCCGCACCGCCGAAGGCCGCTGCGTGCCGGTGGCTGCGGGCGAGGTGTTCTTCGGCTCCGCCGCCTCCGTGGGAGCTGCCTGATGGCGAGACCCGACGAACTGGTGTTTGCGCCGCTCGGCGGCGTCGGCGAGATCGGCATGAACCTGTCGATCTACGGCATCGGCAACCGCCACCAGCGCGCTTGGCTGGCGGTCGATCTCGGCGTCTCCTTCGGCGACGAGGAGCATCTGCCGGGCATCGACCTGATCATGCCCGACATCTCCTTCCTGGAGAAGGAACGCAAGAACCTGATGGGCCTCGTGCTCACCCACGCCCATGAGGATCATTTCGGCGCCATCATCGATCTCTGGCCCAAGCTGAAATGCCCGATCTACGCCACCAAATTCAGCGCGGCGTTGTTCGAGGCCAAATGCGCCGCCGAGCGCAACGCCCCCGAGATCCCCGTGACAGTGGTCCCGTCCGGCGGCCGCATCGACGTCGGCCCGTTCAACGTCGAGTTCATCCCCGTCGCGCATTCGATTCCGGAAGCGCATGCACTGGCGATCCACACCGAGGCCGGCACGGTGCTGCACACCGGCGACTGGAAGATCGACCCGACCCCGACGCTCGGCAGTCCGACCGACGAGAAGCGGCTGCGCGAGCTCGGCGAGCAGGGCGTGCTCGCTTTGGTCGGCGACTCCACCAACGCCGTGCGCGACGGCCGCTCGCCCTCGGAAGCCGAGGTCGCCAGAACCATCATCGACCTCGTCAAGTCGGCCAAGGGCCGCGTCGCCGTCACCACCTTCGCCTCCAATGTTGCGCGGCTGAAGGCCGTGGCGGACGCGGCGAAAGCCGCCGACCGCGAGGTCGTGGTGGTCGGCCGCGCCATGGAGCGGGTGGTGCAGGTCGCGCGCGAGACCGGCTATCTCGACGGCGTGCAGAACTTCCGCTCGCCCGACATTTACGGCCACCTGCCGCAGGACAAGGTGCTGGCGCTGTGCACCGGCAGCCAGGGCGAGCCGCGCGCGGCACTGGCGCGCATCGCCAATGACGACCATCCCGAGATCACACTGAACCGCGGCGACAGCGTCATCTTCTCCTCCCGCACCATTCCCGGCAACGAGAAGGCGGTCAGCTCGATCATCAACAATCTGGTGCTCCAGGGCGTCGAAGTGATCACCGACCGCGACGCCCTAGTCCACGTCTCCGGCCATCCCCGCCGCGACGAGCTGCGCGACCTGATCTCCTGGGTGAAGCCGCAACTCCTGATCCCCGTTCACGGCGAAGCCCTGCATCTGCACGAGCACGCCAAGCTCGCGCGCGCCGCCGGCGTGCCGCGCGTGCTGGTCTGCCGCAACGGCGACCTCGTCAAGCTCGGCCCCGGCGATCCCGGCATCATCGGCGAGGTGCCGTCCGGCCGGCTCTACAAGGACGGCACGATCCTGGAGGATTCCAAGTCGCGCGCCGTCGTCGAGCGGCGGCGCATGGCCTTTTCCGGCTGCGCCTTCGTCGCCATCGCCATGACCGAGCAGGGCGAGCTCGCCGACGATCCCGAGGTCGATCTCGTCGGCATCCCCGACAAGAACAGGGCAGGCGAGGCCTTTGACGACCTGGTTTTCGATGCCGTGATGTCCACGGTCGAGGGGCTGCCGAAGGCGCGCCGCCGCGATCCGGACGCGCTGGCCGAGTCGGTGCGGCGCGCGGTCCGGGCCGTCATCAACGAACATTGGGGCAAAAAGCCCCCCTGTCTGGTACATGTGCTGACAGTCTAAGGGAGAGAACAATGCTGGGCCGGCTCAACCATGTCGCCATCGCGACCAAGGACGCGGTCAAGGCCGCCAGGATCTACGGCGCGGCGTTGGGCGCGCAGATTTCCGAAGCCGTGCCGCTGCCCGAGCACGGCGTCACCACCGTCTTCGCGACGCTGCCCAACACCAAGATCGAGTTCATCGAGCCGCTCGGCGAGGCCTCGCCGATCGCAAAGTTCCTCGAGCGCAATGCCGATGGCGGCATCCATCACGTCTGCTACGAGGTGGTCGACATCATCGCTTCGCGCGATACCCTGGTGAAGGAGGGGGCACGGGTGCTGGGCGACGGCGTGCCGAAGATCGGCGCCCACGGCAAGCCGGTGCTGTTCCTGCATCCGAAGGATTTTTCCGGCGCACTCGTCGAGATCGAGCAGGCGTAAGCCGCCCCATGGTCATCCAGATATCAACCTGGCTCGCGATCTACTTCGTGCTGTGGTGGGTCATGCTGTTCGTGACGCTGCCGTTCGGCGTGCGCAGCCAACACGAGGACGGCGTGGGCGCGCCCGGCACGGACCCCGGTGCGCCGATCCTGGCACGCATGGGCCGCAAGCTGCTCTGGACGACGCTGATCTCGGCGGTCGTCTTCGGCATCGGCCTGGCCGCCTATCAGGCCGGCTACCTCTCGATCGAGCGCCTGTCGAAGCTGATGGGTATGCCGTTCTAGGGCCGTGAGCCGCAACCGCCTGCAGCGGTTCTCGAAACAGGTCCCCCATCGCGACCGAGCCTGCATCTCACCTCGAATTGGCCGTGCCGCTCCGGTGGCGTGTGCGTCACACCGACCGATCGGCAGTGCCAGCCTGGTCCCGGTTCACGCCCCGGCGGCGATTTGCGCGAATCCGTCGATAACATATGTAATGATACATTTCTTTAATTTGAATGTTAATCGAGATCGCTAGAGACCGGCCACCGTCGCAGCCGCGACCGTAGCAACAGGCACTCCCCGATGAGCAATGACGATATCGACGCTGGAAACGACCACTCCGGCAGCAACAATTCCACGCGCCATTTGATCGATCGCCGCGCGGTCCTTCAGGGGGCCGCGAGCCTTTCCGTGCTGGCCCTGGGCGCAGGTGCGGCAAATGCGCAGACCGCCAGTCCGTCATTGAACAGCTTCTCGATCGCCGTGCTGCCCGACACGCAGTTCTACTCGCGCTATGCGACGACCGACGAGAGCCAGCAATTCCAGAAGGCCTACGGTTCGACGCCCTACGACGCCCAGACCCAGTGGATCGCCGACAATGCGGCGAAATATGGCATCCGCTTCGTCATCCATCTCGGTGACGTGGTCGACCAGCAGGGCAAGCCGAACCAGTGGATCGTCGCCGACGCCGCGATGAAGAAGCTGGAAAACGCCAAGGTGCCGTATTCGATACTCGCCGGCAACCATGACGTCGTTCTCGACTACGACTACCACAATCCGTGGGATCAGAACTCCGGGACCGATGCCCAGCGCAGCCTCAATTCCGAACCCTTCCTGAAATGGTTCCCGAGCAGCCGTGCCGCGCAGCAGTCCACGTTCCGCGAGCGCGACAGCAGCGGATTTCACGAATACCACATCTTCCAGGCCAACGGCGTCAAGTTCATGGTGCTCTCGCTGTCCTGGCGCGCGTCGGACGGCGCCATCGCCTGGGCGCGTGACGTGATCGATCGCAACCCGACGTTGCCCGTGATTCTTTCAAACCACCAGTTGCTGGCCATCGACAGCGACGGCCTGTCACCGCTGGAGACCGACTACGGCAAGATGCTGTGGGAAAAGCTGATCCGGGACAAGGATCAGATCTTCATGACGCTGAACGGCCATCACCATGGCGCTGCATATCTCTCGAAGATCAACAATTTCGGCAATCCGGTCCACCAGATGGTCGTCGACTATCAGATGGACTATCAGGGCGGCAACGCCATGATGCGTCTCTACGAGGTCGACTTCACCAACAACAAGATCGACGTGATGTCGTTCTCGCCGTGGGTGGTGCAGAAACCGAAGAACACGCTCAACCAGTTCGATCACGCCGAACTCACGGGCGCGAACAACAATTTCTCCATCCCGATCAACTTCAAGAGCCGTTTCGCCAAATTCACGCGGTTCAGCCCGAGCAAGACGCTGACCGGCCCGGCAATTCTGCCGACCGTGCGCGCAGACCTGCTCGCCGGCTACGTCGATCCGCCGACGCCGGCCGTGGTGCTGCCTGCGGACACCGAAGACTATCCGCATGTCGCCGACACCGTGGCGCACTGGCGCGTTCCGTCAACGGTCGTCGACGGTCAGGCCGTTCCGGTCGGCGGGATCATCCCCGACGTGGCTGGCGGCAACAATCTGGCCCGCGCGGCGCTCATCGCCTCGGCGCAGCTCGGCGACGTCGTGTGGACCACGGACAAGCATCGTCTGTCCTCGGCCGCCGGCAGCGTGGTGTTTCTGAACACCGACAATACGGTCGGTCGTCTCAACGCGTTTCTCACGGCGGCGGGCGCATCGCTGAACGGCCGCAGCTTCTGGAACGGCTACACGGTCGAGGCCTTCGTGAAGATTCCGGCCGGGTGGACCGCGAACCTGCACAAATGGGGCAATATCCTCGGCCGCGTCGGAAACCGCGGCAACGTCCCCGGCAATTATTGGGGTGGCGATCCGGAGGCGTCGAGCGTTCTGTTCGCCATCTCGAACCTGCGTGAAGTGCAGTGGGAGGTGGTGCCTGCCTCCGTCTCGCATTATGCGCAGACGAACTGGTCGGGCGAGATCATTCGCGACACCTGGTATCACGTCGCGATCGTGAACGATCCCGCCACGCTCACGACCACGATGTACATCGACGGCGCACCGGTGCTGCGCAATGTGGGCAATGCGGCGATCGGCTTGCGTTCGCAGAACTCGCCTCAGCCCTGGATCCTCGGCGCGGGCTGGTGGGACGGCGTTCTGGCCGACGGCTTCTTCGGCGCGGTCGGCGAGATCCGCATGGTCTACCGTCCGATCGGGCCGAGCGAATGGCTGACCGCACGGCGGACCTGAGGACACCATCTCCGACCGTCACTGCGCGGAGTTCGCTGGTGCGAACTCCGCTTCGCGGGGCCGCGTCTTCCGAGGGCGATGCTGCCGTCGGAGCGCGGCCTTTGTTGTTCTGGACTGACGCGGCCCGCGAAAAATGGGCGGCTTCTTCCTCTCGCGCGGCGATCGTACGAGCTGAAGTCTGCATCCAGCGCGGTCTTGGATAATAACGAATCGTTCACATAAAACATAACGTACTATCAAAAATATGATAAGCTGCGATGCAATACGGACGCTCTCGCAACCTGTTGCCGCTGCGTTGTGCGCAGCCGGCCCCGTTTGAATGAAAGCGATCCAGTCCTATGGCTGCTCCCGTTGTAAATGTCGGCTCCGAATTCTCTGTGAACACCAACGCGACCGGCGCCCAGCAGGCGCCCACCTTCACCGGTCTCGCCAATGGCGGCTTCGTGGTGACGTGGGATGATTCCAGCGGGTCACTGGGAGATGCCAGCGGCACCAGCATCAAGGCGCAGATCTATGCCGCCGACGGCAGCAAGGTCGGGTCCGAATTCCGCATCAACACCGAGACCGACGCAGATCAGCTCGCGCCCGTGATCACGGGCCTCTCCACCGGCGGCTTCGTCGTGTCCTGGTTCGACAACAGCCAGACGCTCGGCGACGGCGACGGCACCAGCATCAAGGCCCAGGTGTTCGGCGCCGACGGTGCGCAGGTCGGATCGGAAACGCTGGTCAATACCGCGACGGCCTATTCGCAGTTCTCGCCGACCGTGTCCGCACTGAGCAATGGCGGCTTCGCCATCGCCTGGACGGACGACAGCGGCGAGGGCGGGGACGACGAAGGCACCAGCATCAAGCTGCAGGTCTTCGCGGCCGACGGGAGCAAGTCGGGCCCCGAATTGCTCGTCAATTCCGAGACCGGCGGCGACCAGGCCAATGCAAAGGTGACCGGTCTTTCCAATGGCGGCTTCGTCGTGACGTGGGAAGATTCCAGCGCCACGCTCGGCGACGCCGCCGGCACCAGCATCAAAGCCCAGATCTTTGCGGCGGATGGAAGCAAGGTCGGCTCCGAGCAACTGGTCAATACGGCGACCGCTTCAGACCAGTTGAAGCCG
>NZ_LSIC01000146.1 GCF_001556045.1 Bradyrhizobium sp. CCH5-F6
GCCCTCGCCCGCCCGGACCAAAGGACGGCCCGGATCGTCGCGGTCCCCCGCCGCCGTCCCCGGGCTTCGGTCCGCCGCCCCCGCCGCCGCGCGGCTGATCCACTCTTCACATCAACAGCAAGAGCTACATCATGCATTGGATCGATCCCGATAGCCTGCCGGAGACCGCAGGCACCTTTGAGCGCTTCGTGCTCAATCCCCACGGCGAAGTCGACGGCTTCGTTTTGAGAGACAAGAAAACGGTCGTCCTCGTTCATACGCCGCCGCATATGGACAAGGAGCTGACCCGCCATCTCAAGCAAGGCGAGACGGTTCGCGTCCGCGGCGTGCGGCCACGCGGCGCGGCCCTGCTGGCCGCCGTCGCGGTGATCACCGCCGGCGGACGCGAGATCGTGGACAACGGCCCGGACCACGACCACGAGCATCCCAAGGTGAAGCACGCCCCGATGGCGGCGGAGGGCACGGTCGAGCTGTCGCTGTTCGGCCCCAAGGGCGAGCTGCGCGGCGCCCTCTTGTCTGATGGTACCGTCCTGCGGATCGGGCCAAAGGAAGCCGAGCACGTTGCCGCCCTGCTCGCTCCCGATGCGATGGTCGCGGCGCGCGGCGACGGCCTTCAGACCAAGCATGGGCGCGTGATCCATGTCGACGAGATCGGCCCGGATGAGGATCGGCTGAAGCGGATCAAGAAGCCGAAGCCGAAGGACAAGATGCCCAAGCACGGCCACCCGCACGCCCACGCTGCCTGACGAGACGCTCACAGGACGCTTGGCGAGGAAGGAGACATTGATGTCGGACACGCACGAGACGGCACGGGCAGGCCGCGCGCTCGATGCCGCCAACTTCTTCCTCGCCGACGTCCGCGACGGTCTCGGCCCCTACCTCGCCGTGTATCTGCTCACCGAGCAGCACTGGGACGAGGCGCGTATCGGCCTCGTGATGTCGGTCGCGACCATCGCCGGCATCCTCGCCCAGACGCCGGCCGGCGCGCTGGTCGATGCGACCCGCGCGAAGCGGACGGTGATGGCGGTGGCAGCGATCCTGGTGACACTCGCGTCGTTGTCGCTGCCCTTGTTTCCGAGCTTCCTGCCGGTCGCGATCTCGCAAGGGATCGCGCAGGCGGCCGGCGTCATTTTTCCGCCGGCGATCGCCGCCGTGTCGCTCGGCATCTTCGGACATCGCGCCTTCACCAGACGGATCGGCCGCAACGAGATGTTCAACCATGCCGGTAACGCCGTCGCGGCGGGCCTGGCCGGATTGTCGGCCTACTGGTTCGGACCGACGGTCGTGTTCTATTTGCTCGGCGGCATGGCCATCGCGAGTCTCGTCAGCATCCTCGCCATTCCCGAAAGGGCGATCGACCACGATCTCGCGCGCGGGCTGGACGGGGCGAACGATGCCGAGCACCACGAACAGCCTTCGGGGCTGAAGGTGCTGCTGACCTGCCGCCCGCTGCTCGTCTTCGCCATCTGCGCGCTCCTGTTTCACCTCTCCAACGCTGCGATGCTGCCGCTGGTCGGGCAGAAGTTGGCATTGCAGGACAAGAACCTGGGCACCAGCCTGATGTCCGCCTGCATCGTCGCCGCGCAGCTCGTGATGGTCCCGTTTGCAATGCTGGTTGGCGCCAAGGCCGACACATGGGGACACAAGCGCTTCTTCCTCGCCGCCCTGCTGATCCTGCCGATCCGCGGTGCGCTCTACACGCTCTCCGACAATCCGTTCTGGCTGGTCGGCGTGCAGCTTCTGGACGGCGTCGGCGCCGGCATTTTCGGGGCAATCTTTCCCGTCATCGTCGCCGACATCATGCGCAACACCGGCCGCTTCAACGTCGCACAGGGCGCCGTCATCACCGCCCAGAGCATCGGCGCCGCACTGTCGACGACCCTGGCGGGCCTCGTCGTCGTCGGCGCCGGCTACAATGCCGCGTTCATCTCGCTCGGCGCCGTAGCGGCGATCGGTGCGGTCATCTGCCTCCTTGCTCTGCCAGAGTCGCGGCAAAGCGGCGATGGCGATCCGCGCCCGCAGGGGAAGACAGCGGCGTCGGCTTCGGCTATCGCTGCCGAATGATCCCCTTGCATTCGAGGATTGACCGTGCCGTCTGATGCCGTTTGGGCCTGGAGCATCATCGCCGTCGCGACCGCAGGCGTCATCATCCGTCCGTTTCGCCTGCCCGAGGCGATCTGGGCCGTGATCGGCGCCGGCGCGCTGGTGCTGTTTGGCTTGCTGCCATGGCCGGACGCGCTGACGGGTATCGAGAAAGGCGTCGACGTCTATCTTTTCCTGGTCGGCATGATGCTGATCGCAGAGCTGGCGCGGCTCGAGGGCTTGTTCGATTATCTGGCCGCGCTCGCGGTGGAATATGCACGTGGCTCGCCGCAGCGGCTGTTCCTGCTGATCTACGTCGTCGGCACGCTCGTGACCGTGCTGCTCTCCAACGATGCCACCGCCATCGTGCTGACGCCGGCCGTCTATGCCGCGACGCGCGCGGCCGGCGCGAAGCCGCTGCCCTATCTGTTCGTCTGCGCCTTCATTGCGAACGCCGCGAGCTTCGTCCTGCCGATCTCCAATCCGGCCAATCTCGTCGTGTTCGGCGCGCGCATGCCCGAGCTCACCGAATGGCTGCGCCTGTTCGCCCTGCCGTCGGCGGCCTCGATCCTGCTTACTTACGTGGTGCTGCGCCTGACCCAGCACCGCGCACTGAAGGAAGAGACGATCGCGCGGAGCGTGCCGCACCCGAAGCTCGGCCGCGGCGGCAAGCTCACGGCAATTGGCATCGTGGCGATCGGCGTCGTGCTGGTCTCGGCGTCCGCATTGGACAAGCAACTGGGCCTGCCGACCTTCGTCTGCGGCGTGGTGACGGCTGCTCTCGTCCTGCTGATCGGCCGGCAATCGCCTTTGCCCGTGCTGCGGGGTGTGTCCTGGAGCGTGCTGCCGCTGGTCGGCGGTCTCTTCGTCATGGTGGAAGCGCTGGTGAAGACCGGCGTGATCGCGCAGCTCAGCGCGCTGCTGCAGGAGGCAATCGGACAATCGGTGACGAAGGCCGCCTGGAGTGTCGGTATCGCCACCGCGCTCGCCGACAACATCGCCAACAACCTTCCGGTCGGCCTCGTCGCCGGCTCGGTCGCCGCCAGCGATCATCTGCCCGCTCCGGTCGTCAGCGCCATCCTGATCGGCGTCGATCTCGGCCCCAATCTGTCGGTGACCGGTTCGCTCGCCACCATCCTCTGGCTGGTCGCGCTTCGGCGCGAGAAGATCGAGGTCGGCGCCTGGCCGTTCCTCAAGCTCGGTCTGCTGGTGACGCCGCCTGCCTTGATCGGTGCGCTGGCGGCTGCCATCAGGTAGCGGCAAAAGCGCCCCGGCCAAATAAGTGCAGCCGATTGCGGTGCATCAATGCCGGCGGCGCGGCGACGGATAGAGTTCACTTGCCGCGTGCTTCGGACCGGCCGCGGCAAGGAAGGTTGATCATGCAGATTCGATCAAAGTCGCCGGCGCAGGGCTTCTCGCTGCGTCGCGGAATTCAGAGCTTCATTGCGCCTGGCAAAGGCCGCGCGGAGGCCCATCCCCTGCTCGTCTTTTCCGTCGTGGTGCTGCTGGCCTTGCTCGCCATCCTGGAGATCGACCTGCACACGGCCCAGCTTCAGGCCATCGGCCTGCTCGGCCATGGCACCGGGATCGATCCCGTCTTCCTGAGCCCGTAGCGGGAGGAGCCCGATCGCGGCCACAAGGCCGCGACCGGGAGCGCGCATAGTCAGTCGTTCTCGTAGCCGTAGACTTCCGGCAGGATGAAGATCGCGGCAAGCAACCCGATCACCGGGAAGATCGCGACGAACAGCGTGGCGTTGGCCTGCCCGATCGCGGCGAACAGCGACGGGAACAGGAAGATCGCCAGGAACGACGGCAGCTTCACGAACATGTAGGCGAAGCCGCTGGCGGTGCCGCGATATTGCGGACGGGCGACCATCGTCGGGATCGTCATGCAGTTCGAGGCATCCCAATAATGGCCCCAGAGCATGCCGGCCGCTGCGAACGGCAACAGCATCTTGTTGTCGGTGTAGAGCGCGAACGCCGCGATCAGGAGCGACACCAGCACGATCGAGAAGCCCGCGATCGAGATGCCGCGATGGCCGATCTTCGGCGTCAGCAGGGGTCCGACCCAGCCCGACAGGGCCGCGAAGGAGAACAGCGCCATCGTCACCAAATTGTTGCCGAGGATCGACGAGACGCCGACCATGGCAAACATCACCGGCAGGTAGAATGCGAATGTGGAGAACTCGCTCGCCTGCGCGAAACAGGCGATCCAGCCGTAGACCGTCGCACGCCAGCGGATCGGATCCTTCTTGAGGTCGGCGAGGAAAGCACGCGTGCTGGTCTTCGGCACCTCGACGTCCCGGTCCGGCAGCATGTCGAGATTGTCGTTGAACATCTCGCGCGCGACCTGCTTGGCCTCGCGGTAACGCCCCTTCTGCACCAGCCACACCGCCGTCTCCGGCACGTCGTGGCGCATGATCAGGATGATCAGCGCCGGCAGCGCGCCGAGACCGAGCGTCACGCGCCACAGCATCTCGTGGTTCATGTCGATCAGGAGGAAGATCACGATGACGCCGATGGTCAGGACCTCGCCGACGGCGAACATGAACTGCCAGCGGTTGCCCATGACCTCGCGCTCGCCCTTGGCCATGGATTCCATGATGTAGGTGTAGCCGGTCGAGATGTCGGAACCGAGCGGAATGCCGAGCAGGAAGCGGATCACGACCAGCCACGCAACGTTCGGCACGAAGGCCTGCGCCAGTGCCAGCACGATGAACATCACCATCGTCACGAGGAACATGACGCGGCGGCCGATCTTGTCGGACAGCCAGCCGCCGAGCAGCGCGCCGATCAGGGCGCCGCCCTGCGTTCCGGCCGCGGCAAGGCCGAGCATCAGCGGATCGGGATTGTACTGCTCCTTGATGAAGATCAGCACGAAGGCGATCGAATAGAGGTCCCAGGCCTCGACCAGGATCGAGGCCATCATCAGCCAGCCGACCTTGTTGCCCTTGGGGCTGTAGTTCGTGATGAGGTAGCGGACCGCTGCCTCGCTCGCAGTCGGTTGTGGCATCGCCATCGTTGACATTTTCTTGGGTCCTCTCTTCGAAACTCTCTACGTGTCGAGCAGCGGCTCGATGCTGCAATCGAGCAGCCGCGGATCGATCCCCGCCTCCATGCCGGTGAACATCTGGTCCATGTAGTCGATCAGGGCATCGCTCGCCTTCACGGCGTCCTCGACATGGCGGCCGGCAACGGCACTGAGAATGGCGAGGTGACGATCGATCGTGCCTGACAGATCCGCCTGCCCCGGCATGAAGCGGTGGTGGATGTAGCCGATGCGACGGTACAACGTGTGCAGCGGCCGCAGCGTGTGCACCAGGAACGGCTCGCCGGCCGCCTCCAGCACCAGCGCGTCGATGCGGCGGTCGATACTGTTGAACTCGTCGAGGGTCAGGCTGGCGCGGCGTTCACGCAAGACACGCTCGATGTGCAGCGCCTGATTGCGATGCGAGAGGCTGGCGCGATCGGCCGCAAGGCGGACGACGAAGCGTTCCATGTCGCGGCGCAGGGCCAGCAGCATGCGTTCACGCGCGAGATCGATCGGCGCGATGTGCAGGCCGTGACGGGGCCGGATGATGATGAGGGTATCGGCGGACAGACGATTGACGGCGTGATGCACCGGTGTGCGCCCGAAGCCGGTGATGTGCTGCAATTCCAGCATCGTCATGAATTGTCCGGGCTTGAGCTCGCAGTGAACAAGGAGCTCTTCGATCTTCTGATAGGCCAGCTCGAAGAAATTGAGCCGGTTGTGCCGCGAGGGCTTGCCCTCGCCGTCGTCGTCGTTTCTCACCACCTCGAGCGCGCGCTTGCGCTTTGCCATGTCGTTCTCTCCCGTTGGCTCGCGCTCTCGTTGCTGGATGGCGCCCTGTTTGTTCGAGCCTTAAAACATGTTGTGATATATTACAAGCCAGCGTAAGACTCCCGCGCGACCTGCAACATGCTGCAGTGCAAAATGAGACGACGGACGCGCGACGTCTGTGATGGGAGGACAATTGCCGTGAAGATCACGTCGATCGAGACGCTGCGCACCGAGGAATTCTCCAACGTGATCTGGGTGCGCGTTCACACCGATGCGGGCACGATCGGTCTCGGCGAGACGTTCTACGGCGCGGGCGCGGTCGAGGCGCAAATCCACGACACGTTTGCCGGCCGCCTGCTCGGCCGCAATCCCCTGCACATCGAGGCCATCCATCGCGACATGCTGAACCTGCCGATGGCGCAGTCCTCAACCGGTGTCGAATATCGCGCCGCCTCGGCGATCGACATCGCGCTGTGGGACCTGTTCGGCAAGGTCTGCGGCCAGCCGGTGCACCAGATGCTCGGCGGCCTCTGCCGCGACAAGCAGCGCATCTACAACACCTGCGCCGGCACGCAATATGTCCGCTCCACCAATATCAGCCCGGTCGCGAACTGGAATCTCGGCGCCTCCAAGGGGCCTTACGAGGATCTCGACGGCTTCATGCATCGCGCCGATGCGCTCGCCGAGAGTCTTTTGGAAAGCGGCATCTCCGCCATGAAGATCTGGCCGTTCGATCCGGCCGCGCAGGAAAACAAGGGGCTCTACATCACCGCCGCGCAGATGAAGCAGGCGATCGAGCCGTTCGAGAAGATTCGCAAGGCGGTCGGCGACAGGATGGAGATCATGGTCGAGCTCCACTCGCTGTGGAACCTGCCGACGGCCAAGCAGATCGCACGCGCACTCGAGCCCTACAAGCCGACCTGGTACGAAGACCCGATCCGCATGAACTCGCCGCAGGCGCTGGCCGAGTATGCGCGCTCGACCGACGTCTGGGTCTGCGCCAGCGAGACGCTAGGCTCGCGCTTCCCCTACAAGGACATGCTCGACCGGGACGCCATGCACGTGGTGATGGCGGACCTGTGCTGGACCGGCGGCCTCACCGAGGGCCGCAAGATCGCGGCGATGGCCGAGACCTATCACCGTCCTTTCGCACCGCACGACTGCATCGGCCCCATCGGCTTCATCGCCGCCATCCACATGTCGTTCAGCCAGCCCAACACGCTGATCCAGGAATCGGTGCGCGCCTTCTACAAAGGCTGGTACAATGAGCTCGTCACCACGATGCCCGTGATCAAGGATGGTTTCGTCTATCCGATGGAAGGGCCCGGCCTCGGCGTCGACCTCCTGCCCGCCGTCTTCGAGCGCACCGATCTCATCGTGCGCCGCTCCAACGTTTGAGGATTTCTTGAGATGAGCACCGCCTTGTTCGACCTTTCCGGCCGCACCGCGCTCGTGACCGGCTCCTCCCGCGGCCTCGGCCGCGCCATTGCCGAGGGCATGGCGAAGGCCGGCGCGAAGATCATCATCAACGGCGTCGATCCCAAGCGAGTCGAGCAGGCCGTCACCGAGTTCCGTGCCGCCGGTCATCAGGCCGAGGGCGCAGCCTTCAACGTTACCGACGAGCCCGCCATCGTCGCCGCCTTCGAGCGCTTCGACCGCGAAGGGCTCGCCGTCGACATCCTCGTCAACAATGCCGGTATCCAGCACCGCAAGCCGCTGGTGGAATTCACGACCGACGAATGGCGCAAGGTGATCGAGACCAACCTCACCAGCGCCTTCGTGATCGGCCGCGAGGCGGCCAGGCGCATGATCCCGCGCAAGCACGGCAAGATCATCAATATCGGCTCGCTCGGCAGCGAGCTCGCCCGCCCGACCATCGCGCCCTACACCGCAGCCAAGGGCGGCATCAAGAACCTGACCCGCTCCATGGCGGTGGAATGGGCCCAGCACGGCATCCAGGCCAACGCGATCGGCCCCGGCTACATGCTGACCGACATGAACGAGGCGCTGGTCAACAACGCCGACTTCAACAATTGGCTGATGGGCCGCATCCCCTCGAAACGCTGGGGCAAGCCGGACGAGCTGGTGGGCGCGGCGATCTTCCTCGCCTCGGACGCCTCGACCTATGTTAACGGCCAGATCATCTATGTCGATGGCGGCATGATCGCCGCGATGTGACCGCGAAACCAGGAGCAGCCCATGCGCGCCGTCGTCATCCACGCACCGAAGGACCTGCGGATCGACCTCTATCCCGATCCGGCGCCGGGCCCTGGTGAGGTCCGCGTCAAGATCGCCCATGGCGGCATTTGCGGCTCGGACCTGCACTATTACCATCACGGCGGCTTCGGCGTCGTGCGCATCCAGCAGCCGATGGCGCTGGGACACGAGATCGCCGGCGTGGTCGCCTCCGTCGGCGACGGCGTCAGCAGCGTGAAGCCAGGCACGCGCGTTGCCGTCAATCCGAGCAAGCCGTGCGGGGTGTGCCTGCATTGCCAGGAAGGCATGCGCAACCAGTGCCTCGACATGCGCTTCCTCGGCAGCGCGATGCGCTTTCCCCACGTTCAGGGCGGCTTTCGCGAATTCATCACCGTCGATGCGACGCAGGCCGTGCCGATCGCGGACGAGCTCTCGCTCGCCGAAGCCGCAGTCGCCGAGCCGCTGGCGGTTTGCCTGCATGCCGGCAAGCAGGCCGGCCCCCTCCTCGGCAAGCGCGTCCTGATCACCGGCTGCGGCCCGATCGGCGCGCTGATGATCCTGGTCTCGCGCTTCGGCGGCGCGGCCGAGATCGTGGTGACCGATGTCGCGGACGCACCGCTCGCGGTCGCCAGAAAGCTCGGCGCTACCCACGCCATCAACGTCGCCACCGACGCCGCCGCACTCGATCCCTGGCGCGCCGGCAAGGGAGTGTTCGACACGTTGTTCGAAGCCTCGGGCAATCAGGCGGCGCTGCGCACCGCGCTCGACGTGCTCAGGCCGGGCGCGACGCTGGTGCAGCTCGGCCTCGGCGGCGAGATGACGCTGCCGATCAACTCCATCGTCGCCAAGGAATTGCAGCTCCGCGGCACCTTCCGCTTCGATCCCGAGTTCGAGCTTGCGGTGCGCCTGATGGGCGAAGGCCTGATCGACGTGAAGCCGCTGATCACGGCCGCAATGCCGTTCGAGAACGCGGTCGCCGCCTTCGAGCTTGCCAGCGACCGCTCGCAATCGATGAAGGTGCAGTTGACGTTCTGAACCGCGCTATCGGCTGTCGATCAGCCGGTCGCTGACCAGCCGCACGGCGCCGCGCTTCCAGGAATAGTCCGCGCCCATGCGCAGGCCGCTGTCACCACGCGTCAGCACTGCGCCGGTCCTGGCATCGCGCACCTGGAAGCCAAGCGTATATTCGGTGCGGCTCACCCGCCGCACCACGCCGATCAGCGACTGATCCGCGCCGAGCTCTTTCGCGATCGCCGCCTCGCAGCCGCCGCAGTCGCGCAAGGCGCGCCCCTTCCCCGCGTCACCGCCGACATCGACGATACGGTAGCGGCCGGATTGGCCCAGCGCCTCGCGCACGCTGCCGGTGACCTCGGCCATGTATGATTTGTCTGACGCCGCCGATGCGCCGGCCGAGGCGGCAGTCGTATCCTCCAGCTCGAAATCGAACACGGCGAGCGCGACCGGAGGGGGCGTTGCGAGCGCCGCGATGATCTCGCGGGAGACGAAGATCTCGGCGCGCTCCCATGATTCATCATTGTCGCCGCGGAAGCTGTAGAGCTTGTCCATCACGAGCTTCTTGGCGCCGACGTCGATCACGGCGACCTTGGCCCATTGCACCAGCGTGCTCGTCTTCTGGATGCCGCCGATGACCTTGAACGCCGCGCCGTCCTGGGCGGACGAAACCAGCCGATAGCGGTGGTCCGCGCCGATGTCCCTTCGAAGCGCGGCCATGAACGCCGCCAGCCGCCGCTCGTGGGCCACGGTCTGGTCGGCCGGCTCAGCCGAGGTGTCGGTATAGCTGAAATCGTCCATGGCAACGCCAATGGCAGCCTCGGCATCGGCCAACGAAAAAGAGAGGACGAAGAGGAGAAGGATAGCGAGAGGCAACCGGCAGCGGCGCATGAACGGACCTCGTGGATGGAACGGCTCCTCAATCTGGATGGGTCAACTCAGGCCGTGCAGCCGTATTCATCCCGACGAATACCGGGAAAATTTCACGGTTGCACTGCGGTAAGGCGGGAACGCTTCCCGCCGCTGGCGTTCTGCCGTTTAATGCGCATGCGACAAGCCCGCTCGCACCAGGTGCCCGCCGATGTGGAATCGCCCGAGGTTCGATCTCAAGGTCCGTCTGACGCTGCGAGTCGCCGCCATATCGGCCGTCTGCTTCGCCGCGATCTCCGCCTATTTCCTCATCGCGGCGGATCGCGCGGTGCATGCGCGTATCGACGGTATCGCCGCCATCGTGGCGAAGTCGCTGGAGCTGCAGCAGGGCAAGATCCAATGGGTGGCCGGCCCGCGCACCGACTTTCCAAACCTCGACCCCGTCGCGGCGTATGTGATGACGCCGGGCCTGTGTCTGGCATTTCGCGGCGCGAGCGGCGAGATGCAGCAACGCTTCTGTAGCGGCGCGCCGAACCCGGCGAGCCCTCCGCCGCAGGCGTTCGCGGCGTTCTATCGCAGCCTGTTCGATCCCGGCCGCGAGGCGGCACGGCCGGTGATCGCGCGCGGAGCGAAGCTTGGCGAAGCCGTGGTCTGGGTCGATCCCGCCGTCCAGACCGCCGAGGCCTGGCACGAGGCGGGCCGCCTGATGATCGCACTTGCGATCGCGTTGCCGCTGTTGTGTGCCCTGGTCTACGCCGCATTGGCGCGCGCACTGCGTCCCACCCGCATGATCGGAAACGGCCTGGAGCGGATTGCCGCCGGCGACCTCACCACGCGGCTGCCGCCCTTCGACCTCGCCGAGCTCTCCGCCATCCGCGACGTCTTCAACCACCTCGCCGAAAGCCTCGACACCGCGCTCGCCGAGCGCAGCGAACTGACGCGGAAGCTGATCGCGCTCCAGGACGAGGAGCGCCGCCATCTCGCGCGCGAGCTGCATGACGAGTTCGGCCAGTCGCTCGCCGCCATCCGGGCGCTCGCGGCATCCGCTCGTCAGACGGCGGCGCAGGACTGTCCCGGATTGCTGGGAGAGTGCGACGGCATTGCCCGGACCGCGACCGGCATGATGGAGACGCTGCGCGGCGCGCTGTTCCGGTTGCGGCCGCCCGATGTCGAGGAGCTTGGCCTCGTCGCGAGTCTCGAAGGACTGGTGTCTGGGTGGAACGGCCGCAGCCGCGGCCAGACCCGGTTCGAGATCCGGTTCGATGGCGCCTTCGAGCGCGTGCCCGCCTCCGTCAGCGCCAACCTCTATCGCATCGTGCAGGAGGCGCTCACCAACGCGACCAAGCATGCCGACGCAACGAAGGTCGGCGTGCATTTGACGATGGCCGAAAGCGAGATCGCGCTCGCGGTCGAGGACGACGGCCGGCCGAACGATGCCGCCGTCAAATCCGGCATGGGCCTGCTCGGCATGCGCGAACGCGTCGCCGCACTGCGCGGCCGGCTGAGCTTCGAGACCGGCCCTCACGGTTCCGCGCTGCGCGTGTTCATTCCGCTCGCGGCCGCCGACCGGCAGGCGCTGGAGCACGCCGCATGAGCGCGGCCGACGCCACCATCCTGCTGGTCGACGACCATTCCGTCGTCCGCGAGGGCTATCGCTCCGTGCTCCAGAAGCAGCCCGGCCTGCGCGTCGTCGCCGAAGCGGCCGACGGCGCGGAAGCCTACCGGCTGTACAAATCCGAGGCGCCCGACCTCGTCATCATGGACCTCAGCATGCCCGGCATCGGCGGCATCGAGGCCGTCAGGCGGATCAGGCAGTGGGACAAGGCGGCCCGAATCCTCGTCTTCACCATGCATGAGAATGCCGGCTTTGCCGTGCAGGCGATCCGCGCCGGCGCGCGGGGTTACGTCACCAAGACCAGTCCGCCCGAGACGCTGGTGCAGGCGGTGAAGGACGTGCTCGCCGGCAAGATCGCCATCAGCCCCGACATCGACCACGAGCTTGCGCTGAGCCGCATCAGCGGCGAAAACTCGGCCGCCGACGTGCTGACGCCGCGCGAATTCGAGGTGCTGCGGCTGCTGCTCGCCGAGAACACGACGGAAGAGATCGCCGAGACGCTGCATGTCAGCCCGAAGACGGTGGCGAACCTGCATTCCCTGATCAAGGACAAGCTCGGCGTCGGCTCCGACATCGAGCTGGTCCGGCTGGCGCTGCGTCAGGGGCTCCTGACCGAGGTCGATCTCGGCGAGGCCTGAGCTGCGTGGCCGCGGATCATTCGCGCGCGACCACCTGGTCCAGCCACGCGCAGTTGAGCGGCGGCACGCGCGGATCGGCGACGCGGACGCCGCGGGCGGCTGCATCGAGCCGCATATCGCGCAGGCGCTTGCGCTGCTCTTCCGGCATATGCAGCCGCTCGTGACCCCATAGCGAGGGTCCGTCGAAGGTCTCGTGTGGCTGCCAGGTCTCGGGATCGATGACGCGCCCGCCCCAGCCGTATTCGATGAAGAAGCCGGAGGGGGTATTCACATAGAACGAGGTCATGTGGTCGTTGGTGTGCCGGCCCAGCGTATAGGCGATGCGCCCCTCCTCCATCTGCGCGAGGTCATAGCCCTGTCCGACATCGTCGAGACTGCCGAGCTCGACCATGAAGTGATGCATCGCCTTCCGCCCAGAGCCGACCATCGCAAAGGAGTGGTGGCGGCCATTGACGTGGAAGAAATAGAGCCCGTACGGCTTCAGCCCGAAATCGGAGACGTGAAAGCCGAGCACGTCGCGATAGAACGGCAACAGAGGCTCGACATCTTCCACATTGAGCACGACGTGCCCCATGCCGAGCGCTCCGGTGCGGAAGCCCGAGATCGGCCGTCCCGGCTTGAAGGGCTCGCTCGCAAGCTCCGGCTTGCAAAAAGCCTCCAACCGGTTGCCGGCGGGATCCGCAAACGCGATCAGCTCGGCGACATGCCGCTCGTCAGCGAGCGCGCGCGAGCCTCGAACCACCTTGATGCCATGGCTTTCCAACCGTCCTGCCAACTGGTCCAGTTCGGCGGTCGAAGGAACCTCCCAGCCCATCACCGCAAGGCCGGCATCGCTGCCGCCATCGACGATCAGGCGCTGCTTGCGGTCGTCCATACGATAGGCGCGTATCTTGCCGCCGCGATCGACCTGCTGCATGCCGAGCAGCCCGGTCGCCATCCGGCCCCATTGGTCGAGCTGGGATGAATTGATCCCGATATAGCCGAGCGCTGTGATTTCCATCGACATCCTCCCGAGGGCATCGCGCCCGCCGCAGTGCGGCGAACTTGATACCGGCCGCGCACGATCCTACGGTGCCGTCCCGCAATCGCTTCGCGGTCGCAAGGACGATAATCGCGAGGCCGTCGGCTACAAGGGAGGAAATGCGAAGTGTCCAAGGAGCGGACGCGGAACGGCCAGCCGCGGCAGTCGGAGGGCGTCCGCGCCTTCAAGCGAGGGCTGGACGTGCTGCAGGAGGTCAACCGCTCCGGCGGCATCCGCGCCGGCGACGTTGCCCGTGCGCTCGACCTGCCCCGGCCGACGGTCTACCGCCTGCTCGAAACGCTGGAGGAACTCGGCTACATCGCGCGGAGCGCCAGCGACGACCGCTTTCGCGTGACCAGACGGGCGCTCAGCCTCGGAGACGGCTACGATCCTGGCGTGGTGATCTGCCAGGCGGCGGCGCCTTTTCTCGCCGAGCTCGGCAAGAGCCTGATCTGGCCGGTCGATCTCTCGACGTACGAGAATGCCGCCATGGTGGTGCAGGAAACCACGCATTCGCGCAGCCCCCTCTCGATCGATCGCGGCATGATCGGCAAGCGCCTGCCGATGCTGCGAACGTCCGCGGGCCGGGCCTATCTCGCCGCCTGCGCCGCGCGCGAGCGCGATCTCATCGTCGGCCATCTCCGCCGTATCGACGAGGCCGACGACCGCCCCTTCCTGGATCAAGACCGTCTCGACCGCATGATCGCGGACACGCAGGCACGCGGCTATGCGATCCGCAGCGAAGGCGAGTACAATCCCAAGACGGCTTCGATTGCCGTACCCATCGTGCGGAACGGCGCCGTATTCGGCTGCATATCCATCATCTGGATCCGCTCGGCTCTCACACTGGACGAGGCAATTGCAGCCTTCGTCGCGCCGTTGCACGAGGCGGCTGCGGCGATTCAGGTGGTCGACTAGAGCGCAGCCCAGGCCGTTCTGGTCCGGATATGCTTCAGCTCACCCGGACCGGCAAGGAGGCAAGGCCCCGCAGCACGTTGTTCAGCGCCAGTACGGGCGTGCCGATCTCGAAGCGCACAACCCGCTCCGCCAGCACTTCGAGCAACGCCGTCATCTCCAGACGCGCCAGATGCAGCCCGGCACACATATGGACGCCGTTGCCGAAGCCGAGGTGGTCGCTGGCGCGGCGGCGAACGTCGAAGCGTTCCGGATCATGCCATTTTCGCTCATCGCGGTTGGCCGAGGCATAGAGCAACAAGACGCGGCTGCCGGCTGGAATGGTTACATCACCTATCTTTGCCGCGGCCGTGAGATGGCGCGTGAAGCCCCGGATCGGCGACTCCACCCGCAGCGCCTCGTTGATGGCGCCGGGGATGAGTGCAGGATCTTCGCGAACGAGATCCCACTGCCCGGGATTGCGGCCGAACAGCATGATCAGATTCGCGGTGGCGAAGATCGTGGTGTCGAGGCTCGGCCCGAGATAATCGCGCATCAGCACCGGGCAACGCTCCGCTTCGACCTCCCCGCGATCGGCGGCTGCGAAGATGCGGTCGCCCCAGCTGCCGGGCCGCAACCGCTCGCGGATCGCGGGGCCGCCGAGATAGCTGCGCATTTCATGGACATCGGACAAGGCGGCACAGCCACGCGGGTTCATGGTACCGAGCACGTTGAAGGTGGCCGAAGCCCAGCGCAGCATGCTGCCGCGGCCGTAGTCTTCAAGTCCCACAAGCTTGGAGACGATGGTGAGCGGCAGGTGCTGCGCGAGGTCGGTGACGGCGTCGAATTCACGGCGATCCACGAGGTCATCGACCAATTGCCGCGCTTCGGCCCTGATCTGCGGTCCGATCTCCTCGAGCGCGCGCGGCAGCAGCGGAGCGGCGATGATCGCGCGAAGCCGGTCGTGCAATGGCGCGTCGCTCGCGAGCGTCGTGCCGCGCGACATCTCGTTGACATGGTCGTTGGCGGCTACGCCCTGCGCCGACGAGAACAGTCCCGGAGCACGCAAGGCCGCCCGCACGTCATCGAAACGGGCGAGCGCAAACAGCCCGTTCCGCGGCAGCCAAACCACGGCGCCGAGATCGCGCAACGCACGGTAATGCGGATAGGGATCGCTGAGGACGTCGTCATCATAGAGATCGACATCGTAGACTGGGCAGCCCGCTTCCGGTGAGATCATCTTCCGTTTCCCGATCAGCGCACAGCCACCCATTGGCCTTTTTCAAGCTTGCCGAGGATCAAGGCACTCTGGTCCAGCCCGGTGTGGTCATCGGGGCCGTAATTGTACACGCCGCGGGAGCCCGCGATGCCCCTCAGCCCTTCAATGGCGCTGCGCAGGCCCTCACGAAATTCGGCGGTCCCAGGCTCTGCCGTCTTCAGTGCCGTGGGCGCCGCGCGTTCGATCAGGAGAAGCGCGTCGTAGGCGGAGCCTGCAAAGATATTTCGGCTGTCGGGACCGAACCTCGTCTCGTAACGCTGGATGAATTCAAGCGCTGATTTCTTGGCGGAGTATTCGTCCGGGAAGGATGCGGCCCCCACCGCCGGGCTGAGCGGGACGAAGATGCCGTCCCCTTGCTTGCCCGTCAGCTTTCGGAAATCGCCGAAGGTTGCGCCGAGCGTCCCGTAGATTTGTCCGGCATAGCCCTTTTCGCGCAGTTGCAACAGCGGCAGCGCCGCCGGCGCACCCGAGGCGGCGATCAGCACCGCATCGGGACCTGCTGCGATGATTTTCAGGATCTGCCCGACGACCGTCGTATCCGTCCGCGCATATTTCTCGTCTGCGACGATCTCGATTCCGGATTTCGCGGACAGTTCGGCGCTGACCTTGCTCCATGCGTCGCCGTACGAGTCGCCAAATCCGATCAGCGCGAGCTTCTTGACACCGGTCTTCTTCATGTTCGCGAACAGAGGCACCGCCTCGTGGTCGTCATTTGTCGTGGTCTTGAAGATCCAGCGCCGCCGCGCGTCGACCGGTGCGACCAGCGCATTCACCGGCGCGAGCGTGATCACGGGCACCTTGTACTCGACGGCGGGGTCGATCACCGCGAAGGAGCCGGGCGTCGTGGTGGGGCCGACCAGAATGTCGATCCTGCTTTCCTGATAGAGCTTGCGCAAGGCTGCGACGGCCGCCGTGCTGTCGGAGGCCTCGTCGAGGAACAGATAATTGACTTTCCTGCCCATGATCTCGGCGGGACCAAAGGCCGCTCCGTTTCGCTCGGCAATGCCGATCGCAGCCGCAGGCCCCGTGGCCGAAAGGATGATCCCGACGTTCAGGTCGGCGGCAAGGAGTGGCGCCCCAAACAATTGCAGCGCCAGACACGCGCCCAGCAAAGATCGCAGCATCGCCGTCTCCTCCTTGGATCGCCTGCCGGCGACCTGAATCTTATTTCCTTTGACTCCTCCCTAAGCAACGGAAGCTCCGGCGCGTAGCGATATCGACGAGCTGTCCGGCTGGCGGACAGCTGAGTCTCATGACTGGCGGTCCGGTGCCGGGCTGCCCGCTCGCGCCCGGGCGTCCGCTGGGTGGACACTTGGCGCGGAAGCGTTGATGCGACGGCCTGTCTGGGGAAGAGAGAGACGATGCAAGATAAATCCGACCCTGACCATTTCGACGTCGTGATCGTCGGCCGCGGCCCGGTCGGCGCGACACTCGCGAACCTGCTCGGCCTGTGCGGCGTACGGACGCTGATGCTGGAGCGCGAGGCGCGGACTTATCATCTCCCGCGCGCGGTGCATTTCGACGACGAATGCATGCGCGTGTTCCAGACCATCGGCCTTGCCGACGCGATCCTGCCGCACGTCATTCTCAGTCCCGGCATGCTGTTTCTGGATGCCGACGGCGGCATGCTGCTGGACTGGTCGCGGCCGCAGACGCTGACGCCGATGGGCTGGAATCTCAGCTACCGCTTCCACCAGCCCGACCTCGAGGACGTTCTGATCGGAGGTCTCGCCCGCTGGCCGCACGTCACCCTGCGCAACCGCTGCGACGTGTTCGCGCTCGACCAGGACGAGCATGGCGTGCGCGTCCGTTACGAAGACCTGTCGAACGGAAAACTCACTGAAGTCCGCGCCGGCTATGTGATCGGCTGCGATGGCGCTCGCTCGCTGGTGCGCCGCTTCATCGGCTCAGGGATGGAGGATCTCGGCTTCCACGAGCGCTGGCTGGTGATCGACGTTCTGCTCAAGCGCGACCGCGACGATCTCGGCGACTACAGCCTTCAGCATTGCGACCCGCGCCGTCCGGCGACTTACGTGCGCGGCACCGGCACGCGGCGGCGCTGGGAGATCACGGTCCTCTCCGACGAGGATTCCCAGGAGGTCGCGCAGCCGGCGAAGGTGTGGGAGCTGTTGTCGCGCTGGATCACTCCCGACGATGCCGAGATCGAGCGCGCCGCGGTCTACACGTTTCATTCCGTCATCGCACAGCAATGGCGGAACGATCGACTGTTGCTCGCGGGCGATTCTGCGCACCAGACGCCGCCCTTTCTCGGCCAGGGCATGTGCGCCGGCATTCGCGATGCCGCCAATCTCGCCTGGAAGCTCGCCGCCGTCATCCGCGACAGCGCCCCGCCCCACCTGCTGGACACCTATCAGAGCGAACGCCAGCCGCATGTGCGCGAGTTCATCGAGCTCGCCATTCGCCTCGGCGGCGTCATCAACACCAAGGCGATCGAGGCGGGCCTTGCCGCCGGCCAAGCGCGCGAAAATGCGCCGGTCAAGCTGGAGGTGAAAAAGCCCCTGCTCGGCCCCGGGCTTGCGCTCGGCGATCTGCCTCTCGCCGGACATCTCGCGCCGCAGTTCGCCTTGCGAGACGGCAGCCGGGGCGACGACCGGATCGGCTACAGCCATGTGCTCGTCGTCGACAGCGCAGCCACGATTCCCTCGCGTCTCGTTCTTTCGCAAGCAGGAGTCAAAATCCTGACCAGCGACGATGCCGAGGGCGTCGGCGACTGGCTCCGTGAGCACGGCCTCACGGCCGCCCTCGTTCGCCCCGACCGCTATATCCGCGGCACCGCCCGTAACGATGCCGAGCTCGACCGGCTCGTCGCCGCCATCACGCCTCCGACCAACGTGCCGTCCGCGGCCTGACCGAACATCTCGAGGATATCTCATGAAGCTTCTCTCTTTCATCGCCGGCGGACGCACCTCCTTTGGAGCCCTCAAGGCCAATGGCGTCGTCGATCTCGGCGCGCGCCTGGCGCCCTGCACCACACTGCGGCAGTTGCTTGAAGCAGGTCGGGTTGCCGAGGCGGCCGAGCTGGTCGCATCCACCGCGCCCGACCATCCGCTCGACAGCATTACCTTCGCCCCCGTCATTCCAGATCCCGGCAAGATCATCTGCGTCGGTCTGAACTACCGCGACCATGTCGCAGAGACCGGCCGCACCGTCACCGAGAAACCGGCTCTGTTCGTTCGCTTCCCATGCAGCCAGGTCGGCCATCTCCAGCCCATCGTGAAGCCGAAGGTCAGCGACGATTTCGATTATGAAGGCGAGCTCGCCCTCGTCATCGGCAAGGAAGGCCGCCACATCCCCGCCAACCGCGCGCTCGGCTACATCGCCGGCTATTCCTGCTACAATGAAGGCAGCGTGCGCGACTGGCAGCGTCACACCAGCCAGTTCCTCTCGGGCAAGACTTTTGCGGAGAGCGGCAGTTTCGGTCCGTGGCTGGTGACGGCGGACGAGATCCCCGATCCGTCAAGGCTCACCTTGCAGACCCGCCTCAACGGCAAGGTGGTGCAGGACACCACCACCGATCTCCTGATCACCGCCGTTCCCGAGCTGATCGCCTACATCTCCACCATCTGCCCGCTCGCGCCCGGCGACGTCATTGTCACGGGCACGCCGGGCGGTGTCGGCGCCAAGCGCACGCCGCCGCTGTGGATGCGCCCCGGCGACACCGTCGAAGTCGAGATTTCCGGCATCGGCACCTTGCGCAACGCGGTGATCGCCGAACCGGCCTGACCGTCAAGACCGATCAATCAACGATAAACTCAGGAAACGCCAACGCCATGGGCACGACCCGCACCACCTCCGCCGCCACCCTGCTGATTGCACTCGCGCTCGCGGGCTCCGCTGCGCGGGCCGAAATCAAGGGCGACGCCATCCGCATCGGCGTGCTCACCGACATGAACGGCGTGTTCGCCACCGCGATGGGCCCGGGCTCGGTCGAAGCGGCGCGGATGGCGGCGGAGGAGTTCGGCGGCAGGATCAACGGCAAGCCGATCGAGATCCTGCAGGCCGATCACCAGAACAAGCCGGACCTTGCGGCTTCTCTTGCGCGAAAATGGTTTAGCGACGGGGTACAGGCGATCGCCGACGGCGGCAGCTCCGGCGCCGCGCTGGCGGTGCAGGAGCTCGTGCGCGGCAACGGCAGGATATTCCTCATCTCCGGCGCCGGCGCAAACCAGCTCACCGACGAAGCCTGTGCGCCAACCAGTGTGCAATGGACCCAGGACGCCTTCTCCACGGCGACTGCGGTGGTCTCCGGCATCATGCAGACCAGCAAGGAGCCGTGGTTCTTCATCACCGGCGATTACGCTTTTGGCCATTCGATCGAGGCGACTGCACGCGAGCGCATCGCCGCGCTCGGCGGCAAGGTCGCCGGCAGCGTCAAAGCGCAACTCGGCACGCCCGACTACAGCTCGTTCCTGCTCCAGGCGCAGTCGTCGGGCGCGAAGATCCTCGCGATCAACGTCGCCGGCGACAACGCCACCGCGATCAAGCAGGCCGAGGAATTCGGTCTGGCCGCGCAAGGCATGAAGATCGTGCCGATGTCGTTCCAGAACGTCGACATCGAATCGGTCGGGCTGAAGGCAACGCGTGGTGATCTCATCGTCACCTCGTTCTTCGAGGACGTCTCGCCCGCCGCCCGGAAATTCTCGGATGCATTCTATGCGCGCCGCAAGGCGATGCCCTCGCAGATCCAGGCCGGCGTCTACTCCGCCGTGCGCCATTATCTGCAAGCGATCAAGGATACCGATTCCGACGACAGCACGACCGTGATGGCGAAGATGAAGGCGACCCCGGTGTCGGATGCCTACACGCCCAATGGCCGCATTCGTGAGGACCAGCGCATGGTGCACGATCTCTATCTGGTTCAGGTCAAGACGCCGGAGGAATCGAAAGGCCCATGGGATTTCGTCAAGCTGGTCGCGACGATCCCGCCCGACCAGGCCTTTCGTCCGCTCGACCGCAGCAAGTGCAGCCTGGTCGGCAAATAATCGCTAGGCCAGATAGCGCGTGATGTAGCCTTCCATCGCGTAGAGCGCGCAGAGCGCCAGGCTCGACCACACCGCGGCGCTGAAGTACAGGAACATCCAGGTCAGCTCGCCCTTCCAATGCGCGATGTCGTGGGTCACGACCCAGCGCGTCGAGACGTCGTGCAGGCCTTCGAGGAAGCCCAAAAACCTCCCGCCCTCGGCGTGCCCTGCCCGCCACCGGCTGAGATACATGGGAACGTCGACGGTGACGAGGAAAGCGAGGAAGCAGGCGATGCCGACGATGCCTGACATCAGCGCCCAGCGCACCACGCCCTGGAATTCCGGCATCAGGCGGCATAGCGCGATGCCGGCGAGGAAGAAGGTGACCGCCCACAGCGAGTTCTCGATCGCGTTGTAGAGGAAATTCGTCGTCACCACCGCGTACCAGGAGAAGCACTCCGCGATGATGATGATGGGCACGATCACGAGCGCGATGTTCACCGCGGTCTCGGCGCCCGTCATCTTGCCGAGCTGATGCAGGATGATGGCCCATTGCGCGACGAAGCAGAGCTCGGCCACGGTCGCAACGGTTCGGCCGACCATGACGCTCGACAGCCAGGTGTCGAACAGGCAGATGCGCTGCACGTCGGCGCGCGGCAGAATCGAGCGGAACGCGCAGCCGAACACGTAGCCGGCGCACAGCAGCAGCATCAGCCCGATGTCCGAGCCGCCACTGAGGCTGCCCGCAGGCGTCGGGTAGAATTCGCGGTACAGCATGAACCACACCAGGATATTGGCGCCGCTCACGAACGTCAGGGATCCCCACCACCATGCGAGGGGATTTGACCGCGCCTGCCACCGCAACATGAACCGCTCCGCAAAATTATCGATCTGACATGTCGTCGTAATAATCCTGTCACAACAGGCCATGCAATCACGACAAAAATCCGTGTGTTCGGCCCGCCCCGGCGCGTCCTTCAACGAACATATCGACGCGACATATGCGTCCACATATCGGACAATTTCTCAAATATTGTCGAATCTATTGGACAGATGCGATTTCGCCGTCTGATATTCGGGAATGGCCCCGAGAGATTTATCCAGACCGCGACATCCGCCCTCCTCCGCCGCCGCAGTGCTGGCCGACAGCGTCGATGACGCCGCCTTCGCCACGACGCTGGCGAAGGGGCTGGTCGTGCTCGAGGCGTTCAAGGCGGGAAGCACGCTGCTCGGCAACATGGAGCTGTCGACATTGACGGGCATCCCGCGGCCGACGGTGGCGAGGCTGACCCATACGCTGGCCGAGCTCGGCTACCTCCGTTACGACGCCGAGCGGGCGAAGTACCGCGTCGGCGCGCGGGCGCTGCGGATGGCGCATCCTCTGCTCGCCGGAATGCAATTCCGCCAGGTGGCGCGGCCCATGATGCAGGAGCTGGCGCACAGCGTCCGCGGCACGGTCTCGATCGGCCTGCTCGACGCCACCTCGATGATCTATGTCGAGACCGCGCGCTCCGGCGATGTCGGCCCGCACGTGCCCGACATCGGCATGCCCATTCCCGTCGTGATGACCGCCATGGGCCGCGCCGCGGCGTCGACCTTGCCGCCGGCCGATGCAGACCGGCTGGAACGGAATATCGCTGCCGAAGACGCTGAGCTGTGGTCAGTGATGCGCGAGAAATACCGCGCCGGGATCGCGCAATGCAAGAACCGCGGCTTCTGCACCTGCTGGGGCGAGTACATGGCCTCGATCCATGCCGTCGCCGCGCCGCTGTTTCATGCAAGCGAATCGAAGCAGTCGTTCTCGATCAATTGCGGCATCCCCGCCTTCAGGCTCCAGCCAGGTCAGCTCGAGGCCGAGATCGGTCCGCGCATCGCGGCGCTCGCCGACAGCATCCGCGCCGTCGTCGGGCAGGTAGAACTCGCGACGCCGCCGCGCAAAACCAAGAAAATCACAAGCACCGGGACATGACATGGGCGGGCCGCTCGAAGGATTGAAGGTTCTCGACATCGCGACGATCATCGCGGCGCCGTTTGCTGCCACGCTGCTGGCCGACTACGGCGCGGACGTGCTCAAGATCGAGATGCCCGGGCCCGGCGACGGCGTGCGGTCGTTTCCGCCTTTCAAGGACGGCAAGCCGCTGTGGTGGAAGGCCGCCAACCGCAACAAGAAGTTTGCCACGCTCGATTTGCGCACGCCGGAAGGACTTGCGCTGTTCAAGCAGCTGCTTCCGCGCTTCGACGTGCTGATCGAGAATTTTCGTCCGGGAACGCTGGATCGCTGGGGCCTTCCTAAGGAGGTGCTGTGGTCGATCCAGCCCCGCCTCGTCATCCTGCGCGCCACCGCCTTCGGGCAGGACGGCCCCTATCGCGATCGCCCCGGCTTCGCCCGCATCTTCGAGGCCATGGGCGGACTGACCTACATCACCGGCGAGAGTGACGGCGAGCCGACCCATCCCGGCTACCCGATCGGGGATTCGATCGGCGGCCTGTTCGGTGCCGTCGGGATCCTCGCGGCGCTGTGGAAGCGGGCACGCGACCCGCACGCGCCGGGCGAGGAGATCGATCTCGCGCTGACCGAAGCGGTCTTTCGCCTGCTCGACGTCCTCGCCATCGAGCACGACCAGCTCGGCGCCGTTCGCAGCCGTATCGGCAACGCCAACGGCTATTCGGCGCCGGCCGCTGTGTTTCGTACCGGCGACGATCACTGGGTGACTCTCGCAGGTTCGACCAACGCCCTCTTTGCCGCGAATTGCCGGGCGATCGGCCGGCCCGACCTCATCGACGATCCGCGCTTTGCCACCAACGACCAGCGCGTCAGGCACGCCGCCGAGCTCAACGACCTTTTCGCGGCCTGGTGTGCCGCCCATCCGCTCGACGTGGTCCTCGCGCGATTCAATGCCGCGCAGGGAACGCTCGCCCCGATCTATTCGATCGATCAGATCGCCGACGACCCGCAAGTGCGAGCGCGCGAGGTGATCACCCGCGTTGCCGACCGGGATTTCGGCACGGTTGCCATGACCAATGCCGTTCCTCGCTTCACCGTCGACCCCGCGCGATTGCGCCACGCCGCGGGCGACGTCGGCCAGGACAATGACGAGGTCTTCCGGAACTGGCTCGGCCTTTCGGATCAGGAGATCGAACAGCTCACCCGACGAAAGGTGATCTGACGTCGCAAGAAGACCAACAACACAAGAAGACCAACAACAAGAGGGAGGACGAAAACGGTGGCATCATTCAAGGTCACACGCCGAACCCTGCTGGGCACGATCGCAGGCGGCCTTGCAGCAGGATCAGGCCTGGCGGCGCATGCCGAGGACGCCTGGCCCTCGCGCATGGTGCGGCTGATCTCGCCCTACGGGCCCGGCGGCTCCAACGACATCTCGCTGCGCCTGCTGGCCGAGGAGTTCAGCCGCAGCCTGCGTCAGCAGTTCATCGTCGAGAACAAGCCGGGCGCGGGCACGCGCATCGCCAACGATATGGTCGCCCATGCGCCGGGCGACGGCTACACGATCCTGTACGTCGCGGCGCCCTACGCGACCGCCGAGGCGCTGTTCGGCAAGCTGACCTATGACCGCAAGGATCTGCAGCCGGTCGCGATGGTGGTGATCGCGCCGCTGTTCCTCATCATCAGTGCCGACGCCCCTTTCAAGACGCTGCCCGAGTTGATCGCCTACGGCAAATCGAAGCCGGACGGGCTGACCTTCGCCTCTCCCGGCGCCGGCTCGCAGCCGCACCTCGCCGGAGAGCTCCTGTTCCGTGATGCCGGCGTCAAGGGGCTGAACATCCCGTTCCGGGGCGATGCGGCCTCCTACACCGAGCTGCTCGCCGGCCGCGTCGATGCGACGCTGACGGCGCTGCCGACCGCCCTGCCCTACATCCAGAGCGGCAAGTTCACCGTGCTCGGCGTCGCCTCGCCTGAGCGCAGCGCGCTCTACCCGCAGGCACCGACGCTGCGCGAGCAGGGCTTTCCCAACGTGGCCGCCGCGGGCTGGTACGGCTTCATGGCGCCATCCACGACGCCGCAGGCGATCGTCGACAAGCTCCAGGCCGAAGTTCTGCGCGCGCTCGCCGAACCCGCGATCAAGGACAAGCTGACCGCCCAGGGCCTCGAAGTTCGCGCCGGCACCGCGGCCGAGTTCGGCCGGTTCATCGACAACGAGACGCAGAAGTGGACCAGGCTGATCCGCGAAGCCGGCCTCAAGGGCGAATAACAAGCAGGAGGGACAGGAACATGAAAAGCATTCTTCTCAAACGCATCGCAGCTTCCGCGCTGCTTCTGGCGCTCTCGAGCGCGGCAGCGCAGGCCCAGAAGAAATACGACCCCGGCGCGTCCGATACCGCGATCAAGGTCGGCCAGACCGTTCCGCTCAGCGGTCCGGCCTCGGCCTATGCCGTGATCGGCAAGACGCAGGCCGCCTATATGAGGATGATCAACGACCAGGGCGGCGTGAACGGCCGCAAGGTCGAGCTGATCCAGTATGACGACGCCTACTCGCCGCCGAAAACGGTGGAGCAGACGCGCCGTTTGGTCGAAAGCGACGAGGTGCTGCTGACGTTCCAGATCATCGGCACGGCACCGAACGTCGCCGTGCAGAAATATCTCAACGCCAAGAAAATCCCGCAGCTCTTCGCCGCGACAGGCGCGGCGCGCTTCACCGACCCGAAGAACTTCCCCTGGACCATGGGCTTCAACCCGTCCTACCTCGTCGAGGGCCGCATCTATGCGCAGTACCTGCTGAAGAACCACCCCAACGCGAAGATCGGCGTGCTCTACCAGAACGACGACCTCGGCAAGGATTATCTCGCCGGCCTCAAGGCCGGCCTCGGCGACAAGGCCGCGAAGATGGTCGTGGCCGAGACGTCCTACGAGATCACCGAGCCGACGATCGACTCGCAGATCCTGCGCCTGAGGGACGCCGGCGCCGACGTCCTGTTCAGCGCGACGACCCCGAAGCAGGCGGCCCAGGCGATCAAGAAAGTCGCCGAGATCGGCTGGAATCCGCTGCACATCATCGACATCAACGCCTCCTCGGTCAGCGCCGTGCTGAAGCCGGCAGGCCTCGACAACTCCAAGGGCATCGTGAGCGTCGGTTACGTCAAGGACGCCGCCGACCCCGAATGGAAGGACGATGCCGGCATGAAGCGATATCTCGCCTTCATGGCGAAGTACTATCCGGAGGGTGACAAAGAGTCGAACCTGAACGTCTACGGCTACATCACCGCGCAACTGCTGGTGCAGGTGCTGAAGCAGTGCGGCGACGATCTCACCCGCGACAACGTCATGCGACAGGCGGCCAACCTCAAGAACGTCGAGCTCGACCTGACGCTCCCGGGAATCTCGGTCACGACCACGCCGACCGACTATCGGGTCAACAAGCAGTTCCAGATGGTGCAGTTCGACGGCCAGCGCTGGCAGAAGCTCGGCGACATCGTGACGGACGAGGCCAGGGAGTGAGCAGCGAGAGGCCGTTTTGCCCGGCGCTCAACGCCCTTCGGCGCGACGGCCTTCACCGCGGATGAAGCCGTCGCTCCTTCATCCCTTCATCCCCGCGACATACGCCGCCAGCTTGTCCAGCGTCTGGTAGCCGTATTCGACGGCGCCGAAGCCGATCATACCGTCGCGCTGCTCGGTGCTCGAGGCCAGCTGGCGCATCATCAGAACGGTCTTGCCGTTGCTCTGCTCGGCAAAGGTGACGGTGAAGCGGAACATGCCGGGATCATCGTCCTGGTCGAGGCCGTGATCCATCTCCATCAGAGAAGGCCGCTCGATGCGGCGGAATCTCATGCGGTTCGGGTAGACCGTGCCGTCGGGCCCGATCATGTTGAAGCGCCAGACGCCGCCGACCCGCACGTCGATCTCGAAGGTCTCGATCTTGAATCCCTTCGGCCCGAACCATTGCGGCAGATGCTTCGGGTCGGACCATGCCTCGAACACCAGTTCGCGCGGCGCGTCGATCACGCGTGACATCACGATTTCGCGGTCGAGAGACCATTGCGACAGAGCGGGATTGCCAGAACTCGTCATCGTCAGGAACCTTTCCGTTTGGTTGATCGGGACGGCCGCCTGGCGCCCGCCCTCTCCTTCTCTTTCTTGAGCTTCATCACGTAGGCCTCGAACCGGTCGAGCCGCGCCTCCCAGACCGCGCGCTGCTGCTGGAACCAATCCTCCGCGCCGAGCAGCGCATCCGGGCTGAGACGACAGGTGCGCACGCGGCCGGTTTTCTCCGACAGAACGAGCCCGCTCGTCTCCAGCACGTGGATGTGTTTCATGAAGCTCGGCAGCGCCATGTCGAAGGGATCGGCGAGCTCGCCGACCGACGCCTCGCCCGCGCAGAGCCGCATCACGATCGCCCGCCGTGTGGGATCGGCGAGCGCTGCGAAAACATGGTCGAGTCGGGACGATTGGTTAGCCATGAAGCTAACTATACACGCTGGATGACGGGCGTCAACAATTGTTAGCCGACAAGCTAAGTAATTTTAGAGGTGCGGTCGCCGCCTCAGACCGAGCGCGTCAGCCCGCCATCGACGCGGATGTTCTGGCCGGTGATGTAGGCCGCCCCGTCGGAAGCCAGGAACGAAATCGTCGCCGCGATCTCCTCGACCTTGCCGTAGCGCTTCATCGGCACGCTGTCGCGGCGCGCGTCCAGCTGCGGCAGGCTGTCGATCCAGCCCGGCAGGACGTTGTTCATGCGAATGTTGTCCGCCGCATGGGTGTCTGTGAAGATCTTGGTGAAGGCAGCAAGGCCGGCGCGGAACACCGCCGAGGTCGGGAACATCGCGCTCGGCTCGAATGCCCAGGCCGTCGAGATGTTGATGATGACGCCGCCCTTCTGCGCCTGCATCAGCGGCGTCACCAGCCGCGTCGGACGGATCACGTTCAGCAGATATGTGTCGAGGCCGGTATGCCACTGCTCGTCGGTGATCTCGGTGATGGGCGCACGCGGTCCGTGCCCGGCGCTGTTGACGAGCACGTCGACCCGTTCCCACTTCGCCATCGCGGCGTCGACGAGGCGCTTCAGATCGTCGTTCGACTGGTTCGAGCCGGTGACGCCGAGCCCGCCGAGCTCGGCCGCGAGCGCCTCGCCCTTGCCGGAGGACGACAGGATCGCGACGCGAAACCCGTCCGCTGCCAGCCGCCGCGCAGCCCCTGCTCCCATGCCGCTGCCGCCGGCGGTAACGAGCGCGACCTTCTCTGCTGCCATGACCGATCATCCCCGTGTTGAGGCGAGCTGCAGGCTCGGCCTATCATGAGGCCTTCTACAGCCAGACCTGTCGGCAGGTCCATGGTCAGAGGACGTCCATGATGAGCAATGCGAGATGAGTGATTTTCAGATCCGCAATTTGCGCCCCGAGGAGATCGCCCTCGCCATCGACTGGGCCGCGGCCGAGGGCTGGAATCCGGGCCTGGCGGACGCCGCCTGCTTCGCGACCCCCGACGCGCAAGGCTTCTTCGTCGGCGAGATCGACGGCGAGCCGGTCGCGACCGTCTCCTGCGTCAATTACGACGACCGCTTCGCCTTCCTCGGCTTCTACATCGTGCGCGAGCGCTTTCGCGGCGCGGGCCACGGCCTGCGCATCTGGAACGCGGCGATCGCGCATGCGGGCGCGCGCGTGATCGGGCTCGACGGCGTCGTGGCGCAGCAGGACAATTACAAGAAGTCCGGCTTCAAGCTCGCTTACGCCAATGTCCGCTACGGCGGCGTCGTGACCGCGCCACCGAGGCCGTCTGGCGACGTCATCGGCCTCCAAGAGATCCCGTTTGCAGCTATTGAAGCCGATGACGCCGCCGTCTTCCCGGCCCGGCGCAGTGCCTTCCTGCGCACCTGGATCAACACGTCAGGCCATACCGGCCGCGCACTCGTCCGCAACGGCAAGCTCGCCGCATGGGGCGTGATCCGTCCGTGCCGCACGGGACACAAGATCGGCCCGCTCGTCGCCGACGATCGCGGGGCCGCGGATGCGGTCGCGCGGGCCCTGTTCGAAAGCGTGGGCGGCGGCGAAATTTTCCTCGATGTCCCCGCCATCAATCGCGAGGCACTTGCGCTCGCGGTCTCGTTCGGCCTCAAGCCGGTGTTCGAGACGGCGCGAATGTACACGGGGCCGATCCCGCAGCTGCGGCTCGACCGCGTCTTCGGCGTGACCAGCTACGAGCTGGGTTAGAGCGCGCTCCGAGAAAGTGTGAAGCGGTTTTCCGAGCAGATCGTACGAGCCGATTGCGCCGCTCAGTAGCAGCGCATGATGTTGACGGTATGGTCGCTGCCGCCGCGACCGGGCACCGTTACCTGCTCCGTCGGACAACTCGGCACATAGGGCCGGTTCGACGGCACGACGTTGGGCGGATAGCGATGGGTCCAGTCCCAGGGAACATCATAGGTGTAGGTGAAACGCACGTCGCTCGGGAGCTGCTGGCCGGCATCGACGAAGGGCTGGCTGTAGCCTGCGCCGTCGTAGAAGAATCCGCCGCCGCCCGGCCAATAGACCCACGGAGCGCCACGGCGGTGGAACCGGGCGCCTGGACCGATCGGCGGACGTGCCGTTGCCGGCGGCGCGCCGACAGAAACGACGCCGGGCGCTGCGGCGCCAGCGGGTCTGGCAGGGCTTTCACTGGCAGCGAGGAGCAGCGCGGCTGCGCTGAGCGAGGCGAACAACGCCCCAGATGATCTGGACATCATGATACGCACCAACTCGTTTGGCTTCGCGAATAGCGGCTCCCCACCGCACGCTAGGCCGGGCTGTCGCCCGCCCGCAAACGTAATATTAATTGTTGGTTAAGGCACGGGATTAACCGGAAAAATAGGTGCGGCAGAACGCCCGGAAGTCCCCTCTTTCCAACCGTTCCGTTCCGCGACAACGGCTCATATCCAGTTGATCGGATTTGATCGCCTTCGGCGAATGGGTTCCGGAACGCTCCCGCACTGCAACCGTTGGCTCCCGACAAAAGACAAAAGAAGGAGCATCTCCAATGCAGAACAAGTCGAAACTCATCTGCCTGATTGCAGCATCGCTCGTGGCCGGCACCGCGGCCGCCTCCGCGCAGGGCTACGGCTGGAACGGAACGTACGCGGGTTGGGACGACCGCACCGCGCCCGCCTATGAACCGGTTCAGCCGCGCGCATACTATCCGGACGTTGCCGGGCCTTATGGCGCACTCAACGGCACCAACCATCCAACGCCGAGTTCGACGCAGGGCGATGTCGGCCCTGGCGGCAACAACAACGGCACGTTGACGGGCAGATATCGCTGGTAAGGCTGCCGACGAGAGGCCAGCCGTCCGTAACGGGCGGCGGGCTTTCGTGCGTCAACCGTCCTGCCAGTCGAGCATGTCCTGCGGATTCCCGCTGCCATGTGTTGCCGCTCCGCGTGACGATCCACGCCCCCTTCTCGTACCGGACCTTGTGTTGCCGTCGGGCAAAACACCCGAGGCGTCGGTCAAGACGCGCCGGCAGAAATATTCCACTTTACCGAAATTCGGAAACGGCGCATGTGTCGCCGCAACCCGGCCCATGGAAGAGGGGCGTATCGCGATCGTCACGACACGCGGGCCGGACTGCGGTGGACGCTGATTGCATCGGCGCGAAGCGCTTCGCAGGGCGGGCAACCGTGAGCGAAGCCGTCGCGCACACGACCGGTGGCATCGGCGTACGGCAAAATCGTGTGGTCCTGGCGCCCGGGGTCTGTGCGCCAAGTCTTGCGGTGATGTGTGCTGTCCAACCGGATACGCGCATCAACCATCCGCAAGGCGACGGGGGCAATAGTGCATCGCTCCCCGGGGAGAGCACGACATAAGCCGTTCCAACCACTGCGCAGGGAAGGCCGGGATGTCTCCGGTTGCCCTGTTACCCGCTGTGCATCGAAGCGCACGCAGTTTGCGTCTGGCATGGCGGTCGATGGGAGCCAACCGGCTCCCGGCTTTCCCTGCGCCCTTTTTCATTGGGGGCAAGGCACCGATGCAAAGCTCGGGCGAGGCAAGCCGCGAGAATGCGTTCGCGTGTCTTCAATAAAGATGCAAATCGAAAAAGACGTCGTTACCCCAGACCCCCGTCATTGCGAGGAGCGAAGCGACGAAGCAATCCAGAGTCTCCCCGCAGAGAGACTCTGGATTGCTTCGCTTCGCTCGCAATGACGATTGAGGCAGTTGCATTCCAACATCGATCTCGTGTCCCGGATCTGCGCAACGAGAGTGACCACAGCGCCCCTCCCCCAGCCCTGCAGCGGCAACAGGCCTTGCAACAAAAGTGTCATCCAGCGAAACTAAACGAAGCTTCGGGAGTCGCGGCCACGCCGCCTCACCGCAAGGAGAGACTCTTATGCGCCGTTCACTGGTGTTGCTGTCCGCCGGACTGACAGCGCTGTCCACCGGACTTGCCTCCGCCCAGAACAATACGCCCTACAACCTGATCCTGTTCATTCCGGACGGACTGCGGGCGCTCAAGGTCACACCGGAAACCGCGCCGGCGATGGCCGAGATCCGGGACAAGGGCGTCAACTTCAAGAACCCGCATTCGCTCTTCCCGACCTTCACCATGGCCAACGGCTCGGCGATGTCGACCGGCCACTATCTTGGCGACACCGGCGTATTCTCTAACACGATCTGGACCAATTACACCTCCGCACCTGCGGGTAACACCGTCGTCCCCTTCATCGAGAACGACGCCGTGCTCGGCGACATCGACGAGCATTTCAAGGGCGACTACCTCAACGAAGAGACCATCCTGAAGATGGCCCGCGACAAGGGGCTGAGCACCGCGGCGATCGGCAAGGTTGGCCCGACCTACCAGTTCGACCACACCGACAAGCCTGAAAAGCCCGGCCGGCATTCGATCGTGTTCGACGATTCCACCGGCGGCAAGAACGGTGTCGCATTGTCCGACGAGGTGAAGGACGCCTTGACCAAGGCCGGCCTGCCCCTCGCCACGCCGCCGCGCGGCGACAATTCCAAGGCGGGCGATGCCAAGACACCTGGCACGACGTCTGCCAACGTCGCTCAGCAGGCCTATTTCGCCGACGTCGCCACCAAGGTGGTGCTGCCGATGTTCAAGGCGCGCAACAAGCCGTTCGTGCTGGTGTTCTGGTCGCGCGATCCTGATGGCAGCCAGCACAATACCGGCGACAGCCTCAACCAGATCATGCCCGGGATCAACGGGCCGACCTCGATGGCGGGCATCAAGAACGCCGACACCAACCTCGCCCAGCTCCGCAAGGCGCTCGACGAGCTCGGGCTCACGGCCTCGACCAACATCATTGTCTCCGCAGACCACGGCTTCTCGACCATCTCCAAGGAGAGCAAAACCAGTCCCTCGGCCAAGGTCAGCTATGACGACACGCCGAAGGATTTCCTGCCGATGGGATTCCTGGCGCTCGACCTCGCGAAGGCGCTCGACCTGCCGCTGTTCGACCCCAACGACAAGAACGCGAAGGTCGAAGGCAACAAGCATCCCAGGGCGGGCAACGGCGTGCTCGGCAAGGATCCGGAGAAGCCCGATCTCGTTGTCGCCACCAATGGCGGCTCCGACCTGATCTATCTGCCGAACAAGGACAGGAAGCTAGCGGCGAAGACGATCAAGGCACTGCTCGAACAGGATTACGTCTCCGGCCTGTTCGTCGAGGACTCGCTCGGCCGCTTTCCCGGCACGCTTCCGCTGTCGAGCATCAACCTGCGCGGCAAGGCGGCGACGCCGACGCCGTCGATCGTCGTCAACTTCCGCTCCTATGCCAGCGATTGCGGCGAGGCGCCGACCAACTGCTCGGTGCAGGTCGCCGATACCGTGCTGCGCCAGGGCCAGGGCATGCATGGCAGCTTCAGCCGCGGCGACACCATGAATTTCATGGCCGCGATCGGACCGGACTTCAAAGCCGGCTTCGTCGACGAGATTCCGGTCAGCAATGCCGACGTCGGCATGACGGCCGCCCGGCTGATGGGCCTGCGCGGCTCGCAGAACGGCGGCCTGATCGGCCGCGTGATGTCGGAAGCCATGCCCAACGGCATTGTGCCGAAGGCTTTTGTCGGCACGCTGAAGTCGAAGCCCGCCGAGGGCGGCCTGATGACGGTGCTGAACTTCCAGCGCGTCGGCAGCCAGCGCTATTTCGACGCCGCCGGCTTCCCCGGCCGCACGCTTGGGCTCGAGCCCGACGGAGCCAAACAAAAAACGGCGGGGAAATGACCCCGCCGCTTCAGCGCGTCCTCATCAGAGGCGCGTCAATCTTACATGCCGATGTCGAAGACGTTCGGCAGCTGGCCCGCCAGAGGCAGTGCGGTCGCGCCCAGGAAGGTCGCCACCATCGCCATCAGGCGACGGTTGCTCTGGCGCTTGCCGCGCATCTGGCCGGCAATCCACTCCAGCATCTCGCTGTTGACCTTGGAGGCATAGGACGGCGCCCAGCCTTCGATCTCGGTGTCGGCCGAAAGCGCCACGCTGCGCGGCGGCACCTTCAAGCCCGAGGCGCTGGCGGCATAATGGGCCACCGCCTTGGCGAGCAGGTCGTCGAACCGGCCGCCGTCGGTGCGCTCGGTCGCGGCCTCGTTGATCTCGAACAGGACTTCGGCCTCGGCGCGGCTGACCGGCTGCTCGTTGACGGCAGTGGCGGTGAGGATGCGCATGCACCAGGCGGTGTCATCGGCATCGAGCGAGCGGGAGAAGTGAACCCGCCCCTTGGTGGTCGGGCCCTCGCCCGTGATCACGCCGTCGCGCACGATGGAGAGTGCGTGAGCCGCAGTATCGCGGCAGGACGGTTCCAGAGACGGCGACTCAACAGACTTGGGAGCAGCGGCAGACATAGTTCACTTCCAGATTTCTTCTGACCGGCCAGCATTTTCATGCCGGCGTAAAGAGGTGGTTAACGATTCGATACGGGGATCGCGACTTTTCGAGATGGTTGCCAATTGGTCGCTGTAAGCACCAACTTGGTTCCACGACGCTTTCGGCGAGCGTGATGGAAGTCATAAAAGGCAATATCGGGGCAATCGAGCCCGTGCGGCCCCGGTGGAGATGTTTCGTCGCAGGCGCGGCTGTAACAAAAAAGTGCTAGCAGATCGGCTCTTCCGAGAAGGAATTCATATTTTACTTCAAGCGGTTCAGTCGCCGTTCACATGGCCTCGCCAAGCCGGTATACTGGCAGAGACGGGCCAGAGACAGATTCACAAGCAAATTCAATGCGATGAGGTAGAACCATGACACTTCCGATCGGCGCCACCGCCCCTGACTTCGAAGCCGAGACCACCGAAGGGAAGATCAAATTCCACGACTGGATCGGCAACAGCTGGGCGCTGCTGTTCTCGCACCCCAAGGACTTCACGCCGGTTTGCACGACCGAGCTCGGTGCGCTCGCCAGGCTGAAGCCGGAATTCGACAAGCGCGGCGTCAAGCTGATGGGGCTTTCTGTCGATCCCGTCGACAACCATGCCAAATGGTCGGAGGACATCAAGGAGACCCAAGGCGCCGCGCCGAACTATCCGATGATCGGCGACACCGATTTCAACGTCTCCAAGCTCTACGGCATGCTGCCGGCCTCGACCTCGGGCGATCCCCTCACCCGTACGCCGGCCGACAACCAGACCGTCCGCAACGTCTTCATCATCGGGCCGGACAAGAAGATCAAGCTGGTGCTGGTCTATCCGATGACCACGGGGCGGAACTTCCAGGAGATCCTGCGCGTCATCGACTCGCTCCAGCTCACCGCCAAGCATCGCGTCGCGACGCCGGCCGACTGGACCCAGGGCGACGACGTCATCATCGCCGGCTCGGTCTCCAACGACGAGGCCAAGACGATCTATCCGCAGGGCTGGAAGGAGCCGAAGCCCTACCTGCGCATCGTGCCGCAGCCGAAGTGACTTCGGCAATTGGGCGAGCGTCGTCCCGCGGCTCATATTCCTCGGGATGATCTGCCGAAACTCTGCGCGTGTGTCTCGTATACTGAGGATCAGCTCAGCGAGATACACGCCCGATCATGCCAAGCCCGCCGCCGGTCATCGTCTGGTTTCGCGATGACCTTCGCCTGTCCGACCATCCTGCTCTTCACGAAGCCGCCAAGGCAGGCGCCCCAGTGGTCTGCCTTTACGTCCTCGACGATGCAGTCGCGCGGGCGCCGGGTGGCGCGGCGCGCTGGTGGCTGGCGCAGTCGCTGCGGGCGCTCGGGGCCGAGATCGCCGAGCGCGGCGGATCGCTGGTCCTGCGCAGGGGGCCGGCCGCCAGGGTGGTCCCCGAGGTGGCGCGCGAGGCCGGCGCCCGCGCCGTCTACTGGAACGGGATCGCCCAGGCGCCACATCAGTCGGTCGAGCGGGCGCTCGAATTAGCGCTGGCAAAGCTCGGAACGGACTCGCAAATCTTTCCCGGCGATTTGCTCGTCCCACCCTCTGCGATCCGCAACAAGGACGGCCGGGGCCTGCGCGTGTTCACACCATTCTGGCGACGCGTGCTGTCGCTCGGCGATCCCCCAAAGCCGCTGCTCGCGCCAAAGGCGCTGGGCCCTGCACCAAGGATCGCCAGCGATCGGCTGGAGAGCTGGAAGCTCGAGCCGACCAAGCCTGATTGGGCGGGTGGCCTGCGCGAGGCATGGATTCCCGGCGAAGCCTCCGCACGAGGGCGCCTTCGCGACTTTCTCAGGCACACCGTGCGGACCTATGCCGGCGACCGCGACCGTCCGGACCGGGACGGCACCTCACGGCTGTCGCCACATTTGAGGTTCGGCGAGATCAGCCCGCGCCAAGTCTGGCACGCCGCCCGGTTCGCGGCGGCCGAAGATCCCGCACGCGGGCCCGGCGTCGAGAAATTCCTGAGCGAGCTCGGCTGGCGCGAATTCTGCCGCCACCTCCTCCACGATCACCCCAACCTCGCCAGCGAAAACCTGCAGACGAACTTCGATGGCTTCCCGTGGACGCGCGATCGCAAGGCGCTCGCCGCCTGGCAGCGCGGACGCACCGGCTATCCGATCGTCGATGCCGGCCTGCGCGAGCTCTGGCACACAGGCGTGATGCACAACCGCGTCCGGATGGTGGTGGCCTCCTTCCTGGTCAAGCACCTCTTGGTCGACTGGCGCGAGGGGGAAGCCTGGTTCTGGGACACGCTGGTCGATGCGGACGCCGGCAGCAATCCCGCCAACTGGCAATGGGTCGCCGGCTGCGGCGCCGACGCCGCGCCCTATTTCCGCGTGTTCAATCCGCAACTCCAGGGCGAGAAGTTCGATCCGGATGGAACCTACGTTCGGCGCTGGGTGCCGGAGCTGAAAGACTTGCCGGCGAAGCTGATCCACCAGCCGTGGCAGGCGACGCCGATCGAGCTTGCGAGTGCGGGCATCACGATCGGCAAGACCTACCCGCAGCCGATCGTCGATCATGCCAAGGGGCGCGAGCGCGCGCTCGCCGCGTACGCAAAGATCCGCAAAGGTTGAGCGTTGCTTTGACACAATTTCGAAACCGGCTATCGTCATCGCTCCGTTCAAACAATGGGGGACGACATGGACGACGAGAAGCCGATCACCGAGCAGGCGATGGACACGATCACCAATGCGGTGGAAGCGACCAAGGACGCCGCTGTCACCGCCGTCAAGCAGGTGAAGAAAGCCGCCAAGAAGGTCGCGAAGAAAGTAGCGCCGAAGAAAGCTGCCAAGAAGAAAGCCGGGAAGGCTGCGAAGAAGTCCCCGAAGAAAGCGGCAAAGAAGTCGTCCAAGAAAAAAGCGAAAAAGGCTACGAAGAAGGTCGCCAAGAAAGCCACCAAGAAAGCCACCAAGTCGAAGAAGAAGGCCAAAAAGGCCAAGCGCTGAGCGCAATGCTTAGAGACGTCGCCGGGTGCAGACGCACCCGGAGACGTCGGCAGCCTACACTTGCCGCCTGGCCGCACGCCAGCCGGGGTGGTGCTTGTCGTTGGGATCGCGGAATTCACTGCGATGACCGCGCCGGTCCTCGGCCTTGAAGCGCTGCCGCTTTTCGGGTGAGCCGAACTGCTTGATCACCCGCCTTCCGTTGACTTTCTTGATCACGTAGCCGCCCGCGGTCATCGAGAACGGCGCCTTCAGCGACCCCATGTGGTCGAACTTCGTGCCGCGGGGATGTTCGAATGGCTCGAACCAGGACGGATAGACGAAGTTCGACATCGGGAAACCGTCGACGACGAACGCGTCTTCCTCCACCGCATCGCAGACCTCGTAAGCATATTGGGTGTGCCTGGTCTTCTCGGCCCACAAATTGGCCATGGGATCGAGCGCCATCTCGAACAGCTCGTGCGACGCCGCGAGGCTGACCGGATCGTCCTCGCCGAGTGTCTTCAGGAATATCTTCGAGATCGGCTGCCCCCGATGCGTCAGCTCATGTCGCCCAAGGAAGTTCTCGTGGGTGGCGTCGTCGAAATAGACAAGCTGCCAATCCGTCGGTTTCGGCTTGCGGGTCACGTCGAGATCGACGGGGTATCCCCACACGGGGAAGAAGTGCTCGTCGTAGCATTTCTGAAGCGCGGCCGTAAGTTTCTGCATCAGCCGCTCGCTCATCATCTCCTCGGCGTAGTTGATGCAGGCAATCCGGACCGGCCTCAAGGTTCTGCCGAGCAGTGCGCGCCTCGCCTTCTTCATGAACATCACCGTGCTGAAAAAAAGTGGGTTGAAAGCTCCACTCTAGCACGAAACGGCCGACACACGTCAGGGCTGTGCACGCTGCCAGGAACGCTGATTGACGACGAAGACCGCTGCGGCACAGAGCGCCATGCCGGCAATGGCAACTGCGTCCAGCTTTTCTCCGAACAGCAGATAGGCCATCAGCGCCGTCACGGCCGGCACCAGATAGAACAGGCTCGCGACCGAGGTCGCTGCGGCGTTGCGGATCAGCCAGTACAACAGCCCGATCGATCCGATCGAGAGGGCTACGGCAAGCCAGGCGAGCGCGAGCACGAATTCCCGCGTCCAGTGCACCACGCGGTCCTCGAACAGGAAGGCGCCGATCGCGAAGAAGACCGTGACGGCGACATATTGCACGAGATTGCCGGCACGCCAGTCGATGTGATTGCAGTAGCGGCGCTGATAGAGCGTGCCGAGCGTGATGCTGATCAGCGAGACCACCGAGGCCAGCCAGCCGAGCCCGGCGTCGCCCGTCATGGGACGGTTGTGCAGGATCAGCACCACCCCGCCGAGGCCGAGGACGAGGCCGGCCCATTGCACCGGCGTCACCCGTTCGCCGAGCCAGCGATTGGCAATGGTCGAGGTCAGGATCGGCTGAAGGCCCGGAATCAACGCGGAAAGGCCGGCAGGAATCGAATGCGCGATCGCGATCGCGGTGCCGCCGAGATAGAAGCCGTGGACGAGGATGCCGGCGACCGCACTGTGCGCGATGCCCGCGCGATCCGGCCATTTGGGCCGCGCGATCCCCACGATGATCGCCATCAGCCCGACCACGATCGCCATGCGGATGGCGAGATAGGTCAAGGGATCGGCGTTGTTCACGACGTATTTGGTGCCGATGAAGCCGGTGCTCCAGAGCAGGACGAACAGGACCGGCGCGGCACGGGCAGCCAAGGCTTCTTGATTATGATTCATTGCCGCCCCTCATGCCTGATGAGGGGCTTATGCGGCAATGCGAATTTCCGGTTGAGCGATGCTGCGCTGCGACGGCTGGCAGCTCAGCCGCTCACCATTCTTCCGGACAGGGATCGACGATCTTCCAGAGCTCGACCCCGTTCTTGATCTTCTTCATGTCGGTCGTGAGCCCGCCATTGCGGCGAATCCAGTCCTTCACCTTGTCGGGGTAGTAGGACATGAGATCGGAGGTACCTTCGGCGCTGGTGACCTTGATGCCGAAGGTGAACGCCTTGTCGTAATAGGCCTGGTGGAAACCGAGGCTGGCGCGCGGCGTGACGCAGATCTTGTTCATCGGCACGATGCCGAGCACGAGCGTGCAGGCCGAGTTGCAGATGCCGTCGATGATGACGCGCTCGCCTTTCTCGCGGACGCGCTTGTACTTGGCCTTGTATTCCTCGACGTAGCCGCCATGGTCGCGGGTGATGTGAAGCTCGGCGCGCGCCGGCGTGGCGGCGGCGACGGACAACAACAGCAGACTGAGAAGCGTGATGCGCATGGCGAGGTGACGTCGATGGCCTTCAGGAATGCACCGGCCTCGAAGGACCTGCAAGTGATCCCTGGGGACGGCGGCAGGATTCTTAAGCGAATACTCTTTGGTCATACTTGTGTGGGGAATTCGTTAAGCATCCCGAAAAGGCCAAAAATGGGCAGCTTTTGACCCCATGTCCGGCAATTCTGTCACACCGCCCGGAAATCCACGGGATTGGGCGTGATTTCGGGCCTCCGGACCGATGCCGGGCCGGCCGAAATTGCTATAAGTGGCTGACCTATTCGAGCGGGTTCCGGAGAATCGAGATGAGCAAGTTGACGCTTGTAGCCGCGGTTGCAGCCCTGACGGCTGCAATTCTAGCCCCTGGCCTCGCGGAGGCGCGCGGACATCACCGGTATCACCGCGCCTACGCCAACCCGCTGCCCTACCCGATCAGCTATCTGCACAATTACGGACCCGGCATCACCCCCGGCACCTTCGCCTATTACGATGGCCCCGCGACCAACCACTGCTACCGCAGCGCGGCCGCTTATATCGGCCAGGACGGCCGGCGGCACCCCTGCTACTGAGGCGCCGCGGCCCGGCGGGGGCCTATTTCGCGGCACCCGACAGCAGCAATTGCTTCTCGATCTCATAGACCGGGAGCTTCACGAGGTCCTTGCCGACTTCCCCCTGAAGCGCCTTGCGCACCGCATCCGAATAGTCGGCGCGGATCATGCCGAGCGCGCGCGGTGAGGCCACCATGGTCAGGGCCTTGGTCTCGCCGGAGCTGACGGCAGCATCGAGCCGGCCGGCCAATCCACGCAGGAAGGCACGCTCTGCCTCATCGTGCCAATCGGTCTGCTCGACCGAGCTGCGCGCTCCGCCGGCCGCCGGCTGCATTCGCCCCGGGGCATCGCTGCCTTGCGCGCTGGTCGATGGATTGGACTGCTCGTGCACTTCCCGGGTGTGGAGGTTCGGGAACATATGGTCGCCGAGGTTCTCTAGAATGAGCGCCTTGCGCCCGTCGCACACGACCAGCCAGTCACCCTTGTCGATTCTTATCTTGTCCATTGCAGACTTCTCCTTGAAACTCATCGATGCCGCGTCCGCATCAGAGATGTTCTTCGAATTCCTCGAATGACTTGCCGAACTGCGCCATTGCCTCCTCCAGATAGTCGGCAAGCATCGGCGTGCCGATCAGGTAGGAGGCCGTGCGCTGGTTGTGCGCCTGCGCGGCCTGGGCGTGCAGTTCGCGCCAATTGGAGAGATCACCGTCGCCTCGACCGAGCCAGGTCAGCGCCACGAGATCAATCTGCTCGTCGACATTGAGAGAGCGGATAAAGCCCGCGAGTTCCGCACGGTCGGTGGTTTCACCGCGCCCGCCCCGGCCATAGCTCAGGTCGTCGTCGCCGGACTCCAGGATGACGCCACTTCCGGCTGCCTCGCTGTCGGACCGGCGCGATTTCGAGACGACGAAGAAAACCTTCTCCGGCGAGATCGACAGATTTGGAATGACTCGCATCCAGCTCACCTTGCCCCGCAGCAGGCACTACGCCGCTGTCATGTCGGCAACAGTAGGAGCCAAGGCAAACTTGCGAATTGCGCAGGATCAAGGTCCAAGGGGCAGCATCGACCCGTGGCCTGAGCCAGCTGGCGGGTGGGACTCAGGGCCGGCCGGCTCGCTGAAGGTTTGTTCATCACCATTACATTTTGGTTCCGCCACAATTTGACGGAACAGCTTCGATATCTTGCATCGCATAAGCGGAGGAAGACATCATGAATATCAAGACTGGCCTCGTCGCCGCGTCCCTGTTCGGCGCCCTCGCGGCATCGTCGGCGGCGTCCGCCATGCCCATCGCGCCCGCGCCTGCGACACCGCAGGTCTCCGGCGTCGAGCAGGTCCGCATGGTCTGCAACGCGTGGGGGCAGTGCTGGTGGCGCCCGAACTACTACGGCTATTACCGACCGCGGCCATATTACGGCCCACGGTACTATGGACCGCCGCGCTATTACGGCCCGCGCTATTATGGTTACCACGGTTATCGCCGCTGGTGACGTTTGAAGGGGCCCTCAGGGCCCCTTCGCTTTTGCGAGATCATGTCTCGCGCAGCTCCCGGCCCGGATCTGATCCGGATCAAAGTTGAAATGAGCCGGTAACGTCATTCTGCATAGACGAAGCGACGGAGTTCGTCCTTCGCCCGTCACGCTGATCCGTCGGACTTCATGGCATGATGTCCGCAATACTACGGCCCGGAAACCGGTTTACTGAAACGCGATGTTTCGCCATTGATGGCGCATCGACGTTCATTTGATTGTCTTATTTCAGCAGCCGGCCAGAACCATGTTGTTCGACGACCTCGCTCCATCCTCCGCGCTTCAACTGATCGGCTTTTCCGACATCGATGCGTTTCGGCCTATCGAGACGATGGAGGATGCGAGAAGCATTCCGCTCGACATCCCGAACTTCGCGGCGGCCCGCGCCGTCGTCTCCCTGCCGGCGTGCCGCATCATCATGATGAGATCGTTCGCGCGCATCCTCGACACCGCCTATCGTATGCCGGGCGGGATGGTGATCCTGTCCATGACCGACGACCTTCAGGTCAATTTCAAGGGAGTGGACCTCGACGCCGGCTTCTTCGTTGCGCTCCGCGGCAACGATGGGTGCCATTTCGTCGAGCCGCGCACCAATCACCATGCCATGATCATCTTCTCCCCCGAGCTGGGGGACCGGGGCTGGTTCGACCGCGCCGACCATTTGCGGGCCCATGTCGCGAACCGGCCCGCCCTGCTCCACGCCCGACAACTCCTGGTCGATATCCTGCGCACCGCGTCAGTGCAGCCGTGCCTGTTCGAAACCGAGGTTGCGGCCCATCTCCAGGAAGGCCTGCTGCTCGCGCTCGACGATTTATTTCGGATCGATCAGATGTCGGATCGGAGCGCCTCGATCCAGAGCGAGCGAGCGATCAAGCTCGTGCGGCGCATCGACGACTACGTCGCGACCTATCCGACCGCTCCGATCTATACGGCCGATCTCGCCGGCGAGTTTGGCGTCTCGATCCGGACGCTCGGCGGCGCCGTCAGCAAGGTGCGTGGCATGAGCCTTCACCAGTACATTCGCCTGAAAAGGCTGTGGGCGACTCGCGCCCGCCTCCTCAAGGGCGGCGGTGCCACCGTCGCCACTTGCGCACGCGCCCAGGGCTTCCATCACATGGGCGAGTTTGCCGCGGCTTACCGCGCGACCTTCCACGAGGCGCCGTCGGATACGCTGGCGCGCGGCCGGCAGACCGGCTTCCTGACAGGCTGAGGCCGCCAACCGTTACGCTGCCCCGCCTCAGGTCGTCCTGGCACATAGCTGGGAACAGCAGCCATTGCCGGCGCCGCGCCGGGCGATCATGAGAACTACCTCTACGCTATTGCTCTCCCTTAAGCGGAGTCAGATTGGAGAGTGATTTGAGTGACTCTTGCGCCTTTCGACCGCAGGTCTCGCGCACGATGCCGCGCAGCCAGCGATGCGCGGGATCGGCGTCGAAGCGCGGGTGCCAGGCGAGCGAGATGGCGAGCGCATCGGTCTTCACCGGCAATTCGAAGCTATGAAGATTGACGCGCGCTGGTTCGGTAAGATGGGCAGGCACGGCCGCCACGTGGTCGGCTGTCCTGACGATCGCCAGCGCATCCGCGAAATTGGCGACTGCGATCGCAACGAAGCGTTGGAGTCCGAGGGCCGACAATGCCTCGTCGATCGGTCCCGCGAAGCGTCCGCGCCGCGAGACCGAGACATGCGGGAAGGATACGAAGCTTTCGGGGGTCATTGCTTCCGCCAGCGGATGACCGTGGCGCACCACACCGACGAAACGGTCGTGGAACAGCGCCTGCAAGCGGATCTCCGGTCCCATTGCACCGATAGCACCGACATCGGCGTCAATTCTGCCTTCACGCAGCGCCTCGACATCCTCCTCGTCCTCGTGGGCGAAACGCAGCCGGACATGCGGGGCCTGATGCGCGGCAATTGACGACAGCGTCGCCCCGAAGGTCCCGACGAACCCGTCATTGGCACGGATGACGAAGGTGCGCTCCAGGCGGGAGAGATCGAGATCGTCCTCGCCGCGCACCAGCGCCTCGGCCTCCGTCACGAGAGCGCGCAGCCGCTCGCGCAAACCTTCCGCGCGCGGCGTCGGCACCAGTCCGCGCCCGGCTCGTACGAGGACCGGATCGCCGAGCAGGTGTCGGATACGGGCGAGCTGACGGCTCATCGCCGGCGACGACAGGTTCAGCCGCTGTGCTGCACCGACAACGCTGCCCTCCGCGAGCAACGCATCGAGCGTCACAAGCAGGTTCATGTCGAGGGGTGGGACATGCCGTTTGGGAGCCTGTTTGGCGGGCATGGGCCGCCTCCTTCGCATAAGTGCTTCTTATGCAATTATATAATAGATACATTGCACTGTATGCAAATGACGTCGAGGGCTATCGAAAGACGGAACCGCAATGATCCCGAAAGGGACGCTTCCGATAGGACACCCGATGACCAAACCGCCCGATTTCTCCGCTTTTCACCCAGATCCCACCGCACAGGGGATTACCCATGCCCCCGCGTCCCACCACCGCCCCGTTCGCTCCGGAATGGTGCTGACCGGTCTGTCGCTCGCCATCCTCCTCTCCCAGCTCGGCACCAACATCATCAATGTCGCCTTGCCGACGCTGGTGAAGGACCTCGGAGTCGACTTCGGTGCTGTTCAGTGGGTGGTGGTAAGTTACCTGCTCGTCGTCACCGCGTTGATCGTCGGTGTCGGCCGCTTCGGCGATCAGCTCGGCAAGAAGCGGCTCTATCTTTGGGGGCTCGCTATCTTCATGGCGGCCTCGGTGCTTTGCGCGCTCTCTGCCAACCTGCCGCTGCTGATCGCCGGCCGCGCCGGCCAGGGCCTCGGCGGCGCAATCCTGATGGCACTCTCCTTTGCCTTCGTCGGCGAAGTGTTCCCGAAGGAGCGCACGGGCTTTGCCATGGGCGTGCTCTCCACCATGGTGTCCTTCGGCATCGCGCTTGGACCCTCGCTCGGCTCGCTGGCGCTGGCCGCCTTCGGTTGGCAGACGGTGTTCTGGGTGAACCTGCCCTTCGGTCTTCTCGCCTTCCTGCTGGTCAGTCGCCATCTACCGAATGCCGTCGACGCGCCGAAGCATCCGGTCTCGGCGGCGCGCTTCGACTGGCTCGGCACGATCCTGCTCGCCCTGACGCTTGGCGCCTACTCGCTCGCCATGACCTTGTCAGGCAAGCAGGGGTTCGCGTCGCCGCTCGTGCTTCAGCTCGGACTGGGCGCGCTCATCGGGCTCGCCCTGTTCCTCGCGGTACAGGTCAAGGCGCGCGCGCCGCTTCTGAAGCTGTCCATGTTCCGCAACGCGCTTCTCTCCACCAGCATGGTGATGAGCGTGCTCGTCTATGCGGTGATGATGGCGACGCTCGTACTCGGACCGTTCTTCCTGTCGAAGGCGCTGGGCCTCGACACCCGCATGGTCGGCCTCGTGATGACCGTCGGCCCGCTCGCCGCAGCCATCATGGGCGTGCCGGCCGGCACCGTCGCAGACCGCATCGGCGCCAAGCTCGCCATGGTCATCGGGCTGGCGCTGTTCACCATTGGTGCGTTCGCTATGTCGTGGGTGTCGCTCAGTGTTGGAGTTGCCACCTATATTGTCGCGATCCTGTTCATCAGCGTCGGTCTCGCCTTCTTCCAGACGCCGAACAACACCGCCGTCATGGCTGATGCGCGGCCCGAACAGCGCGGCCTCATCTCCGGTCTGCTGGCGCTCGCCCGCAATCTCGGTCTCATCACCGGCGCCTCGCTGATGGGTGCGCTGTTCGCCCATTCCGTCGGCGATGCGGCCTCGGCCACGCCCGACACCCTGGCGCAGGGCATGCGCTTCGCCTTCCGAATCGCGGCGGCCATGGCGGCGGCGGCGTTCCTTCTTTCCCTCACCACGCTTCGCCCGCGGCGGCGTCACACCTGACCCGGCAGCAAAGGATGATCCCCATGCAACGGCAGAATTCACCATCATCGGGCGCCGAGCGCCCGGTCCCGCCCGAACGGCGCCTCAGAGTCTCGGAAGTGCGCGAGACCATAGAGATGAGCCCGCACATGCGGCGCATCACGCTTGCGTCGACGGCGCTGACGGACTTTCCCGTCCGCCGACCTGCGCAATGGGTCAAGGTCTTCGTGCCGACACCGGGGATCGAGAAGCCGAGCGGACGCGCCTACACCATCCGTCATTTCCGGGAGGACTTGTGCGAGATGGACATCGACTTCGTACTCCACGGCGACGGCCCGTGCTCGATCTGGGCGCAGGCGGCAAGGCCGGGTGACGTCGTCCAGATCGCCGGACCGCGCGCCGGCTTCCGGCTTGACCCGGACCTCACGCACCTCTTGATCGGCGGTGACGAGACGGCGCTTCCCGCAATAGGCTCAATCCTTGAGTCTCTGCCGGCCGGTCTCTCCGTCGATGTTTTCCTAGAGATTCCCGAAGATGCCGACGTCCAGATCATCCATTCGAAAGCTGACGTCGAGGTTACTTGGCTCCCCCGCAACGGTCGGGAGGCAGGCGCAGCCACGGCGCTCGCCGAGGCGATGATCGCGGCAGAGTTGCCGGAACCCAAGAGCGAGGTCTGGTTTGCCGCAGAAGCTTCCGTCGTCCGCACCGTCCGCCGCCACTTCCAGCTCGACCGCGCCATCCCACGCACGAGGCTCACGATGTCCGGCTACTGGAAGAAGGGCGAGACTGATTTCCGTGATAGCGAGGGGGACCAGTGATAGTTCGCGTGTCCAGAGAAGTCTCTTCTGGTCCATCCGAGCCTCGAGTTCGCCTGCAACTCGCCGAAGAGAGAGTGTGTGTGCCGCACTCGCTGCCGGACACAGCGCTTAGTGAAGCGACCGTCGGGGACCGCGCCCGGGTCGACGGCGCGATGCTCGATGTGATCACGATCGTTGACGGCTTGCTGCCGGGCCCCGGCCTCGGGGGCAACGGCGGTATTTGGTGCGCTGCGCCAGGTGATGATGAGAACTATGTCTACGCTATAGCCCTCTAAATCCGCCTAAATGCACCCGCCCCGACGATCGGACAAAATTCCACCAAGCAAGGACTATCGCGATGCATACATCATCTGAAGGATACAAGGCCGGTGCCACGGCCTATGTCAGCGGGCGACCTGGCTATCCGCCCGAGGCGCTGGACTGGTTGCGCGACATCGTGAGTGTCGGACCCGGCCGGAAGGTCTTGGAACTGGGTGCCGGCACCGGAAAGTTCATGTCCGTGCTGCGGCAATGCGGAGGAACGCTCGTTGCCGTTGAGCCCATCGATGCCATGCGCGCGCAACTTACGGCCGACTTTCCGGAGGTCGAGGCTCTGGCAGGTTCGGCGGAAGCCATCCCTTTGCCTGACGCGTCCGTTCATGCCGTCGTCTGCGCACAGGCCTTCCACTGGTTCGCAAACGCAGCCGCCTTGCAGGAGATCAGGCGGGTTCTCGCGCCGGGTGGCGTGCTGGGACTCATCTGGAACGGGCGGGATGAGACTGTGCCATGGGTCGCCGAACTGTCCACCATCACGGACAAGTGGGAAGGAAATACGCCCCGCTACGTGACGGGCGAATGGCGTCGCGTATTTCCCGCACCGGGGTTTGAGTTTATCGATGAGCGCCATGCCCGCAATGCGCATGTCCGAACGGCAGAACAGGTCATTGTCAAAAGGACATTGTCCGTCAGTTTCATCGCGGCCCTGCCGCAGCAGAAACAGGCGGAAGTCGAAGAGCAGGTGCGGGCGCTGTTCGTGCGAACCCCTGAACTCTCAAAGGGCGGCGAAATTTCCTTCCCTTATAAGACGAGCATGTTTGCCTATCGTAAGGTGTAGCCAGGCCTGCCGTCAGGCAGGCTGGACTTGCTGCCTTGGACGACCCATAAGCTATTGTCCCAATAATCTATGGATCATCCACATGGATCCACTCAGCGATGTGATTGCCCTGCTTCGGCCGAACACGGCCATCTCGAAGCCCATCTCCGGTCGAGGTGCATGGGCCGTGCGCTACGCCGCCCACGACGCCCCGGGCTTCACGATCATTCTGAAAGGCGAATGCTGGATTGCATTTGAGGGTGAGGAGCCCTTGAAGCTGGAGACGGGGGCATTTCTGCTGCTGCCCTCGACCCCAGCCTTTACCTTGAGCAATGACCCCGGCATGGCCGGAACGCCGACAGACCCGATGGATGTGCCCGTCCGCCATGGCGAGCAGGAGGGCGAAGCAGACTTCGAGTCGTTGGGCGGCACGTTTCGCATCGAGGCGGCGAACGCGCCGCTGCTGCTGGCCCTGTTGCCGCGCATGATCCATGTTCCTCCGTCCGAAGGGCGATCGGCACGGCTTGGTCGGCTGATCGATATCATCGCGGAGGAGTGCCATGGCGCCGCGCCGGGCAAGGACATGATGCTCCAGCGCATGCTCGAAGTTCTTCTCATCGAGGCCCTTCGCTCGCAGGAAACGACGATGGGTGAAGGCCGCGCCGGTCTGCTGCATGGCATGCGCGATCCGGCTTTGGCGCGCGTGCTTGCTGCCATGCATGCGGATGTGCGCGCGGACTGGACCGTGGCAAGCCTTGCCCGCATTGCCGGCCAATCGCGTTCCGCCTTTGCCGCGCGCTTCGGGGCGATACTTGGCTGCGGCCCGATCGAATATCTCGTCCGCTGGCGCATGGCGCTGGCCAAAGATGCATTGCTGCGCGGGGCAAAGACACTCGACCGGATCGCCGACGACATCGGCTACGAGTCCGCCAGCGCCTTCAGCACGGCGTTCCGCAAGCGGCTTGGCTGCCCGCCGGGACAATTTGCCCGGATAAATGGCAGCGCCAACCACGCCTGAGACCGATGCGCGAGCGACTTCCGTTGTCGATATAGACGATTGAAAACAAAAAATGGATTTTTGATTATATATCGTCTAGGTGATCGGGGCTATCAAGGGAGCATCCGAAACAAATGGAGGTTCCCATGCAAACGATCCTGATCACCGGCACATCCTCTGGCTACGGCCTGGAGACGGCGCGCCATTTCCTCGACAAGGGCTGGACTGTCGTCGCAACGATGCGCCGCCCGGACCCCGGCCTTTTCCCTGCCTCACCCCGGCTGCGTCTTCTGCCGCTCGACGTGACGAATGACGAGAATATCGCCGCCACCGTAGCAGCGGCGGGGCCGATCGACGTGTTGGTCAACAATGCCGGCATCGGCGTTGTCGGCGCGTTCGAGGCGACGCCCATGGCTCATGTCCGGAAGATCTTCGCCACCAACACGTTCGGTGTCATGGCCATGTGCCAGGCCATCATACCGCAGATGCGTGAACGCCGGTCCGGCGTGATCGTCAACGTGACCTCGAGCGTGACGCTGGCCGCCATGCCGCTGGCGGCGGCCTACACCGCCAGCAAGCAGGCGATCGAGGGCTTTACCGGCTCGCTCGCGCATGAGCTTGAGTATTTCAATGTGCGCGCGAAGCTGATCGCGCCCGGCTATGCCCCCACGACGCGCTTCGCGCAGAATACGGACCTGAGGATCGAAGACCTGATCCCCCCTGCCTATGCCGGCTTCGCGACGCCCATCTTCGCGGAATTTGCCCACCCCGCCATGACAACGAAGGAAACGGAGGTCGCCGAGGCTATCTGGACCGCCGTTCACGACTCGTCAGACCGGGTTCATTTTCCAGGTGGTGCCGACGCTGTCGCACTCTATGAAGCCCGTTATCGGTGAGCGCAAAAGCCTCCTGATCATCACAGGACAATCACATCGTGGCATCGGCCTCCCTGCCGGTGCCGCCTGTTCCTCTATGGCAGACACCGTCTGGGAACCCCAACTTTTCTCCGCCGAATGCCGCCGTCTTCTCTCCTTGTTGGAAGGATGGCGGTTCCGCGCGCGCTGCCCAGCGCACAGTCGGCAGCTATCGCGCATTCCAGCGTGCAATAAGGGGTTTGGCGCGCTCGGAAGGATTCGAACCTCCGACCCTCGGAATCGAAATCCGATGCTCTATCCAGCTGAGCTACGAGCGCCCGGCCCGGGGATTGGACCGCAACCGACATCGCCGGACCGTGGCTGGCGAGCCAGCACCGGGTGGCGTTCGGACGCGTTCGAATTAGCAGAGAGGCTGGCGAATAAAAAGCCCTTCCCGCCTCGATCGAGGCGGGACGCGGCCGGCTCTCACCAGGTCGTGTTGAAGAGACCGAAATGCGGCTGCTGCGCTACCCGCATCATCGGCCGGCCAGGCGGCGGCGACGGCTGCGTCCTGGCGACCTTGCGCTTGGGCTGAGCCTGGGTGGTCTGAGCCTGGGCCGGAGAAGCCTGCGGGACCTGGGCTGGGGCTTGGACTTGCTGAGCCTGAGCTTGCTGGGCCTGAGCCTGCAGCCTCGCGTCGGCCCTCCTGACTGCGGCGGTCTCGGCCTTCGGGGCCGGCGTGAACTGCGCGAACGTCTCGCGCACCCGCGTCTTGGCCGACATCTCGGCGAAAGCCGGCGACACGCCCTCCTGTACCGGCGGCTGTGGAGCCTCAACTGCGGCGGTCTTCACCGCGGGTGCGGCGATCGTCGGCTGGTTGGTGTCGAGCACGACTCTCTCAGGCAGGTGACGATCGGACCGGATTCGGATCAGGGGCTGGTCGTTGCTTGCGGTCGCGACGGCTTGCTCTACGGGCGCCGTCGGGAAAACGAAATCCGCCGCGAACAGCAGTGCGAGCAAAGCTCCACCGACGAAAATGAAATACCGAAAAATGGGCATTGGCCGCGCTCCGCCCCCCGCATCCCCGCGTGGGCTATCCGCCTCAACAGGCGATCTCTCAATTGGTTCCTTGGCCAGCCTTCCGGTTCAAATGGCGATGCATGGTTTTTTGCCAAGGACCGAAAAGAGTAACTTTTCCGCTACCGGAACACGCCGCATTTAGGCGCGGCGTGCTGCAACCAGCGAACATCTTGCCTGATCGGCATTCACGTTAACGAAGCCGACGGGAACACGCACAAAAGTCTTGCGGCTCTTCATGCTGACGGGGTCCGCCAGCACGCGGCTGCGGTTGGTGAGATGGCTGCCGTCGCGCCGCGTGAAGGCGCAGACGATCTCGACATCCTTTACGGCATAGTCATTGTCGTTACGCAGCGTGAGCGTCACCAGGGCTTTGGAGCCGAGGCCGCCGCGGCGCCAGGTCTGCGATGAAATCCTGAGACGATCGAGTTCTGCCGTCGCCGGTGCTCGAGCTTCGGACGCCGGCGACGCGACCGCGGACGAATCGCCCGAGGGAGCTGCTTCCACAGCGGCCAGTTCCGGCCTCACCGGCTCAGCACTATTGCCTGGGGCAAGAGGCAACAGCATCCAGATGCCACAGCCGACAATGATTGCCGCCATCAACCAAAGAACGCTCCGGCCAAACGAGACGCTCGCAATCGTCACGGCCCGGGCCAATCGTTCGCCGGTGCCGGCGAAGCGCCTCAATCCGATCCGGTCGAGCGTGGCATTCATGGCTGCACCGTTCGCGACCGACGCACCATCAAGGACGGACTCGGCCACTGCTTACCTTAATCCTGCAGAGGAACTAAGGTTCCCGCACGTGATGCGAGTCGGCAAGGACGGTGGCGACCACTGGCCGAGGCCGCTAACATCCGCCGCAAAATCGAAAGACCCGTTGGAGAACATGAAATGCCGATCGCCGTCACCTGGGATCACGTCCATCTGCGCAGCCCCGATCCGGAGGCTACGGCGGCCTGGCTGCGGGACATCCTTGGTGGCGAGATCGTGCGCGCGCCCGGACGGATCGACGTGAACCTCGGCGGGGCCAGGATCTTCATCGCACCGCTCGAGGGCGACGGCGCCGTCAACCCGCCGCCCCCGCATCCGCATCAGGGGCTCGACCATTTTGGTCTGACGGTGAAGGACATCGATGCCGTCGCCGCCGAGATCAAGGCCAAGGGAGTCACCTTCACGCGCGAGCCGACGACCATCCGGCCCGGCGTGCGCATCTGTTTCATCCGCGGTCCAGAAGGCATCTCCATCGAGCTGCTCGAGCGCGACAGTAAATACACCTGACGCGGCGCCGGCAGTCTCGGGCTGCGACGGGGACGACTGACGCCTACCGGGCATAAAGCAGCGGATACTGACGCCCATGTAGCCGTAGATCGGCCAGACCATGGTGCGGCCCACCCGGTTCGGCTCCGAGATCACGGCCTCCTCGGGCACGTCGACCCAGACGAGTTCCTGCTGCTGGCCGTCGAGCGCGTAGCCATAGCGCGGGACGCGGACTCGATAGTGCCCATCCTTGCTGTCCCAGTCGGAATCGGAGAGCGCCGAACCGTCGGCATCGGAGCAGCAAGGCCCCTTGCCGCTGCGCAGACTGTCGAACCATGCCTTCAATTCGGCATTGGTGTTGACGAACTGGCCGCGGTCGCGCGCGTGCCCCAAAGGGGCCAGGAGCGCAATCAAGGCAAAGGCAAATGCCAGCCTTGTCGGATTTCCCCGGCGTATCGCACGGCCGATCCGCCGTTGTTCGCTTCTGCAATTCGTGGGACGCGCACCGTACAGACGCGGCTCATCGCCGCCGGAATCGATCCAGTTGCTCACGTTCGTTTTGCTCCAGCACCCCGCGGCCAGTGCAACAATGATCATGCATTTCGCGGGCCAACTCTGATTAGCAACGGCGGGCCTCGCCTCATCATCAGGCCGTCGTGACGGCCTCACGCGCAAGCCGGGACAACGACGGCTCGCCGCTCCAGGCTCCGCGACCGGCCGGCAAACTGCCGCGTTGCGCGAGGTGATGACCTTTGGCATAAAAGCCGGACCGGTTGCGCCATTGGGCGATGGCGGCCGACCTGCGGGACGTTATGAAGAACGGCCTCTATTCAATTCACGTGACCCTGCTCGATGGTCGAGTCGGCAAGGGCAGCGGCGTGATTCTTTTCCGCGACGGCAAGATTCTCGGCGGCGATGCCTACCTCTATTACACCGGCAGCTACACGGTGAAGGACAACAACACCTTCAAGGGCGAGGTGCTGGTGCAACGGCACACCTCGCCTCGGGGCAACGACAATCCGCTGTTCGGCGGCCCCGCCCCGGTCGGCATCGGCGTCAGCGGCACTTTCACGGAGACGCGCGGGGAGATGACGGGGACCGCGCTGGTCGGCAAGGCCAGCCAGATCTTTGGCGCGACGCTGCACAAGCTAGCCGACGTCGATTAGCTATTCGGCCGCCTGCTCGAGCGGCGCTACGCGCGGCAGGATGATCTGGATCCGCGTGCCGCCGCCCGGCTCGGAATCGAGGTCGAGCCGTCCGCCGAGCCGATTGGTCACGATGCTGTAGACGATGTGCAGGCCGAGACCGGTGCCGCCCTGGTCGCGCCGCGTCGTGAAGAACGGATCAAAGGCACGGCGACGGACGTCCAGCGACATGCCGCAGCCATTGTCGGAGAAGATGATCTCGACATTGTCCTTGCCGGACTCACGCACCTGGATCTCGATGGTCCCCGGCCGGCCGTCCGGGAAGGCGTGCGCCACCGAATTGAGAAACAGGTTGGTCAGCACCTGGCCGTACGGACCGGGATAGCTGTTCATGGTCAGATCAGGCTGGCACTCGACGTTGAGCGTCAGATTGTGCTTGCGCAGGCCCGGTCGCAGGCTCATCACCACCTGCTCGGTGAGGTCGCCCAGGTCGAAAGTGCGCTGGTCCGAATAGTTGCGGTCGGCGGCGACCTGCTTGAACGACTGGATCAACTCGGCGGCGCGGTTGAGGTTGGAGACGAGCTGCGAGGACGCGTCGCGACTGGTGCTGAGGAAGTCGTTGAGCGTGGAGCGGCGCAACTCGCCGCGCTCGACTTCCGCGGTGAACATCGCGGTCTTGCGCTCCAGCGCGGAGGCGACCGTAAGGCTGATGCCGACGGGATTGTTGACCTCGTGGGCGACACCGGCGACCAGACGCCCGAGCGCGGCGAGCTTCTCCGCCTCGATCAACGAGGCCTGGGTCTCACGCAGGTTGCGCAGCGCGGTCTCGGCGGCTTCCTTGGCCTTGCGCATTTCCTGCTCGCCGCGCTTGCGCTCGCCGATGTCGAGCGCGACGGTCACGATCCGCTCGATCTCGCCCTCGGCATCGAGCAGCGGCAGCTTGTTGACCAGCCACTGCCGCATGTTGCCTGCCGCGTCCTTGTACTCCTCCTCGTAGAAGCCGAGCCCTTTGCGGAGCTTGAGCACCTTCTTGTCGTTCTCGTCGGACTTGGCCGCGCCGTAGCGCGACATCAGGTCCGCGGTGGTGCGGCCGATCGCGTCCCCGGGTTCGATGTTGAAGATGCCGGCCATGTAGCGGTTCATCAGCACGTAGTGCAGGTTGCGATCCTTGACGTTGATCACCGCGGGCACGGTGTCGATGACCTGCTGGAGCAGGCGCCGGCCTTCGGCGATGGCGTCTTCCGCGCGCTTCTGGTCGGTGATGTCGCGCAGCGTGCCCTCGTAGCGGACGATGTTGCCCTGCTCGTCCCGCACGCCCGTGGCGCTGTCGGAGAGCCACAGGATGTTGCCGTCGCGCTGGCGCACCTGGTACTCGAACTCCCTCACCATGCCGTCGCGCGCCATCAGTCGCTGATATTCGGCGCGGGCTTCGGGATGGACGTAGATCGTGTGGGCAATGTCGTTGATGCTGTCGATCAGATGCTGGGGGGTGTCATAGCCCATCATCCGCGCCAGGGCCGGATTGGCGTTGAGGAGGTCACCGGCCGGCGTCGTCACATAGATGCCGTCGACCGAGCCCTCGAACAGCTTCCGGTAACTCTCTTCGGCGAGGCGCTGTTCGGTGAGGGCGTGTACCGCCGCCTCGCGCGCCATGTCGGCCTCCTCCAGCGCGCGGCGGAACACCTCGGCCGCCCGCGCGATGTCGCCGATCTCGTTGTCGAGCTCGGCGGACGGGATCGATGTGTCTTTCCGGCCGGCCGCCAGGGCGCGGATGGACCGCGCGATCTGGGCGAGCGGACGGACCGTCCTGCGCACCACGAACAGCGCGGCGGCGATGCCGATCAGCACGCCGACCGTACCGAGCACGATGCTCTGCCACCGCGCCTCGGTCAGGGTGCGGGCGAAATCGCGCGAGAGCACGTGGCCGCGCCGGGAGCTGACCTCACGCAGCAATTCCGTGACGCGGCCGATCAATCGGCCTTCGGTTCCCAACACCTCGCGATCGATGTCGGCGATCTGCCTCTCACGGACGGCCACTGCCATGATGGCCTCGGCATAATCGTTCACCGCCGACTTCAGCCTGGCATCGCCAATGTCGAGCGCCCGCATCCCCTGCGCCGCTTGCTCGGCCGCGGACGGGTTGCGCGCGAGCAGCCCGAGCGCGATTCGGCTCTGCGCCTCGGACAGGCGGGACGCCAGCTCGCGATCCGCGGTGCCTGCGACGACTGAGTCGAACTGTTCGCGCAGCGGCGGCAGGCCGGCGAGCAGTTGGGCGCGGCGATCGATAAGGGCGGATATCCGCTCGAGGCCGGTGCGGTAGGTCGCAAGCCGCTCGGTGACCCCGTCGATCATGTCCTGCTGCTCGGGCGCGAGCTCGATGCGGGTCTTCTTCAGGATGTCGCTGAGCGTCGAGGCCGCCTCGCCGACCTGCTGGAACTGGATGCCGGCGCCGGGGTCGGTGACGAAGTCGCGGGCGGCAAGCCGCAGCTCGTTCATGCGGCGGTCGATATCCTCGGCGAGGTCCCCGACGCTCTGGAGCCGCTGCAGCTCGGCGAAGGTGGTATCGATGTGCCGGATCGCGATCACGCTCGCGGTCGACGTGACGATGATCACCGCCAGCACCAACAGGAAGCTGCCGAAGGTGAGCTGGCCGATGGAGAGCGAGAATGTTCGCCTTTTCTCAGGGGGCGGCGTCAATTCGGCGGACATTGGTGGTTTGAGGACCGGGCTGCTGGAGCCCCAATATACGACGTATTGCCGCCCGGGGGGAACATGCCTCGGGACGCGGAACATCCTTAATATTTGGGCCGGACGCCCTTTTAAGCTTCGGCCTTACGATGGTTTTCTGCTGGGTGCCCTGCGGGCCGGGATCGTCATGGCAGCGACGCCAAGGACGACGCAGGCAAGTCCGATCCAGGCGGTCCGGCCCAGGGTCTCGCCCAGGAAGACGATGCTGATGGCGACCCCGATGGGGACGCGCAGGTAAGCCTGCGCGGTGGTGCCGACCGAACCCAGAGTCTGGATCAGGCGGAAATAGATCGCGAACGCTGCTGCGGTCGAGAACACTGCGAGCGCCAGCAGAGCCAATGTCGAAGACAGCGAGGGCGACAGCGTCCAGGGTTGCTCGAGCACCAGCGAAGCCGGGATCAGGACCGCGGCACCCGCCAGCAGCGAGCCGGCCGCCGGCGCCATGGGATCGAGGTCCTTGAAGCTGCGACCGAAGATCGCGGCGCAGGCATAGCATATGGTGGCAGCGACGATCGCGGCCTCGGCGACGAGGCCGCTGCCGATGTCACGGAAGGCATCGACGCCGACGATCAGCAGGATGCCGGCCATTCCCGCCACGACCCCGAACAGCTTCCGCGGCGTCGTCGCCTCGTGGCGCGTGACGACCGCCGTGAGCAGGAAGGTGAAGATCGGCCCGGCCGAGTTGAGGATGGTAGCGAGCGCGGCATCGACATGGCGCTCGCCCCAGGCGATCAGCGTCCAGGGGATCACGCTGTTGAGCACGGCCTGGAACGCGAAGCGACGCCAGGTCGCGGCATCCCTCGGCATCTCGATGCCCCGCGCCCGCATGACGACGAGCAGCAGCACTCCGGCGATCGCGGTGCGCGCTGCGATCAGCGTGATCGGGGGGATGGTGGCGACGCCGAGCTTGATGAAGGTGTAGGAACTGCCCCACAGCGTCGCGAGCGCGACCAGCAGCGCCAGCTCCACGACGATGCTCGTGTCCTGCCTGCTGTCCATCCGATGCGTCCCATCCATTTGCAATGGACGGAATCTAGCGCACCCGCAGCTCTCGATACTTCGCTTGGTATCGAAGTGTCCTAGCCGACCGCGCCGACCTCGAACACCTCGCCGTCATAGCCGGCCTCGCGGGGAATGCGGAGCTGGCGACCGGTTTCGGTCTTGGTCATGACCGGCATCACCGTGACGATGGACAGCCCGCGGGCGTGCTCGATTGCGGCGCTCACGTTTGGCTGCTTGGCGAGCCGGATCAGGTTGCGCGTGGTCGGGAACGGCAGCTTGAAGCGGCCGCTCTCACCGCCCTCCACCGCTTCGCGCGGCGAGACCCAGATCGAATCCGTGGACTCGCGGCCATCATGGGCGCCGAGTTGATCGGGGGGAGCTGCCGCGAGGAAGAACCAGGTGTCGAAGCGCTTGGGCATACCTTCCGGCGTGATCCAGTGCGCGTAGGGCACGAGCGTGTCCAGCGCGAGCTGGAGGCCGTTGTCGGCGAGAATGCTCTGGAAGCTGATGTTGTGCTCGTTGAGGGCGAGGCGGTGCTTGTCGGCGATTTCGCCGGCGCGCGCGCCATCGATCTCAGCGGTCGAGCCCTTCGGCCGCGCCAGGAGGATGCCGCTCTCCTCAAAGGTCTCGCGGATCGCGGCGATCCGGAAGCCGCGATCCTCTTCGCTCAGGCCCTCGCCGCCGGAATATAGCTCGGTGCGGGCGACGATCTCCTTGTCGCCGGCATCGACACTGCCGCCGGGAAACACCAGCGCGCCCGAATTGAACTCGATCTGATGATGGCGAACCATCATGAAGACTTCCACCTCCTGCGCGCCGTCGCGCAGCAGGAGGATCGTTGAGGCCGGGCGGGATGCCGATGTCTCTGCCATTCAATTAACCTGCAGCGCTGGATTGCGGGCCGAGATTGGCGCGCTTGTCATAACGGGCGACACGCGACAGGAGGTAGTCGACCTCGGCCTTTGCGGTCGGTGTCATGGTCGCGCCGGGCTTGCGCTGGGCGCTGGAGGAGATGATGCCGCGCTTCTGCAGCACGTATTTGCGCACGGTCAGACCGACGCCGGGCTGCTGCTCGTAGCGGATCAGCGGCAGATGCGCATCGAAGATATCGTGCGCGGCATCGCGTTTGCCGGCCTTGGAGAGGTTGACGACGTCGATCAGGAGCTCTGGGAAGGCATAGCCGGTCATGGCCCCGTCGGCGCCGCGCTCCATCTCGAAATCGAGGAACGTGCCGCCGTTGCCGCAGAGGATCGAGAGCGGCCGGAGCGATCCGTCCTTCTGGAAGCCACGCAGGGTCGAGATCTTCTCCAGGCCCGGCCAGTCCTCGTGCTTGAGCATCACGCAGTTCGGATTGTCCATGACGATCTTGCGGATCACGGCAGGCGTGAACACCACCGAGAGGGTCAACGGATAGTCCTGGAGCACCCAGGGCACGTCGGGGCCGATCGCCTCGGCCGCCTGCTTGAAATAACCGACGATCTGGTCGTCAGTGCGCAAGCTCGGCGGCGGTGCGATCATGACACCGGCCGCGCCCGCATCCATCGAGGCACGCGCCAGCGAGCGCATCGTCGCGAAGCCCGGCGCGGAGACGCCGACGATGACCTGCATCTTCCTGGCGCGCTTGACGTAACGCACCGCCACCTGCTCGGCCTCGGCAGCGTCGAGCTTCGGCGCTTCGCCCAGGATGCCCAGCACCGTGACGCCGTCGCAGCCGACCTCCTCGTAGAAATCGGTCAGACGGTCAATCGAGCGCTCATCGATCCGGCCGTCGTCGTGGAACGGCGTCGGCGCGATTGCGAAAGTGCCCTTGGCGTCGGCGGTGAGTTTCATCGTGGTCCTTGTCTCTCTAGCGTGTTGGCTAGAACCTCCGCGCCCCCATCTTGATCTGCTCCTCGGAGAAGAAGATCTCCTTGGCATGCTCAACGATGTCCTGGGCGTTCCAGCCCGAGTGCGGCGGTTTCCAGCCTTCCATTTCCATCATCCGCATTTCGCGCACGCCGCGGGGCCCGGACACGCCCAGCACCTTGCCGGTCTGGTCGCCCGACAAGTCGCTGACCATGTATAGCACGGCCGGCGCGATGCCGTCCGGCCCCAGCGCCGCGCCGGGGTTCTCCTTATAGCGGGGCAGGTCTGCGGTCATGCGGGTCAGGGCGCCCGGGGCGAGCGTCCAGACCCGGATGTTGTACTTGCGCCCCTCGATGGCCAGCACGTTGGACAGGCCCCAGATGCCGCCCTTGGCCGCACCATAGTTGCTTTGGCCGAAATTGCCGATCAGCCCCGAGGTCGAGGAGGTGTTGACGATGACGCCGCCGCCGTTTTCCCGCATCCAGCGAAACACCGGCAGGGTGCAACAAAAGGTGCCCTTCAGGTGGACCTTGATGACCTTGTCCCAATCGGCCTCGGAGGCTTTTGCAAAGGTCTGGTCGCGCAGAATGCCCGCGTTGTTGACGAGGATGTCGGCGCGGCCGAAATGCTTGATGGCGTCGTCGAACACCGACTGTCCGCCTTCCATGGTGGAGATGTCGGCGCCGTTCGCGACCGCCTTGCCGCCCTCGGCCTTGATCGCGTCGACCACCTGCTGCGCCATGGACTTGTCGGCGCCGGAGCCGTCGCGAGGCCCGCCGAGATCGTTGACGACGACCGAGGCCCCTTCCCGCGCGAACAGTCTTGCGTAGGCCTCACCGAGTCCCCCGCCCGCGCCGGTGATCAGCGCAACCTTGCCGTCGAGCAGTCCCATGGTCGCTTCTCCCTGTTTGTCTTTCTTTCACCTCTCCCCGCTTGCGGGGAGAGGGAGTGAGACGCCGGTGCCCACCTAACCCAGCACCGTCTTGCCGTTCTTGATCACGGTGACGCCGCGCGACTTCACCTTGGCCTCGAACGAGATGACGTTGCCGTCCTTCCAGAGGTCCATGGTCACGGTCTCGCCGGGATAGACCGGAGAGGAGAACCGCGCGACGTGCTGGCGGAAGGCGCTCGCATCGTAATCGGCATAGGTCTGCAGCACGCCGCGGCAGGTGATGCCGTAGGTGCACATGCCGTGCAGGATCGGGCGCGGGAAACCGGCCTTCTTCGCGAATTCCGGATCGGAGTGCAGCGGATTGCGGTCGCCGCAGAGGCGATAGACCAGCGCCTGATCGGGGCGCGTCGTGATGTCGATGGTCTTGTCGGGCGCGCGCGAGGGAATCTTGTGCGGATCGGGTTGGGTCAGGTTCGGCCCGCCAAAGCCGCCGTCGCCACGCGCAAAGCGCGAGGCCACGAGCGTGGCGAGCTTCTCGCCCTTCTCGTTTTTCAGCACGGTCTGGTGAACGATGACGACGCCCTTGTCCTTGCCCTTGTCGTAGACCTCGAGCACGGAGGAATCGGCGGTGATGTTCGCGGCGACCGGCAGCGGCTGGTGAAAGGTGATGTCGCGCTCGCCGTCCACCACCATCACGCGGTTGAGATTCATCTCGCCCGGCCCCGAACCCCAGGCGGCGACGGAGGCGAAGGTCGGCACCACCTTCAGCGGCCGCGGCGTCAGCGTGCCCTCGTTGACGAAAGCGAGCTCCTTCTCGTCCATCGGATCGGCGCCGAGGCCGATGCCATAGGCGTAAAGCATCACCTCGCGATCGGTGTAGGCGTATTTCTGGCCGATGTTCTTCAGGCCTTTGAGCTCTTCGTATCTGGCGGACATTTTTTGGTTTCCTCCCCGGATTCTCACCGGCGCTCATTGATGCGCCCTCTCCCCTTGTGGGAGAGGGCTACGAGGTGCCGGTCACATACGCGTTTGGGTGAGGGGTTGCCTCCGCATCGAAGGCTCTGTCCGCGGAGCGATACCCCTCATCCGGCGCTTCGCGCCACCTTCCCCCACAAGGGGGGAAGGAAGAAACTACGCCGGCGTGAAGAACGGCAGCGGCGCGCCGTCGGTCGGCTTGAACACCACCTTCACCTTCTGGCCGATCTTCAGCTTCTCGAGATCGCAGTCGACGAAATTGGTCTGCACCGACGGCCCTTCCTTCAGCGTGACATAGCCGATCGCGTAAGGACCGGTCGGCGACTTCCGCATCAGGCTCCAGGTGTAGATCGTGCCCTCGCCCGACGCCTCCTCCCACACCGTCTTGTCGGAGTAGCAGAACGGGCAGATCGAGCGCGGGAAGTAGTGCGCCTCACCACAGGCGGTGCAGCGCTTGATCATGAACTTGCCCTGCTTCGCCGCGTCCCAGAACGCCGCGGTCTCGGGGTTCGTGACGGGTGCCGGATATTTCTTTGCTTCGCTCATCACACGCGCTCCAGAATGGCGGTCGAGGCGGCGTGGCGAACGCCCAAAAGGCCGCCCGTGCCGTGGGCGATGGCGAGATCGCAGTTCTTGACCTGCACCTTCGGATGCGCCTCGCCGCGCAGCTGCCGCACAGCCTCCAGGATCTTGGTCATGCCGCCTCGGTTGACCGGATGGTTGCTGCAGAGGCCGCCGCCATCGGTATTGAACGGCAGCTTGCCGACGCCCGAGATGAGGTTGCCGTCGGCGACGAACTTGCCGCCCTCGCCCTTCTTGCAGAAGCCGAGGTCTTCCAGCTGCATCAGGACGGTGATGGTGAAGCTGTCGTAGATCGAGGCGTATTTGATGTCCTTCGGCGTAATGCCGGCTTCCTCGAACGCACGTGGGCCGGACCAGATACCGGCCGAATAAGTGAGGTCGAGATCCTTGCCGCCGCGCGGGCCCTTCATCGCCTCGCCATGGCCGATCAGGCGCACGAGAGGCTTCTTCAGGCTCTTGGCGATCTCAGGCGTCGTCACGATCAGCGCGCCGCCGCCGTCGGAGACGACGCAGCAATCCATGCGATGCAAGGGATCGGAGATCATCGGCGAGTTCAGCACGTCCTCGACGGTGACGACGTCCTTGAGCATCGCATGCGGATTGTATTGCGCGTGGTGCGATGCCGCGACCTTGATCCAGGCGAGTTGCTCGCTGGTGGTGCCATAGTCGTGCATATGGCGCATGGCACACATGCCGTAGGCATTGTGCGTGGTTGCGCCATAGGCGGTTTCGAAATCGGCTTCGGCGCCCTGCGCCCGCGGCGGCATCGCGCCGGTGCGCGGCTTGCCGGCGAGCGTGATCAGCGCAATCGAGCACTTGCCCGCCGCGATCGCCTCGGCGGCATGGCCGAGGTGGATGATGTAGGAGCAGCCGCCGGTCTCGGTGGAATCGACGTGACGGAGCTTTTTGGTGTTGAGGCCGAGATAATCGACCATCGGCCAGGCGCCGCCGGGCGCGTCGCCCGCGCAGAAATAGCCGTCGATATCGTCCTTGCTGATCCCGGCATCCTCGATCGCGCCCTTGGCGACCTCGGCATGGAGCTGGGCGGTGGATTTGTCCGGCGCATGCCGGGTCGGGTGTTCGTAGATCCCGGCAATGTAGGCCTTGCCCTTGATGGTCAAACTTCAGGTCTCCGCTTGCGCTTATTCTGGCTCGGTTTTTCTGAACCGCGATGGCCTGATTGGCAAGCGCGGAAATATTCCGTCGGGCGAGAGGGCAGCGGGTTGGCGCAACTCCCCGTTCCGTCGTCCTGAGGCGCGAGTGGCGCGATGCAACGCATCGCGCCGGGAGCCTCGAAGGATGCACGGCCCGGCCGGCTGTCTCGACAGCCGCGCCGTGACAGGCGGGCCGTCGTCATTCGAGGCTCGCCGAGGAGGCTCGCACCTCAGGATGACGGTCCTGGCATTGTGCGCCGGCCTCTCCACCGTCATTGCGAGCGCAGCGAAGCAATCCAGGAATCTCTCCGCGGATGCATTTCTGGATTGCTTCGCTACGCTCGCAATGACGATCAGACACACCTCCGCATCCTCGCGGCACATCTCGCCCGAGATTTGCGTCCGTCTTGCTCCCTCCGAAAACAAAGGGCGCAGGGAAGACCGGGTGCCGGCTGGGCACCCACGGTCCGCTGTGCGCGAATGCGCGAAGAACAAATGCACAGCGGCATACAGGTGAAGCCCAACATCCGGCCTTCCCTGCGCAGTGGCTTTACGGCTTATGTCGCGCTCTCCCCGGGGAGCGATGCACTATTGCCCCCGTCGCCTT
>NZ_LSIC01000147.1 GCF_001556045.1 Bradyrhizobium sp. CCH5-F6
TTCATTTCAGAAAGACGGTTGCCAACTGACCTAAAACGGCTTCCAGGGCGAGATCATCACCCTCAGTCTGCAGGCCAAGGGCGTCCGCATCGTCGCCGAGCAGAACCGCTCCTCTAACGAGAACGCGCCCAGCCACCGCGTCTTTGTGGGCCGGGCCGATTATGCGAAGCGTGGCGTTATGCGGAGTGGTGGCGTCTGAGTGCAGGTTTT
>NZ_LSIC01000148.1 GCF_001556045.1 Bradyrhizobium sp. CCH5-F6
TCCATCGGCAGCTGCTGCAGCACGTCCTTGACGAAGCCGTTGACGACGAGGCCGACCGCCTCTTCCTGGCTAAGACCGCGCTGGATGCAGTAGAACAGCACGTCCTCGGAGATCTTCGAGGTCGTCGCCTCGTGCTCGAACGTGGCCGAGGAGTTCTTGGCCTCGATGTACGGCACGGTGTGCGCGCCGCATTTGTCGCCGATCAGCAGGGAATCGCAGGCCGTGAAGTTGCGCGCGCCGGTCGCTTTCCGGTGCGCGGTCACGAGGCCACGATAGGTGTTCTGCGACTTGCCGGCCGCAATGCCCTTGGAGATGATCCGGCTCGACGTGTTCTTGCCGAGGTGGATCATCTTGGTGCCGCTATCCACCTGCTGATAGCCGTTCGAGATCGCGATCGAATAGAACTCGCCGCGGGAATTGTCGCCGCGCAGGATGCAGCTCGGATATTTCCAGGTGATCGCAGATCCCGTCTCGACCTGGGTCCAGGAGATCTTCGAGTTGTTGCCGCGGCAGTCGCCACGCTTGGTGACGAAATTGTAGATGCCGCCCTTGCCTTCCGCATTGCCGGGATACCAGTTCTGCACCGTCGAATATTTGATCTCGGCGTCGTCATGGGCGACGAGCTCGACCACCGCGGCATGCAGCTGGTTCTCGTCGCGCTGGGGCGCGGTGCAGCCTTCGAGATAGGAGACGTAGGAGCCCTTGTCGGCGATGATCAGCGTGCGCTCGAACTGGCCGGTGTTGCGCTCGTTGATGCGGAAATAGGTCGACAGCTCCATCGGACAGCGCACGCCGGGCGGCACGTAGACGAACGAGCCGTCGGAGAACACCGCCGAGTTCAAGGTCGCATAGAAATTGTCCGAGGTCGGAACCACCGATCCCAGATATTTCTGCACGAGTTCAGGATGCTCGCGGATCGCCTCCGAGATCGGCATGAAGATCACGCCGGCCTTCTTCAGCTCCGCCTTGAACGTGGTCGCAACCGA
>NZ_LSIC01000149.1 GCF_001556045.1 Bradyrhizobium sp. CCH5-F6
GCAGGCCGCCACAACGAGCCATATGCGATGGCCTGCGCTGGCGGGGGAGGGTTGGGGAGAGGGTGTCTCCGCAACGGGACCGCCCCTAGAGGAGAGAGCCCTCGCCCGCGCCTTCGGCGCGACCTCTCCCGCAGGCAGGCGGGAGAGGTGACGTCCCGACGCCGCGCCAGTCCGGTCTCAAACTCGCTGAGCAGGCTAGCCCTGCCGAATTCGGCCTAGGATTCCCGCCCCGATCGCGATAAATACCCGTTCCTCCAGACCCACCCGGGAAAGCGCAACCATGGACAAGTTCACCACGCTGGAAGGCGTCGCGGCGCCGCTGAAGATCATCAATGTCGACACCGACATGATCATTCCGAAGCAGTACCTCAAGACCATCAAGCGCACCGGCCTTGGCAAGGGGCTCTTCTCCGAGCAGCGCTACAAGGACGACGGCAGCGAAAATCCGGACTTCGTCCTCAACCAGCCCGCCTATCGCAATGCGAAGGTGCTGGTGGCCGGCGACAATTTCGGCTGCGGCTCGAGCCGCGAGCATGCGCCCTGGGCGCTGCTCGATTTCGGCATCCGCTGCGTGATCTCGACCTCGTTCGGCGACATCTTCTACAACAACTGCTTCAAGAACGGCATCCTGCCGATCCGCGTCAGCCAGGAAGACCTCGACAAGCTGTTCGACGACGCCGAGCGCGGCGCCAACGCGACGCTGACGATCGACCTGCCGAACCAGGAGATCCGCGGTCCCGACGGCGGCACCGTCAAGTTCGAGATCGATCCGTTCCGCAAGCACTGCCTGATCAACGGCCTCGACGACATCGGCCTCACGATGGAGAAGAAGGCCTCGATCGACACCTACGAAGAGAAGCTCAAGCGCGAGCGCGCCTGGGCTTGATCTCGCGTTTTCGTTCGAGCCCCGGTGCTGATGGCGCCGGGGCTTTTTCTTTGTCCGCGTTATCCCTTATAGCTCCCGCACATGCTGCCCGAGATCGTCACCTTCTGGCACGGCCCGATGGACGCGCTGCGCCAGACCTGTCTGCGCTCGCAGCTGGCGGCCGGCCACAAGGTCACGGTCTACAGCTTCGACACCATTCCCGGCCTTCCCGCGGGCGTCGCAAATGCGGATGCCGAGGCGATCCTGCCGCACGCCTTCTCCGAACGCTTGCGCCCGCCGCAGCCGGACGGCAGCTGGCGCGACTGGACCATCCTTCAGTTCAGCGACTTCTTCCGCATGAAGCTGATGGCGAAGGGTCTCGGCCTCTGGCTCGATGCCGACGTGCTGCTCCTGAAACCCGTCGAGATCGATCCGGCGAAACCCTATTTCGCCTGGGAGCGGCCGCGCCAGCTCGGCAATTCCGTGATCTATCTGCCGCCCGAACACGGCATCGTCGCCGCTTTCGAGGAACTGATGGAGCAGGAGGAGCTGACGCCGAACTGGCTGTCCTTGCGTCATCGCATCACCTTCATGATGCGCCGCCTGCGCGGCGGCTCGGGCCGCCTCTCCGACATTCGCGTCGCGATCTACGGGCCGGCCGCCCTCACCGCGCTCGCGCGCCGCACCGGCGAGCTGGCTTGCGCGCTGCCGAAGCAGTCGTTCTATGCCGTGCACGCCGAGCCGAAACTGTTCTTCGACCCTTCGAGCTATCTCGGCCTCGTCGCCAACCCCGACATCATCGGCCTGCACATCTCGCCCAAGGGCCGCGGCGGTGAAAAGCCGATCCCGGGCAGCCTGTATGCATGGGCGGCGGAGCGGTTTGCGTAAGCCGCCTCCGGGTGGAGCGATTGCATGGCAGCGTAAGAGGCTGCGGCGCGTCGGGGCTTTTGCATCATTCTCGATTTGATCCAGCGCAACGTGCCTTTGCACCATTGTGCCTAATCTGGCTCCAATTCCACGACCCGAACGGAGCCTCGCATGAGCACCGCAACCAGACCCTATCCCATCGTCCAGGACCTCATCGACTCCTTTGCGAGCTGGCTGAAGCATCGCCGGGAGGTGAACGAGATGCGGCAGCTTGATCGCGCCGATTTCGACCGGATCGCCAACGATCTCAGGATCGCGCCCGACGACCTGGAGGAACTGGTCCGTCACGGCCAGCATGCCGCCGACGAGCTGCCGAAGATGCTCGAACAACTCGGCATCAACGCCGAAGGCCTCGGCCGCGCGCAGCCGCTGCTGCTTCGCGACATGGAGCGGGTCTGCTCGCTCTGCGATCACAAGGGACAGTGCGACCGCGATCTCGCCGACGGCACCGCCGCGGAGAACTATCACGGCTATTGCGCGAACGCCTCGACGCTGGAGTCGCTCAATCGCGCCGACGTGGCGCCGCGCTGAGTCGCGGGGGCTCGACCGACGAATGAGATTTTCGGCGAGAACGGGCCATCGGCCTGACGCACGCCCCTGCGGGCGCAAACCTCGCACCGGACGTTGTCACGGACTATGGTGGATAGGTATGCTGTCGCGTATACTGGCTCGAACGATACCGCATGACCAATTCCGCGAAGACCGGGACGAGGAAGCGACGGTGGCCTTTCGTGCTGGTCTTTGTTGTGCTCGTCTATCTAGCCCTCGCATATGTTTTGGTGCCCACCCTGTGGATTCACCACGAACACGAAGCGGGGCTCGCTTCGTTGCCGATGCTCACCAGGACATCGGACGATATCCCTGGTGACCCTCTGAACGTTGGACTTGTTGGTGAGGGCGGAGATGTCGTCCGCGCCATGAACGCGGCGGGATGGTCTGCGGCCGACGCCGTGACGCTGCGATCAAGCATCGAGATCGTCGGGAGTGTGGTACTGGATCGACCGTATCGCGACGCGCCGGTCAGCCCGCTCTACTATCTGGGAAAGAAGGAGCAATACGCGTTCGAGAAGCCTGCAGGGAAAAGTGCAGACCGGCGGAATCACGTTCGGTTCTGGAAGGCCCTCGAAAAGGGTGATGACGGTCGACCGGTCTGGCTCGGTTCGGCAACTTTCGACCGAGGCGTCGGGCTGAGCCACGATACGGGACAGGTCACCCATCACATCGCGGCCAACATCGATGCCGAGCGGGATCTCCTGATGGCCGACCTGCGAACGGCCCGCGTCGTCAGCAGTTTCTTTCAGATCTCCGGCATAGGCCCCACTCTGTTCGGCCGAAACGGTGGCGGCGACCCCTACTATACGGATGGCGAGATCCACGTCGCCGTCCTGGTGCCGGGAGCGGCGAGCGGCCGATCCGCCGACCATTCCACCGCCCTCATTCATCGCTCTCAAGGATGCCATATGGCACGGCATCGCTCGCCAAGCCGAAACGACGCCCTAGCCCTTGCTCATTCCTGCAGGCACTTCGGTAAAGCTCCGGCTTAATTCTACCAAGGCCGACGTCACTTGCCAGCCACGAAATAGAAGTCCTGCCGTCCTGAGATTGAGCCGTAGCTGAACGGCTTCTGCCTGCGGCCGGTCGCTTCCATGACGTCGTCGCGGACGAAATCGAACAGCCTGCGGACTTCGAGGCCTGGCGTCGGAAGATTTTTGACCAAGGCGGCAGCGAACGGACTGTTGGTCCCGTCACCGTCGAGTGCGGTCTCGCCATCCTTGGCGGCGTAGACCACCAGCGTTCCCGCCTCCGGCTCGACCGGCGCCAGACCTCGCGACACCGAGCGCGACGCCACCGTCATCGTGCGCCTCATCTGGCTTGCGAACGGGTTGTCGCGGCAGGCATCGAGAATGACGAGGCGCAGCTTCCTGGCGCGCTCCGCCGCGTTGAGGACCTGATCGACCGGCACGGCTTCAAATCCGATCTCACGATCCGCCGCGATTCTGGCGTCCGTCGGAATGAGATAATTGACCCCACCGACCTCCATGCCGTGTCCGGCATAATACACCACGGCCCAATCCGCCGATTCTGCACGTGCAGCGAACTCGCGCAGCGCGCTCACCAGCGCATCCTTGCGGAGATTGGTCAGCAGGGTAACCGATTCGAACCCCGTGAGCTTCAGCACGTCGGCGACGAGACTCGCGTCACGTACGGGGTTCGGCAGCGCCGCGACGTTTTCGTAAGCCGAATTGCCGATGACGAGCGCGATGCGACGCTCACTGCTCGACACGTCGGAAGCTACGACCGCCGGGGCGACATTGCTTTTCTCGACCAAGACTGTTGCTGGTCGCGGCGAAGGCAGGACGGCAAGCCGCTCGCGCGCCTTGTCCTGTGCCCATTTCGTGGCGCCATGAGCCAACCCGAGCGTGGCGTTGAAGTCGGCCCGTGCCTTCGCGACATCGCCGCGCTTTTCGTAGGCCAGCCCGCGATTGACATAGGCGTTCGCATAGGTGGGATCGACGCGTATCGCTTCAGTATAGTCCGCAATGGCGCGGTCGGTGTCGCCCTTGTTGCCGTGGGCGTTTCCGCGGTTGAAATACGCGTTCGCATTCGTGGGTTGAAGGCGCACTGCTTCGGTGTAGTCGGCAATGGCCCGATCCGTGTCGCCCTTGATGCTGTAACCGTTGCCCCGGTTGTAGTACGCGTTCGCATTGGCCGGATCGAGCCGGATCGTGGCCGTGTAGTCGGCTATCGCGCGGTCCGTATCGCCGCTGGCGGCGTAAGCGTTCCCTCGGTTGTAGTAAGCGGTCGCGTCCCTGGGATCTCGCCGTATCGCCTCGGAAGCGGTGGCAATGGCGGGGTTCGCGTCGCCCTTGACGCGATCGACGGCGGCTGCGGGGCCAGCAAGGACAAGAATGGCAAGGCAATAGAATAAATTGCGAAGCATACGAAAGCCCACTCGCAATATCGGAGACCGGAAGCAGCACTTGAACGACACAAATCTACCGGGGCAACCAGCCGGCCTGTGTAATCTAAATCACAGTCAGGGCCGCGCCAAGCGAGCGGCAGTTGCGGCGCGCAGCGACCAGCAAGGAAAATCCGCGCTCGCTGAAACGACGGAGGTGCAGTCCCTCACCCCCAGGGCGGCAGGGATGAACGAGCTGCGGCAATCGACCCCAAAAGCCAGTCCGCTTCAGAGAGCGGTGAGAGGCAGGGCACCGCAAAGGGCTACTCTGCTCTCCGGCGCCTTTCCTGTTCCGTGTTCAGCCGTCGGCCTGACCGATTGGGACAACAGGATGTTCGGAGAATGCGACAGGTCTGATCACGCGCGGCTCGCCATCGCGGCGGCTTCTGCCGCCGCACGCTGCATGCTGGTCGACATCTCGTTCGTCACCGTGCTCTGCTCCTCGATCGCAGCGGCGGTCGATGTCACGTACTCGCTGACATTGTTGATCGCCTGCTTGATCGTACTCAGAGCGTTGACGACGTCGCCGGAAATGCTGTTGAGGCTGCCGATCTCCTGGCCGATCTTGTCGGTCGCCTGCTTGGCCTGGTTGGCGAGGCTCTTGACCTCGGAAGCGACCACGGCGAAGCCGCGGCCGGCTTCGCCGGCGCGCGCGGATTCGATCGTGGCATTGAGCGCGAGCAGGTTGATCTGCCCCGTGATGTTGTTGATCA
>NZ_LSIC01000015.1 GCF_001556045.1 Bradyrhizobium sp. CCH5-F6
GGGACGCTTGCCGCCGCAATTGCGATCGAGGCGAAGGCAAACGGAAGTCTTCCGCAACCGGTGCTTCAGGTTCTCGCCTATCCCGGCCTCAGCTCGCGGCAGACCTCCGCGTCCTATGAGCGATATGGTTCCGGCCATCTCCTGGAGCGCAGCACCGTCGATTGGTTCTTCCGGCAATATCTCCGCGATGAGTCAGATCGCGACGATTGGCGTTTCGCGCCGCTCGCCGCGAAGGATTTGTCGGGCCTGGCTCCCGCGTTCATCGTCCTCGCCGAGTGCGATCCCCTGGTGGATGAAGGGCGCGACTATGCTGCACGGCTCAGCGCGGCCGGCGTTGCCGTCGACCTGCGCGTCTATCCCGGCATGATCCATGAGTTCCTGCGCATGGGGAATGTCGTGGCCGATGCCTTGAAGGCGCGAGCGGCGATCGGGCAGGCGCTGGCGAGCGCATTTCGTGCTGGTGGCGATAGCGCGGCTTGATATGGAAACGCGGCGCGAACAACGGTATGTCATGATCGTCGTTGTCCCCCGGCCTCTCTGCAAGGGCTCCTGAACTGCATTCCATGAGCACGTTTGTCCCAGACCACAGGCTGTCCCGTCGCGCGCTTCTCGGCGCGGGTGCGGCAATCGGCGCTGCCGCGCTCTCCGGCGCAGGGCCGATGGCATTTGCCCAGACCGGTGGATCGCCATCCGGCCCCCGAATTGCTGCGTTGGGCTGGGCCTGTGCCCAGACGATACTGGCGCTCGGCGTCGTGCCGTTGGTGATTCCGGAGATCGAGCGCTATGGTCGGCTTGTCGTCGAGCCGGCTATCCCGCCCGGCGTGCAGGAGATCGGCCTGCGGTCGGAGCCCAATCTCGAGCTGCTGCAGAGTTTCGCGCCTGACATTATCATCATCGATCCCAGCATCGCGGCCGCGATCCCGCGGCTCAAGCTGATCGCGCCGGTCGAGATGTTCACGATCTTCCGGCCCGGCGGGCATCCTCTCGACACGGCACGCCGTTCGACGCTGGAGCTTGCGATGCGTCTCGGGGTGCAAGGAGCCTGCGAAGCCTATTTCGCGCGCTTCGATGTCGCCATGGCCGGCTACCGTGAGCGGCTCCGAGATCGTGGTCTCAAGCCACTCTATCTCGTCAGCGAGATCGCGCGCAACCGCGCGCTCGTGTTCGGTCCGAACAGCCTCTATCAGGAGGTGCTCGATCAGTTCGAATTGAAGAACGCCTGGACCGGGCAGAGCGGCCCATGGGGCTATACCAGTGTGGGGCTCGAAGTGCTTGCCGCGGTTCCGGACGCGCGGCTGGTGCTGATGACCTCGCGCGTCTCCGACGTCGAGGCCTTGCTGAAGGCGAGCCCGATGCTTCGGACCCTGCCGTCGCTTCGGTCGCACCGGCTGACGGTCCTGGACAATCAGTTCTTCTATGGCGGCGTGCCGGCGGCCGAGCGTTTTGCCCGTCTTCTTGCCGAACGTCTGCCGCGGGAAAGCCATGAGCAAGGCTGATGCGCTGCCGGCCCGGTCCGGCTTCGACCTGCATCCGGCGATGCTGATCGGGCTATTGGTGGCGGCTGCGGCCGCGCTGACCTGGCGCAATCTGTCCGGTTATCTGCCCGCCAGCGCATGGTTGCCCGTGCTGTGGCGGCCCGAGGTCACTGATCCCCAGCAGATGCTGGTGCACTACACCGTATTTCCGCGCATCGCGGTGGCGCTATTGGCCGGCGCCGCCCTCGGCCTTGCCGGCACCGTCTGTCAGCAGGTGCTTCGCAATCCGCTTGCGGAGCCGAGCACTCTCGGTGTCTTGAACGGCGCCTATCTTGCGCTGGCTGTGACGACCCTGTGGGCGCCGTCACTGCTGGCCTTCGGCCGGGAGTGGATTGCTCTGATCGGCGGATTCGCTGCGTTCCTGTGCGTGTTCGGTCTGACCTGGAAACGTGCGCTGTCGCCGGTCATCCTTGTACTGGCCGGGTTGATCGTCAGCTACTATTGCGCCGTGACCACCCAGGCGCTGGTGTTGATCAACCACGAATATCTGATCGGGTTGTTCATCTGGGGCGCCGGGTTCCTCAATCAGCAGGACTGGAACAACGTTACGTTCCTGGCGCCGCGTCTCCTGATTTCGATCGTCCTGATCGCCGTGATGGTTCGCCCTCTGACCTTGCTCGGCTTCGACGACGAGACCGCGCGCAATCTGGGCCTTGGATTGACGCGAGCCCGCGTCTTCGCACTCGTTATCGCCATCGCCCTCAGTGCGTCGGTCGTCAGCGTAGTCGGAGTCATGGGGTTTGTCGGCTTGTCAGCCCCGGCCATCGTCACGCTGGCAGGCGCGCGCCGCTTTCGCGACCGACTGATCTGGGCGCCTCTTTGCGGCGCACTGCTGCTGTGGTTGACGGATCAACTCGTGCTGTTGATCCCGCCCGGCTATCGCGAGATGCCGGCCGGCGCGGTGACGGCTCTGATCGGCGCGCCGATGCTGCTCCTGTTGCTGCCGCGGCTGCGTGCGGCCATGCCGATGGGGAACCTCACGCCATCCGCTCCGCCGCGCCTTGATCACCCCTGGCGCGTGATCCTGTTCGCTCTCGCCTTGCTGCTGCTCGCCGTCTGGATCGCACTCGGCCTCGGGGTCGGCTCCGACGGCTGGCGATGGAGTGGTCTGTCCGGCATGCAGGAGTTCTGGCCGTGGCGCTGGCCGCGCGTGGTGTCGGCGCTGGCAGCAGGCGCGACGCTTGCGGTTGCCGGCACGCTGCTGCAACGGATGACCGGAAACCCGATGGCGGCGCCGGAGGTCATGGGCATCAGCTATGGCGCCGCGATGGGTGTCATCGTTCTGCTCTATCTCTTTCCCGCCCACACGCGGCTTGCGCAGATAGGGGCGGCCGGGATCGGGGCCTTCATCGTGCTGGCGCTGGTGCTGCTGTTCAGTCGGCGGTCCGAGTTCAGTCCGGAGCGCGTGTTGCTGGCCGGTGTCGCCATGAGCGCGGCATTCGGTGCGATCATCGCCATGGCGCTGGCGACCGGTGATCCGCGCATCGGCACGCTCTTGTCGCTGCTCACGGGATCGCTCTACCAGATCGGTCCGGCCGAGGCGGCCATCCTCGCCGTCGCGGCGCTCGTTCTGCTGATCATGGTGCCGATGCTGTCGCGCTGGCTCGACATCCTGCCGCTGGGACCTGCGACCTCGCGTTCGATCGGCATCTCGCTGGCGAGGAGCCGCATCATCATCATGTTGCTGACGGCGCTACTTACGGCAACGGCGACGCTGATGGTGGGACTTCTGAGCCTGGTCGGCTTCATCGCGCCGCATATGGCGCGGATGATGGGCGCGCAGCGCGCTCTGCATCAGGCGGCGCTGGCGGCGTTGATCGGGGCGATCCTGATGGTCACCGCGGACTGGGCCGGACGCATGGTGATATTTCCGTTCCAGATGCCCGCGGGCATTTTCGCCATGATGCTTGCCGGGCCCTATCTGATCTGGCTGCTGAGGCCGCAGCGCGGCTGACGGCACTCACCGCGCGAAGCTGATGAGATGGCCGTGATCCGGCGACGGCATCACGCCCATCGGGATGCCGTAGATGCTCTCGAGCTCGGCCGGCGTCATGATCTTGTCCGGCGTGCCGCGGGCAATCAGCTTTCCGGAATGAAGTGCGATGATCTCGTCGCAGAAGCGGGCGGCCATGTTGACGTCGTGGAGTACGACGACCACCCCGAGATTGCGCTCGCGTGCGAGTTGCTTGACCAGCGACAGCACCTCGATCTGATGGGCGATGTCCAGCGCCGAGGTCGGCTCGTCGAGCAGCAGGCACTCGGCATCCTGCGCGACTAACATGGCGATCCAGACCCGCTGGCGCTCGCCGCCGGACAACGTATCGACCAGCCGGTCCGCGAACGGCTCGATATGGGTCAACGCCATCGCGTTTGCGACCTTGTCGCGGTCGATATCGCCGAATCGGCCGAGCGCGCCGTGCCAGGGATAACGGCCGAGTGCGACCAGCTCCTTGACCAGCATGCCCGCGGCGGGCGGCGTCTGCTGCGGCAAATAGGCGACCTTGCGGGCGTAGTCCCGATCGCTCCAGGTGCGCAGCGCGCGGCCCTCGAAACGAATGGTTCCCGACGAGCTTGGCTGCTGGCGTGCCAACAATTTCAACAGGGTCGATTTTCCTGAGCCGTTATGCCCGATCAGCCCGACGACGCTGCGCGCGGGAAGGGACAGGGTGAGCGGTTCGAGCAACGCGCGCCCGGCCACCGCGAAGCCAACCTGATCGAGCTCGAACAAGGAGCCGGGTGCGTCGGGTGAGGCCTGAGCGATGTCGGTCGGCAAGGCGAGCGTTCTTTCGCCCGTCTGCACCTGTTGGAATGTCATGGTTGGCGCAGGCTCCAATATGCGACAGCCAGATGCTGGTCCCGCGCGAGCTTTCGATCGTCGCGCAAATGATCTCGCAAGGCCTTCAGCGCCTGCGCCTCACATGCGACCCAGGCGAAGACCTCCCGATGGTCGGGCCATCGCACAGCCTTGACCGCGTCGACCAGGAGCTGTGTCGTTCCCGCCGGATGGCCGTCGCGATGCAGCCAGCGGACCGCCACGCCTTCCGGCGCGACCAGCGGAACTTCCTCGCGCCGATCGGCGACTTCGATGAAGACTTCACCCAATGCCGCCGTCGGCAAGGTCTCGAGGATTCGCGCGATGGCGGGCAGGGCTGTTTCGTCGCCTGCCAGCAGCAGCCAGCGTGCTGGACGAATGCCTCGGCCCAGCGGGCCGGCCATGCCGCAAATGGCGCCGGCCTTTGCGTTGACGGCGAACGCCGAACCCGGTCCGGCGTGGTCATGGACCACGAAGTCGATATCGATCTCGCGGCTCTCGAGGTCGATGCGGCGGATCGTGTAGTAGCGGGTGATGGGCCTGCGGTCGGGCTCCGGCCACAGGATCCGACCGTCCGGGGCGGGCCACGGCCATTCGGGCTTGGCGAGGCCTCTGGGCGGGAAGTACAGCCGCACGTGAAGGTCGTCGTCATTCACAAAACGGGCGATATCGTCGCCGGTGAAGGTTAGCCGCCGCATGTGCGGAGTCAGGGTGATCGCGGCCTTCAGCCGCACCTCGCGGAAATTTGCCAGCGTGCCGCCGTTGGATTCATGACCGGTCCAAACGATGGTGGGGGTGGTGTCGCCAGCGAACTCGATCACATGCGAGGCAACGACCGAGCGCAGCATTTCCAGATTGCCCTTGTCGTCGGCCTCGACGCGGATCTTGAGCGCTTCGGCCTCGACCGTAAGGGAACTGGTGCCGAACGGCAGTTTCGCCACCATGAGGCCGTCCCGGTCCTCGAAGGTGATGTCGTGCTCGGCGAGATGATCGACCATCCGCGCAGCAAGGCCGGCGGAATCGGGAAGCACGATGCGAGTTTCGGAGATAAGCGGGTCCAAATCATTCTCCATCGGGCCCGCCCGATGCTGGCCTGCGTCCGCTTCGATGTTCGGATCTCGCGACCCGGCACGGCTGGATCAAAATCCTGCTCGCTCGCCGGCTGCGATGCAAAAGCGATACTACCCGCATCATATTAAAGGCATTGCCGATCCCAAATTAGAATCCATCGAAAGAGCAGAGAAAATAAGCGCTGGAAGTGCGGCGCTGCCATCGTGTATTCGCATCACATCGGCACGGCATATTCTGATGGCGACTGCCTATAAGGTTTCGCTTCAGGTCTCATCCAGCGCGGCTCTCGTCATGAATTCACCAAACGGTTTGACGGCGCAGATCCTGCATCTCCTGCGGCCCTATTGGCCGCTCGTGCTCGGCGGCATCGGTTTGGGGCTGGTTGGTGGCGCCAGCGTCGCAGCGTTGCTTGCGGTCGTCAATCAAGGGCTCTACGCCACGCAGGCCGATGTCGTCACGCTGCTTCTCGCATTCGCCGGCCTGTGCCTCCTGATCCTGATCGGGTCCATCGGCGCCGATATCAGCGCCAACTACGTCGGACAGCGGATCATCGCCGAGCTTCGCAAGTCGCTGGCCGCCAGGATCCTGGCTGCGCCGATCGATCAGCTGGAAATCTACCGGACGCATCGTTTGATTCCGGTCCTCACGCAGGACGTCGATACTATCAGCGATTTTGCCTTCTTCTTTTCATCCTTCTTCGTGTCGCTCGTGATCGCGCTCGGGTGCATGGTTTACCTGGCGGTGTTGTCGTGGCCACTGTTCCTGATCACGGGGGCCGTCATCATCCTGGGGTCGCTGGCGCATGGCTACGCGAGGACGCGAGGGGTTCACGGCTTCAATGTGGCGCGCGAGTGCGAGGATCGGCTGCACAAGCAATATCGTGCGATCGCCGAAGGTGCCAAGGAGTTGCGTCTGAACCGCGTCCGCCGTCGGCGCGTCTATGTCGAGCAACTCCAGCAAACCGTCGACCGCATCAGCTCGGTGCAGATCAAGTCGATCAATCTGTTCGTCACGGCGCGGGCCTTCGGTACGATGCTGTTTTTTGTCGTGATCGGCGTGGCGCTGACCCTGCGTCCCTTCCTGTGGCCCGACAGCCCGGCCGCGGTATCCAGCGGGTTCGTGTTGGTGCTGCTCTACATGCGCGGACCCATTGATCAGGTCATCGGTATCCTGCCGGCACTTGGCCGTGCCCAGGTCGCGATGAGCCGCATCGCGGAACTCTCGCAGCAGTTCTCGACCCCCGAGCACCATCTGCTGGCCGCTGAACCCACTGGGCCGGGCAAGACGACGATCGAATCCATCGAGCTTCGCGGCGTGACCTATACGTTCCGCGCCGTGCCGGGCAGTGCTCCCTTTGTCCTTGGGCCGGTTGATCTGCTCGTTCGTCAGGGCGACATCGTTTTCATCGTGGGGCAGAACGGAAGCGGAAAGACGACCCTCATCAAGCTGCTGCTGGGTCTGTATGCGCCGCACGGCGGCGCGGTGCTTCGCGATGGCGCGCCCGTCCTGACTGAGACGCGAGACGATTACCGGCAGCTCTTCACAACCATTTTCTCCGACTACTACCTGTTCGAGGATCTCTTACGTGGAGCTGGCGCGGTTCCGGATGCTGCGGAGCGCTATCTTCAGCGTTTGGAGGTTGCGCACAAGGTCTCGGTTGAGAATGGCGTGTTTACGACGACGGATCTGTCGACGGGACAGCGCAAGCGATTGGCCCTGATGAATGCCTGGCTCGAGGAAAGACCTGTCCTCGTGTTCGACGAGTGGGCGGCGGATCAGGATCCGGCCTTCCGGCACATCTTCTACACGGAGTTGCTGCCAGATCTGAAGCGTCTCGGAAAAACCATCATCGTGATCTCACACGATGATCGCTACTTCGGGGTTGCGGATTATCTGGTGCGGCTGCGCGAAGGCAAGATCGTCGCCAGCGAGGCGAGGGGCGATAACATCGCGGGTGCTTCAACGGTTTCGACCGACGCGCCGCTTTAGACGTATTGTCGCGAGTGGCCGGTGCTTTTGGTGGCATGCGAACGACAACGAACGATCCTCCTTGTGACAGGTTGTCAGATTTGTAGAGAATCTAATCTGCGTGTGCGCGCATTTCTTGTCAGCCTGTAGGCGAGTGATTTACACCACGCGTCAACGATGATCGAGATGCGAGGGCCGGATGAACAAGGCTTCGGATTCCGGGACCGGACCTCGTGCGTTTCCGGTCGGCCCATGTTCCGCTCTGACCGTTTTCCAGGAGGGCGATCGCCTTCGCGTCGTGGCCGACGACGTAACGGCGTTGGAACTGCGTCTTCGGGAGCAAGTCGATCACGTCGAACTCCTGAAGGCGTCGGAGGACAGTCATCTGGCGGCACGGGCCGTATCGGCGTCCGCCGAAGCGCTGTTCGCTTGGCGGCCGGGCGCTGATCGGTTCGTTCTGGATATCGCCGATGGCGCGACGCTCGCACGGGAACTGGCGGATACTGGCCTTGCCATCATGTCTGAGGGGCTGATGGTGGTGCTTCCCGAACTGGTCATGCAGCGACGGGACAATTGGCTGGTGAACCCCGCACGACCACCATTTCCGCAACTCCACGTCATGACGGACGGACGGCGGCATCCGCGGCGCGCCGCAAAGCCGGCAGGAAAAGTATATGGCCGGTTCATCCCCTGGCTGTCGCAGGTCATCTCGTTTCGCGTGGCCGATCTCGAGAATGATCTGCACTTGTTGCATCGCTGGATGAATGACCCCCGCGTCGATGCGTTCTGGAACGAGGCGGGCGATCTCGACAAGCATCGACGATATCTGGCCGGCATCCTGGCTGATCCTCATATGCTGCCGTTGATAGGCTGCTTCGGTGATGAGCCGTTCGGCTATTTCGAGCTCTATTGGGCCAAGGAAAATCGCATCGCGCCTTTTTACGATGCCGGAGACTACGACCGGGGATGGCACGTGGTCGTGGGCGAGGACGCCTTTCGTGGCCGTCGCTACATCAGCGCGTGGCTGCCCTCGCTGATGCACTACATGTTCCTCGACGATTGCCGTACGCAGCGGATCGTGGGGGAGCCGGCGGCAGCGCATTCCCAGCAGCTTCGCAATCTCGAACGCTCGGGATTTGCCAAGATCAAGAATTTCGACTTCCCCCACAAGCGCGCGACCCTGGTGATGCTGTTGCGCGAACGCTTCTTCGGCGATCGGCTCTGGCTTCCGGCAACGTCCGGTCCAGCGGTCTCGTCCTAGGGCGCGAGCGGAGCGCGGCTTCATGTCTCATCAACTTGCGATCGAGCACGACGTCATTGGCGTCGGATTCGGGCCCTCCAACCTCGCGCTTGCCATCGCATTGGACGAGTGCGCGAAGCGATCGCGCCTGAAATGCGCGCCCTTGTTCGTGGAGAAGCAGCCGCACTTCACTTGGCACGGCGGCATGCTGCTCCCAGGCAGCGACATGCAGATATCGTTTCTCAAGGATCTGGTCTCCCTGCGCGATCCGACCAGTCCCTTCACTTTCGTGAACTATCTGCACAAGCGCGGCCGCTTGCTGGATTTCATCAACTGCCGGACCTTCCATCCAAGCCGGATCGAGTTCAATGATTACCTGCAGTGGGTAGCCAGCCATTTCAAATCGCAGGCCGCTTATGGCGAGACCATCGTTGCCATCGAGCCGGTGACGGCGGGGCAGACGGTGACCTCGTTGCGGGTGCATTCACGCTCGCTCACCGGCGGAGAGACCGTGCGTCTTGCGCGGAATCTCGTGGTCGCGGTGGGAGGGCAGCCCTATGTCCCGCAGGTATTTGCCAAGGCCGCTGACGACAGCAGGCTGCTGCATTCCAGCCGCTATCTCGACCTGATCGACCGCGTCGTTCCGCGCGGCCGGGCGGTGCGCGTGGCAATCGTCGGCGGCGGACAGAGCGCGACCGAGGTGACGGTCGACCTCCATGGCAGATGTCCCGAGGCGAAGATCGATCTGATCTTCCGCGGGCATGCCCTCAAGCCGTCCGACAGCAGCCCCTTCGTCAACGAGATATTCAACCCCGACTATACCGACTTTGTCTACGGCCAGCCTGCCGAGCGGCGGGACGCAATCGTCCGCAACTTCCGGAATACGAACTATGCCGTGGTCGATTCCGACCTGCTGGACCAGCTCTACCGCCTGCTTTACCAACAGCGCGTCGGTGGCGACGAAGCGGTCGTATTGCGTCCACGAAGCGAGGTTACGACCGTCGTTCCGGGACCGGACGGCATCGAGATCGGCCTGGTCGACAAATTCCGTGGCGAGAGCCGTCGCTCGAACTATGACGTCGTGATCCTTGCAACTGGGTACGACAGGGAAACCCCGCACGGGTTTCTCGAGCCGATCCGTCGCTACATTTGCGATGGTGTGCTCGATCGCAGCTACAGGCTCGTCACAAGCCCGGCGTTCCGGCCGGAGATCCATCTCCAGGGCTATTCGGAATCGTCTCACGGCTTGTCCGATACGCTGCTCTCGGTTCTTGCCGTCCGCTCCCAGGAGATCGCGGAGTCACTGCTCTCGACAATTTCCCGCCGGGAACTCATCGCCTAGCGGACGGCGGTGATGCGCCATCGCTGGGCCGGACCGAGTGCATCCGGCACGGCGAGCGCGGCTGGAGAGAAGCCGCATCGACGATCAATGTGTGCCGTGAAACCGCAAGGCCGCCGCCCACCGCCTCGAGGATCGCTTCCTGCAATGTCCAGTAGCGAAGGCCGAGACGGAACCGCAGCGTTTCTCGGCCCGCCACAAGAGTATCTCCTGCGGATTCCTGCAGCGCGGCCGAATCCCCAATGCATGAAGCCGACAAGCATCGCAGCTACAATTGATTGGACGAGATGTCAGATTTGTCTGCGATAGACCAAACGACGGTTTCGCTCGCAAGCTAAATTGATAACGCACCCGCGAATGATCTGCATTCCGCCTTGAGTCGCTTCATCTCCGTTCATCCGCGGCGTCCGATCGATACAATCTGCGTGTTCCGATATCGATCTGGAACTCGCCCGATCTAGAACTTGTCTAATTGAAATCAACCGAGGCGTGCATCCCTGGGACAACGTGGAGCGGCTCTGCTAGAGGTGTTCTTAGAACGATCTTTGGAATGTTTGCAGGTTCGGGTGGACTGACGTGAGGAAAGCTTTCGTTCTCAAACAAGGCCCCAGCCATTTGCCAGAGCGAATTGCGGGCATACTGGTTCACAGTCCGCTTGCGGCACTGGTTGGCAGAGAGCCGTTGACGCGCATGTACTACCTGCTCGAGATTGCGTCGCTCCATACCAGGGCCGAGCTTCTGGCGCAGCCGGGTCTTGGACGTTCGGGCGTACGCCGGATCGAGAATTGGATGGCTTTTCACGGGCATCGCGTCCGTGACGTCAACGAGAGTCTCGATAGCGTCATCTGCCGGTTTGCGTTCCGGCGCCCTTTTGTCCGGAAGAGCAGTCGTCGTTGTCCCTCGTTGTCGGCAATCGCCTCGGTACAAGAGCGATCGCGCGAAATAGCCCCGTAGAGACGTTCCTGGCGATCTAGCTCTGGAACTTCGATGCTGAGTGCACGAGCCGCGACCGATGAGGCGGCTGCTGGTGTTTTGTCGCATCTTGCTTGATTGCCGAGGTTTGACTGAAGCTTGCGGAGCTGTCCGACCAAAGACTTCGGGGCAGGCGAGCGCCAAACGAGCGATCTACGTCTCAACGTGCGAGGTCAAACCTTCGCGGACGGCAACTCTCGGACTTCGGGGTGGTCGCGCTCCACGCTACGACGCGTACGATATCGTTTGCAAAATTCCGTTCCGTGATTTGGCTGCTGAGAGTAGGAGTAAGCGCCGGCGTAAATTGCGCTGTCGTTGCGATGGGGCAGGGCGAAATCCGCAGATAAAGCTTGAGAGAATTTACATTCACCGCGCCCGGCATGCCTGTCTGCCGCCTTCCTGGGCTGCGTGCCGGGATGAAATGCAGAGAGCCGAGCCATTAGTCGCGCTTATGTCGCGAATATTTACTTCCAATTTTACTTCGCCGGAACCCGTCAATAGCCTCAAGCGCAACTGATTACATCCGCAGGGATCACTGAAGATCGTTGCGGCCGCTCATCGTAACCAACGAGGGTTGCCATGCTTGACAGGGATAAGGGGAATGTTGGTGCCAACCAGGCCGGAGCGAAGCCGGAGGAAACAAGAAAGCTGAGCCGGCGCACGCTGTTGAAGGGCGCGGCCGCCGTTGCAGGCGCAGCCGCAGGCTCGGACGCTATCCGCGGCTTCCCGACCATCTGGGCACAGGAGATCAAGGACATCGAGCTGCGCCACGTCGGCGTGTCCTATTCTGTGGTGAAGGCGATCGGCGATCAGGCCGCCAAGGATCTCGGGTTCAAGGTGACGATGCAGAACCTCGACACCTCCGCCGCCATCAACCGCTTCATAAGCCAGCCTAATACGGTTGATATCGCTGACCTCGAGGGCTGGCAGGCCAAGCTCGCCGCCAAACGCGGCGTGATCCAGGGCATCCAGGTCAAGAAGGTCAAGGAGTTCGACAACATTCTGCCGATCTTCACCAAGGGCGAGATCGACGGCCACAAGATCCCGCGCCAGGGCATCTCGCCTTACGAAGCCATGTACATTGCGAAGCCTGATGCGACCGAGCTGAACGACGGCGTCACCGAATGGGCGACGTTCCTGCCGCAGGTCTACAACGCCGACTCCATCGGTTACCGCCCCGATCTCGTCGGCCACGAAGTGACCGAGTGGAAAGACCTGATCGATCCAAAATTCAAGGGCAAGGCCGCGATCCTCGACGTTCCCGCGATCGGCATCATGGATGCCGCACTCTGCTTCGAAAGCGCGGGGCTGATCAAGTACGGCAACAAGGGCAACATGACGAAGGAGGAGATCGACTTCACCTGCAACAAGCTGATCGAGCTGAAGAAGCAGGGCCAGTTCCGCGCGACCTGGACGACCTTCGACCAATCGGTGCAGCTGATGGCGGCGGGCGAGGTGGTGATCCAGTCGATGTGGTCGCCGGCGGTCGCCGCAGTGCGCGTGAAGGAGATCCCCTGTGTCTACGCGCCGGTCAATGTCAAGAACGGCAAGGAAGGCTATCGCGGATGGTGCAACGGCATGGGCCTGATGAAGCACCTCTCCGGCAAGAAGCTCGATGCGGCCTACGAATATCTCAACTGGTATCTCTCGGGCTGGCAGGGCGGCTTCGTCGCGCGCTACGGCTATTACAGCCCGGTGCCCTCGACGGCCAAGAAATTCCTCACCCCGGCCGAATGGGCGTTCTGGTACGAGGGACAACCGGCACCGGAGGTGGTCAACGATCCCTACGGCGTGCCGATGGAGAAGGCCGGTACCAAGCGTGACGGCGGCTCGTTCCTGGACCGCGTCAAGAACATCTCGTGCTGGAACACGCTGATGGACGAGGCCGCCTACATGAACAAACGCTGGAACGACTTCAAGGTGGCCTGAAACCTGCTTTCCCTGACCGAGAGCGATGCACCGGCGCCGCCACGCGCCGGTGCGAGAAGACCGACTTCGAGGCGTTTGCCGCTATGCAGTCCAGTCAAACTCCGCCACGCGCAAATCTCGCCGGCTGGCTCTATGTCACGCCGCTCGTCCTGGTGCTCGTGCCGTTCTTCGTGGCGCCGATCCTGGTGGTGCTGGCGGCGAGCTTCTTCGCCACCGACGGCTTCGGCGGCTTGACGCCGGGCTTCACGCTGGCGAGCTATGTCGAGGTGCTGCACTCGGCGCTGACTCTGAAGCTGTATCTGGCGACGATCAAGTTCACGGTGCTGACATGGAGCTTCACGCTCATCATCGGCTTCTTCGTTGCCTATTTCCTGGTATTTCACGTCCGTAACCAGTTGCTGGCAATCGGCCTGTTCCTGTTGTGCACCGTGCCGTTCTGGACCTCGAACATCATCCGGATGATTTCCTGGATACCACTGCTCGGCAAGGAAGGCCTGATCAACCAGGCGTTGCTCGCGCTCGGCGTGATCCGGCAGCCCTTGGAGGTGCTGCTGTTCTCCGACCTCGCCGTCGTGATCGCCTATGTCCATCAGCTCACGATCTTCATGATCGTGCCTATCTTCAACTCCATGGCGCGGATCGACAAGAAGCTGATTGAGGCCGCGATCGACGCCGGCGCCAGCCGCTTCGACATCATGCGCCTGATCGTGGTGCCGATGTCCAGAAGCGGCATCGCGCTCGGCACCATCTTCGTGGTCTCGATCGTGATGGGCGACTTCTTCGTGGTGAAGGTGATGTCGGGCGGCGGCTCGGCATCGGTGGTCAGCGCGTTCTATGAGGATGTCGGCGTACTGCAATATCCGACTGCGGCGGCCAGTGCCGTGCTGTTGACCCTCGTGCTGGTCGCGATCGTCTCGCTGATCCTGCGCACTGTCGATATCCGGCAGGAGATCACGCGATGAGCGCGGTTCTCGCCGACATGCCCAAGTCCAAGCTGTCGAAGGCGGTGGCGCCCGCGACCACCGGCGCGATCGCGCCGAGCAAGGGCGGCCGGCCCTGGACGTTCTACGTGCTGGCGACGCTGTTCGCATTCTACGTGATCGCGCTCTACGGCCCGATGTTCTGCATCTACATCCTGTCGTTCCAGGACATCCGTGGCGGCCTCGTCTTTCCGATGAAGGGACGGTCGCTGCATTGGTTCGCCGATCTCTTCACGCAGGTGCGCACCGGCGACGTCAAGGGCTCGTTCGACCGCTCGATCAAGCTAGCGGTGATCGTCACCGTCATCACGGTGGTGGTGTCGTTCCTGGCCGGGCTCGGCTTCCGCAAGCGCTTCCGCGGCGACACTTTCGTCTTCTACGTGATGATCGGCAGCCTCGTCGCGCCGGGCCTCGTGCTCGGCCTCGGCACGGGCCTCCTGTTTCAGGCGCTCGGACTGAACGCGAGCTGGTATACTTCCGCACTCGGCGCGCAGCTGTCCTGGACGCTGCCGTTCGGCGTGCTCGTGATGTTTGCGGTGATGTCGCGCTTCAACCATGTCTGGGAGGAAGCGGCCTACGATCTCGGCGCCAGCCGCTGGCAGACGATCCGGCTGGTGATGATCCCGGTGCTGGCGCCGGGCCTCGTCGCGGTGGCGCTGTTCGGCTTCACGCTGTCCTATGACGAATTCGCGCGCAGCCTGCAGACGGCCGGCTCGCTGAACACGCTGCCGCTGGAAATCTGGAGCATGACGCTGAACGTCACCTCGCCCTCGCTCTATGCGCTGGGCACCGTGACCACCATCGTCTCGTTCATGGTCATCGGCGCGAGCCTCGGCACCATCGTGCTGATCCAGAAGAAGCGCGGCAGCCGGGCCGAGGGTTGAGCGGGGATTGAGCAAGGGTTGAGCCTGGAATGAAGAGCGATCGCGGCGATATCGAACTGGCGGGTGTCTGCAAGAGCTTTGACGGCGTGACCAATGTGGTCGACGGCGTCAACCTGAAGATCGCAGACGGCGCCTATTGCTGCTTCATCGGCCCGTCCGGTTGCGGCAAGACCACGATCCTGCGAATGATCGCAGGCCATGAAGATCCGACGGCGGGCGAGATCGTGATCGGGGGACAGAACGTCGTGGGGCTGGCGCCGGTGCAGCGCCGCACCGCGATGATGTTCCAGTCCTACGCGCTGTTCCCGCATCTCACCGTGCGGGAGAATATCGCCTTTGCACTTCGCGTGCGCGGCCAGTCCAAGTCCGATCGACTGCGCGCGGCGGATGCCATGATCGAGAAGGTCAGACTGACGCAGTTCGCCGACCGCTTGCCGGCCCAGCTTTCCGGCGGCCAGCAGCAGCGTGTGGCACTGGCGCGGGCCGCGATCACCGAGCCGCGCGTGCTGCTGCTCGACGAGCCGCTGTCCGCGCTCGACGAGCAGCTCCGCGTGCAGATGCGCCAGGAACTGCGGCGGATGCAGCAGGACCTCGGCATCACGTTCATTCACGTCACCCACACCCAGCTCGAGGCGATCGCGCTGGCCGACCTCGTCGTCGTGATGGAGCAGGGCAGGATCAAGCAGGCGGGGCCGGCACGCGAGGTCTATGCCCATCCGCACGACCGCTACGTGGCCGAGTTCATGGGTGGGCAAAACGTGCTGTCGGGCCGGGTCGAGAGGGTCAACGGTTCGAGCTTCACTCTCGCGCAGGCTGCGCCGTCCGGCATCGAGGTGCCGCTTCCGGCCCGGCCGACCGTCAGCGTCGGTGACAAGATCGATATCGCCGTGCGCCGCGATGATGTCGCGCTTGTCAGGCCGGGCAGGGAGCTGCCGTCCGGCTGCGTCACATCGTTGCCCAGCCGCGTGCTCGCCATCGAATACCAGGGCTATTTCGTCAAGGTCATGCTCGACACCGTGCCGGACGACGAGTTCGTGGCCTACGTTCCGGAAAAGACCTTTTTCGCGGATCCCTTCACCGTCGGCGACGTCGTGATGGCCACATGGGCCACCGGCAGCGCCCGTCCACTCGCCTAGAGATCCGTTGCGCACAGGGAGTTTGATCGTGCAGATATCCTTCACACTCAACGGTCGGCCGACCACGGTCGACGCCGAGCCGGCAACGCTGGTCGCCGAGCTCCTGCGCGAGCAGCTCAACCTGACGGGTACCCATATCGGCTGCGATACCAGCCAGTGCGGCGCCTGTGTGGTGCATCTCAACGGCCTGCCGGTGAAGAGCTGCACGCTGCTGGCGCCGGCACTCGACGGCGCCACGCTGCTGACCATCGAAGGTCTGGAAGGAGCACCCGGCTCGAACCGGATGCATCCGATGCAAGAGGCATTCCGCGAGCATCATGGCCTGCAATGTGGCTTCTGCACGCCGGGCATGCTGATGACCGCAGTCGCGCTCGCAACCGAGAAGCCGGATCTGACCGAGGCCGATGTCCGCCACGGTCTCGAAGGCAACATTTGCCGCTGCACCGGCTACCAGAACATCGTGGTTTCCGTGATGGCCGGCGCTGCCGCCATGAACGCCGCCAAGGGAGAGTGATCATGGGCAACGTGATCGGTATCGGCGCCGCACCGAAGCGCAAGGAGGATCAGCGCTTCCTCACCGGCCGCGGCAACTACGTCTCGGACATCAAGCGCCCTGGCATGGCGGCCGGTGTGTTCGTGCGCTCGCCGCACGGACACGCGGTGTTGCGTGGCGTCGACAGGAGCGCGGCGCTGGCGGCACCGGGCGTCATCGCCGTGCTGACCGGCGACGACGTCAAGGCGGACGGCTTGGGATCGCTGCCCTGTGGCTGGGGCATTTCGGACGCGAAGGGCGTGCCGATGAAGGAGCCGCCGTTCCCGATGCTGGCGCAGGGCAAGGTGCGCTTCGTCGGCGACATGGTCGCCTTCGTCATTGCCGAGACGCCGGAGCAGGCGAACGCTGCTGCCGAACTCTTGAAGATCGACTACGAGGTGCTGCCGTCAGTAGTCGGCGTGCTCGAAGCCGTCAGGCCCGGCGCGCCGCAATTGTTCGACGACGTGCCGGACAACATCTGCTGCGACTGGGAGCTCGGCGACAAGGCGGCGGTCGAGACCGCGTTCAAGAAGGCTGTACATGTCGCCAGGCTCAGCCTGGTCAACAACCGCCTGATCGGCAACCCCATGGAGCCGCGTGCGGCGATCGCCGAATACGAGCCGGGCACCGATCGCTACACGTTGTGGACCACCAGCCAGTTCCCGCACGTCGTGCGGTTCCTGATGGGCGCGCTGGTACTGAACATCCCGCAGCACAAGCTGCGTGTGGTTGCGCCCGATGTCGGCGGCGGCTTCGGCGTGAAGCAGTTCCACTATGGCGAGGAGGCCGTGATCACCTGGGCTGCCAAGCGCGTGAAGCGGCCGGTGAAATGGGTCGCGAGCCGCTCGGAGGGTTACGTCTCCGACCGCCATGGCCGCGATCATGTCACGGAGGCCGAGCTCGCGCTCGATGAGACCGGAAAATTCCTCGCCTTCCGCGTCAACACGCTCGCCAATATGGGCGGTTATCTCTCGACCTTCGGACCGAACATTCCGACCAACCTGTATGGCCCGTTGCTGGGCGGTGTCTATACGACGCCCGCGATTTACTGCAACGTGAAGGTGGTGTTCACCAACACGGTCCCTGTGGACGCCTATCGCGGCGCGGGGCGTCCCGAGGCGACCTTCGTGCTGGAGCGCATCGTCGACGTCGCCGCGAGCGAGATGGGGATCGACCGCGTCGAGATCCGCCGGCGCAACATGATCCCGAAGGAGTCCTATCCCTATCAGACGCCGGTGCTGGTGCAGTACGATTCCGGCGATCCGATGGGCTGTCTCGACGGCGCGCTGGTCGCGGCCGACGTCAAGAATTTCGGCATCCGCAAGGCTGCCTCTGCAAGCAGGGGCAAATTCCGCGGGCTGGGCTATTCGACCTATGTCGAGGCCTGCGGCCTTGCGCCGTCGCGTTTCGCCGGACGGCTCGGCGCGCGCGGTGGCCTCTACGAGAGCGCCACGGTGCGCGTGCACCCCACCGGGCAGGTGACGGTCATGATCGGCACCCATAATCACGGCCAGGGGCACGAGACGACCTTCGCGCAGATCGTCTCTGAGAAGCTCGGCGTTCCCTTCGATAACGTCGACATTGTGTTCGGCGATACCGACCGCGTGCAGTTCGGCATGGGCACCTACGGCTCGCGCTCGCTGGTGGTCGGCGGCGCCGCGCTGTCCAAGGCGACCGACAAGGTCATCGTCAAGGGCAAGAAGATCGCGGCGCATCTGCTCGAGGCGGCCGAGGTCGACATCCAGTTCGAGGCCGGAAAGTTCTCGGTGGCAGGCACCGACCGCGTCAAGACCTTCGAGGAGATCGCGGGCGCGGCCTATGTGCCGCACAATTATCCGCTCGAAGTGCTGGAACCGGGGCTCGAGGAGCAGGCCTATTACGATCCGGTCAACTTCACCTATCCCGGCGGCTGCCACATCGCCGAGGTCGAGGTCGATCCGGAGACGGGCACGGTAACGCTGGTCAACTACACTGCGGTCGACGACGTCGGCACGGTGATCAATCCGATGATCGTCGAGGGGCAGTTGCACGGCGGCATCGTGCAGGGCGTCGGCCAGGCGCTGTTCGAGAATGCGGTCTATGACGAAGGATCGGGCCAGCTCCTGTCGGGCTCGCTGATGGATTACTGCATGCCGCGCGCCGATCATCTGCCCATGATGAAGGTCGCGACCCACTCCACGCTCTGCACGCATACGCCGATGGGCGTGAAGGGCTGCGGCGAAGTCGGGACCATCGGTTCGCCTGCCGCGGTCATCAACGCGGTGGTCGACGCGCTCTCGCATCTTGGCGTGACGCATGTCGACATGCCTGCGACGCCGAACCGCATCTGGCGCCTGCTGCAAAACGCGTCGCTTCCGGTCGCCGCGGAATAGGGAGGACAACAATGAAACCGTTTGCCTATCATCAGCCGGACCAGATCCCCGAGGCGGTCAAACTGCTGACCGCGATCGTGGACAGCAAGCTGGTCGCGGGCGGCATGACGCTGATCCCGACGCTCAAGCAGCGGCTGGCCAATCCGCCCGCGCTGATCGACCTTTCCAGGCTCGGGAGCCTCAGCGGCATCACCGACGACGGAGCGGCCGTCACCATCGGCGCGATGACGCCGCATGCGGTTGTTGCGGCATCGAAGGTGGTGCAGGCCAGGATCCCCGGGCTCGCGGCGCTCGCCTCCATGATTGGCGATCCGGCCGTGCGCAGCCGTGGCACGATCGGCGGCTCGGTCGCGAACAACGATCCGGCGGCCGATTATCCGGCCGGTGTGCTCGGTCTGGGCGCGACCATCATCACCAGCACGCGCGAGATCGAGGCAGACAAGTTCTTTCTCGGCCTTTTCGAGACCGCGCTTGATCCCGGTGAGATCATCACGGCGATCCGTTTTCCCGTGCCGGTCAAGGCCGGTTATGCGAAGTTCAAGGCGCCGGCCTCGCGCTATGCGTTGGTCGGCGTGTTCGTCGCCAAATTTGCCGATGGTGTCCGTGTCGCCGTGACCGGCGCAGGTTCAGGCGTTTTTCGTGTGCCGCCGATGGAGGCAGCCCTGTCGACCAATTTCGATCCCTCGGCCATCGCCGCGATCAAGATCGATACGGACGGTCTGACCTCCGACATCCACGCCGAAGCCGATTACCGTGCCCATCTGGTCACGGTCATGGCGAAGCGCGCCGTCGATGCGGCCTTGAGCTGAAGTTTTGGGATCGATGATGACTGATGGTTCCGGCCGTACGGCCTATCCGCCGGCGCCGACTGGCCTTGGCGTGCTCTCTGCAACCGAGATCATGGCCGGCTACCGGCGCAAGGCGTTCACCCCGCGCGACGTCGTCGACGATACCATTGCGGCTCTTCAGGCGACGAACGAAGCCTGCAATGCGGTAGTGACGCCGATGTACGACCAGGCGCGGGCGGACGCCGACCGGCTCACTCGGGACATGCAGGCGGGCGAGATGAAGGGCGCGCTGGCCGGCGTGCCTGTGACCATCAAGGATCTCGTCTTCGTCGCGGGGGTGCCGGCCTATGGCGGCTCGCCGATGAACAAGAGCTTCGTGCCGGAGGCCGATGCTGCCGTGGTGTCGGCGCTGAAGGCAGCCGGCGCGATCATCACCTGCAAGACCACGACCTGCGAGTCCGGCTACAAGCTGACCGCCGACAGCCCCGTCACCGGCACGACTCGCAATCCCTGGAACCCCGGTCGCACCAGTGGCGGGTCGAGCGGCGGCGCGGCAGCGGGTGTGGCTGCCGGCTGCGGGCCGATCGCGATCGGTACCGATGGCGTCGGATCGATCCGCGTGCCTTCGTCATTCTGCGGCGTATTCGGGCTCAAGCCGACCTTCGGGCTCGTGCCGCGTTCGCCCGGCTTTTCGCCGCCGTCCTGGGCGTCGCTCGCGCATACCGGGCCGATCACGCGCACGGTGGCTGATGCCGCGCTCACGCTGGAAGTCATCGCCGGCTACGATCTGCGCGATCCGGCAAGCCTGCCGGTGTCTGCGCGTCACTTCGATGCCGGCGCCGCGCCATTGAACGGCATCCGCATCGGCGCCAGCGCCGATCTCGGCTATGCTGCGGTCAGCTCCGACGTGCGGGCGGCATTCGGCAAGGCGCTCGCCGTTCTCGAATCCTGCGGCGCGCAAGTCGCGATGGACGGCCCAGGCCTCGATCCCGACATTCTCGAGCACACTCTGAAGCCGATCGCCTTCATCGAACAAGCCGCGGCGGTCGCTACCAAGACGCCGTTCGATCTCGCAGGCTCGGAGGCCGCCTACCGCGACCTCGTCAGCGCCGGTCGACACTATAGCGGCACGGACTATATCGAAGCCGGCTATCGCCGCGGGCAGGCACGCTCCGCCTTCGTCAAGCTGTTCGAGCGCGTCGATGCCTTGGTGACGCCGACGGTCGCAGTAACCGCGTTCGAAGCCGGCCAGATCGGCGTCGACAACATCGACGGCAGCAAGGTCGATCCTCATCTCGGCTGGTCGCCCTTTACGTGGCCGATCAATCTCGCCGGGCTCCCGGCGGCAACGCTCCCTTGCGGCTTCGATCGCGATGGGATGCCTATCGGCCTGCAGATCGTCGCGCCCTGGCTCGATGAGCCCACCATCTTCCGCATCGCCGCGGCGTTCGAGGCGGCGCAACCCTGGGCGAGGTTCTGGCCGCAGTTGGCCCTGGACCATCAGGGGCCCGCGCGGGCGAAGGTGTGAGCTAGGACAGCTCGATCGGCGCGCCGCGGCCGCTGAGCTCTTCGTCGAGGCGAAGATAGTGCGCGAGATAGTCGTGCAGCGCGGTCGCCGCCTTCGAGGTGGCTCCGCTGGATTTGTAGAGCAGCAGCTCGATCTTCGGCAGCGGTGGAAGGCCTTCGTTCGGCCCGATCTCGCGCATCGCCGGCACCAGCGCGCTACGCCCGAGCACGGTAACGGCCATGCCCGCGAAGGCCGCGGCCTGGAGGCCGCCGACGCTTTCGCTGACACAGGCGATGCGCCAGCGCAGGTTTGCGCGTTCCAGCGTGTCAATGGCGTAGTCGCGGTAGATGTTGCCGGGCGGGAGCAGCGCCAGCGGAATGGGGCGTTCCTGGTGTGCGGCGGACTGCTCGCCGGTCATCCAGACCAGTTGTTCGCGCCGCACCACCTGGCCGCCGGTGAAATCGTTCATGCGCGTGACGAGCGCGATGTCGACATCGCCGCGTTTGACGAGGCCAACCAGTGGCGTCGAAAGCGCGCAGTTGAGCTCGACCTGGACGCGGGGGAAGGATTTTCGGAACACGCTGAGGATCTGCGGCAGCATGAAGGCGGCGTAGAGGTCGGGCGTGCCGAGCACGACCTGACCCTCGATTTCCTGTGACGCCAACTGCGAGATCAGCTCGTCATGCAATCTCAGGATGGATTTGGCGTAGGTGAGGACAGTGGTGCCGTCGTCGGTCAACGTCAGCCGGCGGCCGCCATGCTCGAACAACTGCTTGCCGGTCAGTTCCTCCAGCCGCTGCAATTGCAGGGTAATCGCCGGCTGGGTGCGGCCCAGCCGGCGCGCGGTCTCGGTGATGCTGCCGGTCTCGACCACCGAGATCAGCGACCGGAGCATGCGGATGTCGAGGCTGATAAGGTTCATGCGGCGTCCATGTCGCCCAGAATTTATGCAAGTTCCGTGCTACCTTCTCGCGAGCTTGTCGATGAGGGTCTTGTCGGTGTTCGCCGGCGCGAGGAGAAATGGCGTCGCTGCCATCGCAATCGCCGCTGACACAATGGTGGCCTTCGATCACAATGTTAAAGGCTGGAGTTAGGGGGATCGGACTGCACTCCGGGGCTACGAAGTAGCCCGCGGGTGAAGGCCATCAATCGTGGATGAGTGTTTCTCGTCCGCGAACAGGGGACGAATGTGCAGCGGCACGATCACTAAGCAGCTCGGAGAGCAGGCTCGTCAGAACTGTGGCATCTGAAGCGCCCAGCCTGTTCAAGAGTTTCTGTTGAATGGAATTGATAACTGGTCCGATGTCCCTGAATTGCTCTGCCCCACGCTGCGAGAGGAAAATCAGGACCCTGCGCCGGTCATGTGGATCGGGAGCGCGATAGACCTGTGTCGACTCGACCATTCTGTCGATGATCTTTGTGAGCGTAGGACCGTCGATCAAGAGGCGGGTGGCCAGATCGCCCATCGGCAGCCCGTTTTGTTCGGTCAGCGCCTCAAGCACGCGGTACTGGTGAATGGATATGCTTCGTGGCTTGAGCTCCGCTTCCAGCATCTGCTCAAGCCGGCGATTCACACCTCGGATGAGTTCGGGGAGGTCCACGTTGCACCCTCAGCGGAATTATTTGACAATTCAATATTTGCCTTGGAATGTAACGAGGGGCAAGCGAAAAGCAGGATTGTGGGCGGGTGCCTAGGGAAGGGGCTGTTGCATCGGCTCGCGCCCCGAAAAAAGGCAGTTCCCTCCAGGATCGAAGTGTTTTCGTGGTCAAAGGGGCAGTAGCGGCACAGGATCGCCGTTGGCACGATTCGTGAGTGTCCTGCGCACGGCAAGTGCGGAGACACCACCGTTGCGTAGCGTCCGGATATGTCTGCTCATACCGCAGAACGGCGCTGCGGGGCTTTGGGCCCCGTCGGCTGAGGCGTGCGGGCGCCTGGCCGTGGACGAGATCAACGGAATGTCCGGAATTTTGCGACGTCACGTCGAATTGCACGTCGTGAACGCCGGAGAAACCGGCCCGAGCGCGGGCCAAGCCGCGCGCGATGCAATCGAAATCGATTGTGTCGACGGTATCGTCGGGATGTTGCCGAGCTTCGCGCGGGACTTCGTGGCGCGCGCGGCCCGCGGTCGCGTCCCGTTCATATACACCCCGCAATTCGAGGGCAGCTCATCGACGTTGAACGTCATGGCGACCGGTGAGACGGCTGAAGAGCTTCTTGCTCCAGCGGTTCAATGGCTTTCGGAATCGAAGCGTGCCCGCCGCTATTTCCTTTGCGGCAACGACTACATATGGCCTCGCTCGTCGCTTCAGATCGCGCGCACGTTGATTGCACGCTTCGGCGGTACGGTGACGGGTGAGTACTATCTGCCGGTCGGCCAGCACGACTTCGACGAGATACTGGAGGGGATCAAGGCAACGCGTTCGGACGTCGTTCTCCCGTATTTCCTGGGCTTCGATTGCATCGCATTCAATCGCGCCTTCTGTGCGGCGGGGTTGAGTTCGCGCGCGCTGCGGTTTTCCTCGGCGATCGACGAGACCGTGGCATACGGCCTCAATGTAAATGAGACCGAGAATCTCTACGCCGCTTCGAGCTACTATGGCTCGATCCGCTCACGCAACAATGGCGCGTTTCTCGAGCGCTATCATACGGCGTTTGGCGATAGTCCGCCTCCCGTGAATGCCTTCGGTCAGTCCTGCTACGAAGGCATCTACTCGCTCGCGGCCTTGATCGAGGAGGCCGCCAGTCTCGACGCCCGCAAGTTGACGCGTCTCTACGGAAGGACGTTCCAGCGGCGCACGGCGCGAGGCGATCAGGCCCAGTCCGTGGTCGGCGGCCGTCATCCCATCTATCTGGCGCAGCTCGATGGATACGATTTCTCGATCTTTGCGCGGCGATAAATCACTTGCTTTTTCAATTATTGTATTCTTAATATTTTCCATCTCAAGAACTGATGGGGACGTTTATGACTTTCTCGCGCCGCCGCTTCCTTCACCACTCAGCCATCGCAACGACGACTTTGATTGCGGCGCCTGCGGTCTTTCGCTCCGGCGCGCTCGGTGCCGAAAACCCGATCGTCGTCGGCAGCCTCCATGACCAGTCCGGTCCAATCGCCGCGTCCGGCACGCCGATGGTCTATGCGCTTCAACTCGCCGTGGACGAGATCAATGCCGGCGGCGGGTTGTTGGGACGCCCGTTGAAGGTCATCCACTACGACACCCAGTCGAACATTCAGATGTATTCGCAATTCGCGCAGCAGCTTGCTGTGAAAGACAAGGTCGATGTCGTCCATGGCGGCATCACTTCGGCCTCGCGCGAGGCGGTACGTCCGACCTTCGACCGTTTCAAGGTGCTGTATTTCTACAATGTTCTCTACGAAGGGGGCGTCTGTGATCGCAACACCTTCTGCACCGGCACAACGCCTGCTCAGACCGTGGAAAAGCTGGTCCCGAGCGCGATGAAGAAGGCGGGCAAGAAGGCCTACATCATTGCCGCCGACTACAATTACGGTCAGATCACCGCGAAGTGGATGACGAAGTACGTCAAGGACAATGGCGGTGAGGTGCTGTCGACCGACTTCTTCCCGCTCGACGTCACCAATTTCGGCACGACCATCTCGAAGATCCAGGCGGCGAAGCCCGACCTCATCCTGTCGGCGCTGGTCGGCGGAAATCATACGGCCTTCTATCGGCAATGGACCTCGGCCGGCATGAAAGGCAAGATTCCGATCGCGTCGACCACTTTCGGTCTCGTCAACGAGCCGACCACACTCGATGCAGCCGAAAGCGATTCCATTCTCGGCGCCTACGGCTACTTCGAGGAGCTCACCACGCCGGCCTCGAAAAGCTTCGTCGAGAAGATCAAGAAGGCCCATCCGGACTCGCCCTATGTCAGCGAGCTGGCTGCCTGCACCTATGAGGGCGTCATGCTTTGGGCCGCTGGCGTGAAGAAAGCCGCCAGCATCGATCGCATGAAGGTGATTGCCGCGCTGGAGGACGGGATCGCTTTCGATGGCCCGAGCGGCAAGGTCACCCTGGACAAGCCGACCCATCATACCACCCGAAATGCGTTCCTCGCCGAGGTGAAGGATCGCAAATGGTCGGTGCTCGAGAGTTACTCCGACGTCAAGCCGGCCGACACGGCGAGCGTCTGCGATCTCGTCAAGAACCCGAACGACACCAAGCAGTACATCATCAATCTCTAACGTTTGCCGGGCCTCGCCACCGGCGGGGCCCGTGACTTCTTCGAGGGACCGGAAGAATCCAACAATGGCGATCTACCTCATCGTCGCGCTCGACGTCCTGAACGGGATATCGTCGCTGTTCCTGTTGTGCCTCGGATTGGCGATCATCTTCGGCATGATGAAGATCATCAACCTCGCCCATGGCGAGTTCATCATGCTCGGCGCCTATGCGACCGTCATATCGGCCAATGCGGGCGTCAATATCTGGATCGCGATGCTGGTCGTTGCTCCGCTCTTCGTCGGTCTCGTCGGTCTCGTCATCGAGCGGTGTCTCATTCGCTTTCTCTACGGTCGCCTCGTCGATTCGATGCTCGCGACCTGGGGGCTCAGCCTTCTCATCATCGGGATCGTCACTACGATCTACGGCAACACTCAGCAGGGCGTGCCGACTCCTCTCGGCGGCTTCTCCATCGGTTCGTATCAGTCGAGCTATTACACGCTGTTCCTGGCCGGAATGGCGGTCGTGATGATGGCCGTGGTCTACGGCGTGATGAGCTACACTCGCTTCGGCCTGATCGCCCGCGCGACCATGCAGAACCCGGCGATGGCGGCCACGCTGGGCGTCAATCCGGCGCGGGTCTACATGAGCACGTTCGCGGTCGGAGCGGCCATCACAGGGCTCGCCGGAGGCCTGCTGGCCCCGGTTTCGGGCATCACGCCCGGCATGGGCGGCGCCTATGTCGCCAAGGCCTTCATGACAGTCGTCGGGGGAGGCGCCGCCATTCTGTCGGGGACGATGTCGGCGGCGAGCCTGTTCGGTGCTGTCAATCAGGTCGGCGCCTTCTTCACCACGCCGGTCTATGGCGAGGTCCTGGTGTTCACGGCCGCAATCGTGCTGATCCGCCTGCTGCCGCAGGGAATTTCCGGCCGCTTCTTCAAGGGGAATCTGTAATGACCATCCGCTTTCGCCTTGTGGCTCAGGCGGTTGCCGTGCTCGTCGCGATCATCGCGATCGTGCTGATCCCGAGCGTCATCGAGCTGTTCGCAATGATGCAGTTGACGTTGTTCGCGGCGATGGCGGTGCTGGCGCTCAGCCTTGCTTTCATCTGGGGCTTTGGCGGTATCCTGTCGTTCGGACAGACGGCGTTCTTTGGCCTCGGCGGCTATGCCTACGCGATATCAGCGATCAATTTCCAGGATTCGACGCCGTCGATCCTGCTTGCCATTATCGTTCCCGCGTTGTTCGCCGCGATCCTCGGCTACTTCATCTTCTTCGGGCGTATCTCCGACGTCTATCTCGGCGTGATCACGCTCACCGTGACTCTGATCCTGTTCAACTGCGTCAACTCGACTTCGGGCGACGAGTACAGGATTGGCAAGGCATTGCTCGGCGGCTTCAATGGCATGCCGGCGGTGCCGACCTTCAACGTTCCATTCTATCCGGACCAAATCCTGTCGCCCGAACAATCCTGGTGGGTGACGGGCGGGACGTTGCTCGGGATATTCCTGCTGCTGCGTCTGCTGCTGTCTCTGCCGGCTGGACGCGTCATCGTGGCGGTGCGTGAGAACGAGGTTCGTGCCTCGCTGCTCGGTTACGATCCGCGCAAGGTCAAGCTGCTCACTTTCATTCTGAGCGGCGCGATCGCGGGGCTTGCCGGTGCGCTCTACGTCAACTGGGGCGCGTTCGTCGGGCCGACCATCTTCAGCCTGTCACTGTCGGCGGAGATCATCATCTGGATCACGGTGGGCGGGCTTGGCACGTTGCTGGGTCCAATCGTTGGCTGCGTGCTCATCGAATACATCGTTGCCTATATCGGCTCGCAGCAGGCTCTGAATTCCAACCTCGTGCTCGGCGCCGTACTGGTCGTCTTCGTGCTGCTGCTTCCCAAGGGACTGGTGCCGACGGCGCGCGACCTGCTGATGCGGCTCGGGCCCGCACCGAAACCGAAGGCGCAACTCGCAGACGAGCAGTTGCCGCCGCCGGTGGCCGCGTCCCACATGGCCGGAGCCGAATGACGATGGCGGACCTCGTACCCCTGCTCAAGGCCGAGCACCTCACGATGCGTTTTGGCGGCGTGGTCGCCAATGACGACATCACCTTCACTTTGGAAGAGATGGAGCTGCGCTGCCTGATCGGGCCCAATGGCGCCGGCAAGAGCACTTTCTTCAAGACGCTGACTGGACAGCTCGTGCCGACCTCGGGTGCGATTGCGTTTCGAGGCCAGCCGATCGCCGGCAAGCTGTCGCACGAGATCGCTCGCATGGGAATCGGCATCAAGACCCAGGTGCCGAACGTCTTCAACGGTCTGTCGGTGCGAGAGAACATCTGGCTCGCTGTTCGGCGGAAAGCGACACCGCGCGCCCAGGGGCCCGCGGTCGATGCGGTCTTGCAGATGATCCGGTTGTCGGATCATGCCGACCGCATCGTGGCGACGCTGTCACACGGCCAACGGCAGTGGGTCGAGATCGGCATGGTGCTTGCGGCCGAGCCGGAGTTGATCCTGCTCGACGAGCCCGCCGCCGGGATGACCGACGAGGAGACCCTGCACACTGCCGCCATCATCCGCGAGATCAACCAGACCCGGGCCATCATCGTTGTCGAGCACGACATGGAGTTCATCAAGCAGATCGCGAAGAAGGTGACGGTCTTTCATCAGGGGCGGGTGCTGGTCGAAGACACCGTGGACAAGGTCCTGGCAGATCAGCGCGTGCGCGACGTCTATCTCGGCAAGAAGGTGGCGGCATGAGCACCCTTCTCGAGGTGCGGGATTTGCGATCCGGCTACGGCCGCATTCCAATCCTGTTTGGTCTCGACATGACGGTTCAGGATGGCGAGTATCTCGGCATTCTCGGCCACAACGGGATGGGCAAGACCACGACGCTGCGTGCGCTGATGGGGCATTTGCCGACGACGGGTGGCACCGTCACGCTCTCCGGCAAGCCGATCACCCATCTCAAGCCGCACGAACGGTCCAGGCTCGGGATCGGGCTGGTGCCGCAAGGACGAGAGATATTTCCTGACCTGAGCGTCCTCGAGAACCTGCGAATGGGCCTGGCGGCGGCGCCGAAGGAGGATCGATCGGTCATCGACGCGGTGCTTCAGGACTTTCCGCGCCTGGTGCGACTGCTCGACCGGCGTGGTGGGGCCCTGTCGGGCGGTGAGCAGCAATTGCTGGCATTGGCGCGCTGTCTCTGCACGAAGCCCCGGCTGATCCTGCTGGACGAGCCCACCGAGGGTATCCAGCCATCGATCATCGAAGAGATCGTCGAGACGCTGCTCGCGCTGAAGAAGCGGTGGAACATGTCGCTGATCGTTGTCGAGCAGAACCTCGAGTTCATCACCTCACTGTCGGACCGGATCCTCAATATCCAGAAGGGGCGCATCACCGGCGAGCTCGACCGGGAAAGCCTTCTGGTTCGGGACGGCGCCATGCATCCAACCTAGGTTCAGTTTCCGGCGCGGCTGCGCCGGTCGTTACGATCGCTGGTTCTCTTGCTGCCGGCTTGTTCTCACAAGAAAGGATGACTTATGTCTATCAAACGCCCGACTGCCGAAGATGTCGCCGAGCTCGCCGCGAGCCTGCACATGAACATGACGGTCGAAGAAGCCGGAAGCTATCTTGCGCTGATGGGCGGGATGTTCGACGCGTACGACGTCATCGACGAGCTGCCGAACCCGCTGCCACCCGTCAAATATCCGCGCACGCCCGGCTCCAAGCCGATGCCGAAAGACAACAAATACGGCGCGTGGGCGATCAAGACCGAGGTCAAGGGCGCAGCCACCGGCAAGCTCGCGGGTCGCACCATCGTGCTGAAGGACAACGTCGCCTTGGCCGGCGTCCCCATGATGAACGGCTCGACCACGCTCGAGGGCTTCATTCCCGCCGCCGACGCAACGATCGTGACCCGCATTCTCGATGCCGGCGGCACCATTGTCGGCAAGGCCGTGTGCGAGCATTTCTGCCTGTCGGGCGGCAGCCACACCTCCAATCCCGCGCCGGTTCACAATCCGCTCAAGATGGGCTATTCGGCCGGCGGCTCCTCGTCGGGAAGCGCCGCGCTGGTCGCAGCCGGCGAGGTCGACATGTCGATCGGCGGCGATCAAGGCGGCTCGATCCGTATCCCGGCATCCTATTGCGGCATCTACGGCATGAAGCCGACGCACGGGCTCGTGCCGTATACGGGCGTGATGCCGATCGAATCGACCATCGACCACACCGGCCCGATGACGGCCAACGTCGCCGACAACGCGCTGTTGCTGGAGGTGCTGGCCGGCCCCGACGGACTCGATCCACGCCAATATGCGCCGAAGGTCACGAGCTACACCGAGATGCTCCGCAAGGGCGTCAAGGGCATGAAGATCGGAATCCTCAAGGAAGGATTTGCCGTTGCGAACATGCAGGAAGGCGTCGCGTCCAAGGTGAAGGCCGGCGCAGAGCGGTTCGCCAAGCTCGGCGCCAGCGTGTCGGAAGTGTCGATTCCCGAACATCTTCATGCACTCGCGGCCTGGAACCCGATCACGCTGGAAGGATTCCTGGTCCAGATGATGATCGGCAACGGCATGGGCTTCAACTGGAAGGGTCTCTATGACGTGGGCCTGCTCGACGCCCATTCCGGTTGGCGTGCGCGTGCCGACGACCTGTCGGAAACGCTCAAGCTCACCATGCTGGTCGGGCAGTGGGGCGTCAGCCATTATCGCGGTCGTTACTATGCCAAATCACGCAACATCGCGATCGCCGCCAAGGCGGCCTATGATGCGGTATTCGGCTCCTACGATCTGCTGCTGATGCCCACCTTGCCCTGTGTCGCCACGCCGATCCCGGCCAAGGACGCGCCGCTTGCCGAGATCGTCGAGCGTGCCTTTGAAATGACGGCCACGACCAGTCCGTTCGACGTAACCGGCCATCCCGCGATGACCATTCCCTGCGGCCTGTCGGACGGCCTTCCGGTCGGCCTGATGCTGATCGCCAAGGACTATGACGAGGCGACCATCTATCAGGCGGCCAGCGCGTTCGAAGCCGACGGTGATTGGAAGAAATTCTGATGATCACCATCACCGCCGTCATCAAGGCAAAGTCCGGCCACGAGGTGACGATGCGCGACGCGTTGGTGGCCGTCGCCGAAAATGTCGCGGCCAACGAGCCGGACACGATCGGATTTTTCATCTCGCAGAGCGAGGAAGATCCGTGTGTGTTCACGACGTACGAGCGATTTGCCGACAAGGCCGCGATGGATCGCCACAACAGTTCGGCGGTCGTCGCGACCTTCTTCGGAATTGCCAAGTCCATCCTGGATGGCGAGGTCACCTTGGTGACCTCGAAGGAGGTGTCGGCAACAATGCGGTGAGCCGGTTCCATTGGTCATTTGCGGGAGGGTATCGTGACGTTACGGCTTCACGGCATCATCGGACGATCCGACGACGCGGCCTATGCAGGCCGTCTCCACCACGTCGAGCATCATGGCGGGATCGAGCTCCTGTTCGTGCCGCCGTCCGACGTCGGCCGCAAGCGCTTTCGCTTGACGACCGATCGCGGAACCGATTGCGCCGTCAGCCTGGACCGGGACGAGGATCTGGTCGACGGGGCGCTGCTATTTCTCGCACATGATCGCGCCATCATCGTCCGCTTCGGCGAGCAAGAATGCTGGCGATTGAAGCCAGTCAACCAAGCTGCCGCGCTGAAGCTCGGCTGGAATGCCGGCAACCTGCATTGGCGGGTTCGTTTCGAGGGCGATCTCCTTGTTGTCCTGCTGGACGGGCCGCTCGACACTTACCGGGCACGGATCAGGCCGCTGCTCGAGGCGGGCGAGATCGTGGAGAGCGATGCTGTTTGACAGATTGCAGACGCTGGCTTTGTTGCAGCTCGGGGACAGTGCCTATCCGGCTGGCGGCTTTGCATTCTCCTGGGGGCTGGAAGGACTTGCTGCGGACGGCATGCTTGTCAATCGCAGCGAGCTCGACCGGATTATTGCGGACCAGCTCGAGCGACGCTGGGCAAGCATGGACCGTATTCTGCTGCGCCAGGCCTTTCAGGCAGACGATTGTGCGGCCATCGCGCGCGTGGATCGCCTGGCTGAGGCGGCAACACCTTCGGCCGAAATGCGGGAAGGATCGCGGCGGGCGGGCAGGGCGCTGCTCGGGGTATGGTCAAAGCTCGACGGACCGCTATCGGCCGCTTACCGCAGCCTGGTGTCGTCGGACACCAGGCTCGGCCATCTGGCCATTGTGCAGGCCATCGTCGGCCGGGACGCGGGGCTCAGCCTGGAGGCAGCAGAACTGGTCTCGGGCTGGACACTCGTGACCGGCCTCGTCAGCGCCGCCGCCCGGCTCGGGATTGTCGGCCACATCGAGGCGCAGCGCAGCCAGGACGCCGCACGCATGTTGCTGGCGGGCTTGCTCGAGGAAACGCCGCCTCCCGATGCATTGCCAGCGAGCTTCACGCCGTTCATCGACATCGCGGTTTCGCGCGGACCGCTGCGACATGTCCGCATGTTCACGACATGAGAGAGGGTGCTTTCCCATGATGAATCTTTCACCGACCGAGATGGATCGCCTCGTCATCTTCAATGCCGCACAAATGGCACGCCGCAATCGGTCGCTTGGGATCCGGCTGAGCCATCCCGAGGCGGTCGCCTACATTACGGACGAGGTCATGACCGCGGCGCGCCGTAACATGCCTTATGCGGAGATCCGCGACATGGCAGGCCGATTGTTGACGTCGGACGATGTCGAGCCCGGCGTCGGGCAGATGATTCCGATGCTCTATATCGAATGCATGTTCGCTGAAGGAACCAAGGTGATGGCGCTTTTCGAACCGGTCGGTCCCAGTGACACATCCATCGCAGACGATATCGTGCCCGGTGAGATCATCGCCGGTGGTGGAGACATCGAGAGCTTCGCAGGCCTTGCCGCGATCACGATCGATGTCACGAATACCGGCGACCGTGACGTTCAGGTCCGCAGCCACACCCATTTCTTCGAGGTCAATCGCGCCTTGCTCTTCGATCGCGCGGCAGCCTGGGGCATGAAGGTCGACCGTCCCGCGGGCGCCGGTATCCGCTTCGAGCCGGGGGTCACCAAGTCCGTGCGGCTTGTTCCGATTTCGGGTGATCGCGTTGTGCATGGGCAGGCGGGCCTCGTAAACGGCTCGCTGGATGCGCCATCCGCGAGGGATGATGCGCTGAAGCAGGCTCGCGCCCGCGGCTATCTGGGAGCCTGACCATGGCGATATTGTCACGCAAGGCCTACGGTGAGCTCTACGGACCGACCAAGGGCGACCTCGTGCGACTGGCCGACACCAGCCTGCTCGCCGAGATCGAGCACGACTACACCACCTACGGGCACGAATTGCTGGTTGGTGCGGGAAAGAACCTGCGCGATGGCGAAGGCGTCAACGCCTACAGGACTGCCTCGCACAAGGCTCTCGACGTTGTCATCAAGAACGCCACCATCGTCGACGCAGTCGCCGGCATCGTGAAGGCCGACATCGGCATCCGCGACGGGCGCATCGTCGGCATCGGCAAGGCGGGCAATCCCGACGTGATGCCCGATGTGCATCCCGACATGGTGGTGGGCCATACGACGGCTCCGATTGCTGGCGGTCCTTTCATCGTCACCGCCGGTGCCATTGAATCGCACGCGCACCTGATCTCGCCCGAGCAATCCGACCATGCACTCTCCGGCGGGACGACCACGCTGGTCGGAAACGGTTCAGGGCCGGTTTTTGACGTCGGCAGCGGGGCCGCTTCGACCTTCGCGCGCTTCCTTCAGGCGATCGAATTTTCGCCGCTCAATTTCGCCTTGTTCGGACGTGCGGGGTCCAACCCCGAGGCGATTGAAGAAGCGGTTGCGGCCGGCGGCATGTCCGTGAAGATTCACGAGGATTTCGGCGCCGCCCCCGCGGTGATTGATCAAAGCCTCGTTGCGGCAGACCGCAATGATTTCGCAGTTCACCTCCACACCGACTCGATCAACGAATACGGGTTCTGCGAGGATACGATGGCGGCCGTCGAGGGCCGCACCATCCATATGTACCACGTGGAGGGCGCTGGCGGCGGTCACGCCCCGGACCTACTCAAGGTTGTGTCGTGGGATAACGTTATTCCATCCTCGACCAATCCGACCAATCCGTACACGTCTTACGGAATGGAAGAGGGCGTGCCGATGACGATGATCTGTCATCAGCTCAACTACAATGCGCCCGAAGACGTGATGTTCGGCGAGGCACGGGTGCGCGCCCAGTCGATGGCGGCGGAAGACTTTCTGCACGACATGGGGGCGATATCGATCTTCGGCACCGATACGCAAGGCATGGGACGCCTCGCCGAGAACGTCGCGAAGTGCTGGCAGCTCGCGAGCGTGATGAAGGACCGGATCGGCCGCCTGCCCGAGGAAAAGACGGCACGTGCGGACAATGAGCGCATCAAGCGCTACATTGCCAAGCTGACCATCAATCCCGCCATTGCGGTGGGCATCGATAACCTCGTCGGTTCGATCGAGCCCGGCAAGATGGCCGACCTCGTTCTCTGGCCGCGCGCTTCCTTCGGCATCAAGCCCTACATGGTGATCAAGAACGGTTTTGTCGTCTGGGCAGCCATGGGCGACGGCAACGGCAGCCTCGGTCTGTCGGAACCGATGATCCAGAAACGGATGTGGGGGGCGCTCGGTGCCGCACCGCAAAGACTGGGCGTCAACTTCATGTCGAAGCTCGCCATGGAGGCCGATGTGACGCGCAAGCTCGGCCTTGAACGTGCCCCCGTCCAGATCAAGAATGTACGCAAATTGCGGAAGGCAGACATGGTTCGCAACACCGCGACGCCGCATGTCGAGGTCGACCCGCAAACGTTCGAGGTTCGGGCTGATGGAAAGCTTCTGATGTGCCCGCCAGCGACGAAGGTGCCGTTGGCAAGACGGTACATGCTCCGATGAGCCGGCTCTCGCTCAGCCATGGATTGGCGCAGCCACGGATCGCGGCCGCACGGGTTGGAATCGGAGGACCTGTCGGTTCAGGCAAGACTGCATTGGTGGAGTGCCTGATTCCAGCACTAACGGCGCGGGGCATCGATATCGCCGTCATAACCAACGATCTCGTCACGGCCGAGGACGCCGAGCGGATCAGGCGCTCCGGGTTGATCGATCCGGCACGGGTGTCTGCGGTCGAGGCGGGCGCGTGTCCGCACACCGTAATTCGCGAGGATCCCACGCTCAACATTGAAGCCGCGGATGAGCTCGAACGCCGCTTCCCGGGAGTCGAGTTGATACTCCTCGAAAGTGGCGGCGACAACCTCGCCTCGACGTTCTCGCGCGATCTGACGGACTTTTGGATGTTTGTGATCGACGTGGCCGGAGGCGACGATATTCCGCGCAAGCGCGGTCCGGGTGTCGTTCGCGCCGACCTTCTCGTCATCAACAAGGTCGATCTGGCGCCTTACGTTGGCGTGGATTTGGAGTGCATGCATCGTGACGCATTGAACGTCCGCGGGGATCGTCCGGTCCTGCTCACCAATTGTCGCCGCGGCGAGGGCATCGAATCGATCGTCGATCTCCTCGAGCGCGAAGTGTTGTTCAGGACATGAATAGCGCAACGGCGAGCGACGCAGCGCGGCTCGACCTCAGCTTCGTTCGTCGTGCCGGCCGTACCGTGATCGACCGACGGATGTTCGCCTGGCCATTCGTGCTCACGCGCAGCTTTCATGTCGATCCAGATCGGCCGGATTGCCTCAGCGTGATTGTGCAGACGGCCAGCGGGGCGGTTCACGGAGAGGACAACCTCGTACAACGGCTTATGCTTGGCCCCGGGACGGCCGTCTGCCTGACCAACCAGGGCGCGACGTCGGTTCATCGCGCCGACCCAACGGCGTGCGCGGTCGAGACGGTGAAGCTTGATGTCGCGAGCTGCGCCAGTCTCGAATATCTGCCCGAGCCGCGCATCATGTTTCCCGATTCGGCGTTGTCACAGGCCGTCGAACTTGACTGCGCGACCGACGCTTATGCATTGATCTTCGATGCGTTCACGATGCACGACGCCTCGGGCGAGGGCCGCTATTTCCGGCGGTTGGAATCGACCTTCTGCCTGAGGAGATCGGGCGGCGAGCCTCTGCTCGTGGAGCGCACCCGTATATGCCGTCCAGACCGCAGCCTCTTTCGTGGCTACGCGGCCTTCGGATCGGCATTCATGGTGCTCCCGCCTGGCCATGATCTGCCGGTTCTGCATGGCAAGCTGACAGCGGCTCTGGAGCGAATCCGCGGGCTCTATGGGGCAGCGAGCGCATCGCCGGCGCGGGCGGGGATCGGTATACGTCTCGCCGCCCTGGAGCTGAGGTACATTCGTCAAGCTTTCGAGGCCGTAAGGGAGATCTACCACCAGGCGTTGCCAAGTTCGCTGACTGACTTCCCCCTGAGAACCCTGTCTTCCATGGCGTCTTTCTAGCGAACTGAGGCGGTCCAAGGTGGTGCTGGACAAAGGATGGCTCATCTGGATTGAACCTGCCCATCGCTTGGTAGCGGATCCCAGAGCGGGCTACTTGAGATGGGGGAACAACCTCCGTCCATCGAAAACTCTCCGGTAGATCTCGCAGATTCTCACGCTATAGCGTTGCGTTCGACGGCATTGAAGAAGTTGCAATTCCAATAGTCGAGGAAGTCCTGGTCAGAAACTGCAGGACGACGGTTGCGACGAGCATGACAGTGAGCATCCAGGCCCAGGCAGCCGGGTTTTCGCCGCCAAATGCCGCTCGCGTATGTCCAGAAACGTAGCAGCAACTGCCGTTCGTCGGGAAGCCGATATCCCGCGTCCCTAAAGCGTGATGCGATCGGGTTTAATAGCTGCAGCGGAAGTGAGCTCCCTCTCCCGCAAGCGGGAGAGGTGAACGAGCCGCGGCAATCGATTCAACCTAAGCCCATTCTGCTTTAGGCATGATAGCCGGCGATCTCTGTGACGTTTACGCTCGCGGCTAGGCGGTGAACGTCCTCGGCGAGGCAAAGCCCCGTGCCAGGGCTGAGCAGCGCGGCCGAGCCGCCGGCGACGCCGTATCGAAATGCTCTTTCCAGGTCATCGCCATGTATCAGGCTCGACAGCATCGCCCCCAGGAAACTGTCACCCGCGCCTGACACGCTGACGGGCTCGATCGGCAGGCCATTCGCACGCAAGGCCGTGTCGCGGGTCAGGAGCAACGCGCCCTGCGAGCCCATCGATAGCGCGATGATCTCGACGTGGTAGCGATCGAACAGACGGCGCCCCGCTGTGATGAGAGATGGCTCATCGGCGCTGCTGATCCCTGCAAGGTCCTGAAACTCCCGAAGGTTGGGCTTGATAAGATAAATGCCCGCCTCCAGTGCGGCCTTCAGCGCGGCGCCCGTCGTATCCACGATGACCCTGGCGGTGCCCTTCGATGCCCGTACGACCCTGCCATAGAAATCGTCTGGCGCGCCCGGCGGAAGGCTGCCGCTTGCGATGACAAACGCCGCCTGACAGCTAATGCGGGCGATTGCGTCGAGGCACTGCTGCCATTCGAACTCGCTGAGGAATGCACCCGGAAAGACCAGGCGAAATTGCTCGCGGGTGGTCTCGTCGAATACTGTGATGTCCTCGCGGGTATTGTTCGATGTCGGGATCACGATGCTTCGCACGGCCTCGCGCTCAACCAGCGCCGTCAGGGTTTGCCCGGTAGCGCCCCCGGCCGGATAGATGGCGGTGGCTTCCGTACCGAGCCGCTTCAGAACGCGGGCGACGTTGATACCGCCTCCGCCGGGATCGCGCTGAGCCTCCGCGCAGCGCATTTTGACGAACGGCTGCATCTTCTTGACCGATGTCGAGATATCGACAGCCGGGTTGATGGTCAGCGTAACGATCTGGATGGGCGCTGTCTCAGCCAAGACCTTCGGCCTCCCTCAGAGCGCGCAGGCCGACGAATGCGACGTCGTCGTCGAGAGCGAGATAGGCAGGTATCGGCGCGAGATATGCCTTGAGCCGTCCCTTGTCTTCGAAACGCGCGCGAAATAGCGACGCGACGAGAAATTTCGGCATGTGACGCAAGATGCCTCCGGCAATGAAGATGCCGCCCTTTGCGCCGACCGCGAGCGCGAGATTGCCGGCGACTGATCCCAGCATCGCGGAAAACATGTCGACGGCCGCCCGGCTGGGGCCCACTGCAGCGAGCGGTGCGCACGCAACACGTTCCCGTCCGCCGAGCTGCAGCAGGCTGCTCGGCGGAAGTCGGGGCAGGGCCCACGCCACCGCTTCGAAATCATTAATCAGACGTACCGATGAGACCCCGTCATTGCTGCACAGCTCTGCTGCATCGATGATCCAGGAATTGCTGGTAAGAGCACAGCGGCCCTTCTGAATCGGGCCGGACGCGGCGAAGACGGCATGCCGAATTGGTCCGGCCTGCGCTGTAGCGTCGAGATAAGCCGCGAGAGCTTGCTGAAAGGTGCCGAAATCGCCGACGGCCATATGAGCGATGGGACTGAGCCTGCCGCCCGCCAAGAGGGCGAAGCGAGCGTTGGTCCCCCCGATGTCGGCGAGTAGAGTGGCCGTCGTCGATGAGGTCGCTGTCATGACGAGTGCCTCGCCTTGATCAGCTCGGTGTACCAGCCGAATGAGGATTTCGGTATCCGCCGCAGCGAGGCATAATCCACATACGTCAGACCGAACCTGGTACTGTAACCCGAGTCCCATTCGAAATTGTCGAGCAGCGACCAGATGAAATAGCCGCGCACATCGACACCGCTGGAGGCGGCGGCGTTCATCGCCTCGATATAGGCCTTCAGGAATTCAATTCGGCCACTATCGTTCACCGCGCCCGTCTGGTCGGGCTCGTCGAAGCTGCCGTATCCGTTTTCGAGGACGTAGATCGGCAGCCCATAACGCGCGTGGACGGACTCGAGGGTTTGCCGGAAAGCCTCGGGATCGATCGGCCAATCGATCGGCGTCAAGGGGGCGCCGGCAGGCTTATCGCCGAAGTCGTAACCCAGCATCGAATCCGCGTTCGCTTTCACATAGACCGGACTATAGTGGTTCAGTCCGAACCAATCGACCGGACGGCAAATGCGCGCCAAGTCACCCGCCTTCATATGCGGTTCGATCGCCGTCCGCATCGACGGCGGATAGGCGCCGCGGCATTGCGGGTCAGGAAACGCATCGTTCCAATAAACGTCCAGGCGCGCCGCCGCGGCCGCATCGGCTTCGTTTCCGCTGGCAGGCCGGCAGGGCTGTCGATTGTGGATGCATCCGATCGAGGCGCCGGCGACGCTTGCGCGCAGCACATCCACGGCCGCCCCATGCGCGAGATTGACGTGGTGGATCGTGCGGTGGAGTTCGTCCTCGCTTCCGCAATCCCGCTTGCCGAGCGAGCGGCCGAAGAGAGTGAAGATCGACGGTTCGTTGAATGTCGCGAAACGCTTGACCCGGTCGCCAAAGCGCTTGGCGGCCAGAGCCGTGTAGTCGGCGAACCATGCCGTGGACTCCGGGTTGAGCCAGCCGCCCCGCTCCTCCAGAGCTTGGGGCAGGTCCCAATGATAGAGGCACAGCCATGGCTCGATTTCCGCCGCCAAGAGCTCGTCGATCAGGCGATCGTAAAACGCGAGGCCGGCCTCGTTGGCCGATCCCCACCCTTGCGGCAGCACGCGCGGCCAGGCCACCGAGAAGCGGTAAGCCTGCACGCCCAGGGCCTTCATCAGGCCAACATCTTCGCGATAGCGATGATAATGGTCGCACGCGACATCGCCGGTGTCGCGATTCTTGATGGCACCGCTTTGGCAGTGGATGTCCCAGATGCTCAGTCCGCGGCCGTCCTCCCGCGTCGCTCCCTCGATCTGGAAGCTCGAGGTGGAAACGCCCCAGATGAAATCCGGGCGCAGGCTCGTGGTGTTTGGCAGTTTCGTTGTCGACATGAACGACCTGCTTGGTTCAGCCCACAGTGATTGTCGTGACATTGGTAATCACGCGGGTTCTGGGCGGTCTTGAGCTATCTCAACAAGTCCCGGCTCGGCCGTGCAAAGGATTGACATCCTAAGACCGTTGCTGGGGTCTGCAGTGCAAAGAACGAAATGGGGCGGGGTCGTCGATAGCGGTCTCAGCGGGAGCGGCTACTTTCGCGTTGCCGAGCGCAATGGCGTATTCTGGCTTGTCGATCCGGACGGGGGCCGCTTTCTCTCGAAGGGGGTCAATACGATCCGCTTCGATCAGGAACGCATCGGGGGGACCGACCGCGTGCCCTACGCAGAGGCCTGCCGAGCCAAATATGGTAGCCTGCAGATCTGGCGTACTGCTGTGTCTGACCGGCTGGCAAGCTGGGCCTTCAACACGGTCGGTTGCTGGTCAGACGAACTCGTCGCCAGCTCGGGATCGCAATTGCTGGCAACCACGCCGATCGCGGAGCTAGGCGCATCTTTCCGCTTGCACCGGCGCGATCAGGTCTTCCCGGACGTCTTCGATCCCGAATTCTCGGCGCATATTCGCGCAAGCGCCGATCAACGTTGCAGGCATCGCCGCAATGATCCCGGCCTGCTCGGGACCTTCATCGACAACGAACTCTACTGGTCACCTGACTGGCGCAATACCGACGAGCTTCTGACGCTGTTCCTGAACCTGCCGTCTCGTCGACCCGGCAGGGGCGCCGCCATCTCAGGACTGCAGGCGCGCTATCGAGATTTTGCTCGGTTCAATGCGGTCTGGCGCACACAGGCGCGCTCTTGGCAAGAGCTCGGCAGGATCGAACATGTCGCGGCACCGTTCGTCAGGCTTCGTCCTGGCGTCTTGAACGACGCGCTCGAGACCAAGGCTAACCTGGCAGATCCCGCCCGCGAGGCCTTCTCGGCAGATTGCGACGCCTTCGTGGCCGTCGTGGCTGACAAATATTTCGAACTGTGTGTCTCGGCAATCAAGGCGACCGATCCCAATCATCTCGTGCTCGGATCCCGGTTCGGCTATCAGCCACCGGCAGGCGTCATCGCGGCTGCCGGCCGCCATCTCGATGTGATCTCCTTCAATTGCTACGAGTTCGACCCTGGTCCGGTCATTGACGCCTATGCTGTCGCCGGGAAGCCATGCTTGATCACCGAATTCTCATTTCGAGGCGACGACGCAGGCTTGCCGAACACGAAGGGAGGGGGACCCCGGGTCGCGACCCAAGCGGAGCGCGCCCGAGCTTTCGAGGGCTACGTTGCGGCTGCCCTCAGCAAGCCGAATGTGGTCGGATATCACTGGTTCGAGCATGCCGATGAGCCGGCGCAAGGGCGATTTGACGGTGAAGATTCGAATTTCGGCACGGTGACCATCGAGGACCAGGTTTATGAAGAGCTGACGAAGACCATGACCAGGGTCAACGCGGCGGCAGAGCGCATTCACGCCGCGGCTGTCCCGGCTGTGATCTAATCGCTACAGGGCGGTAAGGCGTCGCGCGTCCGATTTCGGCAGATCGGCCTCGGCGTCGGCCACCACGGCCATGGTCCGAAACACGCTCGCGGGATTGACGCTGATCGAATCGATGCCCAGTCCCGTCAAATAGCGCGCAATCTCCGGATAATTCGCGGGGGCCTCGCCGCAGATGCCGATATGGCGACCGTTGCGCTGGGCGCCGACTATCGCCTGCCGGAACATCTCCAGCATTCCCGGATCCCGCTCGTCGAAATCGAAGGCCACGATGTCGGAATCCCGGTCGACCCCCAGCGTGAGCTGGGTGAGATCGTTGGAGCCGATCGAGAAGCCATCGAACAGCTCCGCAAACGCATCGATCTGGATGACGTTGTTGGGGATCTCGCACATGACATAGATTTCGAGGCCGTCCTCGCCGCGCTTCAGTCCATTGGTCGCCATCGTCGCGATCACGCGCCGGGCTTCCGCGACGGTCCGGCAAAACGGCACCATGACGCGCAGATTGGAGAGACCCATCTCCTTCCGCACCCGTCGGAGCGCAGCACACTCCAAGGCGAACCCCTCGGCGTAGGCCGGATGGCTGTAGCGAGAGGCACCCCGGAAACCCAGCATTGGGTTCTCTTCCCGGGGCTCGAAGCCCTCGCCGCCGAGCAGGCTGGCATACTCGTTGGTTTTGAAATCGGACAGCCGTACGATCACGGGCTTCGGATAGAATGCCGCGGCGATGGTGCCGATGCCTTCCGCCAATCGTTGAACGAAGAAATCGGCCGGGCTCTTGAAGTCCTTCACCAGCCGTGCGATCGCGGCCCGCGCCTTGGCGCTGGTGATCTTGTCCGGCTTGAGCAGCGCCATCGGGTGGACGCCGATATGTTCACTGATGATGAATTCCATGCGGGCGAGACCGACGCCCGCCTGCGGCTGCATCGCTGTGCGGAACGCTATTTCCGGAGTTCCAACATTGACCATGATGGCCGTACGCGGCTGTCGCAGGTCGTTCACCGGCGTTTTTGTAACGTCGAAGGCAACGACTCCCTGATAGACGCTGCCGATATCGCCTTCGGCGCAGCAGATCGTGACGTCAGTCCCGGTCTTGATCTTTTCGGTCGCGTGCGTGGCGCCCACCACGGCGGGGATGCCCAGCTCGCGCGCCACGATCGCGGCATGGCAGGTCCGGCCACCCTTGTCGGTGATGATGCCGGCTGCGATCTTCATGACCGGCTCCCAATCCGGGCTGGTGGCCGGCGCTACCAGGATCTCACCCGGCCGGAAGGCTGCAAGATCGCGTGCGGTCGAAATGCGCCGTGTGCGCCCAGATGCGATCTTCTCTCCGACCGCACGACCGCTGACGATGACCGGGCCGTGTCCCTTGAGATTGTAGGTCTCGTAGAAGTCCGTCGAACGCTGGGAGGCTACGGTCTCGGGCCGGGCCTGAATGATGTAAAGCCTGCCGTCGACGCCGTCCTTGGCCCACTCGATGTCCATCGGCATCGCAACGCCGGCATGTTTCGAATAATGGGCCTCGATCCGGACCGCGATCTCGGCAAGGCTCAGCACTTCCGGGTCTGAAATGCAGAATCTCTGACGTTCGGCGTCAGGCACATTGCGGGTGAGCGTCGCATGCTCGCCGCCACGCTTGCCGTAGATCATGCGGATCTGCTTGGCTCCGAGCCGGCGCCGCAGCACCCGGCGAAAACCCTGGCTCAACGTCGTCTTGTGGACGTAAAATTCGTCCGGATCGACCTGGCCCTGCACGATGGTCTCCCCGAGACCGTAACAGCCGGTGACGAAGACCACGTCACGAAAGCCGGATTCGGTGTCGAGCGTGAAGACGACTCCGCTGGCCGCCAGATCGGAACGCACCATTCTCATCACGGCGACGGAGAGTGCCACCTTGAAATGATCGAAGCCGTTGTCGATCCGGTAGGAGATCGCACGATCGGTGAAGATGGATGCAAAGCAACGCCGGCAAGCCTCGAACAGATCCTTGGCCCCGCGCACGTTGAGAAAGCTCTCGTGCTGTCCTGCAAAGCTCGCTGTCGGCAGATCCTCGGCCGTCGCGGAGCTTCGCACGGCGACGGCAATCCCGCTTCCGGCCTCACGCTCGAGTTGCCGATACCCTTCCACCACCTGCTTGCGTAGCAGGGGCGTGTCCATGGCCTTGTATATGATTTCGCGAGCCTTCGCGGCTTTGCTGGCAAGCGTCCTGATCTTGCTCTTGTCGATCCCGTCGAGGAGCCGGTGAAGCTGATCTGCGGTGCCGCCCCGTGACAACGCTTCACGATAGGCATCCGCCGTGATCGCAAAGCCGTTGGGCACAGCAACTCCTTGCGACGCGAGCGCAGAATAGAGTTCGCCGAGCGAAGCGGTCTTGCCGCCCACCAGACCAACGTCGTCCAATCCGATTTCAAGGAAAGGTTTGATATACCCGAACATGTCAATAGCAGACCACGCCATGATTTCCTGGTCTTGAGGCAAGTCAAGCTTCGTGCCCGTTGCCGCCGCAACTTCTGCCAGGCGGGCCGGATTGTTTCCGGTGCTTAACCGATGCAACCAGCTTGGTTGAGGCAGATCAAGATGTCGGCGTGAAAGCAGGTCAAGCTTCACTATCATTAGCGCGGAAACGGGGTAGGAGAGTGATTCCCGGAAACAGTGGTGCGCGAGTTATTGACGCCGCCTGCGCTGGCAGAATCATCGCGTTAAGCCTGTATCTCGCGACGTTGGGCGCGACGCTTGCACTGGATGGAACGCCGCACGCAGTCGCGGCCGAGGTCGATGCTGCCGGTGTCAACGCTCCGGTCGGCTTTGCAGAGGTCATTGAACGGGTCAGGCCAGCCGTCGTCGGCATCCGGGTGAAGACCGAGCAGGGAAGTGTTGACGGCGAGCGGGCGCAGCTGCCTCCGCCCGGATCGCTATTGGATCGGTTCTTTCGGCAGTTCGGCGTACAGATTCCCTCGGATCCGGCTCCGGGGTCCGATGTCACGGTTGGCGCGGGATTCCTGATCTCCGGTGACGGTTATATCGTCACGAACGAGCACGTCGTGGCAAAGGGCGTCGACATCGAGGTCACGATGGATAACGGAAATATCCATTCCGCCAAGCTCATCGGCAGTGACCCGCACACCGATCTCGCATTGATCAGGATCTCCGCCCTAGGTGACCTGCCTTACGTCCGCTTTGCTGCGGCGGAGCCGCGGATAGGCGACTGGGTGCTCGCGATCGGAGATCCGTTCGGGCTCGGCGGCACGGTCACCGCCGGGATCGTCTCGGCCCGGGGACGTGATATCGGGGGAGAATCCTACAACGAATTCATCCAGATCGATGCTCCGGTCAATAAGGGCAATTCCGGCGGGCCATCGTTCAACGTGAGGGGCGAGGTCATCGGGGTCAACACCGTTATCTACTCGCCCTCGGGCGGCTCCGTGGGAGTGGCGTTTGATGTCCCGGCGGAGACGGTGAGGCTCGTCGTTCGTCAGCTCCGAGAGAGAGGCTACGTCTCGCGAGGTTGGGTCGGCGTCTACCTTCAAGAGGTTTCGCCCGGCATCGCCGACGCGATGGACCTGAAGAGCACCCGGGGTGCGCTCGTTGCGCAACTCGACGAAGGACCGGCAGCCAAGCAGGGCGTGGAGGTCGGTGACGTGATCACCTTCGTCAACGATCGCGAGCTGAACAATCCGCGCGACTTCGCCAGAACGGTGGCTCAGATCAGCCCGGGCACCGTCATCAATCTCCGGATCCTAAGGAATGCGCGGGAGATGTCGATCGATGTGATGGTCGGCGAACTCCCCCGCACGCCAGCAACCGGCAAGGACAAGCAGGCGGAGCCGAGGGAACGGGTAGAACTCGGGCTCACAGTCGCGCCGGCACGTCTTGTCTCGGGTGCCGGGGAAATCGGGGTAGTGGTGCTCGAGATCAGGCCGGGCAGCGGCGCGGCCGGCGGCGGCCTTCAGGTCGGCGACATTATTCTCGGCATCGGAGGACAGCCCATCGTCGCCGGCGCTGACCTCGATAGAATGGTCAACGAAGCCCGTGCGCAATCCCGGCGCACGATCCTGGTCCGGATCAAACGTGCGGGTGCAATGAATTTCGTCGCCGTCCCAATCATCTGAGCAACCGGGCTTGATCCCGAATTGAATGACGGCTCTCTCGCTAGCTCTCCCCATGAACTGAGCAGGGACATTGCTTGAGCGTGATCTCGTCGGCCGGAATTGGCAAAACCTTCGTGCCGACAGCGCCGCGGCTTCAACGGCATCGCGTGCGTCAGTGTCGATGATGCGCGGGCAAGCTTCGCAGGGTTGCCCCTGGCCGCCGTGCGCGTCCTTGAGCACGCGAACGGTGAAGGACCGTAGCATACTTCGTCGTCATATCCCGGTGCGATCAATAGACAAAGGTCGGGGTTTCAAGCAGGTGGTCGTTGACGGTTTGGACGCCGGGGATTGCCTCGGCGGCCACGCGAATAGCCGTGCGTTCGGCGAGTGACGGCGCGAAGCCCCAGAGATCGACCACACCATCCTGGACCGTGGCATTCACATTGAGCGTATGAGCCCAAGGCTGCTTCTTGAGCTCGTCGAAGAACCTCTTCCTGATGGCCGCATCTGGAAGCGAAATCTCGAGCTTCGGCTTGGCGCTCGCGATGGCCTGAAGCAGATTGGATCGGCTGACGATCCCGACGAGCTGACCTTCTCTGTTGACGATCGGGACGCGTTTGATCTGCCTCTTCTCGAGAAGCATCGCAATATCGTTCAAGGGTGTCTCGGGCGACGCGGTCGCGACGTCTTGCGTCATGATGTCTTGCACTTTGACGGAATGCGATCTGACGTAGTCCGTTGCCTGTTCGGCGTCACCGGTCAACAAGCGCAGCCACCATGAGTAGGGGCGCTCGGTGCCGCTTTCCGCCCGATGAATGAGATCGCCTTCACTCACGATTCCAAGAAGCTTGTTATCGGGATCGACCACCGGAACCGCGCTGATCCGACGTTCCAGCAGGATCTTCGCGACCTGCTGGACGGACGCGTGCGGGCCAACGGTCACCACGGGGGACACCATGACATCGCGTGCTTGCATGACAGGCTCCATGTCGCTTCATCAATTTCGATAATCCTGCCGGATCGTGGGCTCTCCGGCTTGATCCGGATCAAACGGGTCGGGACGGGACGATCGCAATTGGCCGTATTCACCGAGGAGAACTGGTCAGGATCCCGCATCGCGCAGTCGTATTCGTGGGTGACGGACGAAAGGCGCTATTCAAACCGATCGCCCCGGCAAGGTCAGCAAAGTTTCCCCTGTCTCTTGGTTTGATCTCGCTCAACTGGGTTGGTTGTCCGTCGAGCGATAAATGAACAAATGCGCATCTTGCCGGAGAAATGTCATGTCGATCGCCAGCGTCATGGTTTACGTCGATACCGCGCAACAAGAGGCGGGACAGGTCGCTGTTGCGGACAGTGTCGCGTCTAGGTTCGAGGCTTCCATTTTGGGTGTGTCCGCTGCAGCCGTGCAGCCTCCGTTTGTGGCCGAAGGGGTCATCATTGAACAGACCACCGAGGAGGACCTCAGACGCTTACGATCCGCGCTTGCGGAAAAGGAGAGTTGGTTCAGGAGAGTGGTGCGTTCGCCGGGCGAGAAAGTTGAATGGCGCTGGTCGATCAATGATCCGACCGACTTCGTGGTTGAGCAAGCCAGGGCGGCGGATCTCGTTGTCGTCAAGCGGAGTTCACTTGGGGCCAATCCCTCTCATTTCTTTGACCCGGCAGAAGCCATGCTCAGGATGGGGCGTCCGACGCTATCGGTTCCTGCGAGCGTGACGGGATTATCCGGGGACCAGGTCGTGATCGGATGGAAGGATACGCGCGAGGCGCGCCGCGCCGTTCGCGACGCGATGCCGTTCCTGACACGCGCGTCAAAAGTCACGATAGTCGAGATCTGCACGTCGGATGAGCAGGATGCGGCGCACCGTCGGGTGCGGGATGTCGCCAGTTATCTCAAGAAACACGGTGCGAGTTGCGAGCACGAGATCCGTGTACATACGGCAGATCCCGATGCCCGCTATCTCATTCGCTTTGCCGAAGACGTTCGTGCCGACCTCATCGTTACCGGAGGTTATGGACACAGCAGGCTGGGGGAGTGGATTTTTGGCGGGATGACGTACAGCCTCCTGCAGGAGGCGAAGATCTGCCTCCTTATGTCTCACTAGGGCGGCAAAGCCGGATCGTGTGCGAGGGAGCAGCACCAAAATGAGAGCGGCAGATATCATGCGAACCTCGTTTGCGACAGTGAGACAAAGCGCTCCGCTGCTCGACGCGATCCACCTCCTGCTCGAGACCAATCAGCGCGGTCTGCCGGTGGTGGACGACGCCGGATCGCTGGTCGGGATCATTTCTGAAGGCGATTTCCTTCACCGACGCGAGTTGGAAGTGGAGTATCCAGAGGGATTTTGGCTTGAATGGCTGCTTGGGAAAGACGAGGGGCAGTTCGCTCGCGAGCGAACGAGTGGGCTTCGAGTCGATGCCGTCATGAGCCGCCATCCCGTATGGGTCGATGACAACGCCAAGATCGAGGAGGTCGTCAAACAGATGGATATTTACCAGATATCGCAGGTGCTGGTCCTCCGCGGTAAGAAGCTTGCCGGAATCATCGGCCGTACTCAGCTTCTCGTAGCGCTAGAGCAGCGACTGAAGCGTTCGACGCAAGAATTGCGGCAGTAAAGCCGAGCCGATTTTGGCAATGCAAAGCGTCGGACAAAGCGTAGAATGCGACGAGCGGGCCGACGAGCTTGTGGCGGAACCACTATCTCCCATCGCCGGGATCCTGATTTAGCCAAAACAAGCATTCCTGAGCAGGCCGGAAACTAACGGTGAATGAACCCTGTGGCCGCTCGCCTCGGTGCGATGGAGAGTGTCAACCAAGCCGCGTCGCGGCGCCCGCCGTCTAGGCCGTGTGCTCGTAAACTGAACCGCCCCGGGTTTGCCGGAGGCCATTTGGTTTAAGTTATGCCGTCATAGCTGGTTGCTCCAGCATGGCGTGGTAGCGTTGCTCGGCTTCGGCTGGTGGGATGTTGCCGATGGGCTCCAGGAGCCGCCGGTTGTCGAACCAGTCCACCCATTCCAGGGTCGCGAACTCGACGGCCTCGAAGCTGCGCCATGGCCCGCGCCGATGGATCACTTCGGCCTTTTAGAGACCGTTGATGGCTTCGGCGAGAGCATTGTCGTAGGAATCGCCGACGCTTCCGACGGAAGGTTCGATGCCAGCTTCAGCCAGACGCTCGGTGTATTTGATCGAAACGTATCGGCTGCCCCTGTCGCTGTGGTGCACGAGCGCGCCGCGATGGACCGGCCGTCGACCATGCAGCGCCTGCTCCAGTGCATCGAGCACGCAGCTCGCATGCGCCGTGCGCGAGGCCCGCCAGCCCACGATCGTGCCGGCATAGGCGTCGATGACAATGGCGACGTGGACGAAGCCGGCCCAGGTCGCGACATAGGTGAAGTCGGAGAGCCAGAGGACGTTCGGCCTCGTCGCCTTTGAACTGGCGGTTGACGTGATCGAGCGGGCACGGCGCGGCCTTGTCGCCGATCGTGGCCAAATGCGGTACACACGTGTGCAATTTTGACTGGTTTGGAGAGCACACGTGTGCACTTGTTCCTGCTCTAGTCCATTGTAAGGATAGGATAACTCGTTGGAATATAAAGACTATCGCTTTTCCGTGGCCCCGATGATGGACTGGACGGACCGGCACTGTCGGGTGTTCCATCGTCACCTGACCCGGCGGGCGCTGCTCTATACGGAGATGCTGACGACTGGCGCCGTGATACATGGCGACCGGAAACGGTTGCTTGGGTTCGATGCGGTCGAGCATCCCGTGGCGCTTCAACTTGGCGGATCAGATCCTCGCGACCTCGCGCTGGCAGCGCGGATTGGTGAGGACCACGGATATGACGAGATCAACCTAAACGTTGGTTGCCCCTCCGATCGCGTGAAGGATGGCCGGTTCGGCGCCTGCCTGATGGCGGAGCCGGACCTGGTGGCAAGGTGTATCGATGCGATGAAGCGCGCCGTCGCCGTTCCCGTCACCGTGAAGTGCCGTATCGGCATCGACGATCAGGATCCGGAGACGGCGCTCGATACGCTTGCGCGCGCGGTGGTTGCCTCCGGCTGCGACGCGCTGATCGTGCATGCCCGAAAAGCCTGGCTCAATGGGTTGTCTCCAAAGGAGAACCGCGACATCCCCCCGCTCGATTATGAGCGTGTCTATCGGCTCAAGCGCGCAATGCCTGATGTGCCTGTCATCATCAACGGCGGCATTCCCGGCGTCGAAGAGGCGAGAGCACATCTCGCCCATGTCGACGGCGTGATGCTCGGCCGCGCCGCCTATCAGGAGCCGTGGCGGCTTCTCTCCGTGGATCGGGAGATCTTCGGCGAAGAGGCACCGCATTCGACCATGCAGGATGCGCTTGAGGCGATGATGCCCTATATCGAGCAGCAACTCGCGAACGGCACGCGGCTGCATGCGATTACGCGGCATTTCGTCGGTGCATTCCATGCCGTGCCCGGCGCGCGGGCCTTCCGTCGCCATCTGGCCGAGCAGGGCGTAAAGCCGGGCGCCGGTCTCGACGTGCTGCGCGACGCGATCGCGCGTGTCGGTGCCCGCTCGCCCGCAGAAGCGGCTGCTTAGCATTCTCGTGAAGAGCCGGATCGCAACATCCGGCGCTTCATCGATCCGTCTCAGCGGAACAAGTCGAAGTGATAGTTCACGCCGACGCGGAAAGAGTGGAATTTCGCTGCGTTCCAGTCCGGCAGGTCGTCGCGCTTGAACTCGGTGTAGAGATACTCGGCCTTGGCCGACCATTTTGGCAGGAACGCCCACTCGACGCCGCCGCCCGCTGTCCAGCCCATCTTCATCTTGCTGATCGGGCCGTCCTTCAATTCGCCCGCGGCAAGACCCGCGGTCCCGAAGAACAACAGCCGCGAGTCCATCGTTGCGATGCCGGCGCGGGCGCGGCCGGTCATGTACCAGGGGATGCTGACGGCGGCGCTGTTGAGGGCATCGTGGTTCTTAATGTCGCCGGCTTCGAAGTCGTTCTCGATGCCGACCACGAACATTGGCGAAAGCTGGTAGTTGTAGCCGACCTGAAGGCCGCCGAAGGCGCCCTTGACCTTGCCGCCGCTCACGCCGACGAGGTTGTTGAAGGCGTCGTCGCCGCTCTCGGCATAGCCAGCGTTGAAGCCCGCATAAAGGCCGGTCCACGAATATACCGGCTGCGGTGCCGTGTAGGCAGAAGAGGGCGCCGCATGGCGCGGCGACAAGTCCGCAGCACAGGCGCTGCCCGCGGCGAACACCGCGGCAACGGGCAAGGCACGCATCGCGAGGCGGATGACAGTTCTGGCAGTCATGATTTCAGTCTCCCACTTGGCTGCCTCCGCCAGGAAGCAGCTCGCATTCAACCCCGATCCGGGAATGATGCTTTTATAAACCGACTGGACGGTTTGTAAATAGCACAAATGCCACACCTCTGGGCATTCACGACGTTGTCCGGGGGCTAGGATTTTAGTCGATTGCCGTCCGCGAGCGACGATTGCTGTTCCGCAGTTCCGGATAGCCGGTGAGCATCAGCGTGTCCGCACGCACGCCCCAGCTCTCGAGGCGGTCGAGGAAACTCATGCCGAGCAGATTGGTCTTCAATTGACCGCGTTGCACGACGAGCGCCGGCACCGATTTCTCGACGAGATGGCCGACGGCGAGACGAGCAAGCGTGAGCCGCGCCGCCTTGGTATGGCCGCCCGCGGTCTCGAGGTCGACATCGTATTCAAGCATCTCGAGCGGCAGCCCGATTGCTTTCGCCGTCTCCCAGGTCAGCACCACCGACGTCGCGCCGGTGTCGATCACCATCGGTGCGGTGACGCCGTTGATCTTCGCACGCAGCGTGAATTCGCCGCCCTGGCCGCGCGGGATCTGGACGGCCGGCGCGGGGGAGGCGGTCTGTCCGCGGAAGATGTGCGAGACCTTATGGCCGGCGCGGGCGATCCGATCGGAGTCGCCATAGGCGACGACGGCCCCTGCCGTGCCGGCAAGCGTGATGAGAACGAGCAGAACGCGTATCATCGCGCACCCTCGGATGCGCTCTGGCTGGTCAGGTCCGTTCCGGCGATCCTGCGATCGGCGTCAGTCCAGCTTCCGTCATGCGCGCCGGCAAGAGAGCCATGATCGTGAGCCGGTCCGCGCTCTCCATGGCATGCCAGCGCGCGATCTCGGGCAGTGTGCGGCCGCAACCGAAGCATAGCTTGGTCCTGGGGTCGATCATGCAAACGGCGACGCACGGCGTTTCTTTGCTCATTTGGACATAGTGAGGGATCGTCGGACAATTCTGCAAGCATCTCGTTAAGAGCCCGTGCCTGCGCTCATGATTGGCCTTTGGCGCGGCCGGCGCTTCTCCTCGGGAACGAGTGAACTCTCCGGCTGAAGCGGCGGGGAATCATCCGACAGCGGCGCCAGCGCGCTCATCACGCGCTCCGGCGGGAAGGTGACGATCACCTCGGTGCCGATGCGCAGCTTCGATTTCAGCGTGAACGTGCCGCCATGCAGGTCGATCAGATTCTTGGCGATCGGCAGGCCGAGGCCGGCGCCCTGTTCAGCCGATTTGATCGAGTTGGAGCCCTGGCCGAACGAGGCGAGCACGACCGGGATCTCGTCCTCCGGGATGCCGGACCCGGAATCCTTCACCGAGAGGTATTGTCCGCCCGAGGCGGTCCATCCCGCCTTGAGCCAGATCTCGCCGCCCTGCGGCGTGAACTTGATCGAGTTGGAGAGCAGGTTGAGCACGACCTGGCGGATCGCGCGCTCGTCGGCCCAGAGCCGCGGCATCGCCTGCTCGAACACTTCGTGGATCGTGATGCCGCGGCTCGAGGCACGCAGCTTCATCAGATGGTGGCAGTCGGCGACGATGCCGACCAGCGACACCGCTTCCTCGTTGAGCTCGTAGCGGCCGGCCTCGATCCGCGACAAATCGAGAATCTCGTTGATGAGGTTGAGCAGGTGCACGCCGGAATTATGGATGTCCGCTGAATATTCCTTGTAGACCGGCACCGCGTGTGCGCCGAAAATCTCGCTCTTCATCACCTCGGAGAAACCGAGGATCGCGTTCAGCGGCGTGCGCAGCTCGTGGCTCATCTGCGCGAGGAACCGTGACTTGGCGACGTTGGCGGCTTCGGCGCGGTGGCGCGCTTCGTCCGAAATGGCCTTGGCCTGTTCGAGTTCGCCGATCAGGGCGTCCTTCTCCGCGCGCGCTTCAAGCGTTGCAAACGTCGAGGAGTGCAGGCGGTGTGCCAGCAGCACGAAATAGCCTTCGGCCGCGAGCGCGAGCGCCGCCAGGATGTAATTGTCGAGCGAGCCGGTCATCACGAAGCTCAGTGCCATCGCGACGGCGACCGGAGCTGTGGCGGCAAGGGCCGCGATCGGCAAATTGGCGGCCAGCATGCTCGACACTGCGATCACCAGCAGCATCAGGAACATCATCAGCGTTTCCGTGACCATGTCGAGCACGGGGTGGATCAGGATGGCCATCCAGCACAGGCCGTAGAGCAGGTCGAGCACGACGAACCGCGTTCGCCACGCCCGCGTCGCGGCTGGAGAGGCGGGTTCGGTCAGGAACCGCCGGCAACTGCGGATCATCGCCGCATGGATGCAGAGCATGCCCACAGTCCAGGCCGCGGCGGGGATCGGCTGCATCCACAGTCCGAACAATATGCCGGTCGCGACCACCAGCAGCATCACGACATAGGAAGCCGACAACCGCGTCTGGGCATATTGACGCAACATCTCGGCGTCGAACGCCGGCCGGGTTCCGCTGGTCGAGGTTAACTTGTCGCGCGCCTCGCGCACCCGCTGCGCCGCAGCCCTTCGGCTGCTCGCCGATGGCGCGCTCACCGGCTCGGCCGGAAGCTGCACAACCTCGGGCTTTTCAGCGGGGTTACTCATCAAGCAACACGATTCCTGCCCACGGCGGACGCGGGCCTTCTGCATTGTCTATCTCTGGCAAGAAATCCTTAAGAGCTGACTTAAGGAGCTAAAGAATTACGTTAACCGGGCGTTAATTCACACGCCAGTTCGGGCTTGCTCCCGCGGGAACCCGCGTCCCGTCACCTGAAGAAGATGACCGTGACCAACGCGAAGACGGGCAGCAGCAGCACGGAGGTCCAGGCCATGTACCCGAAGAAACCCGGCATTGCGACGCCACCCGCTCGCGCGATCGCGTAGACCATGAAGTTGGGCGCGTTGCCGATATACGAGTTGGCGCCCATGAACACCGCACCTGCGGAGATCGCGGCAAGGGTCATGGCGCCATTCGTCATCAGATGCTTGGCATCGCCTCCGGCAAGCTCGAAGAAGACCAGATAGGTCGGCGCATTGTCGAGGAAGGACGAGAGCAGGCCGGCCAGCCAGAAATAGGCGGCATTGTTCGGCGTGCCATCGGCATTGGTGACCATGTTCACGACCGAGGCAAACGCGCCGGATCGGCCGGCGTTGAGAATCGCAAGCACGGGAATGATGGTGATGAAGATGGCGGCGAACAGCTTTGCCACTTCGATCATGGGGCCCCAGGAGAAGCCGTTCGCGTCGTGGTCCTCCTTCGACGTGACGGCAAGAGATGTGAACACGACGCCGATCATCACGGCATCACGCAGAAGATTCTGCAGCTGGAGGTGCGTGCCGAGGATCTCAAATCCGCCAAGGTCGAGCTTGGCGCTCAAGAGGATCGCGGCGATGATGACTCCCATCAGAACGAAATTGAGGCCGCCGCTGATCCGCAAGGGATTGTCCGGAGTTGGGTCGGGCCTGACGCGGCCCTCTTTGCGATAAAAATAGGTATCGATGCAAAAGAACAGGGCGAGCAGAATCCACGCTGCGAACGTGGTCTGGGCGAACAGGTGCGTGGTCGTCCAGAAGAAATCCACGCCGCGCAGGAAGCCCAGAAACAGCGGCGGATCTCCCAAGGGGGAGAGCGAACCGCCGATGTTGGACACCAGAAAGATGAAGAAGATGACGACGTGCGCGTTGTGTCGCCGGTCGTCATTTGCACGGATCACCGGCCGGATCATGACCATCGACGCACCGGTCGTGCCGATGATGCTGGCGATCAGGGTGCCCAGCGCGAGCAGTAGCGTATTCAAAACCGGGGAGCCGTGAAGATTGCCGCGCACCACGATTCCGCCGGCCACGGTGAACAGCGCAAGGAGCAGCAGAATGAACGGGATGTATTCGAGCAGCGCTGTATGCACGAGCGTTTGGATGGTCGGAAGCGGGCCATACCAGATCGCGAGCGGCAGCACGATCAGGGCCGCCCACGTCGCGGCAATCTTGCCCTGGTGGTGCTCCCAGAAGTGAGGCGCTGCGAGCGGAAATATCGCGATCGACAGCAGCATGCCGGCGAAGGGGAGCGCCCATTGCGGGCGAATGCTGGCCCCGTCGATCGATGCGGCGAGCGCCTGCGAGGGTGATGCAACAAGGATCAGGAGCGCGATAGGGAGCAGGCGAGCAATGAGGCGGGATCCACGCCTACAGGCACCACCCGCGGCGAACCCGGCGATTCCGGGACGGAGCTCCGGCGCGAGGCCGACGCAGGCAACGACGAGGATGGCGGCGATCACGCTAAGCAAGGCTCCCCCAGAAATTTATGCTTGTTCGGTTATCGCGCTTTGAACTTCGTCGCGGCCGAAGTCGCGACGAATTACCATGCTGCATGGCCCCGGACGAGGCCGCAACGGCGCCTCAGCGTTGCAGGCGCGCGAGCAGGCTGGAGGTGTCCCAGCGCTTGCCGCCCATCTTCTCGACTTCGGCGTAGAACTGGTCGACCAGCGCGGTGACGGGCAGGCTGGCGCCGTTGCGGCGGGCCTCGGCCAGCGAGATCGAGAGGTCCTTGCGCATCCATTCGACCGCGAAGCCGAAATCGTACTTGTCCTCGTTCATGGTCTTGTAGCGATTTTCCATCTGCCAGGATTGCGCGGCCCCTTTTGAGATGGTCTCGATCACCGCGGCGACGTCGAGGCCGCTCTTTTTGGCGAAATGGATACCCTCTGAGAGACCCTGCACCAGACCGGCGATGCAGATCTGGTTGACCATCTTCGTCAGCTGGCCGGAGCCAGCGGGCCCGAGCAGTTTGCACATCCGCGCATAGGCGCCTGTAATGATCGGCTCGGCGCCCGAATACGCGTCCTGCGCACCGCCGCACATCACCGTCAGCACGCCGTTCTCGGCGCCGGCCTGGCCGCCGGAGACCGGGGCGTCGACGAATTTGAAGCCGGCCTTGGTGGCGGCTGCGTCCAGCTCACGCGCGACCTCGGCGGAGGCAGTCGTATGGTCGACGAAGGTCGCTCCCTTCTTCATGCCGGCAAACGCGCCGTCGGGGCCGATCGTGACCGCGCGCAGATCGTTGTCGTTGCCGACGCAGCACATCACGAAATCCTGGCCCTCGGCGGCGGCCTTCGGGGTCGCCGCGGTCTTGCCGCCGAATTTGTCCGCCCATTCCTTCGCCTTGGCCGCGGTGCGGTTGTAGACGGTGACCTCATGGCCCCCTTTTTTGACGAGGTGTCCCGCCATGGGGAAGCCCATCACGCCGAGGCCGAGGAAAGCGACTTTAGCCATTGTGGTACCTTGTCCGTAGTTTGGGTTTTACGGTTCTTGCCAAGCGAGGGACGCCTGGTTCCGCGGTGAGGGCGGATCGGAGGCGCACCATAAACCCTTGAGGCCAGAGGGCAACGGCTTCGTTTGGCCCCGCCTCCTGTGCTAGGATGCCGGGCTCCAAGGACTTCAAAACAAGGGAGCGAAAGCATGGGCGGCGTGAGCGTTGGTGTCCTCGATCATTTCAATATCCGGACCCGGAATCTGGCCGAGACCGTCCGCTTCTACGAGGAAGTGCTGGGCCTGGAAAAAGGCGCCCGGCCGAATTTCGCCTTCCCGGGCGCCTGGATGTACAGCGAGGGCAAGCCCGTGGTGCATCTCGTCGATATTTCTGCGACCGCCGAGCCACAAAAGCCGGATTCCGGCGTTGTCCACCACGTCGCCTTCGTCAGTCGCGGCTTTGAGGGCATGAAACAGCGGCTGGCGTCAAAGGGGATGAAATTCGACTCCCGTCAGGTGCCCGGCGGCGACCTCTGGCAGATCTTCGTCCACGACCCGAACGGCGTCATGATCGAGCTGAACTACGAGGCCGCCAGGGAGCAGGGGGCGGCACCCGCCGAAAGGGCCGATGACGTCGGCAGGCAGTAGCCTTTTGGGCGTTTCCGCTCTAATGGGGCATCCTAAAGGCTTGAGCATGATCTTGTCGGAACAACGCTCCACACTTTGCGCTGGCGCGGCTCTCCGGGTCCGGATCATGCTCCGTTCAGGAGATGCGCTTTGAGCGTGACGCAGCAACAGGTTCTCGACAGCCTCGGCCGGATCAAGTCGCCGCGCGGGGTCGCGCTCACCAATGCCAACGTGCTGAGCGCGATCAACGCCTCCGACGGCAAGGTGTTCTTCTCGATCAACGTCGATGCCGCCGAGGCGCGGGCCTGGGAAGCCGTCCGGGCCGAAGCGGAGGCCGCCGTGCGCGCCATTCCCGGCGTCACCACCGTGATGGTGGCGCTGACCGCCGAGCGCAAGCCGGGCTCGGCGCCGCCGCCACCCCCGCAGCCGAGCCGCGGCGCGCCCGGCGTGCAGCCGGCCCATGCCCACAAGCCGCCTCAGGGCGGCGGGTCGCCCATGGCGCGGCAGTCGGAAATCCCCGGCGTTGCCGCCGTGATCGCGGTCGCCTCGGGCAAGGGCGGCGTCGGCAAGTCAACCACGTCGCTCAATCTGGCGCTCGGCCTGCGCGACCTTGGCCTCAAGGTCGGGCTGCTCGATGCCGACATCTACGGCCCCTCGGTGCCGCGCCTGACGGGTCTGCGCGACAAGCCGGAGTTGAACGGCGAGCGCAAGATGATTCCGCTCCGGCGTTTCGGCCTCGCCATCATGTCGATCGGCTTCCTGGTCGAGGAAGAGACGGCGATGATCTGGCGCGGTCCCATGGTGATGTCGGCGGTGACGCAGATGCTGCGCGACGTCGAATGGGGCCAGCTCGACGTGCTGGTGGTCGACATGCCCCCGGGCACCGGCGATGCCCAGCTCACGCTGGCGCAGAACGTACCGCTCAAGGGCGCTGTGATCGTCTCGACCCCGCAGGACCTGTCCCTGATCGACGCGCGGCGGGGGCTTGCGATGTTCAAGAAGGTCAACGTGCCCGTGCTCGGCATCGTCGAGAATATGAGCTACTTCCAATGCCCGCATTGCGGCACGCGGTCGGACATTTTCGGTCATGGCGGGGCCCGGCACGAGGCCGAGAAGCTCCAGGTGCCGTTCCTCGGCGAGATCCCCCTGCATATGGCGATTCGTGCCACTTCGGACGCCGGCAATCCCGTGGTCGACAGCGAGCCGGACGGCCCTCATGCGGCGATCTACCGCGCCATTGCAGGCAAGGTTCGTGACCAGCTGAAGGGCGTGATTGCGGCCGCCTGAACCGGCCTGCCGCGGGGCCCCCCGGGGACATGCGACTTTCGTAGAGCCCGGTCATGCCATTGTCGCGTTCCGTAACCGCGCGGTCCGTGGTAAAGGCCCACGGCAGTCAAGCCCCTTCGGTTCGACGCGGCATCGACGCGTCGCCGGAACGAGCGGCGGCATAAGAGAAGTCAAGGGGAAACGCCCCAGCAAGGAGAGACCTGAAGATGAAGCGTCGTGATTTTCTGAAAGTGTCGGCAGCAGGCGCGGCGGCGACCGCAGTGGCGTCGCCGGCGATCGCGCAGTCCTCGCCCGAGGTGAAGTGGCGCCTGACTTCGAGCTTCCCGAAGTCGCTCGACACCATCTATGGTGGCGCCGAGCAGGTTGCGAAGTACGTCGCCGAGATGACCGACAACAAATTCCAGATCCAGGTGTTCGCGGGCGGCGAAATCGTCCCCGGTCTCCAGGCGCTCGATGCGACCTCGAGCGGGACGGTCGAAATGTGCCACACCGTCTCCTATTATTACGTCGGAAAGGATCCGACCTTTGCGATCTTCGCCTCGGTGCCGTTCGGCCTCAATGCGCGCCAGCAGAATTCCTGGCTCTTTCAGGGCGGCGGCAACGAGCTTGCCAACGAGTTCTTCAAGAAGTCGAACGTGATCGGCTTCCCCTGCGGCAATACCGGCACGCAGATGGGCGGCTGGTTCCGCAAGGAGATCAAGACCGTTGCCGACCTCTCGGGCCTGAAGATGCGCATCGGCGGCATCGCCGGCCAGGTGCTTCAGAAGGTCGGTGTGGTGCCGCAGCAGCTCGCCGGCGGCGACATCTATCCGGCGCTGGAGAAGGGCACCATCGACGCGGCCGAGTGGGTCGGCCCCTACGATGACGAGAAGCTCGGCTTCGCCAAGGTCGCCAAGTACTACTATTATCCGGGCTTCTGGGAAGGCGGTCCGACCGTCCATGCCTTCGCCAACCTGGAAAAGTTCAATGCGCTGCCGAAGAACTACCAGGCCATCCTCGCCAACGCGACCACCCATGCCAATACCTGGATGGCCGCGCGCTACGACATGCAGAACCCGGCGGCGCTGAAGCGCCTCGTCGCCGGCGGCACCCAGCTTCGTCCCTTCACCAACGAGGTGCTGGAAGCCTGCCTCAAGTCGACCAACGAATTGTGGGCGGAGATCTCGGCCAAGAACGCCGACTTCAAGAAGGTAATTGACGCGATGCAGGCCTACCGCTCCGACGAATATCTGTGGTGGCAGGTCGCCGAATACACCTACGACAGCTTCATGATCCGCTCGCGCACCCGCGGCTGATCGACGGCTTAAGTCTTAATACCGGAAGCCCGGCCTCCCCAGGAGGCCGGGCTTTTTCTTTGCCGCAGCGCGATCGGGATGGCATTCGGCGCGGCGATGTTCCATGCTGTCCGCAAGCCTCGGCAAGAAGGCCCACAATCAGATCCACCAGGGTAGGAAATCATGAAGAGAAGAGACTTCATCAAGGTCACGGGACTTGGCGCGGCCGGCGCCGCAACGCTCGCGGCTCCCGCGATCGCGCAGTCGATGCCGGAAATCAAATGGCGCATGCCGACGAGCTGGCCGAAATCGCTCGACACGCTGTTTGGCGGCGCCGAGATGATGTGCAAGATGGTCGCGGAGGCGACCGACAACAAATTCCAGATCCAGATCTTCGCCGCCGGCGAGATCGTGCCGGGCCTCCAGGTGCTCGACGCGGTGCAGAACGGCACCTGCGAGATCGGCCACACCGCGTCCTACTATTATTTCGGCAAGGACCCGACTTTCACCTTCGGCTCGGCCGTGCCGTTCGGTCCCAACATGCGGCTCAACCAGGCCTGGTACATGCTCGGCGGCGGGCGCGACGTGCTCAACGAGTTCTACAAGAGCTACAACGTCGTCTCGCTGCTCGCGGGCAACACGGGCTGCCAGATGGGCGGCTGGTTCAGGAAAGAGGTCAACACGCCCGAGGATCTCAAGGGCATGAAATTTCGCATCGGCGGCTTTGCCGGCCGCGTGCTCCAGAAGCTCGGTGTCGTGCCGCAGCAGCTCGCCGGCGGCGACATCTATCCGGCGCTGGAGAAGGGCACCATCGACGCCGCCGAATGGGTCGGCCCCTATGACGACGAGAAGCTCGGCTTCTACAAGATCGCGCCGCACTATTATTACCCCGGCTGGTGGGAAGGCGGACCGATGCTGATGGCCTTCGTCAACCTCGACAAGTGGAACGCGCTGCCGAAACATTACCAGAGCGTGCTGGAGCAGGCCGGCCACTACGCCAACAACTACATGATGGCGCGCTACGACAACGCCAATCCGCTGGCGATGAAGAAGCTGCTCGCGGGCGGCACCAAGCTGCACGCCTTCTCGCCGTCGATCATGGATGCCTGCCACAAGGCCGCCAAGGAGCTGCACGCCGAAGTCGCTGCGACCAACCCCAACTTCAAGAAGGTGCACGACTCGCTCGCCAAGTTCACGAGCGACGGCTACTCCTGGTTCCAGGTCGCCGAGGTCGGCTACGACATCTTCATGGCGCGCCGTTCGCAGAGCTGATCAGCGCCAACTGTCGCATGCAGCGCCCCGGAGCGAAGGCTTCGGGGCGTTGTCGTTGCAGCGCTCCCGAGGGCTCCCAGAACAAAAACTTCGAAAACAACCCCATGCACAGTAGCAGAGGATAGCGTTTTCAATGACTTGACGGCGCGGCGCACAGGCCTGCGGGAAAGACCGAAATCCCTTGCTCCGTCGGGCAAAACAGCGGTGGAAACTTACAATCGAATAATCCGAATTTTGTCGTGTATGCCCGACTCGAGAAGTGCATTGAGCTTCGATCCCGATCAAATCCAAGACGCGCTGCGCAAGGCATGGTCGTTGTCGACGAGCAGCCAATGGACGGCCAACAATCCGGCGGCAGGGCAATGCAACGTCACGTCGCTGCTCGTTCACGAACTCTTCGGTGGTGACTTGCTGAAGACGCTGCTTCCGGCCGGCGATCATTTCTACAACCGGATCGGAGGCAAGCGATACGACTTCACGGCGTGCCAGTTCGTTCAGCCGATCGCTTACCTGGATATACTTACAAATAGGGCCGACGCACGGTCAGGGGCGACGAACGACCAACTGGTTGAGTTCAGAGCGGCGTTTCAGGAGTACTGGACCGGACCAAGCTAGCCGCAGCGCCGAGCTTGCCCTTTGTTTCGATAGGTCCGCTACCGGCCGGATTCCGCAAATTGGAAAAGCCGTCAGCGAACGACGCCTGCTGCGTCTTTCGCGCTGGGCATGAGCCAATCGAGTCCGAGCAGGCCGGCTTCGAGGATGACGAAGGCGACAATGCCGCCAAGCCAGCCGAAAAAGACGATCGAAAAGCTGGCGAGCAAGATCGCGCAAAAGACGTCGGCAAGCACCTTGTAAATGCGCAGGTCTTGGTCTTGGTCGGATGGGAAATACGGCATCGGGCTCCTCCAGGCGCTGATCCTGAGCCTTCGATTTAACCGCGTGCAAAGGCGTAGGTTCCGCGGGTCAGTTCTTCGGCTGGCCGAAATCGAGTGGGGGCGGCAGCTCGATGTTCGGGATTTCGATCTTGATCTTGTCCAGATCCACCTTGGCAGGAGCGTCCAGTAACCCGGTGACCGTCACCGGAAATGCGATGACGACCGCAACCATGATCACCTGCAGGCCGATCCATGGCATCGCGCCCCAATAAATGTCCGAGCTCTTGACCTCCTTCGGCGCCACACCCCGCAGATAGAACAAGGCGAAGCCGAAGGGCGGATGCAGGAAGGAGGTCTGCATGTTGACGCAGAGCATGACACCGAACCAGATCAAGGCAGCGTCCGCGCCGACGACAGGGGTGAGCAGCTTCAGCGCGACAGGCGCGATCATCGGAATGATGATGAAGGCGATCTCGAAGAAGTCGAGGAAGAAGGCGATGAAGAAGATGAACAGATTGATGAAAATCAGAAAGCCCCATACCCCGCCCGGCAGCGATGTCAGCATGTGCTCCAGCCAGACACCGCCGTTGCAACCGAGGAAGACGATCGAGAAGCAAGTCGATCCGATCAGGATGAACGTCACCATGCAGGTGATGCGCATGGTCGTCTCATAGCCCTGCTTGACCAAGGTGCGCAGGTCCGGAATTCTGATCGCCTCGATGCAGACCCAGGCGACTGCGAGATAAGCAACCGCGAAGGCGATCTTGAAAGGCAGATTCGGCGTGAAGTAGATGCCGATGATGGTGCCGACGCCGGCGGCGGCGACGCCGACGAGCAACACCTTGTGACCAGCCGAGCTGAAATCCTTGTGATGGATGACGGCAAGGACGATCGCGCCGACTGCGCCCATGGCGCCCGCCTCGGTCGGGGTGGCGAGCCCGAGCATCATCGTGCCGAGCACCACGAAGATCAGAACGGCTGACGGGATGATGCCCAGGAGGCATTTGCGCCAGAGGGCCCAGCCCTTGAGCGTCCTTGCTTCCTTGGGCACGGCCGGGACATGATCCGGCTTGATCACGCTCAAAGCGAATGTGTAACCCGCGAACAAAGCGATCTGGAGGATCGATGGGCCCCAGGCGCCCAGATACATATCGCCAACCGACTTCCCGAGCTGGTCCGCGAGCACGATCAGAACCAGCGAAGGAGGCACCAGCTGGGTAATGGTGCCCGAGGCTGCAAGCACACCGGTAATGTAGCGCATGTTGTAGCCGTAGCGGATCATGACCGGCATCGAGATCATCGCCATCGCGATCACCTGTGCAGCCACGGTGCCGGTAATGGCACCCAGGATGAAGCCCACGATGATCACGGAATAGCCGAGGCCGCCGCGAACGGGGCCGAACAACTGCCCCATGGAATCCAGCATATCTTCCGCGAGGCCGCATCGCTCGAGGATCGCGCCCATGAACGTGAAGAACGGGATTGCAAGCAGCAGCTCGTTGGCCAGAACGCTGCCGTAGATGCGCTCCGGTATTGCCTGCAGGAAGCTGAACCCGAAAAATCCCTCGTGGATGGCGAGAAATCCGAAGGAAAGGCCGAGAGCGGCCAGCGTGAAGGCGACTGGGAAGCCGATCAGCATCGCCAGGACCAGGCCGCCGAACATCAGCGGCGGCATCATCTCAAGCGTGATCATTGGGTCGGCCGCTCGTATTTCGCATCGATGGTGACCTCACCGCGCAAGGCGGCCGCGCGCTTGATGACCTCCGAGACGCCTTGCAGAGCCACCATGAAGAATCCCGCCGTCAGGACAAACTTGACCGGCCACCGGAGCAGGCCGCCGGCATTGTTAGACATTTCGCCGATGATGAACGAGTTGTAGAACATCCCCCAGGACAGGTAGCTGAGGAGAAGGCACGCCGGGATGAGGAAAATCAGTGTCCCGATCAGGTCCAGCCATAGCTGGCCGCGTTCGGAAAGCATGAGGTAGAGGATTTCGACTCGTACATGCTCATTGCGTTTGAAAGTGTAGGACGCGCCGAACATCACGACCACGGCGAACATGTACCACTGGGTCTCGAGCCAGCTGTTGGAGCTGTAGCTAAAGGCGTATCGGATCATCGCATTTGCGGCGCTGACCAGACAGGCCGCGAGAACCAGAACGTTGCAGACGTTGCCGACCTTTTCGTTCAGCCAGTCGATCGCCGTACTTATCGCCAACAATGGGCGCATCGATGCCTTGTCCCCCGCTCGCCTGGTGCCCCCCAACGCGCAAGACAATGGCGCTGCATCGGCAGCCTTCCATTGCTATGCCGGAGCTGGTTCACCCTCCTGATGCTTCCGCTCGTTCTTGTTGTCGGTTTTCGCGAGACATGCGTACATCTCGGCCGCGCGTGAAGCACGGGCACCTTTACCGTCAGCGGGTTCCTGGTCAACAGGAAAATGGTCGATTTGCCGCAGCGATTCTAAAGCAGGTTCGCGGCGGGTCTCATGTGGCGACCGAACACGTCGTCTGAGGCCGCCGTCTAACTCTCGACGTCGTACTGCTTGCTCAGGTGATCACCAATCTGGACGAGCATGGCAACGCATTCGGGGTAGCCAGGCCGATCTGACGTGGCCCGGTCTGCACTGGCTCGAAACTCCCACGACCTGCCATCGCGGAGGATCGAAATTGTCATTCCATCGGGACAGTCGGCATGAACCTTCAATTCTGCCCTTGCCATGGCGATGAGTTCGCTTTCCGTCTTTACAGGTCTGCTCATCCAATTCGTCCTTCCGTCCCTGGTAAAGATCTCGATGACGCAGTCCTTCGAAGTGGCAGATGGCCGGGCGTGGCCATACCACGGTGAGGCAAATATATCCATTTTGGGACGAAATCGGTAAGGCCTTATGACCGCATTTCGGGCCGACGTGGAGCGAGGAACAACCCGCGACCAGCTGGCCGAACTCAGAGCGGCATTCGAGAAGCGCAGTCCCAGATCGAACGGGTGAGCAGCCGACTTTGTCGCGTCGTTGGCGGCGTCGCGAGATGTTTGAACCGCAATTCGGTCGAGGACGTCAAACTCCGGAAGCCCCAGGTGTCGCCTTGTCTTCCAGTTTGACCGATCTCTTTCACGTCCCGACGCTGATCTCTGGTTGGGTCCTTGCGCTTGGGTTCACATGCGGGCCGTTGCTCCTGAAATTCCTCAATTACAGGCCGGTGACGCGGTGCGCTGTCCTAAAGGCCGTATCGAGCTTTGTCGTGACCGGCGGCTACCTGACATTTGGCAGCGCCGCGATCAGCGCTCAAGAGCGTGGTCTGATGTCATTTCCCATCAGCATTCTCGTGGTGGCGTGCCTGCTCGCCGGCGCGGCGGCCAGCGCGTTCCTGATCGCGCGGTGGTGTCCCGGTGACCGGGCCTAGCGGCGGCAATCCGCTGGACTCATGCGCATTTGCGTCAATGACGGCGGCGAAACGGCGGGCGCGTGACCTGAGCGCATTGCGCAGATAACGGCAGGGCCGCTATGCAATGCCTACAGGAGGCTGACGGCGTGCGAAAGGCGGGCAAGACCTGTCTTTTTGCTGGCCGAAGCCGGACGAATGGTGGAAGAGAGCGGAGTGCGGCGCGGGCCGTACCGTGACACCGGAATTTCGACGGATATGCGATGCGTCTTCTGATCGTCGAGGACAATGTCGAGCTGTCGCGGCTCGTGGCCGGTGGGCTGGCGGCAGCCGGCTATCAGAGCGACATCGTCGGCAGCGCCGCCGAGGCGCGCGAGGCGGTGAGCAGCGTCAGCTATGCTGCGATGATCCTCGACCTCGGCCTGCCCGATGGCGACGGCTTGTCGGTGCTGCGCGAGCTGCGCCTCGACATGGAGCCGCTGCCGGTGCTGGTGCTGACCGCCCGCGGCGGCTTGCAGGACCGCGTCACCGGCCTGCGCAGCGGTGCCGACGATTATCTCGCAAAGCCGTTCGCGATGGAGGAACTAGTGGCGCGGCTGGAGGCGATCCTGCGCCGGCCGGGCCAGTTGCTCGGCCGCTCGCTCAATCTCGCCAATCTCGTCTACGACACCGAGAGCCGCCAGATTTTCGTCGACGATCAGCCGCGGATCATCTCGGCGCGCGAGACCTCCGTGCTGGAGATCCTGCTGCGCAGGCAGGGGCGGGTGGTGCCGAAAAAGAATGTCGAGGACCACATCTTCGGGCTTGAAGGCGAGGTCGCCTCCAACGCGGTGGAGGTCTACGTCTCGCGGCTGCGCAAGCAACTCGCCGAGCACGGCGCCAAGGTGGTGATCCACACCATCCGCGGGGTCGGCTATCTCATGACCGAGGAAAAATAGCGTGGCTCTCGGTGGCCATGCCAGATCGCTCACGTTCAAATCGCTGATCTGGCGGATCGTCTTCCTGCACATCGTGGCGGTCGCGATGGTCGCGATCCTCCTGCCGCTGGTGCTGTTCTGGCTGCTCAATTCCGAGATCGACCAGTTGCACCGTGATGGCATGCGCGCCCAGGCCGAGGTGCTGGCGGAGCGCATCGTCGCCCAGCCGGACGGGTCGCTGACGTTCAACCTGCCCGACAGCCTGCGCGGGCTCTATTCGGACGCTTACGGCCGCTATCAATACGACATTCGCGATGGCGAGGGCCGGTTGCTGTTCTCCTCGCACCGACGGAGCGGCGCCGCGGCGCTTCGACCGCCCGAAACGATTGCTGGTGCGGGCGTCACCCGGATCATCGACGGCAAGATGGTCCGCGTCCAGGTCGCCGAGGATCTCGCGCACCGCGACGTGATCATCGACGACATCATCTCCAACTTCTTCCGGCGGGTGGGGTGGATCACCATCCCGATCCTGCTGGTCCTGCTTGCAACCGACATCATCATCTTCCGCCGCGCGGTCGCGCCGCTGTGGAAAGCCTCCGAGGAGGCCAGCAATATCGGCCCGGCGCGTACCGACATCCGTCTGCCGACGAAGAATATCCCGCGCGAGATCATGCCGCTGGTCACCGCCGTAAACCAGGCGCTCGACCGCCTCGAGGACGGCTTCCGGGTGCAGCGGCAGTTCACGGCGGACGCCGCGCATCAATTGCGCACCCCGCTGACGATCCTGCGCACGCGGATCGAGACGCTGGGCGACAGCGCGACTCGGCAGGCGCTGCAGGCGGACATCGAAGCCATGAGTCGGATCGTCGCCCAGTTGCTGGAGATCGCCGAGCTCGACACGCTGGTGCTCGATCCCGGCGAGACCGCGGATTTGCGCGCTGTCTGCGCCGAGGTGGTCGGCTCGATCGCACCGTTCGCGATCGCGCAGAACAAGGACATCGCGTTGAAGGGCAGCGACGCGCCAGTGCTGATCCACGGCAATTCGGAGATGCTCCAGCGCGCGATCTTCAACCTCGCCGAAAACGCCATCAAGTTCACCGCGGAGCACACCAGCATCGATGTGGATGTGCGCGATGACGGTTCGGTGCGGGTACGCGATTGCGGCCCGGGCGTCCCGGAAGCCGAGCGCGAGCTGATCTTCCAGCGCTTCTGGCGCCGTGACCGCCAGCGCAGCGACGGCGCGGGCCTGGGGCTCTCGATCGTGCGCGCGGTGGCGGACGATCATGCGGCGACAGTCGCTGTGGAAAATCTTCCCGGCGGCGGCGCGGAGTTCACGCTGCGGTTCAGGTTGGCGGGGGGCGCTGGCGCTTCACCGTCTCCTGGAGGGCAGGCAATGGCACGTGGTATTTGAACCGCCGGAGCGCACGCCTCGTCCTTCGAGACGACCGCTCCGCGGTCTCCTCAGGATGAGGCTAAGTGGCATTGGTGCCCGGTGAGACTGCTGCCGCGCACTCGCTCCTCATCCTGTGGGCCCACCAGAGGCGGGCGTCTCGAAGGATGGCCGCGAGAGAACACGCCCGAATGCGATAGCCCTGCCCGAAAGGGGAGGGCTACTGCGTTGGATCAGAGCCGCCTACTTCTGCGGTGGTCCCAAATCGAGCGGCGGCAGCTCGATCTGCGGCACCTCGATCTTGATCGTGTTGGGATCGATGTTCGACTGTACGCCCTTGTAGTGCATCACCATCGCGGGGAAGGCGATGACCAGACCGACCATGATGAGCTGGATGATCACGAATGGGACTGCGCCCCAATAGATCTGGCCCGTGGTGACCGGCTCCATCCTCTTGCCGGTGAGGCGGTCGGTGTACCGCTCCTTCGGCGCGACCGAGCGGAGATAGAAGAGGGCAAAGCCGAACGGGGGATGCATGAACGAGGTTTGCATGTTGACGCCGAGAATGACGCCGAACCAGATCAGGTCGATGCCGAGTTTCTCGGCGGCCGGTCCGAGCAGCGGAATCACGATGAAGGCCAGCTCGAAGAAGTCGAGGAAGAAGGCCAGTACGAAAACGAGCGCGTTGACGAAGATCAGGAAGCCGATCTGGCCGCCGGGCAGGGAGGTGAGCAGGTGCTCGACCCAGACGTGCCCGTTGACGCCATAGAAGGTGAGCGAGAAGATGCGGGCGCCGACCAGGATGAACACGACGAAAGCCGACAGCTTGGCGGTCGATTCCGTGGCTTGCCGGATGAGGTCCCAGCTCAGCCTGCGCTTCACTGCGCCCAGGATGAGGGCGCCGGCCGCGCCCATCGCGCCGCCTTCGGTCGGGGTTGCGATACCGATGAAGATGGTGCCCAGCACCAGGAAGATCAGGAACAGCGGCGGCACCATGACGAAGGTGGTCTGCTGCGCCATTTTCGAGAGGAAGCGGAAGCCGGTCAGCTTGTCCACCAGCCAATTCACCACGGCGACGGCGAACGCGAAGACGATGCCGTAGAACATGCTGAGCACGACGTAATCGGCGCCATGCGTGCTCGAACTGCGCATCATGAACCATCCGAACACGCAGCTCGCGAGGAACAGCATGCCAAGCGAGACCAGGCCGCGGTCGCCATTGTCTTCCCGGAAACCGATGGCGTCCTTCGGCAGGCCCGGCGCGGCCGCCGGGAAGATCATGCTGACGAGGAAGGCGTAGAGGGCGTAGAGGCCCGCGAGCACGAGGCCGGGGACGAAGGCGCCCTCGTACATGTCGCCGACGGACTTGCCGAGCTGGTCGGCCATCACGATCAGAACGAGCGAGGGCGGAATGATCTGCGCGAGCGTGCCGGACGCGGCGATGACGCCCGATGCCACGCGGCGGTCATAGCCATAGCGCAGCATGATCGGCAGCGAGATAAGGCCCATCGAGATCACGGAAGCGGCCACCACGCCCGTCGTCGCGGCGAGCAGCGCGCCGACGAAGATCACCGCATAGGCGAGGCCGCCGCGGATGGTGCCGAACAATTGGCCGATGGTGTCGAGCAGATCCTCGGCCATGCCCGACCGCTCCAGCACCAGTCCCATGAAAGTGAAGAACGGGATGGCGAGCAGCGTGTCGTTGTTCATCACGCCGTAGACGCGCTCGGGGAGGGCCTGGAGGAAGTCGGGGTGGAACTGACCGAGCTGGACGCCGATCACGGCGTAGAACAGGCCGACGGCGCCGAGCGAGAATGCTGCGGGATACCCGAGCAGCAGCATGACGACCAGCGACACGAACATGATGGGCGCCATATTGGCGATGATGAATGCGGTCATGGATTCCCCCTACACCGTCGCCAACGGCTACTTCTTCTCGATCGCTTCGACGAGATGCTCGACTTCCGCCTCCAGAGCCGACACCTGGGATTCATGCGGGTCCGGCATCAATCCGCGCATTACCGCAATCCGCTTGATCAGCTCGGAGACGCCTTGAACGAGCAGGAAAGCGAATGCGATCATGATCAGGGCTTTGGCGGGCCATTGCGGCAGGCCGCCGGCGTTGCCGGATTGCTCGTTGACTTGGAAGGAGCGCAGGAAGAACGGCACCCCCGTAATGATCATGACGATGCAAATCGGAAAGAGGAAGAATACGTGGCCTATGAGCTCGATCACGTTGCGAGCCTTCTTCGGCAGCGCGTTGCTCACGATGTCGATGCGGATGTGCTCGTTGTCCAGCAGCGTCCAGGGCGAGCACAGCAGGAAGACGATGCTGAACAGCACCCATTGCAGCTCGAGCCATGAATTGGAGGACGTATCGAAGGATTTTCGAATGATCGCATTGACCGCCGAGATGATGACGGCGAGCACGATCAGCCACGCGAGGCGTTTGCCCGTCCAGCGTGTGAACGCGTCAATCCCTTGGCTCAGCTTCAGGAGCGCTTGCAACGATAGGTCCTCCCCCGATTTCACCCCAACCGTCTTGATTACGCCGACGCGGCGCGCGGCTTGTCTCGCCGCAACGGCTTGAGGCAGCAGGCACCAAACCAGCGGGCGTGCCGCCAGTCAATTGGAAGTTTGTTGATAGTTAAGGGGAATAAGGCCGCATCCCGACGGTGTCAGCCGCCGGTGACACTCATATGCCTGCTGACGCTCGGACGGTCATGGCGGCGGTCGATGATGAAATCATGCCCCTTGGGCTTCAGCCCGATGGCGCGGTCGATCGCATCCGCAAGCAGCATGTCGTCGGTCGATGCACGCAGAGGTTTACGCAGATCGGAGGCGTCCTCGTGGCCGAGGCAGGTGTGCAGCGTGCCGGTGCAGGTGATGCGGACCCGGTTACAGGATTCGCAGAAATTATGGGTCATCGGCGTGATGAAGCCGAGCTTGCCGCCGGTCTCGGCGACGCTGACGTAACGCGCCGGCCCGCCGGTCGTCTCGGCCAAGTCCGTCAGCGTGAATTGCTGGGCCAGGCGGGCCCGCACCAGCGACAGCGGCAGGTATTGGTCGATCCGGCCCGATCCGATCTCGCCCATCGGCATGACTTCGATCAGCGTGAGGCCCATGCCTTTGCCGTGCGCCCAGCGCATCAGGTCGGGGAGCTCGTCCTCGTTGAGGTTCTTCAGCGCGACGGCGTTGATCTTGACGGCGAGGCCTGCGGCGCGGGCGGCCTCGATGCCTTCCAGCACCTTGTCGATCTCGCCCCAGCGGGTGATCTCGCGAAATTTCCGGGGATCAAGCGTATCGAGGGAGACGTTGATGCGGCGAACGCCGCAATCGGCGAGCTCCCGCGCGTGCTTCGCAAGCTGGGTGCCGTTGGTGGTCAGCGTCAGCTCGTTCAAAGCGCCGCTCGACAGATGCCGCGACAGCGAGCGCACCAGCGTCATCACGTTGCGGCGGACCAGCGGCTCGCCGCCGGTGAGGCGCAGCTTCTTCACGCCCTTGGCGATGAAGGCGGTGCAGAGCCGGTCAAGTTCCTCCAGCGTCAGCAGGTCGGCCTTGGGCAGGAAGGTCATGTCTTCCGACATGCAGTAGAAGCAGCGCAGGTCGCAGCGGTCGGTGACCGAGACACGCAGATAGCTGATGGTTCGCCCGAACGGATCGGTCATCGCGCTCGACAGCGCGGCGCGGGGGCTCGCAGAAAGTCCGTTCATAGCAAATGCCTTCACTTACGGCGCCGGCGCATGTTCGCTTCAGCGGTGCAGTTCAGGCAATCTAAGCATCGGACGCGGCTAGCACAATCGGATGGTATACTTGGAACAACGCTTGCCAGCATTCGGATCGGGGAACGGCGAACCCGCCGCGGGACCAGCTTCGGCCCTCGCTGCGGCGCGCGCCGTCGGCCTGTGCTTCGGCCGGCGTGAAGACCGAGGAGCGGCCCCCCAGGCTCACGCCCCCTAACGCGAATCGCGATGGCCCGACGCGTGAACCATCCACATCTTCTGCGGCGAACCGCCACATCCCGGGTCGACCTAAGCCGTGTCGTTTTCGGCGATAGCAGATGGCTGACGCAAGGTTATGAGAAATAACCTTGCTTTCTCAGGTGTTTGGGCGGGATGAGCGCGTCATCAGGCTGATCGCGGCCGCCGGCAGGTCGCGCATGTGATGGATCAGCCGGTCCGGCTTCAATTCGGCGATCGGCACGTCGGTGTAGCCGAAGCTGACCCCGATGACTGGTACGCCGGCGCGGCGCGCGACGCCCACGTCGGTTCCGGCGTCGCCGACCATGATGCTGGCCTTCACATCCCCGCCGGCCCGGGCCACCGTCTCGCGGTAAATGGTCGGATCGGGCTTCTGGACGCCAAAGGTGTCCGCGCCGCATATCGCCGCGAAGCGGCCGCTGAGGTCGAGCTGGTCCAGCAGCCGCTTCGACAGCCATTCCAGCTTGTTGGTGCAGACCGCGAGGCGATGGCCTTGCGCGTCAAAGTGGTCGAGCGCGGCCTCCAGCCCCTCGAACGGGCGCGATTCGACCGCGATATGGTCGGCGTAATAGGCGATGAAATCCGCGGTCATCCGGTCCATGTCTTTGGGGGTGACGGTGCGGCCCTCGGCCTCCAGCCCCCGCTCGATCAGCTTGCGGGCGCCGGCGCCGATCATGTTGCGGGCCGAGGCCATCGGCACGGGCGGCAGCCCTTCGCGGTCGAGCACGTAGTTCAGGGCGGTGATCAGATCGGGCGCCGTATCCACGAGCGTGCCGTCGAGATCGAAAACGATGGTGTGAGGGGAGGTCATGGTCCAAGCGCTACCGGCCCGGTCGTATGCGCGCAAGGGGCGGGCCCATAAGATCACCTTATAGGCCTGTTCCCGCGGGAAAAACGAGGCTACATAGGCCGCCGAAAGCGGCCGCGACCGGCGGCTCACACTCCGGATTCAGGGGCGGGCGCACACGTGAACATGGACCAGTTGAAGCGGCAGGCTGCGGCGCGCGCCCTCGAGGAGGTGCGCGACGGCATGCAGCTCGGGCTCGGCACCGGCTCGACCGCCAAGCATTTCGTCGAGCTGCTCGGCGAACGCGTCGCCGCCGGGCTCAAGGTGGTCGGCGTGCCGACGTCCGAGGCGACGCGCCTCGATGCGGAGCGCTGCGGGGTGCCGCTGACCACGCTGGACGAGATCGACCACCTCGACATCACCGTGGACGGCGCCGACGAGATCGATCCCGAGCTCAACCTGATCAAGGGCGGCGGCGGCGCGCTGCTGCGCGAGAAGATCGTGGCAGCCGCCTCGGATCGCATGATCGTGATTGCGGACGACACCAAATGGGTGCCGACGCTCGGCCGGTTTCCGCTGCCGGTCGAGGTCATCCCGTTTGGCCTCGGGGCGACGCGGCGGGCGATCGAAAAGGCATTTGCCGAATGCGGCGTTTCCGGGCAAATGGCGGTCCGCAAGGCCAAGGACGGCCACGTTTTCGTCACCGATGGCGGCCACTGGATCGTCGATGCCCAGCTCGGTCGTATTGTTGATCCCCCCGGTCTCGCCAAGGCGTTGAGCGCCATCCCCGGGGTGGTCGAGCATGGATTGTTCATCGGCTTGGCCAGCTCGGCCGTTTTGGCGGGCGGCGAAGGAATTCGCGTGATTGAACGGCGCAAGCCGAAAGGAGACCAGGAATGAAGAACGTGTTGAAGTTTGTGCCGGCCGCGACCCTGACCGTGGGATTGATCCTCTCGGCTCTCCCGGCCATGGCGCAGCAGGCGACGCCGGCGCCAAAAGCCGCCGCCTCACCGGCGCAGCCGAAGGCCTCGCCGGCCGCGGTCGCGGCGGCCAGGGAGATCCTGCAGATCAAGAACGCCACGGCGATGTATGCCGGCGCCGTGCCCGGCGTCGTCGAGAAGACCAAGATCGCGCTGATCCAGCAGAACCTCAACTACCAGAAGGATCTCAACGAGGTCGCCCCGATCGTGGCCCAGCAGCTCAACGGCCGCCAGAACGAGATCGGCGAGGGCATGGCCCAGATCTATGCCAGCGAGTTCACCGAGCAGGAGCTGAAGGATCTCGTCACCTTCTACAAGTCGCCGCTCGGCAAGAAGCTGATCGAGGCCGAGCCGCGCGCCATCGGGCTCAGCATGGCGTTCATGAACTCCTGGGCGCAGAATTTCGCCGACACCGTGATGGGTGCCTTCCGTGCCGAGATGCGCAAGCGTGGCAAGGAAATCTGAGCGTACCTATCTGAAAGGTCGTTCCTGAAGAGGTCGGAGTGGACAATGGCTGAATTCGACGTCGACCTCTTCGTCATCGGCGGCGGCTCGGGCGGCGTGCGTGCCGCCCGCATCGCGGCCGGCTACGGCGCCCGCGTGATGATCGCGGAAGAGTACCGCATGGGCGGCACCTGCGTGATCCGCGGCTGCGTGCCGAAGAAACTGTTCGTGATCGGCTCGCATTTTCGTCACGAGCTCGAGGATGCCGCGGGTTTCGGCTGGACCGTTCCGCCGGCCAGCTTCGACTGGGCGACGCTGATCGCCAACAAGGACAAGGAGATCGCGCGGTTGGAGGCGGCCTACACCGCCAATGTCGAGAAATCGGGCGCGCAGATCGTCAAGAGCCGCGCGGTGATCGAGGACAAGCACACCGTCCGCTTGCTCGAGAACGACAAGAAGATCACCGCGAAATACATCCTGATCGCCACCGGCGGCGCACCCAACCATGGCGCGGCGATTCCCGGCATCGAGCACGTGATCTCCTCCAACGAGGCCTTCCACCTTGCGAAGCTGCCGAAGCGGATCGTGATCCAGGGCGGCGGCTATATCGCGCTTGAATTCGCCGGCATCTTCGCCGGCTTCGGCTCCGACGTCACGGTGATCTATCGCGGCGACAACATTCTCCGCGGTTTCGACGAGGATGTTCGGGCCCATGTTCGCGCCGAGATGGAGAAGCAGGGGATTACGATCCTCACCGGCTGCACGGTGACCAAGGTCGATCGCCACCGCGACGAATTCACCACGCATCTGTCGAACGGCTCGAGCCTCGCCTCGGATCAGGTGATGTTCGCGATCGGCCGCCACCCCAACGTCGCCAATCTCGGCCTCGAGAACGCCGGCGTCGCCATCAATCCGAACAATGGCGGTATCGCGGTCGATCATTTCTCGAAGAGCTCGGTCGACAGCATCTATGCGATCGGCGACGTCACCCACCGCTTCAACCTGACGCCGGTCGCGATCCGCGAAGGCCATGCCTTCGCCGACACCGTGTTCGGCAAGCGCGAGGTCAGGGTCGATCACGCCAATATCCCAACCGCCGTGTTCTCGCAGCCGGAGGTCGGCACGGTCGGCCTGACGGAAACCGAGGCCCGCGCGCAGTTCAGCCACGTCGACATCTACAAGACGACGTTCCGTCCCATCAAGGCGACGATGTCGGGCCGCGATACCCGCGTCCTGATGAAGCTCGTCGTCGACGGCGCGACCGACCGCGTGCTCGGCTGCCACATCGTCGGCGATGCCGCTGCCGAGATCACGCAAGCCGTCGCGATCGCCGTGAAGATGAAGGCGACCAAGGCCGATTTCGACGGGACCATCGCGCTGCATCCGACCGCGGCCGAAGAGCTCGTCACCATGCGCACGCCGACCGCGCGCCATGTGCGGCAGGCGGCGGAGTAGCGCCTGCACACTCAGCGGACTATCTCTGATCGCGCGGCAGGTTCGGCACTTGGCGCCAAAGATGGCTTGTGCATCGAGACGAACGTTCGTCCCATCGTGACGTTCTTCTGCGCTCGGATCTGCGAGTTGTCGTAAGTCCAGCACTCACCGGAATCGTCGAGAAAGACGACCCAGAGCAGGTTGAACTCTGCTCCATAGTCGATGAGGACGTGGGCATAGCCGTCGCCCTTGGGCGTCACGACTGGGATGGCCGGGTTCAGCTGCAAAATGGACAAGTATGCTCCGGGGTCTGTCGCGATTGAGAGACCAGAGCACTGAGGTCGTTTTGGCTGGTCTCTGAAATCTTTCCCTTCCCAAGGCAGGTCGGGCATTTGGTTGGGTAGATCTTCCGGCCCGGAAATGTCGATTGCACCGAAGGGGGAAAGCCCGTGCCGTTGCAGGCCGAGCAAATGCGCTCTTTGATTTTCGCGATCATATCGAACCTTTCGGGAGGCACTTGGCGAGTCAATGCAGCGTTTGCGCCGCGGCCTCGTCAACTGCAGCCATCAGATCGGCCGTATCCGATTGCTGTATCATGTGACCCGCATTCGGGACGCGGCGCATCTTGCTGTGCTTGATCTCGTCATGCAGCCGGCCGGATTGCTCGTCGATGTCGATGAGGCGATCATCCTCGCCCGCGAGGATGGTGACTGGCATGGCAAGCTCGCCGTAGGTTTTCGCAGACAGCATTGCCGAAGGGACCATCAGTGCCGCCTCGGCGGCGCCGGCACGCAGCTGCGATGGACGCACGGCCAGTGATTTGGGGAAGCCGTCGAATTTCTGCGGGACCGACTTTGGCCCGAACAGCTGCCGCAGCATCGCGGGCCACATCAGGCGGCTGAGGATCGGCGAAATCGTGTGACTGAGAATGTCGCCAACCCCTGGGATCGCCGGTCCGGCCACCGCCATCATCGCGTCGGTGCGGGCCGTCGGGAAATAATAGCCCGACGCCAGTATCAAGGCCTCGACCATTGCGGGGTGCCTGCTTGCGAGGGCGATCGCAACCGATGCTCCCCAGGAATGTCCGAGCACGATCGCCTTCGCGACGCCGAGGTGCGCAAGCGCATCCTTGAAGAGGTCAGCCTGGGCCGCAGGCGTCCACACCACGTTGCGGGGCCTCAAGCTGTGGCCGAAGCCGGGACGGTCGAACACGATAACGCGATAGTCCTTGGCTGCGAGATCGATCAGACCGCTCGACTCGAAATCTTGGATCATGCTGCCATTGCCGTGGAGCAGCACCAGAGGACGGCCGGATCCGCGCTCGACATAGTGCAGGCGCACGCCGTCGATGTCGATGAACCGTCCTTGAGGCGGGTTATCGCGTTGCGCCTTGTCGGCAAGGCGCCAATTGACGACCGCAGCGGCAGCCATCAAGCCGGCCGTCGCAACGAGGGCGGAGGCGACGGGATATTCCGCGAGAGCACGAAGAGTCGTGGTCGCCAACGATTGCGAGCGTTTTTTCAGTATGCGCATGTGCACTTTCGCTGACTGGAGCCAGCTGTTGGAGAGCAGAGGGGGTGCCGGGTCAACGTCCCGGTCTCATCACGACCTTGATGAAGCTGGCTTCTTTGTCGCGGAACTTCTGGTACATCTCGGGCGCGTCTTCGAGACTGGCCGGATGTGTCAGATGGCGCAGGCGGTGATTGTGATGATCGCGTCGCGCGGATGCTGGATTCTGGGATCCGGAACCGTGTCTACCCGAGCGTCGCCTTTGCCGTGCCAACAGAGTGCACGCATGGTCATATCTCCATTTTTGGGCACGGCATGCACATTCACGGGTCATGTCGTGCAGAGGCAACAGAAGAGAGGGAGAGAAGTTCCTGGGCGGACACGTCGTCGAGACTGCAGTCGAAGCACGCCAAGGCGAGCTTGGGTCCCAGCGTCCTGATGGGGGTTCAGCGGCTCGAAGCTGCCGGCGTGCCGCACACGGACATCAGCATCGTCCCCAACAATTCGGACGAAGGCCGGGTGGAAGTCGTTCGCCCCCGTCAGCAAGCCTTATGGTGCCGACGAGGTTCCAAGGAACGGCAACTCTACGGCGGCTCGTTGCGCTAGAAGATGAGAGCTCAACAGCCCGCTTCGGCGGGCCGTCCTATTGCGCTCAGCCGTAAAGATATCCGACCGGCTTGCCTTCGGTGCGCAGGGGGCGCACGTCCTTGTGCGTGATGATCTGGCCGGCGAGGCCGTCGATCTCGTCACGCTGGGTCGGCGTCCAGCTGCGCAGCTCGTTCATGCCCTTGAGCAGCCCGAGCCGCAGGACCTGGGTGTTTTCGCCGATACCCGCAAGGCTGATGCAATTCTTGCCCGCCGTCACCACGTCGCCGGCCGCAAGTTCAAAGCTCTCGCCGGCCTTGTTCTGGAACTCGGCCGTGCCGCGAATGACGCGATAGATCACGACCTCGCCCTTGGCGAAGCAGGCGGGGTCCGCGGCGATCGATGTGCTCTTCGGCAGCAGCGACTGACCGCGCGGGTCGGTTGCGATGATGTGGCCGGTGACGAGATGGCCGCTCGGAATCTCGATGCCGAGATCGCGCACATGCACAGGCATCGCCGATTTGACCGAACCATCGGCGAGCGGCTTGAATAGCGCATCCAGCGCCAGGGGATCCTGGAGCCAGAAGCCGGCATCGGCCGGCCGGTCATGCAGAGGGTGGCTCCAGGCCACACGCGGCGTCTCGGCCTCGTTGATCTGGTCGGGACCGACAATCGTCGGGTTGGGAAACGTCGTCGGATCGGTGATGAAGGCTTCGAGGAATTTGCCCGAATAGCCCATCGAGATCGGATCGGGCACCACGGTCTGCGGCGTCTTCAGGTTCTCTTCGGTCGACAATCCCGACCAGGTGTAGAGCAGCTGGCGATGGACGATCGCGCTTTGCAGCATCACCGCGCCGGGGCCGACATTGTAGAAGCGCCCATCATAGTCGAATGTGAACGCGCCCGAGGTGACCAGCACGAGCTGAAAGCCGCCCGGCGGCAGATGCAGATGGAAATCGGTGGGGCCGGTGTCGGGCCGGTAGATCGGCAGATTGGTCGCGACCTCGTGCAGCAGGAAGGTCTCGTTGTTGGCGTGAAAGCCTTCGTTGGCACGGTTGTAGAGCGCCTGTGGCCGGTACGTCGCCTCGAACTTCGCATCCCGGTCGCGATCGATCGCCACGAAATCCTGGTCGTTGAGGCGCAGCGGCGCGCCGTTCGGATGGGTGAGGCCGGTGAGTTTGAGATCCAAGGCAGCATGCACATTCATGTCATTCTCCGATCCGAGGCCGTTCATCCCGGAGTGGGCGCACGCAACTTGCCGCTTCTCTTCGCGAGGGAGCTGGGATTGGGCCGAATGCTGCCTTGCGAATTTCAGGCCAGTCGGGTTGCGGCGCGGCGCGCAAGCTCGCCGGCTGCACGCGGCGCGAGAAAAATCGAGGTTGCGCCTGAGGTTAGACGACAGGGTTCGCCGACCTGCCTGGCTTTTCCGCCCGGCGCGCAAGTCGGTTGGAGCGGCCTGTCTTGTCTAATTTGTCGGCATGTCCTGCAACGCTCATGCAGCCGTGCAGGTCGCGGCGACAGGCAAATGCCGGCGGCTCAGCGTCCAATGCCGTTCATTCGAACGACCGGCGGACGGTCCGCTGAGGCTTGCCGAACGGGCTGTCCGCCCACTTCGCCATGTCCAACGCCCGGGCGTCGAAGCCTTCGCACCAGATGCAGCTCAACTCCGCACGGCCTTTGGCCGAGAGCATCGGGACGAGCGCATGGCCGCAGCCCGTGCAGGATGTGGTGCGATTCATGCGTTCCTCCACGATCGTCGAATTCAGGAACGGCATTTTCGTTGCCGAAGCTTGCGCGGGCACTATGACGGCGCAGACGCGCTGCGTTCGACAGTGGCGCTTGTTTCCGAGATCGTAGATGTAGCGATCCATCGTGACACGGCTGTGATGTCGTCGCCGTTCTCGCGATAGGCACGAAGCTGGAACTCCGCCGAGCTGCCGCGCTCCACGATCTTCCGGCAGTGCTCGACCTCGGCGGTGCAGTTGAGCGCGGCGGCGTCCTCCGCGACATCGCCGATCACCCGCGCGAGAAGCTCCGAGATCGTGACCGGCCCGTCCTTGGAGGCAAAGATGCAATCGGTGCCGTAGCGCTGGGCCCGCCACTTGTTCTCCACCGCAATCGCGCGTTCGACCGCGGTGACGTCCTTCGACAGATGAGGCCGCTGATAGAGGTGTCGTGTCAGGCAGCGATAGAGCGAGGCGATGGCGACGGCGTCGTCGATGAACGTGCAGGTGTCGGGCGCGCGAAGCTCGAGGGTCGGGTGCCGCATCGCAGGGCGCATCGCCCACCAGATGTGGCTCTCATCGGGAATCACGCCGGAGCGCTGCAGCGCGCCGACATATTCATCGTAGTCCCGCCTGCTTTCGAACAATTCGGGAAGGCCGGTGCGCGGCAGCTCGGAATAGGCGGCGAGGCGGTAGCCCTTCAGGCCGGTCTTGTGGGAATTCCAGAACGGCGAGGACGCCGACAGCGCGATGAACAGCGGCAGATACGGCAGCATCGCCCGCATCACGGCCATCCGCCTCTCAGGATCGGGCAGCTGGACGTGCACATGCATGCCGCACATCATGTTGCGGTGACCGATGCTGCGCAGGTCCTCGATCATCTCCTCGTAGCGCGGCTTCGGGCTCGGCTGAGACATGCGCCAGACTGCCGTAGGGTGCGTACCGCAGGCCATGATCACGAAGCCGTATTGCGCGGCGACGGCTGCGACCTCGCGGCGCAGGAAGCGCAACTCTTCGCGCGCGTCGGTGACGTCGACGTGGACGTTGGTGGCGACCTCGAGCTGGGATTGCAGCATTTCCCGCATGGCCTGGCCCCCGGTCGACCAGTTCGCCGACTCGAACAGTTCGTTGGGCGTTTCGATCGCGACCTCGAAGCTCCGCCGGTCGGCGAGGAAGTACTCCTCCTCGATGCCGAAGGAATATTCGGCAGCCTTGCCGCGTCCGCCGGCGGAACGGATGACGAGGTGCTGCTTGTCATCAGAGGAATCCAGGCGCAGCAGTTTCAAAACGTCTGAAGCAAGTCTCATTGGGCACCCGGCAAAGGCATTATCTGCGGGCGATAATCCTTTTGGGAGATGCGGGTTCCACGTTTCTCTCACCTGAAATTGCAGGGTCGAATGGAACAACTTTTACGTTTTCAGATGCGCGTGCAATCAAGACGTGATTGGGCGGCACCTCGGCCCAGTCCGATTCCTTGTCGAACGGTTCGGATACGACGATGACCTGGCCGCCATCCTCACGGAAATAGAGCGTGTTGGCGGCGTCGTTCACCGCAACGCGGAAGGCGTACAGATCCTTGCCGTTGGCGATCGCGCTGGTGAAGCGCAGCCGTTCGCGACGCTGGCCCTCGTTGACGAAACAGGAGAGGTCATGCAGGACGCGCCGTGTTGCCCCGAGGGGATCCTCGTCGAGGCCGGCGCCCATCATCGCCAGGAACACGGCTTCCGAATCGGTCGTGCCCAGCCGCGACGGATAATAGGCATCGGGAATCAGCGCCTCGACCTTCCGCCGTAGCCGATTCCAGCTTCCGACGAATCCATTGTGCATGAACATCCAGTGTCCGCAGGCAAACGGATGGCAGTTCTGCCGTGTCACGGCCGTGCCGGTGGCGGCACGTACGTGAGCGAAGAACAGGTGCGAGCGCAGATGACGGCAGAGATAGCGCAAGTTCTCGTCCGACCAGGCCGGACGTGTCTCGCGATAGAGGCCGGGCTCCGGATGCTCACCGTACCAGCCGAGGCCAAAGCCATCGCCATTCGAGCCCGCCGTTGATTGGAGCGAGCGGATGCTCTGCGCCACCAGCGAATGCTCGGGTTCGGTGACATAGGGCTCAAAGGACGTCGTTTCGCCCCGGTATGCGATCCAGCGGCACATGGGAGTTCCCGTGGGGATACGTCTTGCGAGAGCGACCAACCGTTCTTGCTCCCTCATGGTTCCCAGCCCGAACACAGAGCACGCAGCCGCCGTGCAGCGCGTGCGAGGCACTGCAACGGAACTGATGCGGCGGCTGGTCGCAGGCGTTTCGCCTTGATTCCAACGGCTCCACCTTTATTTCTGACAGGAACAAGAATCCGGGCCCCTCTGGCGAGGACACCGACGACGTCGGTCAACCTCGTGATGTCGGATGACCTGTCCCGCGCGAATGCGATGGATCGGCTGATCGTCGGCCCTTGGTTCTCTCCGACAATTTGTCTCCATCGCAGCTCCGTGCGGCATTTCGCTATCGAAGGGAGCTACGATGCCTGACGCCAAGACCTCAGATCCGGTCGAGATCACTGACCCGCCCGGCCGGAACGAGCAGGCCGCGGCCGCGCTGGTGATCGTGGGCGCGCTCGTTGCGGTTGCCGACCGGCGCGTTTCGCCGATCGAGCGCGACGAAGTGATTAGTTTCATTCGGGATCGCAAGCTGGCGCCGCACATTTCGGACGAACGGCTCCTTGCCATGTTCGATGAACTCGCCGAACGACTCGAGGAGCCCGATTTTGCCAACGTCGTGATCGACACGCTGCGGCCGATCTCCAATCTGCCGCTTGCGTCGCATCTGGTGGAGCTTTCGGAACGCGTTGCGGCAGCAGATGATCACCTGGATCCTCACGAAGATCAGGCGATTAAATTGTTGCGCTTGCTGACGCTGGTGCTGCCTCGCGCCAAGCCGGTCGGGCCGGGCGCCGAGCTTCAGGCCACCACCAAGGAATGAGAATGAGCGTAACCCTGGACGAGCGTCCGAAAACCAAGGACGCCACCAGCCAGATGGCTGGCGGCGACCCCCGCCTTGACAAGCTCGTCGATCGGCTGCCGCCGCGTATGGGCGAAACTGTCACCTATCTTCTCAAGCCGTCCAGCCGCTGGGTGAGAATCCCGTCGGGCACACTGCTCGTCGCCGGCGGCGTGCTCTCGATCCTGCCGCTGCTCGGCGTCTGGATGCTGCCGCTCGGCCTCGCATTGCTGGCCGAAGACGTGCCGGCGCTGCGCTCCTCGCGCGCGAAGGTTCTCGACTGGATCGAGCGAAAGAAGCCGCATTGGCTCGAGCCCTCGGCATCGGGGAATGATCAAACATGACTGAATTCATCACCGCCGAGGCGCTGACCGCGCTGTTTCAAGTCGTCTTGATCGACCTCGTGCTCGCCGGCGACAACGCGGTGGTCATCGGCCTCGCCGCGGCGGGCCTGCCGCCGGAGCAGCGCCGCCGCGCCATCATCGTCGGCATCGCCGCAGCCACGGTGCTGCGCATCGCGTTTGCCGGCGTGGCGACCCAGCTCCTGCAGGTCATCGGACTGCTGCTTGCCGGCGGCGTGCTGCTGCTCTGGGTGTGCTGGAAGATGTGGCGCGAGCTGCGCGAACAGAGTACGCATGCGGAGCAACTCGCCTTCAGCCATGGCGGGGGCGCGGAGGCCGCGCCGGCACAGCGAAAGACCTTCGGCCAGGCGGCGCTGCAGATCGTCGCCGCTGACGTCTCGATGTCGCTCGACAACGTGCTCGCGGTTGCGGGCGCGGCCCGCGAGCATCCCTACATACTCGCCTTCGGCCTTTTGCTGTCGGTCGCGCTGATGGGCGTCGCCGCCGATCTGCTCGGCCGCGTGCTCCAGAAGCATCGCTGGGTCGCCTATGTCGGCCTCGCCATCATCATTTACGTCGCCTTCGAGATGATCTATCGGGGGTCGCTCGAGCTCGCGCCTGTGATCGCGGGTCTCTGAGGGGCATTCCTGTCTGAAATCCGGAGCGATCAATGACTTCTGAACCCAAAGCACCTTCGGCGCAGGCCGTGCCGCCGCGACTCGGCTTGTTCGCCCAGCTCATCTTCGGCTCGCGGTGGCTGCAGTTTCCGCTCTATATCGGCCTGATCGTCGCGCAGGCCGTCTATGTGTTGCTGTTCCTCAAAGAGCTCTGGCATCTGGTCGCGCACTCCTTCGACGCCAGCGAGCAGCAGATCATGCTGGTCGTGCTCGGGCTGATCGACGTCGTCATGATCTCCAACCTCCTGATCATGGTGATCGTCGGCGGCTACGAGACCTTCGTGTCCCGGCTGAACCTGACCGGCCATCCCGACGAGCCGGAATGGCTCAGTCACGTCAATGCCAGCGTGCTCAAGATCAAGCTCGCGATGGCGATCATCGGCATTTCCTCGATCTCGCTGCTCCGGACTTTCATCGAGGCCGGCAATCTCGGCACCACGCGGAGCAATTTCACCGAGACCGGCGTGATGTGGCAGGTGCTGATCCACCTGACCTTCATCATCTCGGCGGTCGGCATCGCCTGGGTCGACCGGCTCAGCGAGAGCGGCCATCGCAACGAGGCCGGTCACGGCTAAGGGGGCGACCCTCTGACGGGAGGTGCCCGGCGTCCGTTCTGGTTTCTGCCCGGGAGCTCGCGTGAGACGGTCCCGTCCGCTCCAAGCTATTCATTCGGCTGGACTGCCGACGACCGCACCCTGCCTGACGTCTTCGCGGGCGAGGATCAGCAGGAGGCCGACGATGATCAACTCGACCACGGCGAAGGCGACGAAAGCCCCGGTGAACGCGCCGGAAGAGGCGTTGATGATGGCTCCCATCATCCAGGGTGCCACGAAAGCCGACAAGATGCCGAACACCTCCGCATAGCCGATCGCAGCCGGTGCGAGCGCGTCGGAGTATTTTTCGCTGAGCAGCGCGAAGATCGCGCCGCCGCCGAGCAGCGCGACGCCGCTGAGGGCTGCGAACAGCACGAGCATCCCGAACGGCATCGGCGTGACGACGCTCCAGAGGAACATCAAGGCGGTCAAGAAGGCGAGTCCCGCGGTGAGCTTGATCATGAAGGGCTTGCCGAGCCGGTCGGACATGTAGCCGCCGATCACCAGGAACAGGACCTGCGACAACCCCATCACGGTGCCGATCACGGCGCCGGCTTCCGGCGGCATGTGCTGCACGGCGATGTAAGCGGGCACCACCCAGGTGGCCGTGCCGGCGATTGCGAAGGTGCAGGCCACGATGCCGAAACCACCGACTGCGATCCATTTCGAGCGGAAGATTTCGCCGAGAGGCAGGTGCTTCTGAGGCGTCTCATTGCCCCAGGTGAAGTCGGCGATGCCGATCTCGCGCGGGCTGTTGCGAACGACGAGGGCGTCGATCGCGGCGACGATCAGGGTGCCGACCGCCAGTACCGCGAAGAAGGTCCGCCATCCGGTCGCAATGGTCAGGGGAATGCCGAGTGCGAAATCCAGTGTGATGGCGAGGCTGTAGGCCGCAAGGATGATTCCGACCACCGAGCCGCGCCGGCTCTGCGGAAACCAGCCGAAGATCAGCTTCATGTTGCCGATGAAAATGCCGGCGTCGAAGAAGCCGATGAGGAGCCGCAGCAGCACGAGCTGGGTATAGGTCTGGACGAACACCTGTAGCATCATCCCGAGACCGGTGCCGGCAAGGCCGATCAGCAGCATGTTGCGCGCCGTCATGGAGCGGCTCACCGGCGACCACACCACCATGCCGACGCCATAGGTCAGTGCGAAGATGCCCTGCGCCAGGCCGGCCTCGGCGGGATTGAGTTTCAGGCTCTCGGAGACGAACGGCAGCACGGCCGCGAAGGCGTACCAGTCGGCCGCGAGGAATATCTCGCAGAAGATGGCGAGCGCCAGCATGCCCTTCTGCCAGCCCGCAATCCGTCGGCGGTCGCTCTCGGAAATGGTGGTCCAGTTGGTCGTCATGATCGATCCTCGCGGTTTGAGCTTTGGGCTTTCGGCGGGAAACCAGCATCAGGCCGGGGGCGGCAGGAAATCGACCTCGTGCTCGGCGGCACGCCGAACGACTTCCTGCGGATCGGGCAGGTTGTGGATGCGATCGAACAGCTCCTTGAGCGATCGGGTCGGCGCAACCCAGAACAGGCTGGTCGCGGTTTCGCCGGACTTGTTGAAGATGCCGTGGGGAATGCCTTTGGGCATGCGCACGAGGTCCCCGGCGGTCGCCACCAGGTCCTTGCCGTCGAGCCAGAGATCGTAGCGGCCGCTCAGCACGTAGACGAATTCGTCCTGGGTCGGATGAACGTGTGGCGGCACGAAGGTGCCGTCGGGAAACACGGCGTGCCAGGCCATCGACGCCTCGGAGTGTTGCTTCAGCGTGTAGGTCTGGCCCAGAATGTTCCAGACGATGTTCCCAAAACCGTCCTTGGCAGGGGTTACGCCCGGCGGCATCTCGATCATGGTGGTGTCCTTCTGTTGAGCTACTCGGCAAGAAAATCGGTCACGTGGTGCGCGGCGGAGGGCGTTTCCTCGAACACCAGATGTCCGGTGGTCGGCACCAGCGTCACCCGCGCGTCGGGCAGCCCCGCCTTCCAGGCTTCGGCTTGCGCCGTTGGGCGCAGGCGATCGGAGTCGCCCCACAAGATCAGCGTCGGCATTGTGATCCGGTGCAGCCAATGCGCGAGCTTCGGATTGCCTTGTGGATCGTCGCGGATCAGCTTGGCGAAGCCAGTCACTTCGCGCCCGAGGCGGGCATCGAATGAAGGATCCGGCGACTTGGGAAAGTAACGGAGCGCGTTCGACGGATCGTTCGCGAGATAGGCCGGCAAATCCTGTGGCGCGATCTCGAACAGGCCGGGGGCCGGCGCGCTCGCAACCACGAGGCCGGCGGGCGCGACCAGCACCAGCTTGCGGACGCGATGCGGCTGGCGGATGGCGAACTCGGCGGCGAGCCACCCGCCGAGCGAAAATCCGGCAAGATCGAACGTCGCGAGTCCCAGCTTGTCGAGCAAGTCCATGGTCTGGAGGACATGATCCTCGATCGTATCGATCCAGACCGCATCGCCGGAGTCGCCGAAACCGACCTGATAGGGAATGATGACGGTGTGCCGCTTCGCCCAGTCGCGTGCCATCTCAAAGCCGGTGAACGTTCCGGTACCGTGCAGGAACACCAGCGGGGGGCCGCTTCCGATGGTGTGAACGACGGTGCGCACGCCATTGATGTCGTATTCCGCGCGAGCAAAGCCGGTGAGGTCGGGCGAGGGTTTGACGGTCTCAAGCATGATTGACGTCTCCGGTTGAAGGCAGCCTGTCTGGGCACAGCAGCGCAAGAGGGGTCATGCGGCGTTGGCCCGGCGGTCGCCGACGAGCGCTGCGAATTGTTCCACGGCGTTGGCGAGGCGAGCGGCAATCATTGGCGCCAGTGGGACGCCCGACGCCAGTTCGTCGCTGCTCGCATAGATCGCGGTCGACACCGTGCAGGCCTCGAAGAACCCGAACAACGGACGGAGCTGATGCTCGACCACCAGCGAGTGGCGCAACCCGCCGCCGACCGCTGTCAGCAGCACCGGGCGATTGCGCAGCACGCCGGGCTTGATCAGGTCGAAGACGTGCTTGAACAGGCCGGGATAGGAGCCCTGGAACACCGGGCAACCGATCACCAGGCCATCGGCATGCTCGATCGCCTCGACGAGGTCGCGCGCGCGGTCGTCGAGCCCGTTGCGGGTAAACGCGGCGATGCCCTGGCCGGCATCGACGAGGTCGAGGATGTCGGTCTTGAGCGCGTGTTGTGCCAGGAGATCGGCCGCAACGGCTTCAACGAGCACGCGCGATCTTGCCGGCCGCCAGCTGTTGCCGCAGAAGCCAACGATGCGGGATCCGTTCACGCCGACCTCCTGCGCGCTCAGCCAGTCACCCCGAACACTGTCCATTGCGCGTCCGGCCCGGGAAGGCCGAGCAGCGCACGACCGCATTCCTCGACGATCTGGTCGGCCATCAGGATGTGCTGGGTGCCCGAGTGGATGTCGCGATAGAAGCGCTGCATCGGCGTGTTGTGCAGCGAGGCGCCCCGGGCTGCACGGTGCGCGAAGGTCGAGACGTCGGACAGGACGTCGTGGATGTGGCGCAGCGACAGCTTGATCATTGTCATTTGCGCCAGCGAGGGACTTTCGCCGGCGGCGCAGGTCTCGGAGACCTCCTTCCAGGTTTCGTGCACCAGCGCACGTGCCGCGCGAAAACGAGCCTCGGCCTGCGCGAACTGGAACTTGAAGCTGGCGCTCTCGCACGACTTGCCGAAGGGATCCTGGCGCGGGACGATGACCTTCACGAGTTCGTCGAGCATGCGGCGGCCGACCCCGACCGCCCAGCTCGAGTGCGACCAGGCGCTATAGCCCGCGAGCCCCAGCGCGCCCTGCACGCCGCCGCGACGCGGCGCGCCGATGTCGAAATCGTAGGTCATGTGTGTCGGCACGAACAGCTCGTCGCCCTCGCTGAGCGTGTAGTCGAAGCTTCCGGTGGCGCGCAGGCCGAGCACGTCCCAATTGCCCATCAGCTTGATGGTCGCCCGCGGATGGTGGGTGACGACGATCTTGGGCTGTCCGTTGGGACCGAACACCATGTCCTTGCCGGATGCGTCGGTGACGAAGCAGCCGGAATGGACCCATTCGGCATGCTGGATGCCGCTGCCATAGGCCCAGTTGCCGCGGATCATGTAGCCGCCGTCGACCGGACGGGCGAAGCCCCGCGGGACTCCGTTGCCGGCGATGGTGATGTCGGCGCCTTTTGCGAAGACCTTCTTGATGCCCTCGTCCTCGACATAGATGGCGAGCGTCGTGCCTTCCATGTTGTTGCCGATCGCACACCATCCGGCGGATGCATGCGCATAGGCAAGGCGCTCGATCACGGTCATGGCGTCGTATGGCAGAAGCTCTGCGCCACCGACCTCGCGGGGAAACAGCATCGTGTAGATGCCGGCCTTGCGAAGCGCGGCGACGACGTCGTCGGTGAGATAGCCCTGCGCCTCGGCCTCGGCCGCGCGGGCCTCGACCAGTGGCAGCACGGCGTCGAGGCGCGCGTGGAACTCGGCCACTGATGGCGTCGTGGAAGGCCTGGCGGCGCGTTGCATGGAAAGGCTCATGGTCGGTATCTCCACGTCAAGCTGTTGCTCCGCCGCGCGATCGGCGGGGAGGATCGGGACCGCGGGAACGGCGTCCGTCGGCAAAGCTCTGCCGTCGCGCGCCAAGGCCGTTGGCGCGCGGGTGAGCAGGCAGCTCGCGATGGTGACGTGACCCCGTCGGAACCGCGTGATGTCGTCACGCGATCACGATGGGCAAATGCTAGGGATGAAGCGGGCAGACCGGCAATCCCCCATCATGGGGGGATCGCCGTTGCTGCTCTGCCGTAAAGCTGAGCCTGCGAAGCACGGTTCTGCCGCTTCTTTCCGCTTGACCGGAGAACAGGCGAAGAAGAAGTTTTAAGCCTATAACAAAACGAAATGGCGCACGTCGCGCGAGGAGTGGCGGTGAGGGCCGAGCAGGAGCAGTTTGACCGTCTGCCTGAGGGCCAGCTGGCGGATCGTTTGATGTCCATCGCCGAGAGCCGTTCGGTGCGTGCACTGGGCGCGGCCTGTTGCTCAGCAATCACCGAGCTTACGGGATCGCCGACCGTCGGTCTCTACCTGCTCGACGGGATCGAGCCCGCCCTGGTCTATAGCCGCCACGTCGCCGATGGTCTGCTCGACAATTACAAGGCCGGCTTCTGGAAGCACGACCCCGTGCTCGACTGCATCATGACCCGCGGCTGCGCGGTCGACGGCGAAACCGTGATCGGCCCGCAGCAATGGCGGCAAAGCCCGAGCTTCGAGATGCTGCATGAATGGGGCTTCGCCTACAATATGGGTGGGCCGCTGTGGTGCGGCCGGAAGATCATCGGCGTGCTCTTCACTGCGACGACGGAGACGGGCGCACCCTATACGCCGCGGGCACGATTGCGCATGGAGATGCTATGCCGGGCCGGCTCGCTGGCGCTGACCAACATGATGAATGCGGGCGAGCTGCAAGCCGATCGTAGCCCGGGCCGTCAGCCCGAGACGGCCGGGATGCTGTCGGCATCGCTGCCGCCGCGCTCGGCGGATGTCGCCATCCGGGTTTGCCGTGGCCAGACCAACAAGGAGATCGCCCGCGAAATGGGGATATCCGACCAGACCGTGAAGGAGCACGTCGCGAATCTGTGCCGGCGCTTCGGCGTGCACAACCGGACCGAACTTGCAGCCTGCCTTCTCAGCGCCCGGCAGTGAAGCCGCCGGTCACAGCGCGCGTTCGCCGGGGTCGTTAAAATTGTCTGCAATCCGTCCAGCAGCGGCAAACCGTGCGGACGAGAAGCACTGCGCTTTAAACCAGAGCTTTGGAACTGATCTGCATCCTGCCTGCAACAGGGCAGGGCATCAGCATGTCAATTCTCAGGGAGATCGTCGCTGCGGTCGCGGGAGTCTACGCGCTCCTGCTCGCCTGCGACGCATTGTTCGGGGGCGGCGAGGCACGCTTCGACGACGCATATTACCGCGCCAGCTTCTACGCGCCGCGGCCGAAGGAATTCCGCTTCGCCGGTGACACGCCGCCGGCGGTGCGCGTCAGCGACGCCTTCGCGCAGTTTGCGCCGGGCGAAGCCAAGCCGAACAGGCGCTACTCGTCTCTGACGACGATCATCCGGTGACGCAGCCTCATTCCCCCTGAATCCACTCCGCCACGCCGCGCCACAGCGTGTCGCGGTGATCGGGGCGGAAGAAGCCGAAATGGCCGATCGCCCTGGCGCCGACCTCGGGCGGCTTGACCGTGAGCACCTCCGGCTTGATGGCCGAGAAACCGCTCGCGAGCAACTCGACCGCGGGGCGCGTGGCCCAGGGATCGTCGGAGAAGCACAGCGCGCGCAGCTCGCCCTTGAACCTGGCGAAGTTCTCGAGCGCCGGCAGTCTTGAATCGAAGAGATAGCGCGGGCTCGAGACCCATTCGGCCCATTGCAGGAAGACGCCCTTGGGCAAATCCTCCCCGACGCCGGCCCAGCCCGGGGCATAACCGAGCGCGTGCGTCAGCGGTACGCCAACGAGGTTCATGAAAGCGAAGACGCGATATTTTTCCGGCGAGGTCATCAGCCGCCAGGTTGCCGCCTGCGAGGCCACGAACGCGGCGCGCGAGATCTCGCTGTTGTTCGCGATCAGTCCGAGCGCCTGGCCGCCGAAGGAATGGCCGACATAGGCGAGGGGCAGGCTGCTATAGCGCTCACGCATCCAGCTGACCGCGGCGGTGACGTCGAGCTCGGCCCAGTCGGACATCGATGCCTTGAAGCCGACCAGCGATTTCGGGCGGTTGTAGCCGACCATCGCCGGCAGCCGGGAGCCGCCGATGCCGCGATAGTCGTAGGTCAGCACCGCGCAGCCGCGATGGGCGAGGTAGGAGGCAAAGCCCCGATAGATCTTGCGTGGCACGGCGGTCGCCGAATTGATCAGGACGGCATGGCGCTTGGCGCCGCGTGGCAGGAACAGGGTGCCGGCCAGCGCATAGCCGTCGGTCGCAGGAAAGCTGATCTCGTCGATAAAAACGTCGTCCAGTGCCGCGTCCATGGGCGGTCGGTGTCCCGTGAGTTTCGTTGCCGGCGCCAAACAAATGCGAATCCGGCTTTTCCCGCAAGGGTTTGCGGTGCGAAATGGATTTACAACTGGCGGTCGGGAGCCAGCCTGTGTATAAGGCGGCCCTCGCAACCCACAGATCGGGTTGTGCTTTTTGCTTCACGGAGAGGTTGCGATGTCCGAGCGGTGGACGCCCGAGTCCTGGCGCAGCAAGCCGGTGCTACAGGTGCCCGACTATCCCGACGCCAAGGCGTTGGCCGACGTCGAGGCGCAGCTTGCGACGTTTCCGCCGCTGGTGTTCGCCGGCGAGGCGCGCAATCTGAAGAAGGCGCTGGCGCGGGTTGCGGCCGGCGAGGCTTTCCTGCTTCAGGGCGGCGACTGCGCCGAGAGCTTCGCCGAGCACGGGGCCAACAACATCCGCGACTTCTTCCGCGTGCTGCTCCAGATGGCGGTGGTGCTCACCTATGCCGGCGCGGTGCCGGTGGTGAAGGTCGGCCGCATCGCCGGGCAGTTCGCGAAGCCGCGCTCATCGCCGACCGAGAAGCTGAACGGGGTCGAGCTGCCGAGCTATCGCGGCGACATCGTCAACGACATCGCCTTCACCAGGGAAGCGCGCGTACCCGATCCGCAGCGCCAGCTGATGGCCTATCGCCAGTCGGCCGCGACGCTGAACCTGCTGCGCGCCTTCGCCACCGGCGGCTTCGCCAATCTCGGCAGCGTGCATCAATGGATGCTCGGCTTCCTCAAGGATTCGCCGCAGTCCCGCCGCTACAAGGAGCTGGCCGACCGCATCTCCGATGCGCTCAACTTCATGCGCGCCTGCGGCCTCGATCTCGAAAGCCATCCGGAGCTGCGCGCGACCGATTTCTACACCAGCCACGAGGCCCTGCTGCTCGGCTACGAGCAGGCCATGACCCGGGTCGATTCCACGACAGGCGACTGGTATGCGACGAGCGGCCACATGATCTGGATCGGCGATCGCACCCGTCAGCTCGATCACGGCCATGTCGAATATTTCCGCGGCATCAAGAACCCGATCGGGCTGAAGTGCGGTCCGTCTCTGAAGGCCGACGAGCTGCTCAAGCTCATCGACGTGCTCAACCCGGACAACGAGCCGGGCCGGCTGACGCTGATCGGCCGCTTCGGTTCGGACAAGATCGGCGAGCATCTGCCGAACATGGTGCGCGCCGTGAAGCGCGAGGGCAGGGTGGTGGTCTGGTCCTGCGATCCCATGCACGGCAACACCATCACCTCCAACTCGGGCTACAAGACGCGGCCGTTCGACCGCATCCTGTCCGAGGTGAAGTCGTTCTTCGCGATCCATGCCGCCGAAGGTACCCACGCCGGCGGCGTGCATCTGGAGATGACCGGCCAGAACGTCACCGAATGTCTCGGCGGCGCCCGCGCCATCACGGATGAGGATCTCAACGACCGCTACCACACGGTCTGCGATCCCCGCCTCAACGCCGAGCAATCCATCGACATGGCTTTCCTGGTCGCGGAACTCCTCAAGCAGGAACGCGCCGGCAAGGCTCAGCCAATTCCGGCCGCTGCGGGGCTCTGAAACCTTGCTGCGGATCTGGAAGGCCACGATCAATTCCCGGAACGGTCTGGCTTTTGCGTTCCGGTCGGAGCAGGCGGTTCGCGAGGAGATCTTTGCGCTCCTGCTGTCGGTGCCGCTCGCCTGGTTCATCGGCGCGACCGCGATGCGCGCGGTCGAGCTAGTGTGTTCCGTCGCGTTCGTGCTGGTGGTCGAGCTGCTCAACACCGCGATCGAGAAGCTCGCCGACCGCCTGACCCTGGACCACGACAAGCAGATCGGCCGGGTCAAGGACATGGGCTCGGCAGCAGTCGGCGTCGCGCTCCTCATGACCGGCGCGTTCTGGATCATCGCCATCATCGAGCGATTGGGGTTCATGTAGCTCCCGGAGAAGATCCGATGCGCAGCATCGTCGAGCGTAAATCGGGTGAAGGGGCTCAGATCCCACGAGAGATCGTAACCCGTCACCCGAATTGCATCTGCGATGCAATTCGACCTCTGCCTTCGGGAGAGGTGCCGGAGAGAGCGCGATGACCGAACGTCTCAACACATTCTCGGTCACGCTCGCCCAGCTCAACCCGACCATGGGCGACGTGGAGGGCAATGCGGCGAAGGTGCGCGCCGCGCGTGCGCGTGCTGCCGCCGACGGTGCCGACCTCGTGCTGTTTCCGGAGCTGTTCATCGCCGGCTATCCACCGGAAGACCTGGTGCAGAAGCCGGCGTTCCAGGCCGCCTGCCGCGCCGCGATCGAAAGCCTCGCGCGCGAGACCGCCGACGGCGGGCCCGCGATGCTGGTCGGCACGCCCTGGGTCGAGGAGGGCAGGCTCTACAATGCCTGCGCGCTGCTCGACGGCGGCCGCATCGCGAGCTTGCGTTTCAAGTGCAACCTGCCGAATTACGGCGTGTTCGACGAGAAGCGGCTGTTCTCGCGCGGCCCTGCCGCCGGTCCCGTCACCGTGCGCGGTGTGCGGATCGGGGTGCCGATCTGCGAGGACATCTGGCTGGAGGAGTCCGAGGACTATGAGAACGTGGTCGAGACGCTGGCGGAGACCGGCGCCGAGATCATCCTCGTGCCGAACGGCTCGCCTTACGCCCGCGACAAGAGCGACGTGCGCCTGTCCGTCGCGGTGGCGCGCGTGACCGAGAGCGGACTGCCGCTGGTCTATTTGAACCAGGTCTGCGGCCAGGACGAACTGGTGTTCGACGGTGCATCCTTCGCGCTCAACGGCGATCTCTCGCTCGCGGCGCAACTGCCCGCCTTCGAGGAGAGCATCGTCACGCTGCGTTTCACGCGCAACGGCGACGACTGGCGCTGCACGGGCCCGATCGCCGGACTGCCCGAGGGTGACAAGGCCGACTACGCCGCCTGCGTGCTGGGCCTGCGCGACTACGTCGTCAAGAACGGCTTTCCCGGCGTGCTGCTCGGCATCTCCGGCGGCATCGATTCCGCACTGTGCGCCGCGATCGCGGTCGACGCGCTCGGCGCCGACCAGGTGCATGGCGTGATGCTGCCCTATCGCTACACCGCACCACATTCGATCGCGGATGCCGGCGAGCTCGCGGGCCATCTCGGCATTCGCTACGAGGTTTTGCCGATCGCCGAGGCTGTGAACGGCTTCGAGACCATCCTGTCCGGCATCTTCAAGAATCTGCCGCCTGACATCACCGAGGAAAACCTTCAGGCCCGCACCCGCGGCACGCTGTTGATGGCGATCTCCAACAAGACCGGGTTGATGGTGGTGACCACAGGCAACAAGTCGGAAATGTCGGTCGGTTATGCCACGCTCTATGGCGACATGAATGGCGGCTTCAATCCGATCAAGGACATCTACAAGACTGAGGTGTTTCGCCTGGCGGCGTTGCGCAATAGCTGGAAGCCGGAAGGCGCGCTTGGCCCCTCCGGGGAGGTGATCCCGCCCGACATCATCACGCGCCCGCCGACCGCGGAGCTGCGCGAGAACCAGACCGACCAGGATTCGCTGCCGCCCTATGACGTGCTCGATGCCATCCTGGAGCGCCTTGTCGAGCGCGAGCAGCCGCTGGATCAGATCATCGCCGCCGGCTTCGATCGCGAGACGGTCACCCGCATCGACCATCTGCTCAACGTCGCCGAATACAAGCGCCGCCAGGCCGCGCCCGGCGTGAAGGTGACGCGAAGGATCTTCGGTCGCGACCGCCGCTATCCGATCACGAACCGGTTTCGCGACAAGGGCGAGGTGTTGCCGGCGGCCGACGAGACACTGGTGTCGCGCGGGAGCCAGGCGTCGATCGACGCGTTCGAGGGGTGATGCTTCACGCTTGCGGCTTACATCTTACGTAACCGCGAACGAGATGGACATTGATGTGCCCTCGCCCCTTGTGGGAGAGGGCAGCACCGCTGCTGCAACGGGCGCATTCGGGTGAGGGGTTCTATCCGCGTACACATGTGCACGCGGATAGAACCCCTCATCCGGCGCTTCGCGCCACCTTCTCCCACAAGGGGAGAAGG